>DATLIX010000023.1:0-25657 GCA_035539215.1 Dongiaceae bacterium | reverse complement strand
TCGGCCTCGCCATTCTGGTGGTTTACTTCCGCAACCGCGGCTCGATCGCGGTTGAGGACATCAATGTGATGAAGGGTTGAACGAGATGGAAGTCGCGATTGTCGCCCTGCCTCTCCTTGGCGCGCTGATTGCCGGTTTCGGCAATCGCCGGATCGGCGATCTGGCGGCGCAGTGGATCACCTCCGGCCTGATGCTGATCACCTGCGTCATCGCCTGGATCGTTTTCTGCGACGTCACCTTCGCCAATCATCCGCGCACGGTGCAGCTCTTCACCTGGTTTGCGACCGGCAACTTCAAGGCCAACTGGGCCCTGCGCATCGACCAGCTGACGGCGGTCATGCTGATCGTCGTGACCACGGTTTCGGCCATGGTGCATGTCTATTCGATCGGCTACATGCACCACGACAAGTCGGTGCCGCGCTTCATGGCCTATCTCAGCCTGTTCACCTTCTGCATGCTGATGCTGGTGACGGCCGATAACTTCATGCAGATGTTCTTCGGCTGGGAAGGGGTGGGCCTCAGCTCCTACCTGCTGATCGGCTTCTGGTTCGACCGGCCCAGCGCTAATGCCGCCGCCATCAAGGCCTTCGTCGTCAATCGTGTCGGCGATTTCGGCTTTGCGCTCGGCATCATGGGCGTCTTCATGATCTTCGGTTCGGTCGACTTCAACACCGTCTTCGCGGCGACGCCGGGCCAGGTCGGCCACAGCTTCCATTTCCTCAGCTGGAACGTCGATATCCTGACGACGCTCTGCCTGCTGCTTTTCGTCGGCGCGATGGGCAAGTCGGCACAGCTCGGCCTGCATACCTGGCTGCCGGATGCCATGGAAGGCCCGACCCCGGTTTCGGCGCTCATTCATGCCGCCACCATGGTGACCGCGGGTGTCTTCATGGTCTGCCGCCTGTCGCCGATGTTCGAATATGCCCCGGCAGCGCGCGACGTCGTCGCCGTGGTCGGTGCCAGCACCGCCTTCTTCGCCGCGACCATCGGGCTGACGCAATTCGACATCAAGCGCGTCATCGCCTATTCGACCTGCTCGCAGCTCGGCTACATGTTCTTCGCGGCCGGTGTTGGCGCCTACGGCGCGGCGATGTTCCATCTTTTCACCCATGCCTTCTTCAAGGCGCTGCTGTTCCTGGGGTCCGGCTCGGTCATCCACGCCATGTCGGGTGAGCAGGACATGCGCAAGATGGGCGGCATCTACAAGCTCATTCCCACCACCTATGTGCTGATGTGGATCGGCAACCTGGCCCTGGCCGGAATCCCGATCTTCGCCGGCTTCTATTCCAAGGATTCGATCCTGGAATCGGCTTTCGCTTCGGGCAGTGTCGTCGGTCACTACGCTTTCTGGCTGGGTATCGCCGCCGCCTTCATGACGGCCTTCTATTCCTGGCGCCTGCTGTTCATGACCTTCCATGGCAAGCCGCGCTGCGATCACGAGACCTTGCATCACGTGCATGAAAGCCCCTGGGACATGCTGGTGCCGCTGTTCGTGCTGGCTGCCGGCGCGATCTTCTCGGGCATTCTCTTCGTTCACTACTTCGTCGGCGGTCACGCCCACGAATTCTTCGGCTCCGCGATCTTCTACGGTCCGGAGAACGATATCCTGGAGAAGGCCGAGCAGGTCGATGAATGGGTCAAGCTGCTGCCGCTGGTTATGGGTATCGCCGGCATTGCGCTTGCGTATGTCGCTTATATCCGGAAGCCGGGCGTGGCCGGATCGATCGCCAGGGCCTTCGGCGGCATCTACACCTTCGTCTTCCGCAAATGGATGTTCGATGAGCTTTATGACCTCGTCTTCGTCCGGAGCGCCAAGGCGCTCGGCTTCGGCCTGTGGAAGGGTGGCGACGGCGCCGTCATCGATGGCTGCGGTCCGGATGGCATCGCCTCGGCGACGCTGGCGATCGCCAAGCGCGCCAGCAAGCTGCAGACCGGATATGTGTACCACTATGCCTTTGCCATGTTGATCGGTGTCGTTGTGCTGGTCAGCTGGTACTTGATCGGCACGAAATTGTGAGTTCGGTGATGACGAGCACTTCCACCATTCCCTGGTTATCGCTGATCACGTTCCTGCCGCTGGCCGGGGCGTTGCTGATCATCCTGCTGGCGCGCGGCCAGACCTCGGCCCGCACGTCGCGCTGGATCGCCCTCTGGACCTCGCTACTGACGTTCCTGGTCTCGCTCAAGCTCTGGTTCGGTTTCGACAGTAGTTCGGCCAATTTCCAGTTTGAGGAACTGCGCGACTGGATCCCCGCGCTGCAGATTTCCTACCACATGGGCGTCGACGGCATTTCCATGGCTTTCGTCCTGCTGTCGACCCTGCTGACGCCGATCTGCATCCTGGCGAGCTGGGAATCGGTCCAGGTCCGGGTCAAGGAATACATGCTGGCCTTCCTGGTGCTGGAAACCTTGATGGTCGGCACCTTCTGCGCGCTCGATCTCGTCGTCTTCTACGTCTTCTTCGAAGGCGTCCTCATCCCGATGTTCCTCATCATCGGCATCTGGGGCGGCGCGCGGCGCGTCTATTCCGCCTTCAAGTTCTTCCTCTATACGCTGGCCGGCTCCGTGCTGATGCTGCTGGCAATCCTGGCGATCTATTTCCTGGTCGGTACTACCGATATTCCGGTGCTGATGACCAAGGCGATCGAGCCTGGCTGGCAGAACTGGCTGTGGCTGGCATTCTTCGCCTCCTTCGCCGTGAAAATGCCGATGTGGCCTGTCCATACCTGGCTGCCGGACGCCCATGTCGAGGCACCCACCGCAGGTTCCGTGATCCTGGCCGGCGTGCTGCTGAAGATGGGCGGCTACGGTTTCCTGCGGTTCTCGCTGCCGCTGCTGCCGCTCGCTTCGGCGCATTTCACGCCGCTGATCTTCGCCTTGAGCGCCATCGCCGTCATCTATACGTCGCTGGTGGCGCTGGCGCAGCACGACATGAAGAAGCTGATCGCCTATTCCTCGGTCGCCCATATGGGCTTCGTGACGGCCGGCATCTTCACCTTCAATGTGCAGGGCCTGCAGGGCGCCATCTTCCAGATGCTGAGCCACGGCATCGTATCCGGCGCTCTTTTCCTTTGCGTTGGCGTCGTCTATGACCGGCTGCATACCCGCGAGATCTCCCGCTATGGCGGCCTCGTCAACAACATGCCGCGCTATGCCTTCATGTTCATGGTGATGACAATGGCCTCGGTCGGCCTGCCGGGCACCAGCGGCTTCATCGGCGAATTCCTGGTGATGGCGGGTACGTTCCAGGCCAATACCTGGGTCGCCGCTTTGATCACCACCGGCATTATCCTCGGTGCGGCCTATATGCTCTGGCTCTATCGCCGGGTGATCTTCGGAAAGCTCGAGAAGGAAGATCTGAAGTCGCTGCTCGATCTCAGCCCGCGCGAAATCGCCATCTTCGTGCCGCTGGTAGCGATCGTGATGTGGATGGGCATCTATCCAGCTTCCTTCACCAGTATCATGGCGCCGTCGGTCGATAAGCTGGTGCAGAATTATCAGGCGGCGACACATCAGACGGCTGCCAAGGACGGCGCGGTGGAAAAAACAGCCGCCGCCGCTTCCGGTACTCAGGTCGCAGGGGAATAAACGACAAATGGACCAGTTGATCTATCAACCTGCCATACCGGAAATCTGGATCGCCGTTGCCGGCTTGGTCCTGCTCCTGGTCGGCGTCTTCCGCGGTGACAAGGCAACCCGTCTGGTCGGCCTCGCTTCGATGGTGGTGCTGCTCGTCGCTTTGTTCCTGACCGTCACCGCCGATCTGCCCGGAGGCAAGGCGGCGCTGGCTTTCAACGGTCTCTTCACTGTCGACAGTTTCGGCATCTATGCCAAGTCGCTGGTGCTGGTCTCCGCCGTGGTCAGCATCTTCATGACACTCACCTATGTCGAACGCGAGCAAATGGCGCGCTTCGAGATCCCGCTGCTGATGCTGTTCGCGACGCTCGGCATGCAGATGATGATCTCGGCCAATGATCTCATCTCGCTCTATGTCGGTCTCGAGCTGCAGAGCCTGGCGCTGTACGTGATTGCCGCGATCCGCCGCGATACGCTGCGCTCGACGGAAGCGGGCCTGAAGTATTTCGTGCTGGGGGCACTCAGCTCCGGCATGCTCCTCTACGGCGCCTCGCTGGTCTATGGTTTCACCGGTGCGACCGGCTTCAATGCCATCGCTGCCGCGATCCAGAG
The DNA here is from genome assembly GCA_035539215.1 of Dongiaceae bacterium. Lineage (GTDB taxonomy): Bacteria > Pseudomonadota > Alphaproteobacteria > Dongiales > Dongiaceae > Dongia_B. Next base: position 21,469 of record DATLIX010000023.1, on the reverse strand, counting down.
CCAGGGCGGCACCTTCAATCTCGGCCTCGTCATCGGCATGGTGTTCCTCTGTGCCGGCCTCTCTTTCAAGATTTCCGCGGTGCCGTTCCATATGTGGACGCCGGACGTCTATGAGGGCGCGCCGACACCGGTCACCGCCTTCTTCGCCGCGGCACCCAAGGTGGCGGCCGTCGCCTTGTTCGCGCGCCTGCTGGTCGGCGCCTTCGGTCATATGACCGAGGAATGGCGCCAGGTGATCTGGTTCATCTCCGTCACCTCCATGCTGCTCGGTAGCTTCGCGGCGATCTTCCAGACCAATATCAAGCGCCTGATGGCCTATAGCTCGATCGGCAATATCGGCTATGCCCTGGTCGGGCTTGCGGCCGGCTCGCAGGCCGGCATCGCCGGGCTGCTGATTTATCTGTCGATTTACATCGTCATGACGCTCGGAACCTTTGCCGTCATCCTGGCCATGCGTCAGCGCGGCGAGATGGTCGAGCGGGTTTCCGATCTCGCCGGCCTGTCGAAGAGCCAGCCGCTGCTGGCCTATTCGCTGGCGATCTTCATGTTCTCGATGGCGGGCATTCCGCCGCTGGGCGGCTTTTTCGGCAAGTTCTTCGTCTTCAAGGCGGCAATCGAGGCGGGCGCCTTGGACCGCTCGCTGACGGTGCTGGCCGTGATCGGCGTGCTTTCCAGCGTGGTGTCGGCCTTCTATTACATCCGCATCATCAAGATCATGTTCTTCGATGAAGCGGCCGGCGGTTTCGACCGCGTCGACAGCTCGCTGCGCCTGGTCCTGTGCGTAACCGTTGTGCTGATCCTGTTCTCCGTCGTGCCGGCGGTCCTGGTGCCGTTGACCGGTAGCGCCACCGCAGCGGCGGCCAGCCTCTTCGCGGGATGAGCCTGCAGTTTCACGTCGAACACTACGACCTCGTCGATAGTACGAACGACCTCGCCCGTGACCGCGCCAATGCCGGCGCAGCCTCGGGTCTGGTCATTCGCGCCGATCGACAGAATGCCGGCCGCGGCCGGCGCGGGCGGTCCTGGGCATCGCCGCCCGGCAATCTCTATTGTTCGCTGCTCCTGCGTCTTGCCCAACCGCCGGCCGCCATCGCGACGCTGAGTTTCGTGACGGTGACGGCGCTGGGGGACGTTCTCAGCGACCTCTTGCCCAACCGCGATGTCCGGCACAAATGGCCGAACGATCTGCTGGTCGAGGGGTGCAAGATTTCCGGCATTCTGCTCGAAAGTGCTGGCGCTGTTACGGATGGATTGCCGGCTTTGGTGATCGGGCTGGGCGTCAATATCGTCAGCCATCCGGACCAGACGCTCTATCCCGTCACGGACCTCGCGGAGCAGGGAGCCGCCCTGATTTCCGCCGCTGATCTGCTTGACCGGTTCCTCGAGCGCTTCGCCTGCCATTATGCGGTCTGGGAACGGGGCGGTTTTCCGGCCGTGCTGCCGGCCTGGCGCAGCCGCGCCATCGGCATCGGCAGCGAGATCGTCGTGCGCCTGGAGACGGAAACCTTGACCGGCACCTTCCTCGACCTCGATCGCGACGGCGCCTTGTTGCTGGATCGGCCGGGAATGGGCGTGAAGCGGATTGCGGCCGGGGACATCTTTCTGCCGGGCATGATGCCGCCCCAGGCGCCGGCAACAGACCGAGGATAGAAGATGCTGCTGACCATCGATTGCGGCAATACCAATATCGTCTTTGCTCTCTATGACGGCGACCAGCAGCGCGGCGTCTGGCGCATTTCCACCGACCATCGCCGCACCGCCGACGAGTACGGCGTCTGGCTCACGCAATTGATGGATATCGAGGGCCTGCGCCGAGACCTGGTCACCGGCGCCATCATCGCTTCGGTCGTGCCTGACGTGGTCTTCGCCCTGAAAGGCCTGGTCCGGCGCTATTTCAATTGCGACCCGCAGATTGTCGGCCAGGACGGCGTCAAGCTGACCATTCCGGTGCGCCTCGACCGGCCGGAAGAGGTCGGCGCCGATCGCCTGGTCAATGCCGTGGCGGCGCATCGCCTCTATGGCGGGCCGTTGATCGTCATTGATTTCGGCACGGCGACGACCTTCGACGTGGTCGATAGCGATGGCGGCTATATCGGCGGCGTCATCTGCCCCGGCATCAACTTGTCGTTGGAAGCGCTCTATATGGCGGCCTCGAAGCTGCCCGGCATTGCCATCAACCGGCCGAAATCGGTGATCGGCAAGAGCACGGTGCCGGCCATGCAGGCTGGCGTCTATTGGGGATATATTTCGCTGATCGAGGGCCTGGTGCGGCGCATTCGCACTGAGATGAACAAGCCGATGAAGGTGATTGCAACCGGCGGTCTTGCTCCTTTGTTCAAGGAAGATGCCGGTGTGATCGACATCGTCGATGGCGACCTGACCCTGCGCGGCCTCGCCATGATCTACCAGGCCAACCAGAAGACAACTCCTTAGAAGGCTGCTGCATGACCGATCCATTTAGTCCGCCCCATGATCAATTGTGGTTCCTGCCTCTGGGCGGGGCGGGCGAGATCGGCATGAACCTCAATCTCTACGGCCATGCCGGCAAATGGCTCATGGTCGATCTCGGTATCACTTTCGGCGACGAGGCGACGCCGGGCATCGATATCATCATGCCGGATCCGACCTTCATCACCGAACGGGCGCAGGATCTGGTCGGTATCGTCCTCACGCATGCCCATGAAGACCATATCGGCGCCGTGCCCTATCTGTGGTCGCGGCTGCGCTGTCCGCTCTATGCTACACCCTTCACCGCCTCGGTGCTGCGCCGCAAGCTGGAAGAGGTGGGGCTGCAGGATGAAGCGACGATCACCGAGATCCCGATGTCGGGTAAATTCAGTCTGGCGCCCTTCGAGATCGAACTGATCACGCTCACCCATTCGATCCCGGAGCCAAATGCGGTCGTGGTCCGCACGCCCTTGGGCCCGGTGCTCCATACCGGCGACTGGAAGCTCGACCCCGAGCCACTGGTCGGCGAGGCCACGGACGAGGCGGCCTTGCGCCGGCTGGGGCAGGGCGGCGTGCTTGCCATGATCTGCGATTCCACCAATGTCTTCGTCGAGGGAACCTCCGGCTCGGAAGCCGATGTGCGGGATTCCCTGATGGAAGTGGTCGGCCGCCTGAAAGGCCGCGTCGCCATTGGCTGCTTTGCCAGCAACATCGCCCGCATCGACACCATCGCCAAGGTGGCGGCGGCGCATGACCGGCGGGTGGCGCTGATCGGTCGCTCGCTGTGGCGCATGGTGCTGTCGGCACGCGAGAACGGCTATCTCACTGACCTCGAGGATTTCGTCACCGAACACGATGTCGGCTATTTCCCGCCGGGCAAGATCCTGCTGATCTGTACCGGCAGCCAGGGCGAGCCGCGTTCGGCACTGTTCCGGATCGCCCGCGGCGAGCATCCGCAGGTACAGCTGGAGGATGGCGATACGGTGATTTTTTCCAGCCGCGTCATTCCCGGCAACGAGAAATCGATCTCCCAGCTGCACAACGATTTCAGCAAGCTTGGCGTCGAGATCATCACCGACCATGACGAGAACGTGCATGTCTCCGGCCATCCGGCGCGCGATGAATTGGCCGAAATGTATCACTGGGTGCGGCCGCGGATTGCCATCCCGGTTCATGGCGAGGCGCGCCATATCAAGGAACACGTGGCGCTTGCCCGCGCGTGCCAGGTGCCGGAAGCCCTGGAAGCCGCCAATGGCCGTCTGATCCGGCTGGCACCCGGCCCGGCCGAGATCCTCGACCAGGTGTCGGTCGGCCGCCTCGGCCTCGATGGCAATGCCCTGGTGCCGATGGACAGCGAGGCAGTGCGCCACCGCCACCGGCTCAGCGCCAATGGCGTCATCCTGGTTTCCGTGGTGCTCGACAAGAGCGGCAAGCTGCTGACCGACCCGCAAGTGACCCTGGAGGGGTTGCTGGTCGATGAAGCGCTGAGCCAGGCCGTCATTGGTATCGCCGGCGCCGTGCGAACGGCGGTCGAGGGCCTGTCGCGGTCGCAGCGGGACCTGACCGAGGAAGTGACTGAGATCATTCGCCTGGCGGCGCGCCGCTGGTTCCACAAGGCCTATGACAAGAAGCCCGTCACCAAGGTTCATCTGATCCGGATCTGATACCGCAAGCCTTTATTGGCAAGCCTTGTTTGGCATTCGGACGACCTGTGCTAAACTGCTGATATGTTTGATAACATGAAGCGATACGCGAAAATTTTCGGGACCGGCCTCGCCCTGGTGGTGACGGCTGCGCCCCTTGCCTCGGCCGATATCGCCATTTCGCGCCGCGATTGTGAATATCTGACGCGGTACCAGCCGGCGCCGGACGTCGCCTATCAGCCCGGGGTCGATGTCCACGGCCGGCCCGTCGCGCCGGCGGATATCGGCGGCGGTTCGCAGCTCAAGCTGCCGGAGACGATCTATATTCCGATCGAGGTCAATATCGGTCGGCGCTATCACATCCCGGCCAATTCGCCGCTGTGGAAGGCGACGGCCGAGATCGGCACAGTGGCGGTGACCGGCGATCAGGTCACCTTCAACGGCCAGCCATTGACATCGGACGACGATGCCGCCCTGGCCGCCATGTGCCGGGACAAGTTCGGCCGCTGAGCGCTGGCGGCCGATCTCGCGCCACCGCCCCGCGGGCCGAAACCGCCGCAAAATAGCCCGGATTTCCCCGCAAAGTGACGTTTACAGATCCGGCTCTTTTCGGTGACTTAGAGGTCGATTCACGCCTCAAAGCGAAGCAGTTTTGCTTCACTTTGGGGCGATCGCGCTCTAAAGTCCCGCAACATTTCGATTTATTGCCATTAGTGAGGCTCTATGCGTTCCTCCCAGTTCTTCATGCCCACTTTGCGGGAAAATCCCGCCGAGGCGCAGATCGTTTCCCATCGGCTGATGCTGCGCGCCGGCATGGTGCGCCAGGCCAGCGCGGGGATCTATTCCTGGCTGCCGCTGGGCTTCAAGGTCTTGAAGAAGATCGAGCAGATCGTGCGCGAGGAGCAGGACGCGACCGGCTGCCAGGAAGTGCTGATGCCGACCATTCAGTCCGCCGATCTATGGCGGGAATCCGGTCGTTACGACGATTACGGCAAGGAGATGCTGCGCATCACCGATCGTCATGACCGCGAGATGCTCTACGGCCCGACCAATGAGGAGCTGATCACCGACATCTTCCGCAATTCGATCAAGAGTTATCGTGATCTGCCGAAGATGATGTACCACATTCAGTGGAAGTTCCGTGACGAGGTGCGTCCCCGTTTCGGCGTCATGCGCGGCCGCGAATTCCTGATGAAGGATGCCTATTCCTTTGACCTGGACCGTGCCGGCGCCAAACGCGCCTATAACAAGATGTTCGTCTCTTATCTGCGCACCTATGCGCGGATGGGCTTGAAGGCGATCCCTATGGCGGCCGATACCGGCCCGATCGGCGGCGATCTCAGCCACGAATTCATCATCCTGGCCGATACCGGCGAGAGCCAGGTTTTCTGTCACAAGAACTTCGTTGAGCGCGATGTCCTCTCTATGGATATCGATTTCGACGGCGATCTCGAGCCGATCGTGCAGGCCTGGACGGCGGACTACGCCGCCACCGAAGAGAAGCATGACACGGCAGCCTTCGACGCCATCGCGGCGGATCGCCGCCTGGAGGCGCGCGGCATCGAGGTCGGCCATATCTTCTATTTCGGCACCAAGTATTCCGAACCGCTGAAGGCGCAGGTGCAGGACAAGGACGGCAAGCCCGTCACCGTCCATATGGGCTCCTATGGCATCGGCGTCTCGCGCCTGGTCGGCGCCATCATCGAGGCAAGCCATGACGAGAACGGCATCATCTGGCCGGAATCGGTGGCACCCTTCAAGGTCGGCCTGATCAATCTGAAGGTCACCGACGAGACCACGACCAAGGTTGCCGAGGATATCTACGGCAAGCTCAGGACGGCGGGCACCGAAGTGCTCTACGACGACCGCGACGAGCGGGCAGGGGCCAAGTTCGCCGAGATGGATCTCATCGGCCTGCCCTGGCAGCTGACGGTGGGGCCGCGCGGCGCCGCCAAGGGCGAGGTCGAGCTGAAAAATCGCCGTACCGGCGAGAAGCAGGAACTGAGCCTCGAAGCTGCGCTGAACCGGATCGGCAAGTAAATGATCTTCAACGCCTTTGAGCGCCTCGTGGCGATGCGCTATCTGCGCTCGCGCCGCGAGGAAGGCTTCATCTCCGTCATCGCCGGATTCTCGCTGCTGGGCATCGCGCTTGGCGTGGCGACGCTCATTGTCGTCATGTCGGTGATGAATGGCTTTCGCCATGATTTGATGGAGAAGATCCTCGGCTTTCAAGGGCACGTAGTGGTGACCTCGGAAAACGGGCCGATGCTTAAATATGGCGACATCGCCGCCAAGCTGCGTCAGGTGCCCGGCGTCGAGACGGTGACGCCGATGGTCGAGGGCCAGGTCTTTGAAACCGCCGGCAATGGCGGCAGCGGCGCCATTGTGCGCGGTATTTCGGTCGAGGACATGAAGGCGTTGCAGCGCCTCTCCTCGCAGATCGTCGCCGGCTCGCTGGATGCGCTGAAGCAGGAAGATACGATCATGGTCGGCGCGCAGATGGCGCAGCAGCAGGGTCTGACCATCGGCAGCGAGATCACGCTGATCTCGCCGCAGACCACGACGACGATGATGGGCGCGATCCCGCGCATGAAGACCTATACGGTCGGTGCCATCTTCCAGATCGGCATGTATCTTTACGACAGCGGCTATATCTTCATGCCGCTGGATGAGGGGCAGCTCTATTTCAAATATCCCCAGGCGGTCAGCAAGATCGAGCTGATGGTCACGGACGAGGATCATGTCGATGCCTTGCTGCCGAAACTGGATGCGGCTTTGGGCCCCGGCTATCGGCTGATCGACTGGTCGCATGCCAATGCCGAATATTTCAATGCCGTCGAGGTCGAACGCAATGTGATGTTCCTCATCCTGACGCTGATCATTGTTGTCGCGGCGTTCAACGTGATTTCCGGCCAGATCATGCTGGTCAAGGACAAGGGGCGGAACATCGCCATCATGCGCACCATGGGTGCGAGCCGCGGCACGATCCTGCGCATCTTCCTGCTATCCGGCGCCAGCATCGGTGTGATCGGCACGTTCCTGGGCTGCGTCCTCGGCATTGCGGTCGCCTATAACATCGAGAAAATCCGGCAGTTTCTTCAAGGCATCACGGGAACGGATTTGTTCGATCAGACGATCTACTTCCTGTCGCATATTCCCTCGATACCCGACCCCTGGGACATCGCCGGGATCGCCTGCATGGCCTTCATGATCGCGCTGCTTGCCTCGATCTATCCGGCCTGGCGTGCCGCCCGTCTCGATCCAGTGGAGGCGCTGCGCTATGAATAACAAGCGTGGGCAGACGGTGCTGGAGTTGCGTGGCATCCGGCAGAGCTTCAAACAGGCGAGCGGGCAGCTCGACGTCATCGTCAGCGCGGATCTCGAAATTCACGCTGGCGAAATGGTGGCCTTGATCGGCCCGTCGGGTTCCGGCAAATCCACCCTGCTGCACATTGCCGGTCTTCTGGAAAAGGCCGCCGGCGGCGAGATCCTCATCGACGGCACGCCGACCGGCGGCATGAGCGATGATGAGCGTACCAAGGTTCGCCGCGGCAAGATGGGCTTTGTTTATCAATATCACCATCTGCTGCCGGAGTTCTCGGCGCTGGAAAATGTCGTTCTGCCGCAGATGATCGCAGGCCAGACGCGCCGGGCTGCGGCTCCCCGCGCGGCGGCCTTGCTGAAACAGGTCGGGCTGGGGGAACGCCTCGATCACCGGCCGGCCAAGCTCTCCGGCGGCGAACAGCAGCGTGTGGCAATCGCCCGCGCTTTGGCCAATAGCCCCGCCCTCATCCTCGCCGATGAACCGACCGGCAATCTCGATATGCATACGGCTGACGATGTTTTCGATTTGCTGATGTCGCTGGTGAGGGACACGGGGGTGGCGGCGATGATCGCCACGCATAATCTCGAACTGGCCAAGAAGATGGACCGCGTCATCACCATCCGCGAGGGCGTGCTCCAGCCTTATTGAGCGGATTACGCATGTAAATGCGCTTTCCGGGTTGGACGTGCCGAACATTCTGTAGCGTCAGTAGAATGTCATACAGCTTACCGTTTGCTGTCATCGGCACGGCTTAGGACAGAACCTTCATCTCCAGGGAGGATGTCCGATGGCCGACCATACGAAACGATCCGTGCCCAGTTATGCCGATCTCGCCGAAATCCGTCTGTCGCGCCGCGCGACTTTGCTCGGGCTCGGAAGCGTCGCGGCCCTTGCCGGGCTCGGCCGGTTCTTGATGCCGGCGGCGAGCGCCGCTGAAATCGCCTCGCTCACTTTTACCGAGTTGCCGAAGATCTATGATCAGACCCATCACGTGGCGCCGGGCTATACCGGCGACGTGCTGGTGCGGTGGGGCGACCCGATCGTCAAGGGGGCTGCAGCTCATGACCCCAAGGCGTTGACGGCCGACGGTCTTGCCGGTCAGTTCGGCTATAACTGCGACTTCATGGGCTATCTGCCCTTGCCTGCCGGTTCGCAGAACAGCGAGAACGGACTGCTCAGCGTCAACAACGAATATGCCGACCCGCATATCATGTGGTCCGGCCTCACCGAGGATGATGCCGGCAAGAACATGAGCAAGGAACAGGTCGAAGCCGTCATGGCGACGACCGGGCATTCCATCGTCGAGGTGAAGAAGACCGGCGACAAATGGGCCGTGGTGACGGGCAGCCCTTACAACCGCCGCATCACCTCCTTGACCGAGATGCAGATCTCCGGCCCGGCGGCGGGTCATCCTTTGCTGAAGACCAGCGCCGATCAGACCGGGACCAGGGTAATTGGGACGGGATATAATTGCTCCGGAGGCGTGACGCCCTGGGGGACAGTGCTGTCCTGCGAAGAAGGCCTCTCCGACAATTTCGGCGGCGATCCCGCGAAGACGCCGGATCCGAAGTTGCTTGAGCGTTACGGATATGACGGCTCGGACGCCTATGGGCGCGCCCGCGTCTACGACCGCTACGTCCTCGACAAGGAACCAAATGAGCCCAACCGGTTCGATTGGGTGGTCGAAATCGATCCCTATGACCCACAATCGACCCCGGTCAAGCGTACGGCCCTCGGGCGCTTCTCGCATGAGGCAGCGACGTCCATCGTCAGCAAGGATGGCCGGGTCGTCGTCTATCTCGGTGATGACGATTACTTCGAGTACATCTATCGCTTCGTCAGTAACGGCAAATTCAATCCGAATGATCGGGCGGCCAACAGGAACCTGCTTGATGATGGCGTGCTCTCGGTTGCCAAATTCGAGGCCGATGGCACGCTGCATTGGCTGCCATTGGTTCATGGCCAGGGAAAACTGACGGCGGAAAACGGCTTCGCCGATCAAGGCGAAGTGTTGATCAAGGCGCGCCTTGCCGCTGACCTGCTGGGCGCAACACCGATGGACCGGCCGGAGGACATGGAGCCCAATCCGGTGACCGGCAAGGTCTATGCGGTGATGACCAAGAATCACAAGCGCAAGACCGAGCAGGTCGATGCCGCCAATCCGCGCCCGGAGAACAAATACGGCCACATCCTGGAACTGACGCCGCCGGGCGATGGCGCCAATCTCGATCATGCGGCCGATGCCTTTGTCTGGGATGTCTTCCTGCTGGCAGGTGATCCGACCAAGCCGGAACAGGGGGCTAAATACAATGGCAAGCTGTCGGCCGATGGCTGGTTCGTCAATCCGGACAACATCGCTTTCGATCCGGCGGGCCGCCTGTGGATCGCCAGCGATGGCGCCAATGATTTCGGTATCGCTGATGGGCTCTATGCCACGGAAACGACGGGCGAGGGGCGGGCTCTCACGCGCTTCTTCTTTGCCTGCCCGACCGGGGCGGAGATGTGTGGGCCCTGTTTCACGCCGGATGGCAAGACCCTCTTTGTCGCCGTTCAGCATCCCGGCGAGAATTCGCCCAATGCAGATCAGCCAACCACGCGTTGGCCGGATTTCGGCGCGCAATCCTTGCCGCGCCCGTCGGTTGTGGTGATCTCCCAGGCAAAAGGCGATTTCATCGGCGCCTGATCGGCTCATGCGAGTCGCGGTCCGACTGACGGCTGCGACACGGCTCTCCTCGCCCTTCGCTGTGGCCTGCAGCGAAGGGTATTTCTTTTGTGGTCGCAGGGCGGCTAAACTGCCTCCATGTCACATGCCGATTTCGTTCATCTCCGCGTCCATTCCGCTTATTCGCTGTCCGAAGGGGCGGTGAAGAACAAGCAATTGGTAGAACTGGCCAAGCGCGGCAACATGCCGGCCGTCGCCGTCACCGATACCGGCGCCCTGTTCGGCAGCATGGAGTTCTCTGGCTACGCCAAGGATGCCGGTATTCAGCCGATCATCGGCTGCCAGCTGGGTGTGACACGCGAGGATGTCGAACAGCATCGCGGCGTGCAGCCGCCACCCGATCAGCTCGTTGTTCTGGTACAGAATGAGACCGGTTATCAGAACCTGATGAAGCTGGTAAGCCATGCCTTCCTGGAAACAGAACCGGGACTGGCGCCTCAGCTGTCGCTCGACCTCATCGCCAGGCACAGCGACGGTTTGATCGCGTTGACGGGTGGCGTTGCCGGTCAGATCGGCCGCCTGCTGTCGGAAGGCCAGAACCCGGCGGCCGAGGCAGCCTTGCTGCGGCTGAAGGAAATTTTTCCAGGCCGGCTCTATGTCGAGATCATGCGTCACGGCCTGGCGCTGGAAGATCGCTGTGAGGCCGGTTTTGTCGATCTTGCTTACGCTCATGATCTGCCGCTGGTCGCCACCAACGAGGTCTTCTTCTCCGATGAGGGGATGTATGCCGCCCATGACGCGCTGCTCTGCATCGCCGGGGGTACCTATGTCGGCGAGAAGGACCGGCGCAAGGTCACGCGAGCGCATGGTTTCAAATCGGCACGCGAGATGCGCGAGCTTTTCGCCGATCTGCCGGAAGCCGTCGACAACACGCTGGTAATCGCCCGGCGCTGCGCCTTCATGCCGCCCTCGCGCAAGCCGATCCTGCCGGCCTTTTCGGTGGACATGGCCGAGGCCGACGTGCTGCGCCAGCAGGCGGTGGACGGCCTCAAGGTACGCATGGAAGCGCTCGGTTTCACCACGGAAGAAACGCGCAAGCCTTATTTCGATCGCCTGGAATTCGAACTGAATACCATCATCCAGATGGGTTTCCCCGGCTACTTCCTGATCGTCGCCGACTTTATTCAATGGGCCAAGAAGCACGGCATTCCCGTGGGACCGGGCCGTGGCTCCGGCGCAGGCTCGGTCGTCGCCTGGGCGCTGACCATCACCGATCTCGATCCGCTGCGCTGGGGTTTGCTGTTCGAGCGCTTCCTCAATCCCGAACGCGTTTCCATGCCCGACTTCGACGTCGATTTCTGCCAGGACCGGCGCGACGAGGTCATCCGTTATGTGCAGGAGCGTTACGGTCGCGACAAGGTCGCGCAGATCATCACCTTCGGTAAGCTGCAGGCCCGCGCCGCTGTGCGCGATGTCGGCCGCGTGCTGCAGATGCCCTATGGCCAGATCGACCGGTTGTCCAAGCTCATCCCCAACAACCCGGCCAATCCGATCACGCTGAAGGAGGCGATCGCCACCGAGCCGCAGTTGCGCCAGGCGCAGGATGACGATCCAATGGTCAAGCGGCTGATGGAGATTGCCCAGAAGCTGGAAGGCCTCTATCGCCACGCCTCGACCCATGCCGCCGGCGTCGTGATCGGCGATCGGCCGCTGGACGAGTTGGTGCCGCTGTACCGCGATCCGCGTTCCGATATGCCGGTCACCCAGTTCAACATGAAGGATGTCGAGAAGGCCGGCCTGGTCAAATTCGACTTCCTCGGCCTGAAGACGCTGACCGTGCTGGTGACGGCGGTGAAACATCTGGCACGGCGTGGCATCGAGGTCGATCTCAACAACCTGCCGCTGGATGACAAGAAGACTTACGACATGCTGGGGCAGGGGGATTCAACCGGCGTGTTCCAGCTGGAAAGTTCCGGCATGCGGGACGTGCTGAAGAAGCTCAAGCCCGATAGATTCGAAGACATCATCGCCGTGGTGGCGCTCTATCGACCCGGCCCGATGGACAACATCCCGCGCTATATCAATTGCAAGCACGGCCGCGAAGAACCGGATTATCTGCATCCCTCGCTGGAAGGCATCCTCAAGGAAACCTTCGGCATCATGATCTACCAGGAACAGGTTATGCAGATCGCCCAGGTGCTGTCGGGCTACAGCCTCGGGGGCGCCGATCTGTTGCGCCGTGCCATGGGTAAGAAGATCAAGGAGGAGATGGAGGCCCAGCGTAAGCTGTTCGTCGACGGGGCCGTCGAACGCGGCGTCAAGGCGGACAATGCGGGGCAGATCTTCGATCAGGTCAACAAGTTCGCCGGCTACGGCTTCAACAAGAGCCATGCCGCCGCTTATGCGCTGGTTTCCTATCAGACGGCCTGGCTGAAGGCGAATTATCCGGTCGAGTTCTTCGCCGCCTCGATGACCTACGATATGGGCAATACCGAGAAGCTGAATATCTTCCGGCAGGAGCTCAACCGCATCGGCGTCAAATTATTGCCGCCCGATATCAACAAGTCGATGCCGACCTTCGCCGTCGAAGCACAGCCCGATGGCACCCTTGCCGTCCGTTATGCGCTGGCGGCGGTGAAGAATGTCGGCATGGCGGCGATGGAGCAGATGGTTGCCGCGCGCGAAGCGGAAGGCGAGTTCAACAGCCTTGCCGATTTCTGCGAGCGCATTGATCCCAAGACCATCAACAAGCGACAGCTGGAAAATCTCTCCTTGGCCGGCGCCTTCGAAAGCCTCGTCCGCAATCGCCGCCAGGTCTATGAATCGATCGAACAGATGCTGCGCCAGGCCAATGCGGCACATGAGGCCAAGCACAGTAACCAGAACAGCCTGTTCGGCGACGCGGCAAAAGTCAGTCTCACTTTGCCGCCCACACCCGACTGGCCGTCTATGGAAAAGCTGCAGCACGAATTCGGCGCCATCGGCTTCTATCTCTCGGCCCATCCGCTCGACGCTTACGGCGCCAGCCTGAAGCGCCTGGAGGCTGTGCCCTTTGCTGAACTGACCGCCTATATGCGCAATCGCGGTGTCGCACGCGCCAAGGTGGCCGGCCTGCTGGTTGGCAAGCAGGAGCGGACCTCGGCCAAAGGCAACCGCTTTGCCTTCCTGCAACTGACCGATCCCAGCGGCCTCTTCGAGGCAACCATTTTCAGCGAGCGGCTTAATGAGGCGCGGGAGATGCTGGAACCGGGGCGGGCGCTGTTGCTCACCGTCGATCTGCGGCTGGAGGAAGATACCCTGCGTCTACTGGTCGGTCAGGTGGAAGCGCTGGATCAGGCGGCTTCCAATACCGGCGCCGGCCTGCGGATTTTCCTCAGCGAACCCAGTCCGGTCGACAGCCTGAAGCAGATCCTCGGCAAGGTCGGCCGGGGCAAGGGCAAGGTCGAGTTGCTACTCGATCTGGCCGAGGAGCAACGGGAAGTGGTGCTGACCCTGCCGGGGCGGTATGCGATTTCACCGGTCATCCGCGGGGCTATTAAGGCTGTGCCGGGCATCGTCGATATCGTCGATACCTGAGATCCCAGGTAAACTATTGATTTATATGGCACTCCGGAAGGCAGGCCGGCATTGGGCCGCCGCCGTGGTTGGAATTTCGAAGAATCCTTAAATAAAATCAGACTCTTACCGGAACGCACATTTCCGTTAATCGTAAGATTCCCCTTGCACCCCTGCGGGTGACGCGTTAGGTAGACGGCGCTTGAAAACCGCATGCGGGTTTGCGCAGGTTTGGGGAGAAATCCCAATCCTCACGCTCCGGTGCCGGATCGGCCTGTTTCGACAGGATCGGATCGGTCACACCCCGCAGAGGCATAACCGGAAAAGGACTCTATCATGGCGTTGCCGACCTTTACGATGCGTCAGCTGCTGGAAGCTGGCGTGCATTTTGGACACCACACCCGTCGTTGGAACCCGAAGATGGCTCAGTACCTCTTTGGCGTTCGCAACGGCATCCATATCATTGATCTTGAACAGACTGTGCCGTTGCTCGACCAGGCCGTTCGCGCTGTGCGCGACGTCGCTGCTGCCAATGGCCGCGTCCTGTTCGTTGGCACCAAGCGCGCCGCGTCGGATAAGGTTGCCGATGCCGCCAAGCGTTGCGGCCAGTATTACGTTAACCATCGTTGGCTGGGCGGCATGCTGTCGAACTGGAAGACCATTTCCGGCTCGATCAAGCGCCTGCGCGAGGTTGATGATCGTCTGAACACCAACACCGGCGGTCTGACCAAGAAAGAGCTCCTGATGATGACCCGCGACCGCGATAAGCTGGAACGCGCGCTGGGCGGCATCAAGGACATGGGCGGTCAGCCGGACATCCTGGTCGTGATCGATACGCTCAAGGAAGCCATTGCCATTCAGGAAGCCAACAAGCTCGGCATTCCGGTGGTGGCGATCGTCGACAGCAACTCGAATCCGGCCGGTGTCACTTATCCGGTCCCCGGCAATGACGACGCCACCCGCGCGATCTCGCTCTATTGCGATCTCTTCGCCGGCGCCGTGCTCGACGGGTTGCAGCAGGAAGCGATCAGCTCCGGCAAGGATATCGGCGAATCGGAAGAACTGCCGGCGGAAATGCTGCCGGTCGAAAGCGGCGACGCGGCCCAGGCAGCGTCGGCTTAATCGTCGGAGTTTCGTACAGTGGGGTGGCCGGGCGGAAACGCACGGCGCCCCATTGATGCATCCGGTGGGTCATGTTGCGATCCGGAGACAATGCCGGATCGGCGCCGCACGGATGCTATTACAGGATTTTTGTGAGGAAGGAATAGAAGATGGCGGAGATTACGGCTGCGCTGGTGAAGGAACTGCGCGAGAAGTCGGGCGCCGGCATGATGGATTGCAAGAAGGCGCTGGGGGAAGTTGCCGGTGACCTGGAGGCGGCGATCGACTGGCTGCGCAAGAAGGGTCTCGCTGCGGCCGCCAAGAAGGCCGGCCGGGTGGCTGCCGAGGGTTTGGTGGGCGTGGCTTCGGAGGGCACCAAGGGTGCCCTGGTCGAAGTGAATTCGGAAACCGACTTCGTGGCGCGGAACGAAAGCTTTCAGAATTTCGTTACAGCGGTGACCAAGCTCGCTTTGGTTGCTGGTGACGTGGAAAGCTTGAAGAACACAAAAATGCCGGACGGCGGTCAAAGCGTCAGCGAAAAACTGACACAATTGGTCGCCACCATTGGCGAGAATATGAGCCTGCGCCGGATGGCTGCGCTCAGCGTGCCGCATGGCGTGGTCGCCAGCTACATGCATAATGCCGCTGCCCCGGGTGTCGGCAAGATTGGCGTGCTGGTGGCGCTGGAATCGACCGGCGACACCGCCAAGCTGGCGGCCCTCGGCAAGCAGATCGCCATGCATGTGGCGGCAGCCAACCCGTCGGCGCTGAACACGGACGCCGTCGATCCGGCCGATCTGGAGCGTGAGCGCTCGGTGCTTGCCGAGCAGGCCCGCGCCTCCGGCAAGCCGGAAGAGATCATTGCCAAGATGGTCGAAGGCCGCTTGCGCAAGTACTATGAGGATGTGGTGCTGCTCGAGCAGCTTTATGTCATCGACGGCGAGAGCCGGGTCAAGCAGGTGGTTGAAAAGGCCGCCAAGGAAATCGGTGCGCCGGTCAAATTGACCGGTTTCGTCCGCATGGCGTTGGGCGAGGGTATCGAGAAGGAACAGAAGGACTTCGCGGCGGAAGTTGCCGCACAGCTCGGCAACTGAGTCTGACGCGGTTGTAAGCTAATTGATGAACCGGCATTGTAATCTTTGTCGGTAGAACATGCGTAACGGCTGGAACGGCAGGGGATGCCGTTCCAGCCGCACCTAACAAGGCATTCAGGAGGCGGCAGGGTGAGCACGGCGGCAGCATCGAGCCTGTTATACAAACGCGTTCTGCTGAAGATCTCCGGTGAGGCCTTGATGGGGCAACGTGAATTCGGTCTCGATCCGGAGACCGTCAATCGCGTGGCCCAGGAAGTCAAACAGGTTCACGAGCTCGGCGTCGAATGCTGCCTCGTGATCGGCGGCGGCAACATTTTTCGCGGCATCGCCGGCGCCAGCCAGGGCATGCAACGCGCTTCGGCCGATTACATGGGCATGCTGGCGACCGTCATGAACGCCCTCGCCATGCAGAATGCGCTGGAGCAGATTGGCGTCGACACGCGCGTGCAGTCGGCCATTCCGATGCAATCCATCTGCGAACCCTATATCCGCCGTCGCGCGGTCCGCCATCTGGAAAAAGGCCGGGTGGTAATTTTCGCTGCCGGCACCGGCAATCCATATTTCACCACCGATACCGCCGCGGCCTTGCGCGCCTCGGAGATGAAATGCGAGGCGCTGCTGAAGGGCACCAAGGTCGACGGCGTCTACAGCGCCGACCCGAAGCTGCACCCCGAAGCCGAACGTTACACGCGCTTGACGCATCACGATGTGCTGTCGCGCGATCTCAAGGTGATGGATGCGGCGGCGATTTCGCTGGCCCGCGAAAACGGCGTGCCGATCATTGTCTTTTCGATCCATCGGCCGGGCAATTTCGCCCAGGTGATGCAAGGTACGGGGAAATACACGGTGATCGGCGACGCGCCGATTGCCGAATAAGCTGCTGTCTATTGGGAGTTGGTCATGGCAGATGCTCGTTTGACTGAATTCGGCCGCCGCATGGATGGCGCCGTGGAAGCCCTCCGCAAGGAATTTGGTGGCCTGCGCACCGGGCGCGCTTCCGTCCATCTGCTCGATCAGGTCACGGTGAACGCCTATGGCAGCACCATGCCGCTCAACCAAGTCGGCAATGTCAACGTCCCGGAACCGCGCATGATTACCGTGCAGGTGTGGGATCGCGGATTGGTTTCAGCTGTTGAAAAGGGTATTCGCGACTCTGGTCTCGGCCTCAATCCGGCCAGCGACGGGCAGCTGGTGCGCGTGCCGATTCCGGAACTCAGCCAGGAGCGCCGCACCGAACTTGCCAAGGTGGCGCATAAATATGCGGAGCAGGGCCGGATTGCGGTGCGCAATGTGCGCCGTGATGCGATGGACCATTTGAAGAAAGTGGAAAAGGACGGCGACATTTCGCAGGACGAGCATCGCGGACTTTCCGATCAGGTACAAAAGATGACCGATGAGCATATCAAGCGCATCGACGAAGCATTGGCCACCAAGGAAAAGGAAATCCTTCAGGTCTGAGGCCAGGTCTGAGGACTGACGAGGACACCAGTTTGACGGCGCTCAATCCAGCGATCCAGACGAAGCAGGCGGATGAAACCGCAGTGCCGGCGCATGTCGCCATCATCATGGATGGCAATGGTCGCTGGGCCAAGGCGCGCGGCCTGCCGCGCACCGCCGGGCACTATCAAGGCGCCGAGACGGTGCGCCGGGTGGTGGAAAGCTGCATTGAGAATGGCGTCGGCTATCTGACGCTGTTCGGCTTCTCGTCGGAGAACTGGAAGCGGCCGGTAACGGAAATCAATGACCTGATGGGGTTGTTGCGTCTCTATCTGCGCCGCGAGATCGGCCGTTTGCATGAAAACGGCGTCCGTCTTTCCGTGATCGGCGAGCGCTCGCGGCTGGCGCCCGATATCATCAAGATGATCGAGCATGCCGAAGCGCGTACGGCCGCGAATACCCGGCTGCGCCTGACGGTTGCTTTGAGCTACGGGGGCCGTCAGGACATCGTCAACGCGGCGCGGGCTCTCGCGCAACAGGTGAAGTCCGGCAGCCTGCAGCCTGAAGATATCGACGAAACTCTCTTCAGCGCGCATCTGTCGACGGCCGACATGCCAGATCCGGATCTCGTCATTCGTACCAGCGGCGAGATGCGCATCAGCAATTTTCTGCTCTGGCAATTCGCTTATACGGAGATGGTCTTCGTCGAAAAGCATTGGCCGGATTTCACCGCTTCCGATTTTGCTGCGGCTATCACCGAGTTTCAGTGCCGGAGCCGCCGCTATGGCGCCACCGGCTGAGCCGACGCGCCATCTGGGCGAACCGGCCGTATCTGTTGCCAGACCATCGACTTCCTCCCATCTGACCAGCCTGCAAAAGCGGGTGCTGTCGGCTGCCGTGCTGCTTCCGCTAGCCGTCGTGGCATTGTGGTTCGGCGACCGCGCGTGGAATGCGCTGATCTTCCTCTTCGCCTTGTCCATGGCTTGGGAATGGTGCGCGATCTGCGGAAAGAAGCGGCCGGAGCAGGTGCCTTATCCGAGCGGGGCGGTGACGTTGCCGCTTATCGTCATGCTGGCAACGGTTGCGGTCGCGCTCCTGCCGAGCCTGGTGCCCATCAGCGGAAACATGTTCTGGCCACCGAATATTGCGACGATTGTCGCCGGCGCCGTCCTGGCTTGCGTTGCAGCTTGGCCGCACCGTGGCATGGCGGCACTCTGGTTTGGTCTCGGGGTCGTTTATGTGGTGCCGGCCAGCTTGGCGGCCATTGCGATCCGTGCGCAGCCAAGTGATGGCCTTGCCACGGAAATCTGGATCGTTGCCCTGGTCGTTGCGGCAGATACCGGTGCCTATATTGCCGGTCGCTCCATCGGCGGCCCGAAACTGGCGCCGCGGATCAGCCCGAGCAAGACCTGGGCCGGCTTATTCGGTGCGGTGGTCTCGGCCGGCTTGGTAGGCTGTGTGACCGCAATCGTCGTCGCCCGCCCGTCGCCCCTGCCGCTCGTTCTGGTCAGTGGTATGCTCGCTTTGGTAGAGCAGGCGGGGGATCTTTTCGAATCATTCCTGAAACGGCATTTCGGTGTCAAGGATAGCGGGCGTATAATTCCAGGTCACGGGGGTGTCCTCGACCGGGTCGATGGCCTGCTGGCCGTGATTCTCGCGGTTGCGGGCCTGGAGTTCATCATGGGTGAAGGAATCTTGGCATGGCTTTGAGCGAACAGAAGGCGGATCTGGCAATGCCGCGCCGCGTGACCATCCTGGGTTCGACCGGCTCTGTCGGATGCAACACCGTGGACATTGTGAGGCGCGATCCGGCCGCCTATCAGGTGGAAGCCTTGACCGCCAACAACAATGTCGAGCTGCTGATCGAACAGGCTCTGTTGCTGAAGCCGCGTTTCGTCGTGGCCGGTGTCGAAGCGCATTACGGACGCCTCAAGGAGGCCTTGGCCGGAACCGGAATTGAAGTTGCCGCCGGCCGCGCCGCGGTTATCGAAGCGGCGGCCCGGCCGGCCGACTGGGTCATGGCGGCGATTGTCGGTGCCGCCGGTCTTGAACCGACGCTTGCCGCTGTTCGCCGTGGGGCCATGATCGGCCTCGCCAACAAGGAGACGCTTGTCTGCGCGGGCGAATTGGTGATGGCGGAAGTGGCGCGTCATCGGGCCGTGATGCTGCCGGTCGATTCGGAGCACAGCGCGATTTTCCAGGTCTTCGATCCAACCCAGATCGAGTCGATCGAGCGCATCATTCTCACGGCTTCCGGTGGTCCGTTCCGGCAGCGCAGCTTTGAAGAAATGCGGCAGATGACGCCGGAGCAGGCCGTTGCCCATCCGAATTGGCGCATGGGTGCCAAAATCTCCGTCGACTCCGCCAGCATGATGAACAAGGGGCTGGAATTGATCGAGGCCCATCACCTGTTCGGCCTGCCGGAAAGCCAGATCGACATTCTGGTTCATCCGCAATCGGTCATTCACAGCATGGTGGCCTATCGCGATGGCTCAGTGCTGGCCCAGCTCGGCAGCCCCGATATGCGCACGCCGATCGCCTATGCTTTGGGCTGGCCGAAGCGGATTTCTGCCCCGGCCGACCGGTTGGATTTTGCCAAAATGCGGGAATTAACCTTCGAATCGCCGGATCCGGTGCGTTTTCCGGCGCTGCGCCTGGCGCGCGCGGTGCTGAAGGCGGGCGGGCAGGCGCCGACTATCCTGAATGCGGCAAACGAGGTCGCGGTAGCAGCCTTCCTGGATCACAAGATTGCCTTCACCGATATCGCTGTCATCGTCGAATCGGTACTGGAAGATATGGGCAATAAGCCCTCGGGATCGCTGGCTGAGGTTCTTGAGACCGACCTTTCTGCCCGGCAGGTGGCCCAGCGTCAGGTTGCAGCCAGATTGCGTAATGGATAGGTCGCGAAAATAGGTGTTAAGCCAAGGAAATTGCTCTGTTTTGGTGTGCCACCGCGGCAAAGTATGCTAGACCTTCCGCATCGGCCAGGGGCCGATGGGGTCACCGCGGGGGGATAGCGGATGATCCGCTTATCTTGGAGTACCTGAGGCCAGGCGATGGGCTTCGAGGTGCCGGCAGCATGAGGTGAACGAGAGCAATGGAGATTTTAGCGGCGATACCGCAATACGGCTTTTGGTTCCTGCTGCTTCTGACCGTCCTGGTATTTGTGCATGAAATGGGACACTTCCTCGTCGCTCGCTGGTGCGGCGTTCGTGTGGAAGTCTTCTCGATCGGATTTGGGCCGGAGCTGATCGGATTCACGGATCGACTGGGGACGCGCTGGCGCTTCAGCATGGTGCCGCTTGGCGGATATGTCCGCATGTTCGGCCAGGAAGGCAATGTGCTCGAAGGCGGCGCCGGCCGTGCCATGTCACCGGAAGAACGGGCTGTCGCATTTGATGCCAAGAGCGTTTGGCGGCGTGCCGCCATCGTCGCGGCCGGGCCGATCGCCAACCTCATCTTCGCCGTCGTTGTTCTGACGGCGATTCTTGCGAGCCTCGGCAAAGCGCTGCAATCGCCGGAGATTGGTAAGGTCCTGCCGGATTCCGCTGCCGCGGCCGCAGGATTGCAGCCTGGCGACAAGATCGTCAGCCTGAACGGCTCTTCGATCGAGAGCTTCGACGAAATCCGAAATTATGTTGTGCTGCATCTCGACCTGCCATTGGTGCTCGGCGTGCAGCGCGGCGCCAACACGCTCAGCATCAATCTGACGCCGCGGATCGTCGAAGACACAAACATATTCGGCTCGCAGCGCGTCGGGAGAATCGGCATCGCCAGTATCGGCGATGGCAAGATCATCAAGCTGTCCTTGCCGCAGGCTGCCGCCGAGGCGGTCCGCGAGGTCTACGGCATGAGCGGTGCGATCGTGACCGGCATCGGCCAGATCGTGACGGGCAAGCGATCCGGTGAGGAGATCCAGGGCGGATTGCGCATGGCAAAGATGACGGGCGAGGCGGCGAAGGCCGGTTTCCTTACCCTGGTCGGCCTTGCGGCGATGATCTCCGTCAATCTAGGTCTGGTAAATCTGCTGCCGATTCCCATGCTGGACGGCGGCCATCTGGCTTTTTATGCGATCGAAGCGATTCGGGGGCGGCCGCTCGGTGCGCGTGCACAAGAATGGGGGCTGCGTCTCGGCGTTGCGTTTGTTTTGTCGTTGATGGTATTTGCTACCTGGAACGACATAAAAGTTTTGCTGATCAAGGCT
>DATLIX010000022.1:0-19349 GCA_035539215.1 Dongiaceae bacterium | reverse complement strand
GCCATGAAGCCCGACGTCCTGGTCGTGCGGCACGGCGATTCCGGCGCCGTCAATCTCTTGTCACAGAAGGTCGATGGTTCCGTCATCAATGCCGGCGATGGCCGCCATGAGCATCCGACCCAGGCGCTGCTCGACGCGCTGACCATCCGTCGGCGGCTCGGCCATCTCGACGGTCTGCTGGTGGCGATCTGCGGCGACGTGCTGCATAGCCGGGTCGCCCGCTCCAACATCCAGCTTCTGACCAAGATGGGTGCGCGCGTGCGCGTCATCGCGCCGACCACCCTCTTGCCCGGCAGCATCGACCGTTTCGGCGTCGAGGTCTTCACCGATATGCGCAAGGGCCTGAAGGATGTCGATATCGTCATGATGCTGCGCCTGCAGCTGGAGCGCATGCAAGGCGCCTATGTGCCCTCGATCCGCGAATACTTCCACTTCTTCGGCCTCGATTACGAGAAGCTCGCTTTGGCCAAGCCCAATGCCCTCATCATGCATCCCGGCCCGATGAATCGCGGCGTCGAGATCGACTCGGAAGTGGCTGACGACATCAACCGTTCGGTGATCCGCGAGCAGGTGGAAATGGGTGTCGCCGTGCGCATGGCCTGCCTCGATGCGCTGACCCGGCCGTTGACAGGCCAGAACGAACCGGCGGACCTCCCGGCGGGAGGTCGCGCATGAACCAGCAGCGTCCCCCGAAACGCCAGCTGCGTCCCTTGGCGCTGGTCAATGCCCGCCTCGT
This sequence comes from Dongiaceae bacterium, assembly GCA_035539215.1. Classification (GTDB taxonomy): domain Bacteria; phylum Pseudomonadota; class Alphaproteobacteria; order Dongiales; family Dongiaceae; genus Dongia_B. The sequence goes on along the minus strand of DATLIX010000022.1, from coordinate 18,613 downwards.
CGATCCCGCGTCGAAACGCGACGAGATCGGCGGCTTGCTGGTCGAGGATGGCGTCATCCGCGATCTCGGGCCCCAAATCAACCGCGGCCATGCGCCGGAAGAGGCGGAGGTCATCGATTGCGGCGGCCATGTCCTGGCGCCGGGCCTGGTCGATATGCGCGTGCAATTGCGCGAACCCGGCGAGGAACATCAGGAGACGATCGAGACCGGCAGCCTTGCAGCGGCGGCCGGCGGCGTCACCAGCATGGTCTGCCTGCCCAATACCGAGCCCATCGTCGATGACGTGGCCGGCATCGAATTCATCGCCCGACGGGCCCGCGAGACCAAGCGGGCCAAGATCTATTGCTACGGCGCCCTGACCAAGGGCCTCGAGGGCAAGGACATCGTCGAGATGGGCCTGCTGCATCAAAGCGGCGCGCTCGGCTTCACCGATGCACTGACCGCCGTCGCCGACGCCCAGGTGATGCGCCGCGCCCTGTCTTACGCCCGGACCTTCGATCTCCTGGTGGTGCAGCATCCGGAAGAGCCGCGGCTTTCCGCCGGCGGCGCCATGAACAATGGCGAGCTTGCCAGCCGCCTCGGCCTCTCCGGCATCCCGAATTGCGCCGAAGTGATGATGATCGAGCGCGACCTGCATCTCGTCCGTATGTCGGGTGCGCGCTATCACGTCGCCCATGTCTCGACCGCAGCCGCGGTGGAGAAGATCCGCCAGGCGAAGCAGGAGGGGCTGCGCGTCACCTGCGATACCGCGCCGCCTTATTTCTCGCTGAACGAGGCCGAAGTCGGCGACTACAGAACTTTCGCCAAGCTGTCACCGCCCTTGCGCGGTGAAGCTGACCGGCGCGCGATCGCCGCCGCCGTCGCCGAGGGCGTCATTGACAGCATCGCCAGCGATCATGCGCCGCTCGATGTCGAGAGCAAGCGCGTGCCCTTTGCCCAGGCCGTCCCCGGTGTCATCGGGCTGGAGACGCTGCTGCCGGTCAGCCTGGAGCTTTACCATAAGGGCCAGATGCCGCTGATCGACCTGATCCGCTGCCTGACCAGCCGGCCGGCAGATATTCTCGGCCTGCCCCAGGGCCGCCTCGCCAAGGGCGCGCCGGCCGATATGGTGCTGTTCGATCTCGATCGCCCGCATCGCATCGATGTGGCGAAATTCCGCAGCAAATCGAAGAACTCCCCTTACGATGCCCGCCCGGTCCAGGGTAAAGTGTTGAAGACCTTCGTCGACGGCCGAGTTGTGTTCGCCGTCGATACGCATGCCTGATCGGATCGTCTGATCGGGCAGGCGGCCGAGACCACCCGCCAGACGGTGGATCGCCAGGTCATGCAGCTGACAGGGGCTGCGGACGCCAGAACGATGCATGGAGTATGGGGATGACGGCGACTGAGGCGGCGGCCGGATTTGGCGCAAGCGGATTCGGCTGGGTGCAGATTGTCGTCCTCGTGGGCGGCTATTTGCTGGGCTCCATCCCTTTCGGTCTCGTCCTGACCCGGCTCGCCGGTCTCGGCGATATCCGCACGATCGGTTCCGGCAATATCGGCGCGACCAATGTGCTGCGCACCGGCAATAAAAAACTCGCTCTGGCGACCTTGCTGCTCGATGGCGGAAAAGGCGCGGCGGCCGTCCTGATTGCCAAGGCACTGACCCCGATTTTGCTGCCGGCGACGGCGGCCGTCACCCAGACCACGGCCAGCCCAGCCGATGCGGTCGCCATCACGACCTCGATCTCGCTCGCGGTCCTGGCTGGGGCCGCCGCCATTGTTGGCCATCTGTTCCCGGTCTGGCTGAAATTCAAAGGCGGCAAGGGTGTTGCCACCGGACTCGGCACGTTGCTGGCGATCAATTGGATGGTGGGCGTCGCTGCCTGCCTCACTTGGCTCGCCGCCGCCTTCCTGTTCCGCTATTCCTCGCTTTCCGCCCTGCTGGCCTTCGCCCTGGCACCGTTCTATGCCTATTTCCTCGGGACTTGGGGACAGATCCTGCTGGCCACCCTGGCGGCGATCCTGGTCTGGCTGCGGCACCACGAGAATATCGGCAGGTTGCTGAGCGGCACCGAACCGAAGATCGGCCGCAAGAAGCCGGCCGTTCCCGTCAATCCCAGCGTCAATGGTGGCGGTACCGCCACCAGTTGAAAACGACGGACATCGTCTCTAGTTTAAGATGATGCTTGCCGAATCTGGATCCGCCACGACCCTCACCGACCAGGAACGCTTCGACCGGCTGCGCCTGGCCCGCAGCGAGGGCATCGGCCCGATCACCGGACGCGATCTCATCGCCCGCTTCGGTAGCGCCACCGCCGCCCTGGCGGCCTTGCCTGAACTTGCCCGCAAGGCCGGGCGGGCGCCATTACGTCCCTGCATGCCGGCCAAGGCCGAGGCCGAACTGGCGCGACTCGCGGTTTTGGGCGCCCGTCTATTGGTGATCGGCGATGCCGATTATCCGACCGCCCTCGCCGCCATCGAGGATGCGCCCCTGGCGATCACCCTGCGTGGCCGCCTTGACCTGCTCGAGCAGCCGCGGATCGCCTTGGTCGGCGCCCGCAATGCCTCGGCCAATGGCCGCAAGATCGCCACCGATATGGCGCGCGATCTCGCCGCCGCCGGTATCGTGGTGGTTTCCGGCCTGGCCCGTGGCATCGACAGCGCAGCCCATCTCGGCGCCTTGCAGGCCCTGGATATGAACACCCAGGAAATGAACAGGGGGGATCAGGCATCCGATTGCGCCGGTGGTACCATCGCCGTCATTGCCGGCGGCATCGATGTCCTCTATCCGCCGGAGAACGGTGCCTTGTTCGAGCGCATCGGCAGCGACGGCCTCGTCATCGCCGAATTGCCGCCCGGCACCGAGCCCCTGGCCCGCCATTTCCCGCGCCGCAACCGCATCATCTCCGGCCTGTCGGCTGCCGTCGTGGTGGTCGAGGCGGCGTTGAAATCCGGCTCCCTCATCACCGCCCGGCTGGCCCTGGAACAGGGCCGCGAGGTGATGGCCGTTCCGGGCTCGCCGCTCGATGCCCGCTGTCGCGGCACCAACCACCTGATCCGTGAAGGCGCCCTGCTGGTGGAGGAGGCCAGCCAGGTGCTGGAGGCGATCGGCCCTGGCTTACAGCCGCTCTCCAGGCGGCCTGCAGCGCCGCGGCGCGACCCGGTTAACATTTCTGTGAGATCGCCGCAGGCGCCGGCGACAACGCCGCAACCCATTGAAAATACGGACGAAAGCGAAGAAGAGCGGGCTCGCCGTGCGGTTCTGTCACAGCTGGGTCCCAGTCCCGTGGGTGTTGACGAACTCCGGCGCCAGTGTCAATGCTCTGGCCCCGTCCTCGGCATGGTCCTCCTGGAGTTGGACCTCGCCGGACGCTTGGAACGCCACCCTGGCAACCGGGTTTCCCTGATCATGTGATCCTGGCATGACCCGGCCAACGGGCTGGTCGATCGAGCGAAGGCGGGCTGAATGATCGAGGCGCAACGGATAAAAATTGTGCCCTCGCCGGACTACACACAAGCTTGAGCTGTGGAGCGCATGAAGGTCGTCGTCGTCGAGTCACCCGCCAAAGCCAAGACCATCAATAAGTATCTCGGCAGCGATTACCACGTCCTGGCAAGCTTCGGACATGTGCGTGACCTGCCACCGAAGGACGGGTCGGTGCGGCCGGAAGCCGATTTCGAGATGAGCTGGGATGCCGAGGGACGCGGCGCGCAGAAACTGCGCGAGATCGCCCAGGCCGTGAAGAAGGCCGACCGTCTCATCCTCGCAACTGACCCTGATCGCGAAGGCGAGGCAATCTCCTGGCATATTGTCGAGGCGCTGAAGGAAAAGAATGCGCTGGCCAAGGTGCCGTATGAGCGCGTCGCCTTCAACGAAATCACCAAGCGTGCCGTCACCGAGGCGATCGCCAAGCCGCGCCAGATCGACCAGGAACTGGTCGATGCCTATCTTGCCCGCCGCGCCCTCGATTATCTCGTCGGCTTCACCCTGTCGCCGGTGCTGTGGCGTAAGCTGCCGGGCAGCCGCTCGGCCGGCCGGGTGCAATCGGTCGCCTTGCGCATCGTCTGCGAGCGCGAGGCGGAGATCGAGGCCTTCAAGCCGCGCGAATACTGGACCATCGAGGCGGTGTTCCAGTCGGCCGACGGCAACAGCTTCACCGCGCGCCTGACCCATCTCGACGGCCGCAAGCTCGACAAGTTCGACCTCAAGGACGAAGCGACCGCCAAGGCGGCGATGCAGACGGTCAAGAACGGCATCCCGTTCCGCGTCTCGTCGGTCGAACGCAAGACCGTCAAGCGCAATCCCTTCCCGCCCTTCACCACCTCGACCCTGCAGCAGGAAGCCTCGCGCAAGCTCGGCTTCGGCGCCGCCCATACCATGCGCGTCGCCCAGCGGCTCTATGAAGGGGTGGATATCGGCGGCGAGACGGTCGGCATCATCACCTATATGCGTACCGACGGTGTTACCCTGTCGCAGGACGCCATCGATGCCAGCCGCAAGCTGATCTCCGAGCAATACGGCATGAACTATCTGCCGAACCAGCCGCGCGTCTACCGCACGGCGGCGAAGAACGCCCAGGAAGCCCATGAAGCGATCCGGCCGACCGATCTCTTCCGGCGTCCGGAACGGCTGCGGCAATATCTCAACAATGACGAGCAGCGGCTCTATGAATTGATCTGGAAGCGCACGCTTGCGAGCCAGATGGAAAGCGCCGAGCTCGACCAGGTGGCGATCGATCTCGAAGCCGCCGATAAGCGGTCGGTTCTGCGCGCCACCGGCTCCGTGGTGAAGTTCGACGGCTTCCTGACCCTCTATCAGGAAGATCGCGACGATCCGCTGGAAGACGACGATAGCGGCCTGCGCCTGCCCAATCTCAAGCAGGGCGACGGCGTGAAGACCGGCGACGTGACGCCGGCGCAGCATTTCACCCAGCCGCCGCCGCGCTACAGCGAAGCCAGCCTCATCAAGCGGCTGGAAGAACTCGGCATCGGCCGGCCCTCGACCTATACCTCGATCCTGCAGACGCTCGAGGATCGCGCTTATGTGAAGATCGAGAAGAAGCGCCTGATCCCGGAGGATCGCGGCCGCATCGTCACCGTCTTCCTGACCAATTTCTTCGAGCGCTATGTGCAATACGGCTTCACCGCCGATCTCGAAGAAAAGCTCGACGACATTTCCGGTGGCCGCGCTGACTGGAAGCAGGTGTTGCGCGATTTCTGGCGCGATTTCGCCCATCTGCATCAACCCTATGAAGAAGGCAATGACCTGCCATCGATGGGCGACGCCGTCAGCTTCCTCGACAAGGGCATCGGCACCCGCTCGGTCGTCATCGATGCCCTCAATGAGGCCCTGGCGCCGCACTTCTTCCCGGATCTCGGCAACGGCAAGAATCCGCGCGCCTGCCCGTCTTGTGCGGCCGGCGAGCTTGGCATCAAGCTGGCCAAGAACGGCGCCTTCATCGGCTGCAGCAATTATCCCGAATGCCGCTATACGCGGCCGCTGGCCGTGGCGACCGGCGAGGAATCGGAACTGGCGGGACCGCAGGTGCTCGGCACCGATCCCAACGGCATGGAAGTCAGCTTGCGCAAGGGCCCCTATGGCTTCTATGTGCAGGCCGGCGGCGAAGGCGTCGAGAAACCGAAACGCGTCTCGCTCCTCAAAGACATGATGCCGGACAGCGTCGACCTGGAAACCGCCTTGAAGCTGCTCGCCTTGCCGCGCGATATCGGCAAGCATCCGGAGACCGGCGAGACCATCCTGGCCGGCATCGGCCGCTTCGGTCCCTATCTCAAGCATGGCAGCGCCTTCAAATCGATCCCCAAGGATGACGATGTGCTGTCGATCGGCCTCAACCGCGCAGTCGTCGTGCTGGCGGAACCCAGCCGTGGACGCGGCGGCCGGGCCGCCGCCGCACCCGGCCGCGAGATCGGCAAGCATCCGGCCGATAGCGCACCGGTCACCGTGCATGAGGGCCGCTATGGCCCCTATGTGAAACACGGCGCCGTCAATGCGACCATCCCCAAGGACATCGACCCGGCCACCTTGTCGATGGATGCGGCGGTGGCCCTGATAGCTGCGCGGGCCGACAAGGTCGGCAGCGGCAAGGGCGGCCGCAGAGGCGCCAAGGCCCCGGCAGTCAAGAAGCCGGCAGCCAAGAAGCCGACGGCGAAGAAGGCCGCCGCCAAGAAGGTCGCGGCGAATGACGAGGCCGCCGTCAAGAAACCTGCCGCAAAAAAAGCTGCCGCCAAGAAGACGGCGGCCAAGAAACCCGCCGCGAAAAAACCGGCGGCAAAGAAGGTCGCCGCCAAGAAAGCCGCCAACGGCTGAGCTTACGGCTGGCATATTGCAGGGACGCGCCGGCCTCCACGGGCCGGCGCGTTTCTCTTTGGCAATTCCAGCGGTAGCGATGAGAGGCGCGCCGCGCGCCCTTCGGTCAGGATAGGGACAACGCCAACCCGGATCAGGACCACGATGTCTCTTCAAGCGCGCACAGGGGATTGCTCACGCCGGCCCGGCCGTCAGCCGGATCAGTTCTCAACCGGCACGCCTGCCTGGCATCGCCTCATTGTCCGTTGCTTGTCAGCAGGATGCCGGTTCACTCGGCAGCCCAGCTTGTGTCGGTGCGAAATCGGTGCAGAATTTCGCCCTGTGATCGGCGATCGGATCGATCGCATCCTGGCGGAACGCAGCGCTTGTCTGCACCGCCACCGGTCGCTGCGTGCATAAGGTGATTCATGCGTAAGGTGATTTGATATGGCCCGTGCGCAAGCCGCGATGACCGACGCTTTCATGTATCAGCGCATCCTCGCCAAGGATCGCGGCTATGACGGCCGTTTCCTCACGGGCGTGCTGACCACCGGAATCTATTGCCTGCCCTCCTGCCCGGCACGGAAGCCGAAGGCCGAGAATGTCCGCTTCTTCCGCCGTGAAGACGAGGCTATCGCGGAAGGATTGCGCCCCTGCCGCCGCTGCCGCCCGGAACTGTTCTATCGCGGCGAGGATTGGGACCGGTCGCTCTATCTCGGGTTGCTGCAGCGCCTGCGCGACGATCCCGCCCGTTTCACCGACATCGCCGATCTCGCCAAGGCCGGCGGCATCAGCAGCACCAAGCTCAACGATCTGGTCCGGGCCGAGGCGCATCTGACCCCGGCCGCGCTCTTGCATCGCGAGCGCATCCGGCTGGCCTGCGAGTTGCTGTTATGGGGCAAGGAGCGCGTGATCGATATCGCCCATGCCGTCGGCTATGATGGCGAGGCGACGTTTCATCGCCAGTTCCTGGCGGCAACCGGCATGACGCCCGGCGCCTATCGCGATTTGCGCCGGCGTGATCGCTTTCAGCTGCAATTGCCGGCGGATTTCCGGGCCGACGAGGCGCTCGCCTATCACGGCCGCGACAAGGAAGGGCCGGCGGAACGACGCATCGGCGATCATCGCCTGGTCAAGGCGCTGCTGCTGGACGGCAAAGCGGCTTTGCTTGATCTCACCTTCGCGCCTGCGGGGATCGATTGCCGCGTCGTCGCCGATAAAAGCCCGAGCCCGACCGCCATGGCCGAAGCGCATCGCATTCTGGTGCGGATGATCGGTCTCGGCAGCGACGCCGGCGGTTTCGAAGCGCGGGCCAGGCGCGATGCCGCCATCCGCCGGTTGACGGCGACGCAGCCGGGGCTGCGCATTCCGTTGACCCCGACCGTTTTCGAGGCCCTGGCCTGGGCGATCATCGGCCAGCAGATCAATCTTGCCTTTGCCACCTCGTTGCGGCGCGACCTGATCGAGCTCGCCGGCCGGCCGGTATCGGCGACCAGCGGCATGCGGCTGCATCCCGATGCCGCCGCCGTCGCAGCGCTTGATCCCGGCGATCTCACCAGCCGGCGCTTCTCGCGCTCCAAGGCCGCCTATCTGATCGATGCCGCAAAGCTGGTCGCCGGCGGCGAGCTTGATCTCCCGGCGCTGGCGGACGGATCGGCGCGTCACGCGGAGACGCAACTGCTCGCCTTGCGCGGCCTCGGTCCCTGGACGGTCAACTACATCATGTTGCGGGGCTTTGGTTTCGCCGATGCCGTGCCGGTCGGCGATTCCGCGCTCGCAACCGCCTTGCAGCGCTTTCATCAGCGCGAGATCCGGCCCGATGCCAGGGAGACGGCCGAACTGATGGCCGGCTTCTCGCCGCATCGCAGCCTCGCCACCTGCCACTTCTGGGCCAGTCTGCATATGGCGGCGTAACGGCTATGCCGTGCAACGCCCCGCCATCTGGTCGAACATCCAGTCGCGGAAGGCCTTGACCTTGGGGCGCTTGAGAGCCCCCGGCCAATAGACGAGGAAATAGCCGGTCTCCAGTTTCAGCGAGAGGTCGAAGGGCTTCACCAGCCGGCCGGCCTCGAGATCAGCCCCCGCCAGCATGGTATTGCCGAGGCCGACGCCAAGCCCGGCAATCGCCGCATCGATCATGAGATTGGAGGCCGTGAAGGTCATGTCGGGTTTGAGGCCGAGATCGCTGATCCCCGCCAGCTCGAACCATTTATGCCAGAACTCATATTCCGCCGGCCGCCAGTCGCTGTCGGACAACAGGGGGAAATTGGCGATATCGCGCGGCTCGCGCAGCGGCTTTGGCCCCTGCAACAGGTTCGGGCTGCAGATTGGAAAGAGGTCGTCATGCAGCAGCAATTCCGCCTCGAGATCCGGCCACTTGCCGCGCCCGTAGCGGATGCCGATGTCGATATCGCCGCGCCCCACGGTCTCCAGCTGTCCGGTCGCCGAGATGCGGACATCGATATCGGGATAGCGGCGACGAAAATCGCTGAGGCGCGGCACCAGCCATTTCGAGGCCAGCGACGGCAGAACGCTGACCGTCAGGGGGCCGCCACGGGCGGTGGCCCGGGCCGCCTGTCCCGCCTGCATCAATTGCTGGAAGGCGACTCGGATCGGCGGCAGGAACTGCTGGCCGGTTTCAGTCAGACGCAGCCCGCGCGCGCCCCGTTCGAACAAAGGCTGGCCGACCCATTCCTCCAGCGCCCGGATCTGATGGCTGATGGCGCTGTGGGTGACGTTCAGCTCCGCCGCCGCCTTGCTGAAATTGAGGTGGCGGGCGGCGCTTTCGAAGTACCAGACGGCTTTCAACGGCGGCAAAAGGGCCATAATTCCAACAGCGACGAGGTACGAGTTTTTCTAACAGCCAGGGTGACGAGAGATCGTTTTTCAAGGGCCAAATTCAAGCACATATTCAGGGCATGGGCAATGAAGCGCCCCGTTGGAACTCTCGTCAGCCTCCCTGAGAGATATGAGGAAAACCATGAAGAGCGTCGATCTCAAGCCAAATTCAGCCGGTTGCCTCACCGAACACCGGCCGGTTGCTCCCCTGTCGCTGTCGGGCCGCCTTCAGGCCAGCCTTGCGGATTGGTACCATGCCTGGCAAAGGCGCCGGCAATACCGCGAGGATTTGAACCATATCGCCCAGTTCAGTTCTTACCTGCTGCGCGATATCGGCCTCACCTCCGCCGATATTGCCGATGCGCAGCAGACATCGCATTTTGCCAGCACCGACCGGATCGGCCGGCCGGGCTGAGCGATGGATCATCGATGACGTATCTGGGAATGGCCTTCGCATGAGGAGCAGGGCAATCCGGAGCGGGGGCCCGCCCGGCGGCCGGTTGCTGCGCGGCGGCCTCATCCCCAGCCCGTTCGGCCCGATGACAGCTCTGATAGACGAGCACGGCGGGCTGACGCGGTTGGCCTTTCCCGGCGAGGTCGCGTCGCCCCGCTGGCGGGTCGATATGAACGAAATCATCTGGGACGACCGGGCCGTCGCCGCCATCAGTCGGCAGATCGCCGCGTATTTTGCCGGCAAGCGACGCGATTTCGACCTGCCGCTCGCCCCGCAGGGAACGCCGTTTCAGCAAAAGATGTGGGCCGCCTTGCAGCGCGTCCCCTTCGGCACCTCTCTCAGCTATGGCGCTTTCGCCGCCCGGCTCGGTCTTCCCCAGGCCGCGCGGGCCATCGGCGCCGCCAATGGCGCCAATCCCATCTCCCTCGTCATTCCCTGCCACCGGCTGATCGCGACTTCCGGCGCCCTGACCGGCTATGCTGGCGGACTCGACGTCAAACGCGGCTTGCTGGAATTCGAGGGCGCGCTGGCCGCCAGCTGACACGCGCCAGCTGACACCGATCCGGCACGCTTTTCCCCGTCTCCGCTCGCCGTATCCGCTCCCGCTGGTCAGTCCCCCGTCTTGCGGCTATGCTGCCTGCGACCCGAATACGGAGTAGCAGCAACATGACGACCCGCCCCGCCGCTCGGCCCACCGTTCAAGTCGACAACGATCGCGTCGTCGTCACCGAATGGCGCTTTGAGCCCGGTGCCGAAACCACCTGGCATCGTCATGGCTATGATTATGTCGTGGTGCCGATGACCACCGGTCGGCTGCAGTTGGAAGACGGCAAGGAAACGCGTTTTGCCGAACTGACGGCTGGCCGCTCCTATTACCGGCCGGTCGGCGTCGAGCATAACGTCATCAATCCGAATGAGTACGAGTTTGTCTTTGTCGAAATCGAATTCAAAGCACCGCACTAAACGTCCGAAGCTCGGGCAACTACAAACCGATGCCGATACGCCGCGGGCCGAGAGACGCGCGCGCGACCAGGGCGGCGAAAAGCAACCTGAAAAAAAAGCCAAAGCGGTCCCCTTCCCGACCAAGGAACAGGTCCTGGCCTTCATCCAGGACCAGGACGGTCCGGTCGGCAAGCGAGAGATTGCCCGCGCCTTCAATCTGCGCGGCGCCGATCGCATTCCGCTGAAGGCCCTGATCAAGGAGCTGGAACGCGACGGCGAGGTCGATCGCGGCCGCGGCCGCCGGGTTGCGCGCAGCGGCGCCCTGCCGGAAGTGACGGTAATCGAGATCATCGGCCCCGATGAGGATGGCGACCTTTGGGCGCGGCCGGTCGATTTCCCCAAGGATGACGCCGAGCCGCGCATTCTCGTCATCGACAACAAGCGCACCGACCGGCCGCTCGCCAATGGCGACCACGTGCTCGCCCGGCTGGAGCGCAAGGATGCCGATATCTATGAGGCGCAGCCTATCCGCCGGCTGGAACATCATTCCCAGCGCGTGGTCGGGCTGTTCGAGCGCGATCGCCATGGTCATGCCCGCATCAAGCCGACCGACAAACGGGTGAAGACCGAGTTCAATGTCGACCCCAACCATGTCGGCAATGCCCGGCATGGCGACATCGTCGTCGCCCTGGTCGAGCCGGCGCGCCGTCTCGGCACGCCGCGCGCCCGCATCCTGGAACGGGTGGGACGGATCGGCGAAGCCAAGTCGATCAGCCTCATCTCCATCGTCGAACACGGCATTCCGCTGGAATTCTCCGTTGCGGCGCAAACCCAGGCGGCGGAGGCAAAGGCCGCCCCGCTGGGCACACGCACCGATCTGCGCGCCGTCCCGCTGGTCACCATCGACGGCGACGACGCCCGCGATTTCGACGATGCGGTTCACGCCAAGCCGGATCCCAATCCGCAGAATCCCGGCGGCTGGATCCTGCTGGTCGCCATCGCCGATGTGGCGCATTACGTGGGCACCGGTGACGCGCTCGATAAAACGGCGCGGGAACGCGGCAATTCGGTCTACTTCCCCGACCGGGTCGTCCCCATGCTGCCGGAAGAGCTGTCCAACGGCTGGTGTTCGCTGAAGCCCCTGGAAGAACGCCCCTGCATCGCGGTCGAGATGGTGATCGATGCCGAGGGCAAGAAGCTGCACCACCGCTTCATGCGCGGGTTGATGCGCTCGGCGGCACGCCTCACCTATGAACAGGCCCAGGCCGCCATGGACGGCGCCACCGACGACATCACCGCCCCGCTGCTGGAATCCGTGATCAAGCCGCTCTACGGCGCCTTCAAGTCATTGCTGTTCGCCCGCGAGCAGCGCGGCACGCTCGACCTCGACATCGCCGAGCGCCGGGTCTTCATCAATCAGGAGGGCAAGATCGACCGGATCGTGCCGCGCCTCCGGCTCGACAGCCACCGCCTGATCGAGGAATTCATGATCGCCGCCAATGTCGCGGCGGCCGAAAGCCTGGAGCGGCGCAAGCAGCCTTGCATGTACCGCGTCCACGAGACGCCAGATCCGGCCCGCGTCGAGGCGCTGCGCGAATTCCTGCGCGGGCTCGATTTCTCCATCGCCAAAGGCCAGGTGATCCGCCCGAAGCATTTCACCGCCCTGCTGCATAAGGCAGCCAACTCGCCCTACGCGGCGATGATCAACAGCCTGGTGCTTCGCTCGCAGGCGCAAGCGGTCTATGCGCCGGAGAATCTCGGCCATTTCGGCCTGGCGCTGGCGCGCTATGCGCATTTCACCTCGCCGATCCGACGCTATGCCGATCTCCTGGTCCATCGGTCCCTGATCAGTGCCTATGGATTCGGGGAGGACGGCCTGCCGCCTGAAATCGGCGAGCAGTTCACCGATATCGGCGACCATATCTCCGGCACCGAGCGGCGCGCCGCGGCGGCGGAACGCGAGGCGACCGACCGCTATATCGCCGCCTTCCTGTCGGATCGCCTGGGCGAGGTCTTCGCCGGCCGGATCGGCAGCGTGACCCGCTTCGGCCTCTTCATCACCTTGAACGAGAGCGGCGCCGATGGCCTCGTGCCGATCAGTACGCTGCCATCGGATTTCTACGACCATGATGAGCGCGGCCATGCTTTGGTCGGGCGCCGGTGGGGCCGCGTCTTCCAGCTGGGCGCCGAGGTCGAGGTACGGCTGCTGGCGGCGACGCCCCTGACCGGCGGCATGACCTTCGAAATCGTCTCCGGCGGCGATTTCGAGGCGCTGTCGGACGTTCCTCGCCAATCTGCCGAACGCAACCGGCCGCACCGCGGCACAGGGGGAAAGCAACGGCCCCAGCAAAACCGCGACTCATTGTCGCGGCAGGCACGAGAGCCCGCCGGCAAACATCGCCGGCATGCCCCGGCGAGAGAAGGAAGCAGTACCCCTTCGACCGAAAGTAGCGGCTCAGCCGCAGCTCCGGCCTCGCACGGCCGGCATGCGGGGAGACCGCCGAAGGCCGAGCATGGTTCGGCTCCCAGAAGCAAGGGCGGACGCAAACCGGGCAAGCGGCGATAGGTTCCCGGCCACCTGCTTCGATGCGGCCGGCCTTCCGTACCCGACGCGCAGCGCGTCCACCGCGTGATCGACGATATCTGCGCTACAGATCTGCTGCCTGATCAACTCTGCCGTGAGAATAGTCACTGGTATCAAACACGCTTTCTGCTAATCTCGTTTGCAGGTGGTCGGGTCGGTATGCCAGTGGCATCGGCCGTATTCAGGTGGAAATGCCTCTGTTGACGACATCGCGCTTGGATTCGCGCAGACCGGGTAATCTCGTCCCTCTGCGGCAGATCGCTCCGTTCTTCCTGCTCCCTTGCCTCGTCATTCTTGTCGGTTGTGCCAGTACCGCGCCGGTCGAGCAGCCGGTCGTCAAAAGCAGCCTGACCAAGGAGATGTTCGAGAGCGGCTTCGAGGACATCAACACCTACTACATCAATCAGCCGAATCTGGAAGATCTGTCCATGGCCGGGCTGCAGCAGCTGACCAGCCTTGATCCGGACGTGGCCGCCGTCGAAATCGGCAATCAGATCAATCTCGACGTGCATCAGCAGGTCATTCAGAGTTTTCCGCTGCCCTCCAGCAACGACCCCACGAAATGGGGCAAGCTGGTCGCCAAGGTGACGCAGGAAGCCGTCAATACCTCCCCCAAGCTGCAGCAGACGCCGCCGGAAAATATTTATGAGGCGGTGCTCACCGGCGTGGTGGGCAAGCTCGACCCATTCTCCCGCTATGCCAATGCCAAACGAGCCGAAGAGAACCGCGCCTCCCGCGACGGTTTCGGCGGCCTCGGCATCACCATTTCGGTCGAAGAGAGTGTCGTCCGCATCGTGTCCGTCCTGCACTATACGCCGGCCGAACGGATGGGGCTGAAACGCGACGACGAAATCCTGACGATCGACGGCAAGCCGGTGCACGGGCTGGTGCAGAACGAGGTCATCAATCTGCTGCGGGGACCCGTCGACAGCAAGGTCACGCTGGGTATCAACCGCGTGATGACGCCCCCGGAGAACACGCCGGACGGCAAGCCGGCGGAGCCGGAACGCCAGCCTCTGGAGATCACGCTGATACGGGCGCATGTGGTGCCGGAGACGGTCGCCTATCATCGCGAAGGGGATATCGCCTATATCCGCATCTACAGCTTCAATGCCGAAACCGGCAAGAGCTTCAAGCACGCGGTCTATGACGCGCAAGCGGAGATCGGCCCCCGTCTCGCCGGCTATATCCTCGATCTGCGCGACAATCTCGGCGGGCTGGTCGACCAGGCGGTGGCGGTGTCCAATCTCTTCCTCACGGGCGGACATATCGTCTCGACCCGCGGCCGCAATCCCGACAGCCACCAGATCTTCGAGGCAACCGGCAGCGACATGACCGAGGGCAAGCCGGTCGTCGTCGTGATCGACGGCAATTCAGCCTCGGCCGCGGAGATCGTGACCGCCGCGCTGCAGGACAACGACCGGGCCGTGGTGGTGGGCAGCAATTCATACGGCAAGGGCACCGTTCAGATCATTCGCAAGATGCCGAATGACGGTGAACTCACCCTGACCTGGGCGCGCTACCATGCCCCGTCCGGCTACAGCCTGCATCACCTTGGCGTCCTGCCGACCATCTGCACGGTCGGCAGGCATGATGCCGACGGCGTGCTGCACGATCTGGCCCTGGGGCGGTTGCCGAGCGTGCCGACCGACCGGCGCAACGCCGTCAATCCCGATGACACGGCAGCGCTTGATGCCTTGCGCAAAACGTGCCCGGCGCGCACGGAAGACGATCCGATCGACATGCAGGTGGCCGAACGCCTGCTGGAGCAGCCGGCTTTGTTTGCCCAGGCTGTTCGCCTGGCCCAGCCGCCGGCGATGGCGGAAGGCGACCAGTCCAGCGGCCTCGATTTCCTGCCCGCCCTGATGAACTGATCGCATGTCCGGGACGCCTGCCCCAATCCGCGCCGTCCGGCCGGTCGATGCCGCCAGCCTCGTTCTCATCCGTCAGGGCAGGCAGGGGGAAGCCGAGGTTCTGCTCGGACGGCGGCACATGAAATCCGGCTTCCTGCCCGATATCTACGTAGTACCCGGCGGGCGGGTGGATGATGCCGACAACCTGCCCTCCGGCTTTGCGGAAAGCCTGCATCCCGAAGTCGGCCGCATGCTCGATTCGGGCGGCTGCCGACGGCCGGTGGCCGCCTTTTTGCGGGCGGTGCTGCGGGAGACCCATGAAGAAACCGGCCTGCTGGTCGGGCGAGCCGCGACGCAGAACGAAGGCCGAACTGTCATCGACCAGCCGATCTGGCAGGCCTATCGCGCAGCCGGGTTGCGGCCGGAACTGGCGGATCTCGACTTCCTGTTGCGGGCCATCACCCCCGTCACCTCGCGACGGCGCTACAACACCCGATTCTTTCTGGCCGACGGCGGCTTGGCCCACGGCACGGTCACCGGGAATGGCGAATTGGAGGATCTCGGCTGGCGGCCGAAGGGCGCCCTCGACAGCCTGAACATCGTCGATGTCACCCATGCCGTTCTCGCCGAGGCCTTTCGACGCTGGGAAGAGCGCCGCGAGATCGGCGCGACGGAGCCTAAGCTGTTGAATTACCGCAATGATATCATGACGCTCAGCCGCCACCGTGATCGCAGCATACGCGAGAAAGTCATAAGCCGGGCTTGACATCGGGCGGTTAATGGCTATTTTGCGCCATCTTTTCCGACGCTTGAAGTTAAGGGGCTGTCATGGCCAAGGCAAATACCGTTCAGATCAAGTTGGTCAGCAGCGCTGATACCGGCTTCTATTACGTGACCAAGAAGAATCCGCGCACCTCGACGGAGAAGCTTGAATTCAACAAGTATGATCCCGTCGTGCGCAAGCATGTGCCGTTCAAGGAAGCCAAGATCAAGTAATCTCGGCCGACAGGCGGCCTGCACAGCAGGTTTCGAAACGGGGCGTCCGACAAGTTCGTGGCGCCCCGTTCGTTTTGCAGCGGCAGCCGGATCGGCGGCCGGCTTCTCCAGGAAAGCTTCGCGGGAAGGGCGTCAGAGCGCCGAGGCGGGGTCGATGACGGCGCGATTGCGGCCGGTCTGCTTGGCGCGGTAGAGCGCGGCGTCGGCGATCTTGATCAGTTCGTCGCCCGGCATTTCCAGCGCCGAAGCGGCGACCCCGATGCTGACCGTGACGGTGATGCCCGCTTCCGCCGCCGGGCCGATCGCCATCGGCGTTTCGGCAATGCGCTTGCAGAGGCGTTCGGCCGCCCGCAAGGCGGCCTGGCCGTCGGTATCCGGCATCAGGATGACGAATTCCTCGCCGCCGAACCGCGCCACCATGTCGATGTTGCGCACCGCGGCCGCGGCGCGCTGGGCGAACTGCTTCAGCACCTCGTCCCCAGCCGCATGGCCGTAGGTGTCGTTCACCCGCTTGAAGAAATCGAGATCGCAGACCAGCACCGCCAGCGGCTTGCCGGTCTGCACCACGCGGCGCATCAGCCCGTCGAGATGCCGCATGGCATAGCGCCGGTTATAGAGGCCGGTAAGGCTGTCGGTCAGCGCCATCGAAAGGCTGCGCTCGTAATTGGCGCGCAGGCGGTCCTGGAAGCGGCGGCGGCGCACCTGGATGCGAACGCGCGCCAGCAGCTCGTTGGGATCGATCGGCTTCATCAGATAGTCGCTGACACCGATATCGAGGCCTTTCACCAGGCGCGGCATGTCGTATTCGTCGACCACCAGCAGGATCGGCGTCTGGCGGGTTTCCTCCTGGGAGCGCAAATGCGAGCAGAAGCGCAGCCCGTCTTCGCCGCCGACCTGGATATCGCTGATGATCAGGTCGAACCGCTCGGCGGCCGCCAGCTCGGTGGCGGTCTGCACGGTATTGGCCACCACCACCCCATCCTGGTCGGCATCCAGAATGTTCTGCACACGCTGCGCCGTCGGCGCAAAAGCCTCCACCAGGAGGATGCGCGCATTGCGGTCGTCATCGGAGGTGGGCTCGTTATCGCCCGAGAGGATGTCGAACTGACCGGAGGTCTGCTCGCGCATCCGCCACTCATCCATCATCATTTTCAGGCGGACGAGGGAACGCACGCGGGCGAACAGCGCGAGATCGTTGACCGGCTTGGTGAGAAAGTCGTCGGCTCCCGCCTCCAGCCCGCGCACGCGATCGGTCTGATCGCTCAGCGCCGTCACCATGACGACCGGCAGAAAGCGGGTGGCGCCACTGGCGCGGATGCGGCGGCAGACCTCGAACCCGTCCATCTCCGGCATCATGACATCGAGAAGGACGATGTCCGGCGCCTGTTTGGCGATGATGTCGAGAGCCTGCTGTCCGCTGCTCGCGGTGATCACTTCAAAATATTCGGCAGCCAGTTTGGCTTCCAGTAGACGGACATTCGCGGGGATGTCATCTACCACCAGGATACGAGCGGACATGCCTAGAAATCACTGTAGAAAACGGTCGACCGTTTCGAGGAACTGAACCACTGAGATCGGTTTGGCAATATACGCTTCACAGCCGCCTTCGCGGATTTTTTCTTCATCGCCCTTCATGGCGAAAGCGGTGACGGCGATGATCGGAATGGCCTTGAGATTATCATCCTCTTTGATCCACTTGGTCACTTCCAGGCCGGAAACTTCCGGCAGCTGGATGTCCATGAGGATCAGATCGGGCTTGTGCAGGCGCGCCAGTTTCAGCGCCTCCATGCCGTCCTTGGTCTGCAGAATGTTGTATCCATGGGCCTGGATCAGGTCGTGGAACAACTTCATGTTCAGCTCATTGTCCTCGACGATCAGGATCGTCTTCTCTGCCGCCCGACGACGCTTTTCCTCGGGCGACAGTTGCTCCCGCTCAGCCATGCCGGCCCTCCACCATATTATTTCCGCCCACGTCCCGCAGGACGCTGCGTATTTGCTAACATAGCATTTAATATCTTATGAAAAGCAGAGTTTGGTTATCAATTAGTTAAACAAAGCTGGCTAAATCAGCGCCGCTGAGATAGCGGTAACATCCGTGAACTATTGCCAAAATTGGAGGCAAGATGCGTATGCGTATCGGGATCGATCTGGGGGGCACCAAGATCGAGGGAATTGCCCTGGATGCCCAAGGACAGACGCTGGCCAGGTTGCGGCAACCGACACCGCGGGAAAACTACGCCGGTACCGTAGCAACGATTGCGGAGGTTGTCAGGCGGGTTGAGGCCGCCCTCCCGGCCGAGATACGCGCCGGACTGACCGAACAGCCCACCGTCGGTATCGGCATACCGGGCAGCCCGTCGCCGCAAACCGGCCTGATCCGCAACGGCAATTCGACCTGGCTCAACGGGCAGAATCTCGGCAAGGACGTCGCCGCGGCGATCGGCCGCCCGGTTCGCCTCGCTAATGACGCCAATTGCCTGGCCGTCTCGGAAGCCACCGATGGCGCCGGGCGCGATGCCAAGGTGGTCTTCGCCGTCATCATCGGCACGGGGGTCGGCGGCGGCATCACCATCAACAAGCAGCTGCTGGAAGGCCATACCGGGATCGGCGGCGAATGGGGCCATATCCCGCTGCCCTGGATCCGGCAGGACGAATTC
>DATLIX010000021.1:0-29449 GCA_035539215.1 Dongiaceae bacterium | reverse complement strand
GGTGATGGCGCAACGACGAGCCATGACCAAATCCTTTTCTTTTCAGATACTTACAAAAATCAAATCGGCCGGATAAGCAGGTCTCCGGCCAGTCGCGGCGGTTTTTACTGGTTTAGGCCCGGAAGGTCAAGGTGATTCCGGCCGAAACCGCCCTGAAGTCCCCGATCAACCAGGAGAATTCGGAGGGCAGATCAGCCGAGAAACTGGGCCAAGACCTCGCGGGCCGCGGCGCCCGGCGTCGTCTTGCCATTGACGACCTTTGCCTCCAGGGCCGCCAAGCGCTCCGCCATGCCGGGCTTGTTTTTCAGGAGATCCAGCAAACTGTCGGATAATTCGCGCCAGAGCCAGGCGCGCGCCTGTTCCCGGCGCCGGATCGGCAGCTCTCCGCTCTCCTGCATCCGGCGCTGGAAGTCCAGCACCTTGTCCCAGACCGCCGCCAGGCCCTCGCCATGCAGGGCGGAGAGCGTCAACACGTCGGTTGTCCAGGCGCGGTGCAGCGGATGCATGAGGCGAAGCGCATTGGCGTAATCCGCCGCCGTCCGTACCGCCGCCGGCTTGAGATCGCCGTCCGCCTTGTTGACGATGACGAGATCGGCCAGTTCCATGATGCCGCGCTTGATCCCCTGCAGATCGTCGCCGCCCGAGGGCAGCAGCAGCAGCAGGAACATGTCGACCAGTTCGGCCACGGTGGTTTCCGACTGCCCGACACCCACTGTCTCGACGATGACCAGGTCGAAACCCGCCGCCTCGCAGATCAGCAGGGCCTCGCGGGTGCGGCGCGCGACGCCACCTAAAGCAAGCCCGGCCGGCGAGGGACGAATGAAGGCTTCCGGCCGCCGCGACAGTTCCGCCATGCGCGTCTTGTCGCCGAGGATCGATCCGCCGGAAACCCGCGAACTGGGGTCGATGGCGAGCACCGCCACGCGCCGCCCCTGCTCGATGGCGAACTGCCCGAAGGCCTCGATGAAGGTGGATTTGCCGACACCGGGCGGGCCGGAGATGCCGAGGCGGATCGACCGGCCAGTGGCAGGCAGCAGAAGGCCCAGCAGCTTTTCCGCGGCATCGCGATGATCGGACCGGTCGGATTCAACCAGCGTGATGGCGCGCGCCAGGGCGCGGCGGTCGCCCGCTTGCACCTGATCCGCCAGCGCAGCCACCTCCATGGTCAGACCGCTTCCGCCTTGAGGTCGTCGCTGGCCGCCATCAGCGCCGCTTCATGCTCGGTCGCTTCCTGCTGGCGACGCCACATGGCGGCGTATTTGCCATTGGCCGCCAGCAGGCCGCCATGGGTGCCGCGTTCGACCACCCGGCCGTCTTCCAGCACAATGATCTCGTCGGCGTCGATCACCGTGGAGAGGCGGTGGGCGATGACCAGGGTCGTGTGGTTGCGTGCCATGTCCTTGAGATTGTCCTGGATCTCGCGCTCGGTGTGGCTGTCGAGCGCCGAGGTCGCCTCGTCAAACAGCAGGATCGGCGGTGCTTTCAGGATGGTGCGGGCGATCGCCACCCGCTGCTTCTCGCCGCCCGACAGTTTCAAGCCGCGCTCGCCAACCATGGTCTTGTAGCCGTCCGGCAGCTTGGTGACGAAGGTATGGATCTGCGCCAGCTCGGCCGCCGCCTCGATCTCCGCCCTGCTGGCGCCGGGCCGACCATAGGCGATGTTGTATTCGACCGTATCATTGAAGAGGACGGTGTCCTGCGGCACGATGCCGATCACCGCCCGCACCGATTGCTGCTGTACCGCGCGGATATCCTGGCCATCGATGGTCACGCGCCCGTCCTGCACATCATAAAACCGGAACAGCAGGCGTGAGATGGTCGATTTGCCCGCGCCGCTGGGCCCGACGATGGCCAGTGTCTTGCCCGGCTCGACACGGAAGCTGACACCTTTCAGGATCGGCCGGCGCGGGTCATAGCCGAACTGCACATTTTCGAAGGCCACGGCACCCTCGGTCACGATCAACGGCTTGGCGTCGGGTGCATCGGCGATATCGACGTCGACGCGCATCAGGGCGAACATCGTCTCCATATCGATCAGCGATTGGCGGATCTCGCGATAGACCGTGCCGAGAAAATTGAGCGGCAGATAAAGCTGGATCAGATAGGCATTGACCAGAACGAAATCGCCGACCGTCAAGCGCTTGGCGACGACGCCATCGGCCGCCAGCGTCATCATCAGGGTGACGCCGACGGCGATGATGAAGGCCTGGCCTATATTAAGATTGGCGAGGCTGGTGCGGTTCTTGACGGCGGCCTTCTCATACTGCTGCAGCGCCACGTCATAGCGCTCCGCCTCGTGGCGCTCGTTGTTGAAATATTTGACGGTTTCGAAATTCAACAGCGAATCGATCGCCTTGGTATTGGCCGATTGATCGGATTCGTTCATCTGGCGTCGGAACTTGATGCGCCATTCCGTCACCGCCAGCGTGTACCAGATATAAAGGCCGATGGTGAAGGCCGTGATGGCGGCAAACCGCCAGTCATAAAGATGCCAGAGAATGATGCAGACGAGGGTGATCTCCAGCAAGGTCGGGATGACGTTGAAGAGCACGAAGAACAGCAGGAATTCGATGCCCTTGGCGCCACGCTCGATTGCTCGGCTCAATCCTCCGGTCTGGCGGTCGAGGTGGAATTTAAGCGACAGCGCATGCAGATGCCGGAAAGTCTCCAGCGCCACCGCGCGGATCGCGCGCTGCGCCACCTTGGCGAAGATGCCATCGCGCATTTCCGCGAAGCTCTGCGTCAGCACACGGGCAATGCCATAAGCGAGCAGCAGGCCGACCGGCACCGACAGTACCGGCACGACATCGGCCACCGGCTTCAGCGACAGATGGTCGACCATGCGCTTGAAGAGCAGCGGCACATAGACATTGGCTGCCTTGGAAATAATCAGGCAGGCCAAGGCGATGACGACGCGGACGCGCAATTCGGTCTCGCCCACCGGCCAGAGATGCGGCAGCAAAGCCTTGAAGGCCTGCCACTGGCCATGCTCGCCGGCAGGCTGGCTTTTGTCACTCGGCTTCATTCCATCTATCCAATAGCTGACGAGGCGATCGCGCCGCCAGGACGGCTGGCGCGATCAATGCCCGGTGATCAATGCTCGGTGGCGCGGCCCAGGCTGCGGGTCATGACCAGGTAAAGCTTGCCGACATCGGCGGTGATAAAGGTGGCATTGAGGATCGATTCCGGATCGGCGCTGTCGGACTGCGCCAACAGGTCCTCGAACTTGCTGACATAGCGGTCGACCATATCATGGAAGCGCTCGTCGCGCTGATAGCGCTGCTCGATTGCCGGGATGACATAGGAATCCTTCATGCGGAACAGGCGGCGGGCGAAGACCGAGCGGTCGCCTTCGCGATAGCGCCGCCAGACTTCCTCGGGAATTTCCGCGTCCAGCAGGTTGTGGATATCGAGGGCAAGACTGTTCAGCTCCTCGGTCATCACCCGCGCGGTCCGCAGGAACGTGTCGCGCGTGGCGTTCTGCTGGGTCTCCCGCAGCTTCTCCATGCGCTCCAGGGCCACGGAAGCACTGCGATCCAGATCGGCGCTCTGCTGCTTGAAATTCTGCCCCAGGCGATCGGCCTGGCTGTTCGCCTGTTCGATGGCCTGGCCGAGCTGCGAGATCTGCGTTTCGAACTCCTCTCCCAGCGATCCGGCGCGTGCCAGCGCGCTCTCGGTCGCGCGGCCCATGGTAGCGATGCGCTCATCCAGCGCCTGCGCCACCTCGACCAGCTGCCGCTTCATACGATCGGCCGCTTCGCCGAGACCGACGACCTGCTGCGCCACCACCCCGCCGGTCGAGGTCGCCTCGTTGCGGGCCGCTTCGGCGCTTTGCCGCGCCGCCGTCGCCGCCGCGCCGAACTCCGCCATCTGCATCTTCAATTGTGCGCGGATCGACTGGCCGAGATCGCCCACCTGGGTCGCCAGGACCGAGAGATCGGTGATCTGGTCGCGCAACGCGTCCTTGATGCCGGCGATCTGCGAGAGCGAGCCTTGCGTCACCGTGCCGAGCGCATCCGCTCCCTCGCGGAAGGATTGCACGATGCCATGTGCCTGGCGGGCCGTTTCCTGGGTCGTATTGCGCAGCAGACGTACGAGATTCTCGATCGAGACGCCGAGCTGTTGGATCTGCTCCTCACCGGCCTGGCCGGCATCGGCGATCGCCACCACCCGTTCCGCCAGCAGATGGTGGACATCGTGCTGCCGCGATGTGGTCTGCTCGATCACGGCCAGCAAGGCGTCGGCGCGGCCTTGCAGCACGTCACCGAGCTGCACCAGTTTGTCGCGCGCCACCTCGCTGTTCTCACGCAGCGATTTTGCGTGTGCCTGGTAAAGCTCGCCAAGGCCGGCGCCGCGCGTCAGGCTGTCATCCAGCGCCTGACGCAGCGCCACGCATTGCTGCTCGATCTGCTGGCGCGCCCCGGCGGCCTTATCCAGCGCCAGCCGCGCCGCCTCGTCGAGCACGGCAAGATGCTGCTTGAGCGACGCCTGCATGCCGCTGGCACCGTCGGTTGCCTTGGCCGCAGCCTCGCTTAAAGCCGCCGCTTCGGTGCGGAATACCGTGCCGATCGTCTGGGCGTCACGCGTCACCGTTTCCGCCACAGTGTCGAGATCCTGGATCTGCACCTGCAACGCCCGCCGGATCTCCGCCGTCGCGTCGCTGGTGCGACCGAGGGCCTGCGTCAGACCTTCATGCTGGCGCGCCAGGCTCTGCGCCAGCTCGATGGCATGGGCGCCAGCGGCATCGCTGGCGGCTTTAATGCCGCCGGCATGTTTCGACATGATTGATTGCACGGCGCCGGCGAGTTCCTCAGCATGGGCCTGCAGCTGGCGTCCGGCTTCCGCCGCCCGATCGTTGATTTCCGTGCCGGCGACCTGTGCGGCCTTGGTTTGCGCCGCCAGCTGATCGCGAATGGTGACTGCCGCTTCGGTTGCCTGGGCGGTCGCCTGATTGAGGTTGGCCGCCTGGGCATCTGCCGCCGTCGCCAGTTTCTGGCCTTGGGTGACGATGGTCGCGAACAGGCCCTCGATGCGATTAGCCTCTGCCTCGAGAGTAGCGCGGAGCGCAGCGGCCAGGGTGTCGCTGCTGAATTGCAGGGCCTCGGTCTGCTGCCGCGCCACGTCATCCAGCTGGGTTGTGCCCGCCCGGATACTGGCGGCGATATTCTCCGCCTGCACACGCGCAGCGGCGGTAAGGCCCTCGGTCTGCTGCACCGCAGCCGCCGTGGCGGCGGCAATCTCGCGGGCGTGGCTGCGCAAGGCGGTTTCGAAGAACCCTGCCGATTCCTCGGCGGCACGGATAAGCGCCTCACGCTGCTCGACCGTGACGGCCGCGAGATTTGCCGATTTGTCGGAAACGACGTCCACGGCCGCCATGAACTCGTCGGCCTGACGCCGCAGGAGTTCCTTGAAGCCCTCCGCCGAGGTCTGGGCCACCTCGCCGAGATGGTTGCTCTGTTGCGTCAGCACGTCGCGGGCATTCTGCGCGCGCTGCTCCAGCTGCGTGATCGATTGGTCCTGGGCGGCGATATGGCGCGCGATCTCGTCCTGCAGGCGACCGGATGCCGTCTGCGTCGTCGTCTCCAACTGCTTGCCCTGGGCCGCAACATGCTCGGCAAAACGCTGCCCCGCCGCCTGCAGCGCACGATCCAGCTTTTGCGCCCCTTCGTCGACATTCTCGGCCAGCTTGCTGCTGCGCTGATCGGCGACATCGCTGATCTCGCCAAGTTTGCGTTCATGGGCCCGCAGATGATCAAGGAAGCGCTCGCTCACCCGCTCGGCGACGCCTTCGAGCTTGCCGCCCTGTTCATCGACCAATTGCATGAGCGCCGTGTTGCGCGCCTCGGCATCGGCAATAACGCCGGAAAGATGCGCGCGCAATTCGTCGAGCAGCACCGAGAACCGGCCGGCGCCGCGGTTGGCCGCCATTTCCAGGATCATCGCCTGGCGATCGAGCAGTTGCACCAGCTCGTTGTTCTTGCGCTCGGCATGTTCGACCAGATCGCTGAGATGCGCATGCTGGGCATCGATCTGCAACTTGAAGCGCTGTGCCGAGGCATCTGCCGCCAGCGACAGGCGCTGGCCCTGGCTGTCGACCAGTTCCACCAGGCGGCCGGTCTGGTCGCCGACATCGTTGGCGACCCGGCCCATTTCGGCACCGAGATCCTGCACCCGGCCGGCGAACTGATTGATGGTGTCACGCGCCGAATCCGTCAGCACATGGCGCTGCCGCTCCAGCGCCGCCGTCAGGTCACGACCCTGATCGCCGATCTTGCCGGCCGTCTGATCGGCCACCGTCGCAACCTCGCCGGCCAGGCGGTCGAGGCTGGCGCGGAACAGAGTGCCCGCATTCAGTACGGCCTGATTGAGATGCTCCGCATGCTCGCGCAGGGATTCTTCCAGACCGGCATGGTCGGTAGCGCTCTGCACGCCGGCCTTGCCGAGCTGGTCGCCGAGACGCGTCAGGCCGGCGATCAGTTCCTCCGCCACGTTGCGCGCCGTCTGAACGATGGCATCGCCCTGCTCGCGCAGGCTGCGCTGTACTTCGCTGGTCTTGCGCGTCACTTCGGCGATGGTGGCGTTCGCGCTGGCGAAGGCCACTTCCTGATGCCGCTTCAAGGCGGCGGCCAGGCGGGCCGCCGCGTCATCCGCCGCTGAGCTGAGCGCGCTGCGATGCTGCTCGATCGAAGCGGCGAGATCGGCATGACGTTGGTCGGTGGCACGGGCAAGGTCGGCAAGTTGTTGCCGTTCGCGCTCGACCTTGTCGGCATAAGCCTTGCTATGCCCTTCGACCGCCTGGGCGAGACCGGCGAGATGGCCGCCGATCGCGACATCGAGATCCTGGTGGCGCGCGGCCGAATCCTCGGCCGCCTGCACCAGCGCGGCACGCTCCGTTGCGACGACTTGCGCCAGCCGCTCGCCGGCTTGTTCGGTCTGATATTGCAAGGCCGCGACACTGCGGTCCAGCGCCCCCGTGAGATCGGCCTGGGCCTCGCGGTTCTGCGCGGTCGCGGCGACGATGGCGCGGCTGCCTTCGTCGAGCTTGCCGAGGACGTCGCTCAAAAGCCCGCTGGCCTGGTCGCGGTTGCGCTGCAGCGCCTGCGAGAGCCGTTCGGCCATCTCGTTGGCGAGGCCGGACGCCGAATCGCCGGCACGGGCGAGGCCGGTCATCAGATCGGCGACCATGGCGGTGAGCCGTTCGGCGGCGCTGTTGCTGGCAGCTTCCAGGCTGGTGCTCTGCGCCTCGACCTGGTCGCGCAGCTTGCGCTCGCTCTCGGCGGCACGCGTGGTGGCGGTATCGATGCGATCGGTAACCACGGCAAGTTCTTCATTCAGCTTGGCTGCGGCCTGATCGGCAATATCGCCGAGGCGCGCCGCCTCGGCGTCGACCGCATCGCGTACCGTGGAACCGTGATCGAGGATGCGGTCGACGATCCGCTCGATGGCGACCCGCTTGTCGTCGAGAACATTGACGATGCGCTCGACACCGGAGGCGGCGAGGTTTTCCAGCGTCGTCACCTGTTCGCTGGCGGCGGTCGAAACCTGCGACCGCTGCTGTTCCAGCAGCTCCGCCATTTCCGCCAGCAGGCGCCGCTGTTCCGTCAGGCTGCCTTCGATCTCCTGGCGTTGCATCGTCGCCGTCTGCGCCACTTCGGCGAGATCGCCGGCCTGGCCGCGGAAGGCATGGCGGACCGAGGCCAAGACCTCATGCGCCGCATCGGTCGCCGTCGTCAGGTCGACCACCTGCTGGCGCAAGGCGGCGGAGACGGTGGCCACCCGCTCCACGCTGTCTTCGGCCGGATAGGTCAGCTGCTGCAAGCGCGCCCGTAACTGCGCGGTGTGCTGGGTGAGCTCGCCGCGACGCGATACATAGCCGGCAATCAGCCAGATCAGCAGCAGCGGCAGCACGCCGAGAGTGACGATACTGCCCAGTTCCCAGGGCGTGAGTTCGGCCAAGATATCGAGGCCGACGCTACGGTCGAGATATTTGACATAGGCGACGGCGTAGGCGCCGCTGAGCAGCACGGCCACCAGAATCGCCCAGGGGAAGCCGCGCCGGGCGCTCTCGCGACGGACCGGCAGTGATTTGCTATCAGCGACCATGGGGGCCTCGTTATGCTGCGGCACTGGCCCGATGGACCAGCGATAGGATTTCAGCAGCTGCTTTGGGAATATTGGTTCCGGGGCCGAAAATCGCCGCGACCCCTGCGCGTTTCAGGACATCGTAATCCTGAGCCGGAATGACGCCGCCGCAAACGACCTGGATGTCGCCCGCGCCCTGCGCCTTCAGCGCCTGGATCAACTGCGGCACCAGCGTCTTATGGCCGGCCGCCTGACTGCTGACGCCGACCACATGGACGTCATTCTCGATCGCCTGGCGCGCCGCTTCCTCCGGGGTCTGGAACAACGGCCCGACATCGACGTCGAAGCCGAGATCGGCGAAGGCCGTAGCGATGATCTTGGCGCCGCGGTCATGGCCGTCCTGGCCGAGCTTGACTACCAGGAGCCGCGGCCGGCGGCCTTCCGCCTTGGCGAAGTCGCGGATCTGCTGCTCGATGGCACGGAAATCCGGATCGTCGCGATAGGCCGCGCCATAGACGCCGGAGATCGAGCGGATCTCCGCCTTGTGCCGGGAATAAACCGATTCCAGCGCCGTCGAGACCTCACCGACGGTCGCGCGTGCCCGCATTGCATCGACGCTGAGTGCCAGCAAGTTGCCGGTACCGGTCTTCGCCGCTTCGGTCAGTGCGGCAAGCGCCGCCTTGACCACGGCATCGTCGCGTGTCGCCTTGACGCGCTGCAGGCGGGCGATCTGCTGCTCGCGCACCCTGGTATTGTCGATGTCGAGGACATCGATCTCGGCCTGCTGGCCGGACTGGTATTTGTTGACGCCGACGATGACATCCTCACCGCGATCGACCCGGGCCTGGCGACGCGCCGCCGCTTCCTCGATCTTCAATTTCGGCATGCCGCTTTCTACCGCCTTTGTCATGCCGCCCAGAGCTTCGACCTCGGCGATCAGCGTCTCCGCTTCCTTGACCAGGCTGTCGGTCAGGCTCTCGACATAATAGCTGCCGCCCAGGGGGTCGATGACATTGGGGATGCCGGTTTCTTCCTGGATGACCAGCTGCGTGTTGCGGGCGATCGCCGCAGAAAACGGCGTCGGCAGGGCGATCGCCTCATCTAGCGCATTGGTGTGCAGCGACTGCGTACCACCCAAGACTGCCGCCATCGCTTCGATGGTGGTGCGCACGACGTTGTTGTAGGGATCTTGCTCGGTCAGGCTGACGCCGGAGGTCTGGCAATGGGTGCGCAGGGCCAGCGACTGCACATCCTTGGGATCGAACTGCTTCATCACCTTGGCCCAGAGGTAGCGCGCAGCCCTGAGCTTGGCGATCTCCATGAAGAAGTTCATGCCGATGGCGAAGAAGAAGCTGAGGCGCGGCGCGAAATCGTCAACCTTCAGGCCCTTGGACAGAGCGGCACGCACATATTCCAATCCATCGGCGATGGTGAAGGCCAGTTCCTGCACCGCCGTGGCGCCGGCCTCCTGCATGTGATAGCCGGAAATCGAGATCGAATTGAATTTCGGCATGTTTTGCGCCGTATATTCGATGATATCGGCGACGATGCGCATGCTGGGTGCGGGCGGATAGATATAGGTGTTCCGCACCATGAACTCTTTCAGGATGTCATTCTGGATGGTGCCGGAAAGCTGGTTCAAGGGCACGCCCTGTTCCTGGCCGGCAACGATGAAGCCGGCGAGGACCGGCAGGACGGCGCCGTTCATGGTCATGCTGACCGACATCTTATCGAGCGGGATGCCGTCGAACAGGATCTTCATATCCTCGACGGAATCGATGGCGACGCCGGCCTTGCCGACATCGCCGACCACGCGGGGATGGTCGGAATCGTAGCCGCGATGGGTGGCGAGATCGAAGGCGACACTGAGCCCCATCTGGCCGCGCCGCAGGTTCTCGCGGTAGAAGGCGTTGGATTCCTCGGCAGTAGAGAAGCCGGCATATTGCCGGATGGTCCAGGGGCGATTGGCGTACATGGTTGCGCGCGGCCCGCGCACATAAGGCGGCAGGCCCGGCAAGGTGCCTGTCACTTCCAGCTTCTCAAGGTCGTCCTGGGTGTAGAGCGGCTTGACCGTGATCCCTTCGGGCGTCGCCCAGTTCAAGCTGTCGGGGTCCGTAGCCTTCAATTCCTTGGCCGCCAGCTTGCGCCAGTCGCTCAACGGAACCTTCGGAAAATCGACCAAAAACGCCTCCCCCTCAACCCTGTTCCAAGCACCGGTCCGGACGATCGACCATATGCCTCGAGTCGATGCCACAACACCCTTGATGTTGCAGTTTTAAACTATAATGGAGCCTTCGTCAGGGTGTCCAGAAAGGCGGCTTCCGGGGCGGCAAATCCGAACCCCGGCAGGCATCAATGGGCAGATGCAAGGACTGACAGCGATATCTTGGCCGGATATTGCCGCACAAGCGGCCGGGCCGCTTCGCCGCGAAACCGGCCCCATCCTCAGCCGATTTCCATCAGGCGGTCGATTTCCGCCTGATCGAGGACCGCCGTCTCGCCGTGAATGACCGCGCTCGCCTGGCCGATCAGGTCCTGCAGGTTACGCGACGCCCGGGTGGCAATCATCCGGGTGATGTCGTCATTGCCGTCCGCCAGGGCTTCTTCCATGCGCGTCACGGTCAAGGCCACCAGCCGGTTCATCTCAGCCACCAGCCGGTCGAAGGCAAGACGGAATTCCGGCGGCGAATAGTCGTAGGCTTCGATGGCGAGGTCGCGGTCGGCGATACCGCTATTGGCGAAATGCTCTTGATAGGTCATCGGCTGCCATGCCTTGCAATCATCGAGGCATTCCGGTGCGTCGGGAATGATCTCGACCAGCATGACGATTTCATTGACGTGGTTAAGATAGTCGGTTGCCAGCAACGTCCGATCGTTGACATTGGACCCTTGGGCGCGGTGGCAGAGGTCGAGATATCGCTGATGGCGCGCTTCGTCGCTGTCCGCCGCACTGGCGCTCATGGTCTGCACGCCTTCCAATTCCTCCACCCGTCCGTTGCCGGAATATGGCTCCACCGCGAATCCGGGCAGTCCTTAACCAATCCAGACCGGTGAAATGGCAATTCCGTGCTGGCATTCCGTGGCCGGCATAATGGCATAGCTGCGACTCGCCGCCAAGCTTCCCGGCTCCCGGGCCCGGTCGCGCCGGCTCAGATACGAATGCGCAGGAAAGGCTGGGGCTGCTCGAACCCTTTGAGATGGGCACGATCCCGGAGCACGGCATATGCCCCCAGCAGCGCGGCAACGCTGGGATCGGCGGCGACCTCTTCCGACAATACCAGATCGCCACCGAGCGACTGGCCCTGCAGGCGCGAGGCCATATTGACGACGGAGCCGAAGTAATCGAGGCGGT
Source organism: Dongiaceae bacterium (assembly GCA_035539215.1). Classification (GTDB taxonomy): domain Bacteria; phylum Pseudomonadota; class Alphaproteobacteria; order Dongiales; family Dongiaceae; genus Dongia_B. The sequence goes on along the minus strand of DATLIX010000021.1, from coordinate 18,015 downwards.
CGTTCAAGGTGACGGCGATGGTCGGACCGGCATGAATGCCAAGCTTGATCACCAGCCCGTCGACCAGGCCGTTTTCGCGATTGAAGGCCGCGACCCGTCCCTGGATCGCCAGGGCCGCCTTGACCGCCTGATGATCGTCGCAAAAAGCCGCCATGACGGCATCGCCGATCGTCTTAACCACACTTCCTTCGTGATCGCGCACCACCTCGGTCAAGAAAGCGAAATGATTGCGCACCAGTCGATAGGCCGCGGCATCGCCGATCCGCCGATAGAGCGCCGTCGAGCCCTTGAGATCGGTAAACAGCAGCGCGATATGCCCGACGGCCACGTCATCGCCCGGCCGCAGGACATCGGCCGAGAAAAGGTCGCGAAAGACCTGCAGGGCCGTCACGCGATCGGCTGTCAGGGCCTCGGCAACCCATTGCCGCTCCTCCAGCACGGCGGTCAGCGGCCGCGCACTGCGGTTGCTGAGACGCAGATGACCGGGTGCGGCAGGCGGGCCGATCCCCACGCTGTCGCCGAAATAGGTGGCCGCGGGGAAGCCCTGGCCACCCTCCTCCCCCGCCCAATCGACCTCGGCGGCCGGCCCCGGCTCCAGGCTGCGCAGGCGGTACGGACCGGGGGCCAGGCGAATGGGCACATCGCGCGTCTCACCGGCGGCGAGGCTGATCTGCGCCTTCACATGCGGTACCGACATCGGCCCCCACATGCAGTATTCGCCGGCTTCCAGCGGCCGGATGGCGGCTGAGGGCCGGAAACTCGCCTCAACGTTTTGCGAGAAATCGCGGTCATAATCGATGTTGCAGGACGGGCAATGCGCGCCGCTCGGCAGGCGATCAAGCGTACCCGACCAGGCCTTGGCGCCCCGGCAGCCGGGGCAGAGCAGATCCCAGCGCAACTCCAACAAGCCTTCCCGCACCGCCTGCAGGCATAATTCGATGACCTGCAGAGCCGGTCGTTGCCACAGCCGCGCCAGGGCCAGCGGCCGCAGATGCCAGAGGTCGACCTCCTGCGCCGTCAGCACGTAATCGGCCAAGCGCCGGGCGAGGCCATGACCATGCGGCGTCACCTCGATCGCGGCGACGATCTGATCGATGCGCTGGCGCAAAGCCGGCGATATCTCCGGCGCCTTGAAGGGAAACATCTGCTCGCGGGCACCGCTGGCAAAGGCATTGGCGGCCGCCACGAGGCCGCCATAGCTGCGCTCGATCGCCGGGAAGAAGCCGGTTTTCAGCAACAGCCGGCCGAACCAGTTGGCCGGCGTCGCGGTCACGCGATAGGTCAGGGTGGTGCCCCGCGGCGTCGGAATGAGCCGCAATTCCGCGCCGAGAAACCTGAGCGGCCCACGCTGGAAGACGCGGTTATGCTCAAACCATTGCTCGGCGATCCAGTTGACCGGCAGTTCCCGCCATTTGAGATCGACCCAGCGGATCTTGACTTCGCCCGTGGTGAGCACCGATCCGTCCGCTTGCGGCGTTTCGGTAATCTTATGCAGCGGCAGGCCGCTCGCTTCATTCACCCGCGCGGTATCCGCCATCAGGGGCCAGATGACCGCCGGCGGATGGTCGCATTCCCAACTCCAGCTTCGTCTCTGCGCCTCAGCCATTCCGCCGCCCAGTCCTTACGGGTGTGCCGACAACCTGCCGTTTAGATAATTTTTATCAATAGGTTAATACTAGGCGCCCCAGCCTCACCAGGCGAGGGCGGCCATCGCAAAATCGGCCATCACGTTATGTCGACGCATCAGATCGATGGTCAGATGCGGGTCGATGGCGCCGTTTTTCAACACGTCGTCGCGATGGATGCCGCCGCCGAGGAACAACGACTTGGCCCCCACGCCGGCCGCCCCGGCGACGTCGGTCCGGCAGGAATCGCCGACCCCGAGGACCGTGGCCGGATCGGCAATACCGAGTTCATCGAGGCAGCGCCGATAAATCCCCGCATGTGGCTTGCCGAACCAGATCACCTTGCCGCCCAGTTCCTGATAGCGCTGGGCAATGGCGCCGGCGCAGATCTCGGCGATATCGCCGCGATGGACCATGAGATCGGGATTGGCGCAAAGCAGCGGCAGGTTGTTCCAGGCCGCCCGGCGCAAAGTCTCTTCGAACTGGGCAACCGTGTCGTCCGGCCCCTCCACCCCGACCACCAGCAGGAAGCCCGCACGGTTGAGATCGGTGGTCAGATCGAGTCCCAGGCCGTCGACCAGGCTCAGGTCCTTCTCCGGGATGATCGGATAGGCAACGCGGCCGAGATGGCGGAAATCGGCCGAGGGCCGGTCGCGCAGCGCGCGCCAGGTTTCCTCGCCGGAACAGAACAGGCCGTCATAAAGATCGGGCGTGATGCCCATTTCAGTGATGCGCTTGGCAACCAAGGCGGCGCGGCGCGGCGCATTGGAAATGATGGCGACGCGCTTGCCCAGGCGCCGCGCCTGCTGCAGGCAATCGAGGGCCGCCGGATAGCAGGCGATGCCGTCATGCATGCAGCCCCAGAGGTCGAGGATGACGGCATCGATCTGGTCGGCGATGTCACGCAGGCCGCCGCAAAATTGCGGCGCGTCGAGCGTGGCGGCAGGAGAGCTAGACATGATTTCTTTTGGTCCGATTTACTGACGACGGTTTTACGGGCGGCCGGCGGATTGCGGCTCCTGGCGACACCCCGGCGTATCAGCCCCCGGGCGTCGACATGTCGTTACGCACGAGGCGCGGTTCGCCGAAGAGATAGCCTTGTCCGTAATCGATATGCAAATCGAGCAATTCGCGCAATACCGTCTCGCTTTCGATCCGATCGGCCACCAGATCGATGGCATAGGAGTCGAGAATGCGCTTGAGCGCGCCCGGATCCTCGCCGATCTGGCCGGCGGAAACCGCAGACAGCAGGGTATCGGCGCCGAATTTCAGGAAACGGACGTGACGGCTCGAGAGGTCGGCGACATCGATATCGAGGCTGTAGATCTGGTCGATGGAAAAGCGGAAGCCCATCTGCGCCAGCCGCGCGAGATCCGCCCACACGGCCTGATCGGCGTTTTCGATGCCGCGCTGGGCGAACTCGAAAACCAGGTTGGGCGCCAATTCGACATGCTGCGACATCAGGTTGATGAACTGCTGGAAAAAGTCGCGATCGGCCAGAGTGTGATGGGAGATATTGAGGAAAAAGCCGGCCGTGTTGTTGGCGCGCCGCAGCCGCCGCACCATCTGGATGCAGCGGAACAGCATTAGGTTGTCGACGGCGGTGATGAGCCCGTGACGTTCGGCAATTTCGATATACTGCTCTGGCAGCAGGACCCGATCGGCGCCGGCGCGGATCGGCGAAAAGCATTCGTAATAACGGCGCTTGCGCTGCGGCAGGCTGACGATCGGCTGCAAGGCGAGTTCGACACCGTTTTCACGCAGGCCGTCGCGCACCAGATCGAGGATGGTGCGCTCGTCGAGACCCTCGGCCACCGGCGGCATCGGCAGGCTGCCGCCGGCCGAATCCGCCGCCGCCGCCTCGGCCACTGCCGATTTCACCACTGCAGGGCGGGGGGCGGATGTGGGGGCGCCTTGCGGCAACTTGCCGGAAGCGGTGAGGCTGACGCCAGCGCTGGCGCGCCAGGCCGGCGATTGGCTGTAAGTGGTCGGGCTTTTCGTGCTGCCGGTCGAAAACTTGCCGCCGTTGCCAGTGTTACGGGGCGATGATGACGCCATCGCCCCGGCTGAGGCAGGGGCTGGCGCACCATTGGCCGGCGCATTCTCGGTGGTTTCCTTGGCGCGCGCCGAATAGAGCCGCTCGACCAGGGATTGCAACACCTTTACTTCGGCAACCACGCTGTCGACATTTTGCGGCGGCTGCCCCTCGAGATTGGCAACCGAGACGTCCAGGCGGTCGACCGCGGTTGCCAGCCGGTGCTGATTGCCGAGCAGCTGGGTCATGTCTTCGGCCAGACCGGCCATTTGCTGCCGATGCCGCTTGGCGACGATAATCTGAGCCACGGCCAGATGCACCAGGCAGCCGAGGCCGAAGACGAAACCGGCAGAAATGATCGCCAGGACCGGCGACAAGCCCGGCACATAAACCGGCAGCAGCCAAACCACCACAATGGCAGCGCTCGAACTACAGAGCAGCAGCAGAAGATGTGAGAGGATGCGCATCGTCCATTCTGACTAGCGGTTTATCGTTAAGACTGAATTAAGCAGTAACACTGCCCTTTTGCGTCCGGTGATAAGGTAGCTATCCGGCGCGCAATGCGCCGGCCCACCTAGCGATGATCAACCCCCACGGCTGCCGCGATAGTGTCAAAGCCGTCCCGCTGCAGCAATGCCGGCAAATCCCGGTTGATGCGCCGGGCCAGGGACGGGCCACGATAAATCAGGCCGCTGTAAAGCTGCACCAGCGAGGCGCCGGCGCGGATCTTCGCATAGGCGTCCGCTGCCGAGGAAATGCCGCCGACGCCGATCAGCGGCAGCTTGCCGCCCGTCAGCCGATAGATATCGCCCAGTATGCGTGTGGAGAGGCTGAAAAGCGGCCGTCCGCTGAGCCCGCCCGCTTCCTGCTGCCAGGTCGCGTCGACATCCGGGCGGGTAATGGTGGTGTTGCTGACGATCAGCCCGTCAAGCCCGCCATCGAGCGCCACGGCGGCGATATCCGCCAGATCCTCCGGCGTCAGATCAGGCGCGATCTTCAGCAGCAAAGGCGGCCGTCCGCGGCCGGATACGGCGTCGAGCGGCGCGGCATCGAGCGCGCGGCGGGCGCGGGCGACCAGGGCCTGCAAGGGTTCGCGGCCTTGCAGCGCGCGCAACCCCGGCGTGTTGGGCGAGGAGACATTGATGACGAGGTAATCGGCGAACCGCGCCAAAGCGCCGATGCCGCGTTCGTAATCCGCAGCGGCGTCTTCCGTGGTCTTGTTCTTGCCAAGATTGATGCCGAGGATGCCCTGCCGCGCGGCATTCGCGCGGCCATCCGCCGTCAGGCGGCGCTCCATGGCGGCAATGCCGGCATTGTTGAAACCCATGCGGTTGAGAACGGCCTCGGCTGCGGTCAGCCGGAACAACCGCGGCTGAGGATTACCCGCTTGCGCCAGCGGCGTCACGCTGCCGATCTCGGCAAAACCGAATCCGAGCCGCAGGACGCCGCGCCAAACCTGGCCGTTTTTGTCGAAGCCTGCCGCGAGCCCGACGGGATTGGGAAAATCGAGCCCCCAGAGCCGCTGCCGCAAACCAGGATCGGCCGGCCGGGCTGCCCTGCCGCCCGGGCAGTTTTGCCAGATCTGCAGCCCCCGGATGGCCAAGCCATGCGCGGTCTCCGGCGCGCAGCGAAACAGAAAGGGGCGCAGCAGCCCATACAGACCCAGCCCTGCCCCTTCCGATACAACAGGCATGGCCGCCCGCATGGTCGCTCCTGTGATCCGCTCATCCCCGGCATGACCGGCCGGGATCGTTCCGACCGCTATACCTAGCCGGCGGGGCCAAAGCAAATTTCCTCTTTGCAGAATGCAAAATGCAATATGGCATTTGCAAAATGCATCGCCATATTTCTATTTTGCAAAAATTTACGTTCATCATAGCCAAAAATAAGACTTTTACGGCACGAACTATCCTATTTGCGTCAGTCAATGTGATCCTAGGATGGAAATCGAGTGGCATAGGATTTGAAGCTTTGTTCGACGAGAGACCAACACTTCTGCCGGGGCCGCGCGATGCAGGCAGAGGTGCACCCATAGGAAGTCGTCCGCGCGGCGGACAGAATGAATGGAGGTCTGCATGTTGCAGCACGTAGATGTATGGCGCGGTATCGACCGTCTGGCGGCCAAATATGGCCTGTCAGCCTCGGGATTGGCCCGCCGCGCCGGTTTGGATCCCACGGCGTTTAACCCCAGCAAGCGTATCACCCGGGAAGGCCGGCCGCGTTGGCCGAGCACGGAATCCCTGTCCAAGGTCCTGGCCGTGACCGGCGAGACCTTCAGCGGTTTCGTCTCCCTGACCGGCGCCCCCGGCAGCGGCGCGGAGCAGCCCGCCGCCAGCAGCCGGATCGCGGTGAAAAATGGCGGCAGCGCCGGCTCCGGCCGCGCTTTGCCGATCGTCGCGCTGAGCCGTGTCGCCGATGGCGATTGCTTCGACACCCAGGGCCGGCCGCAGGGCTCTGCCTGGGGCCGCACCACGCCGGACGTGGCCAGCACCGATGCCGAATCCTATGCGATTGAAATCAACGGACGCGATTTCGATCCGGTCTATCGCGACGGCGATGTGATCGTGGTATCGCCGCATGCCGAAATCCGCCGCGGCGACCGGGTTCTGGTCGGAACGGCGGGTGCCGGTGTGCAGATCCGCCGCCTGGGACGGCGTGACACCGACGGCATCTATGTCGAGCCGCTGGCCGAGGATCAGGCCCATAACCCGGTCGCCAGCCAGTTCATGGCTGCGGACCAGGTGCAGTGGCTGGCGCGGATTGTCTGGGCGTCGCAGTAAGCCCTGAGACGCCAGGTCCAAAAGACGAATAGCCGATCATCGCTGGATGATCGGCTATTTGCTTTTTTGGGTATTTCCGGAACGGCGACAGCCGCCATCCCGGCGCCGAACCTACACCGTCAGGTGACGGGCCCGGGCGCCGCGCTCGATGGCGGCCGCCGGCAGCCGGCCGATCTCCAGCGTATCGCGAATGAGTTCCAGCAGCCGCGCTTCTTCCTGGGTCACCTTGCCGTCGGCGGCGGCAACGTCGCAGGCCAGGGCATAGGCGGTTTCCCGCAATTTCACCGGCAGGCCGCTCTTGATGTCCTTCAGCAGCTGATCGAGGCCGTCCTTGCCCTGCAGCACATCGACGCAGGCGGAAGCGGTTTTGCCGATATTCTTGCGATCGAAACCGCGAAACACCGGCAGATGGCCGATCATATCGCCGATCGACGCCATCTCGGCATCTGACATTTCCCGATCGGCGGCGGACATCAGCACCATCGTGTAAATCAGCGCTGCGTGATGATTGATCATAGCCTTCTCCGGTGAGTTGCTGGTCCGAAATCGGCCGCCAATCTAGCGGGATCGGCGGGAAACTCAAGCACCGGCCTTATGGCTGAGCTCCGGTGCGGACACGCTATCCCCGGTTGTGTTCCGACCCGGGCGATACCATTTCTGCCGGCGCCGCCGACATGGTCAGGAATTCGCGCGTGCGGCGGATGACCTCGGCGAGGCCCAGCCGCTCCACCGTAACCCCCTCCGGGAACGCCGTCAGCAGACGGGAGGGCATGGCCTTGTCGAGCAGCACGAAGACACCGTGATCGTCGGCGCGCCGCACCAGACGACCGAAAGCCTGTTTCAGCTTCAGCCGGGTCAGCTGATCGTCATAAGCGGCACCGCCGAAACTGGCCTTGCGCGCCTTATGCAGCAGATCCGGACGCGGCCAGGGCACACGGTCGAAGACGATCAGCCGCAGCGCCCGGCCCGGCACGTCGACGCCGTCGCGCACCGCATCCGTTCCCAGCAGGCAGGCATCGACCTCACCACGGAAAATATCGATCAGCGTCGAGTTTTCCATGGCATCGACATGCTGGGCGAGCAGATCGATCCCCGCCTGCTCCAGGACTGGGGCGATGCGCCGATGGACTTCGCGCAAACGGGCGATGGCGGTGAAGAGGCCGAGCGCACCCCCGCCCGCTGCGAGGAACAGGCTGCGATAAGCGGCCGCCAGTTGCTCGAGATCATTGCGGCCGAGATCGTTGACGATGAACACCCGCGTCTGCGCCGCATAGTCGAAGGGCGAGGCCACCCGCGCCCGCACCGCCGGCGATGGCAAATGCACGGCACCCGTCCGCAACTCGGCCGCCGCCCAGGCTTCCGCCGTACCGCTGCCATCGGTCAGGGTCGCCGAGGTGATGACGATGCCATGCGCCGGTTTGGCAACGACCTCCGCGAACGGCTTGGTGGGATCAAGCCAATGACGGAAATGGCCGACATCGAATTCCCGCCCTTCGACACGGTCGAGCGCGAACCAGTCGACGAAATCCTCGCCGGCATTGCCTTTCAAGGATGCCAGCATGGCGCGCCAGGCACCGAGTTCATTTTCGGCGCGGCGCGCGAGGCCGCGTGACAGAGCTTCGATCCGCAGGCGCTGCGGCGTATCCAGCGTGTCCGCCGCCGTATCGAGCTGCTTGGCAAGGCGGGCGGCAAGATCGCGCAACGGACGCTGCAGATTGTGGAAGGCCTGATCGAGATCCTCCGCCGCCTCGGCAACCCGGTCGTCAAGCGGCAAGGTCGCGGTCTCCAGGCTGTAGCCGGCGCCGTCATTGGGTGCGCGCGCCAGAATCTGGCGCCGCACCGCGGCGAGATAGGCCTCCACCGGCCCGGCGGGATGCGCGTCGATCAGACGCTGATGCCAGCCTTCGCTGGCGAGAATGCGCGCCGCCTGGATCACCTGCTGCATGAGATCAATCGCAGTCGCATCATCGAGAATGAGATCTTCGATACGGCGCTTGAGCCCGCGCGCCCGACTTGATCGCCCGCCCTCGGCACCCAGCAGCCAACGCCGCAGATCGAGCGTTTCCTGGCCGGTCAGATGCGCGGCAAAGGCGCTGTCGATCGCCGAGAAAAGGTGATGGCCTTCATCGAAAACATAGCGCACCGGCAATTGCTGCTCATCGCCGCTGAGCGCCGCCTGAATCATGACCAGCGCATGATTGGCGATGACGATCTCCGCTTTGCGGGCACGGCGCACCGAGCGTTCGATGAAGCAGCGGGTGTAATGCGGACAGGCGGCATAGATGCATTCGCCGCGACGATCGGCGAGACCCTGCACCCGGCCGATGCCGAGGAGATCCGGCAGCCAGCCCGGCAGATCGCCACCGATCATATCGCCGTCGCGCGTCGCCATGACCCAGCGCGCCATCAGCCCGGCGGCAATGGCGGTCTGCGCCTGACCGGCATTATGGGCGGTCTCCGCCAGATTGAGCAGACAGAGATAGTTCTCGCGGCCCTTGCGGATCACCACCTTGCCCGACTTGACCGCGGCATTGGGATGGAAGCGGTCCAATTCCTGATCGATTTGATGCTGCAGGTGCCGCGTATAGGTGCTGATCCAGACCGGCGCCTTGTTTTTGCGCGCCCACAAACTGGCGGGTGTCAGGTAGCCGAGCGTCTTGCCGACACCCGTTCCCGCCTCGGCCAGGACCAGATTGGGTGCTCCGAGTTCCAGGCGGGGCGCGAAAGCCGGCGCCAGCGAGGTGGCGTAATCCATCTGCTGCGGACGCTGCTCGGCCCCCTCGTGCAATATCTCCGCCAGCATGTGCCGGATTTCATCAGGCTCCACCGGCCATGAATCGCCCGGCGGCTCGGCGGCCGTCTCCGACCATTCCGGCAAATCCTCCCACACCGCGATGCCCGGCACCGCCGTCACCTTTGCCGCAAGCGGCGCCTCGCCGCTGCTCGACGCGACACCGGCTGCGGCACCGCCCCCTGTCAACGCCGCCAGTACTTCCGGTCCCCAGGACCAGCCGGCCCGGGTCAGATAATGGGCCAGGCCCAGCAGGCGCCGCCGCCCCTTGGTCAGTGCGCTCAACTCACGCAGCAGCACCGCCGCCGCCTGCCGCAGCAGCTGGAGATCGCCACCTTCGGCTTGCGGCGCCATCGGCAGGCCCAAGGCCTCGGCAAGGCCCCGGGCGGTCGGCAGGCAGAAACTGGCTGGCCGTACGAAGGCAAAGAGTTCCAGCAGGTCGAAGGCGGGAAAGCGCTCGCAGCGCAGCCGCCGCAGCACTGTCGGCAGATGACACAGCAAAGGTGGCGTCTGGCGCGCCCGTTGAATGGCCGCGGCGCGATCGAGATGCTGGACCTGACCCGGCAGCAGGCTGGCACCCTCAAGCCAACGGATATCGCTGAAGCCGGCAAGCAGGACCGGCCGCTGCGCCAGGGGCAAACGGTCTGTCATGTCGTCGCGGACAACGGACGGGAGCACGGGAGCAGCCGGCACCCAGGTGAACAGAAGCGAAACATGGGGATGTTATGACGAAGCCGGAGGCCGCTGGCAATCCCGCTAAGCGGGGCGATCGAGCAGGAAGGCACCCGGCATCAACCCTGCCGGCAAGCGCTCAATCGTGCACGGCGGCCGGCACCGTCTCGGGATTGATTTTCTCGCCGATCAGCCAGGGTCGACGCGGGTTGGGGCGGCCGAAATGGTAGCCCTGTAAATAGTGCACGCCGGCCTTGGTCAGCAGATCGGCATCCCCGGCATTCTCAACGAATTCCGCCACCGCTTGCAGGCCGAAGGTTTCCGCCAGCGACAGCAGATTGCGGATGAAGAGCTGGTTGTCCTGGCTCTGGCTGAGATTGCGGACGAAGGAGCCGTCGATCTTCACCAGATCAACCGTCAGGGCTTTCAGATGCCGGAACGAGGTGAAGCCGGCGCCGAAATCGTCGATCGCCACGCGGCAGCCAAGATCGCGCACGACGTTCACGAAGCGCGCCGATTCATCGATGTCGTGAAGCGCCGCTGTCTCGGTGATCTCGACCACCAGGCGGGGGCCGATTTCGGGGCTCGCCTTGATCGCCGACATCAGCGCCCTGAGCCAGGTCTGGTCGGTCGCGGTCAGGCCGGAAATGTTGATCGCCAGGCTGACATCCTGATGGGCGCGCAGTTCCTCCACCGCCAGATCGAGCACATAGCGGTCCATCACCTTGGTCATGCCGAGCTGCTCGACCACCGGCACGAAGGCGCCGGCGGAAATCATCTCGCCGCGATCACCGCGCATGCGCAGCAGGCATTCATATTTGGCGACCTGCAGCGTATCGGAGCGCACGATCGGCTGATAGACGAAACTGAGCCTGCGCTCGCGCATCGCCGCCTGGACCTGAGCGGCGATATCGAGGCTGCGCCGGAACAGCAGTGTCTGCTGCTCCGAGGCGCGATAGATGCTGTAGCAGCTGCGGCCGGCGCGCTTGGCCTGATTCAAGGCCGTCTCGGATTTCGCAATGAGATCATAGGCGGTGTTGACGAAACCGGGGAACAATACGCAGCCGATGGAAATGGTCAGCGGAATGATATTGCCGTTGATCTCCACCGGCTTGTCGCGCACCACCTCGATGATCCGCTCCATGGCATGGACCACCATCTCTTCCGGGCACTGGCTGAGAATGACGCCGAAGCGGTCGCCGCCGATGCGGCCGATCATGTCGCTGGAGCGCAGGAAGCGGTCGAGGCGCTGGCCGATCGTCACCAGGACCGCATCGCCGACTTCATAGCCATAGGCGCTGTTGATCATGGCAAGCTTGTCGACGCCGATGACAATGAAGGCGCCGGGGACAGTGAAGCGGCGCGCGTAGCTCAGCGCCTGCTCCAGTTCTTCGCGCAGCCGGCGCTTGTTGTAATGCCCGGTCAGGTCGTCATAATTCGCGATCCGCTCCAGCCGGGCCTCGCCCTGCTTGCGGGCCGTGACGATGCGCAGCACGCCGCTCATGCTGACCGGCACGCCATGCGGCCCCATGACCGCCTGGCCGCGATCATGCACCCAGACCACCGATCCATGGCCGCTGCGCAGCCGGTATTCGCAGTCGAAGGCCAAGCCGGAAGCGAAATGGTCGGAGAGCGCCTTCAGCCTCACCGGCAGGTCTTCGGGATGGACCCGGTTGTTATAGCTATGGCCGGTGATGATCCGCCCGTCGACCTCGGCCTGCTTCGCGGGATCGCCGAAAATATCCAGCGTATTGCCGATCCACTGCAGATGGTCGCTGGCGACATCCCAATGATAGGCGATATCCCCGGCCCCGAGCAGCGACGCCTGCAGCCAGGCGAAAGGTGCCGCCGGCATCGTATCTGAGCCTGGTTCGCCCAACGGAAGTCCCACTGCTGGTGCCTTTATCTTTCTTGCTCTTGAACCAGACTGCCCGCCGCGCGTTGAACTTCTATCCGATCAACCGGCAATCTGATCCATAGAATGCTAGGAGGTAGAGCGTTAACAAGGCATAAAGGTAAGCCTGAAAACCTAAATCCCATAAGATATGGTTAATAGGTGAAAGTCAAAGCTGCGGACCGGAATAATACCTGCACTGATTCAGTCTTGTTACTCGTAACGTTTTATCGCAGCCTAGCGAAAGCAGTATTGAACAGCTGACCGGCGACGCCACCTGAATATCGAGCTTGGGGTGTCGCCCCAACGGATTAGGCAAGCAACGAGCACCCGGCGAGACCATGGCCGATACGACCGTCTCAAATAGAGCCCTGACCTATCGCGACCCGACGATTTCGGCAGCGGCGGAAGTTCAGCTGCGTCGCAATCGCCAGCGGTCGCTGGACGCTTTGGTCGATCAGGCCCAGCGGACGGCCGATACCACGTCACGGGTTTCCACCCTTGAACAGAGTCGGGCCGATAGTTTTCGCGCCGCCAAGGAAGCCGCCGACCAGCAGGCCGATCAGAGCAATACGGCTGCCGACCAACAAACCGAACAAGCCGCTCTGGCCGGTTCAAGAACCGGGTCGCAGCCGGATAATGCGCCCGATGCGCAGGGCACCGGCGAAACCGCGACCACCACGGGGCAAACCCAGCCGACCGTTACCTTCACGACGCAGCAGATCGCCCAGGAGCAACTGGGTATCGGCCTGCATGTCCCGCCGCTGCAGCCGGCCGATGAGGCCTATCGCCGGGCAGGCGCGGAACCGCCCCTGCCGAGCGAAGCAAGCCAGCCCAGCCTGTTTGCCCTGGCGGTATAGCGCCGCCAAATACGCAGCAAGAACTTACTTGCCGGCCGCTTGAGCTACGCTCAAGCGGTGACCCGCTCGCTCCTGCGCTTTCGGGGAAAACGATTCCGTCTTCAGCGATTGCCTGCCGGCTGCACCGCGTCGGGCCTGAAGCCGAGAGAGTTGCCGTCGTCACCGCCCGGCAAATCGGCATGGGCGGGCGAAGATTGCACATCCGGAACATCGCCTTCCGCATTGACCGTGCTGTCGGCATTGTCGTTGCCGCTGCCATTGCCGCCGGCGATGGCGCGTCCGCCCAGCAGTTTCAGAGCATGGGCCTTGCCGCTGAAGATATCGTGCGAAATCAGCAGCACGTCATCGAGCCAGGCCGTCATCTGCTGGCAATCGGCGCTGTTGTCCTGATCGATACAGAGCTTGTCGGCAGCGGCGTCGCGGCGGTCCAGCAGAACCCCCGGCAGCGGGCGCGGCGCGGTATGGGCGGGCGGTGCCGCCAGATCGAAGATCGTCGGCCCGTCTTCACCGATCAGATCCATGACAAGGCGCGGCAGGCGGTACATCGGCAGATCGCCGACCCGCAGCGGACCGTTGTGCCCATCAATGACGATCAGCGGCGTCGACGCCGAGAAGGTATACATGTTGGCGGTGAAGTCGCCGAAATTATCCGCCAGTACGCCGGATTCGGTGAAGCCGGCGAACTTCGATCCCAAGGTCGGCAGATGATCGCCGAACACAACGATGACCGAATCCGGATCGGCCTGCCGCAGCCGGTCGATCTCATCCATCATGTCGCGGGACTTGTAGTAGATGGCATTGGCGTAATTGACCACTTCCGGCACCCGCGTATCGGATTTAACCACGTCGGGATGCGTGTCGTTGTCGCTGGGCGGATAGGGCCAATGGCCGAAGATCGAAACGATATAATCCAGGACCGGGCGCTGATCGTTCTGCCGATCGACCGCCAGCTTCGCCGCCACCTGGGCATGCAGCGACTTGTCGGAGAGGAACTGGTTGCCGCTGAGATCATCCATTTTGAAATCGGTGCCGGCCCAGAAGGTCTGGAAGCCGATCAGCTTGAACGCCACCTGGCGGTTCCAGAAAGCCGGCAGGTTGGGATGGGAAGCGATGGTGCGATAACCGATTTGATCCAGCAGGCGCGGCAGGCAGGGCGTGTTGTTCTTCAGCCCGTATTCGAATTTGACCGCCACCTCGTTGATCGGAAAGCCGCAGAGAATTTCAAACTCGGCATTCGCGGTCTGGCCGCCGAAAGCCGGGCTCATCCCATGTGAATAACCGGTCTGCTTCCACAGATCCATGAAGCGCGGATCCATCGGCGAGACGCTGAAATGCGCCTGGGTCAGCAGATCCGCATCCCAGAAGCTTTCTTCCAGGACGATATGGATGTTGCGCTTGCGCCGGTAACTGGGATCGCCCGGCGAATACTGCTCAGCGAGATTGACGCGCGGGCCTTCGGCGCGTTCGCGGCGCGCCACTGCGCTGCGGACCTCTGCATCGTTCGGCGCCGGCTTAGCCTCGGCCACCGCCCGTACCGATTCCTGCACGAAGTTGATGGTGCCGCCGCGATAGATGTAGTTCTGCCGTTGATCCCAGGGAAAATTATTGAAGGCCTTGTCCAGCGTCTGTTCGATCAGACGTGGACCGGCCGCCGCACCCACGGGCAAGGCGATCAGCACGCCCCATGCCGCGATGGTGATGCGGCCGCGCAGACGCAGATTGAAAATGAAGAGGCCGAGGATTGCCGCCAGGGGCAGACCAACCAGAATCCAGCCCTTGGTGCCGAGGATATGGATGAGGGCGCTGACGTTATGCATGTCCTCCGGCATGATCGGCCGTCCCAGCAAAGCCGTCTTGATGGCGCTGCCGATATAGAGGACGCCGATCAGCAGGGTCTGCAGCAGCAGGAAAGCCCAGATCCGCCGCGAGACGGCAAAGACCAGCAGAGCCAAAATCAGCTGCAGCCCGAAATCGGCCGGAATGCGCTCAGGCTTGATGTAAATGCCAAAGAACAGCGCTGGTATGCCGTAGCCGAGCGCATAGAGGACGATCGTCGAGACCAGCGGGACCAGCCAACGCTGACGCAGTCTGCGGCTCTTCATGATTCGAGAAAGCGCATTCATGACAATCGGCCCGCTCCGGTGGTTTTAGGCTGAGACTTTTTTGTTGAGGCGCAAAGACCGCGCAATTTCATGAAATTATGATGGCTTTGCCACAATAGAGCAACATGCCGGCCCATCAAAAACCCGCGAGTGGCAACGCAGGCGATGGAGCTTGTGAATTGAGCTTGTGAATCGTGTGGTCTTGTCAGGCTGTCTCGCGCTCGCCTGGTGTCGAGCCTGAGGGCGGAGTATTCGGGAAGGCAAAACCCGCAGCAGTGTTGCACTGCAACGGTGAGGCAATCTCTAGCAGCTGTCCTTGTCCGTTTCTTGACGACCGTCGCGGTCTTTAACCGGCGCGCCTTCAGATTGCTACGCGCCAGGTGCGGGTTCCCTGTGCTGCGCGTGCGGCCTGCAGGTTACCGACATATTCAATGCGAAAGGGCCGGGCCGGCTTAGCCGAGATCGCGTGGATCGGTATTGCCGCCACAGAGGATGACGCCGATCCGCTCGCCTTCCCGATAGCCGTAGCAGCCGGAGAGAAGGGCGGCGAGCGCGGTCGCCCCGCCCGGTTCCACAGCGAGGCGCAAATCGCGCCAAAGCAAGGTGCGGGCCGCAGCGATCGCCGCATCCTCCACCAGCAAGGACTGGGCAATGGCCTGGCGGTTGGCAAAAGTTAACGCGCCGAGACGCCGTGCGCCGAGAGAATCGGCGGCGAGGCCGCCGACCGTAACATCGACCGGTTGGCCCGCCGCCAAGGCCGCATGCAAGGTCGGGCAGGCCGCCGGCTCGACACCGACCACGCTTGTCCCCACACCCCCCGTATCGCGGTTCCGGCCCTGGTACCAGGCTGCGACGCCGCCGATCAGGCCACCGCCGCCGACCGCAACCAGCACGGTGTCGAGATTCGGCACCTGTTCCTGCAATTCGCGGGCAAGCGTCCCCTGCCCCGCCAGCACTGCCGGCTCATCATAGGCATGCACCGAGAGGGCGCCGGTTTCCTGCTGCCGCGCCTGGCAGGCGATGAGCGCTTCGGCATAGGAAGCACCGACGATACGGATCTCGGCACCGAAATCGCGCAGCCGCTGTATCTTGGCCGGACTGGCGACCTCCGGCACGAAAATCTCGGCGCGATATCCGAGAGACTTCGCCGCATAGGCGACCGCCGCGCCATGATTGCCGCCCGACGCGGCAATGACGCCCGCTTCCGGCACGCCCGCGGCATTCCCCTGAGCCGACAGCAAGGCGTTGAAAGCACCGCGCGCCTTGAACGAACCGGCGTGCTGCAGTGATTCCAGCTTGAGCGTCACAGAAACCGGCAGGCCAAAGGCACCCGCTTCCAGCTCGATCACCGGCGTCCGGCGGACGTAACCGGCAAGACGCCGCGCTGCGTGCTCAATGTCGTCGGTGCTGATGCTCATGGGCTGTTCCGACCCGTGATTATTTGCGCTCGAACATGGTGGAGAGCAGGATTGCCGAGGTGGTGCGGGCGATGCCGGGAAGTTTGCCGATCCGGGTCAGCACCTCGTCGAGATGCGCCGAGGTGCTGGCATTGATCATCGCGATCGCATCGTAAATGCCGCTGGCGGTGTAGCAGGCGATGACCTCGGGAACGCCTTTCAGCGCCGCCATGGCGCGATCCTGAAATTTCGGATCGAGCGTCAGAAGGACATGCGCCGTCACACCCGGCCGTTCGGTTTCCGATCCGACGACGACGGTATAGCCGCTGATGACGCCGTCTCGTTCCAGCCGCTTCAATCTTTCCTGCACCGCGCTGCGCGAAAGACCGAGCTGACGCCCAAGGGCTGCGGTCGGCAACCGGGCATTCGCGCGGAGGAGCGCCAGCAGGCGCTGATCGGTGTCGTCCAAACTCCGTTTTACCATTTACGCCTCAATCCCATTCGTTGAACGCCCGATCCGCCGATTGCGCATGCGCGATGGCAAATCCAACCGTCGCCATCGATCCGGTGCAGCCCGTGTCATACCCTGGGGCGAATCATATTCCGCCGGCGCGCCGGTCTTCGCGCCGCCGCTGCCTTGCCACATGCCGGACCGGCCAGAGCGTCAGCCCCCAAAGTGTCATCTAGGGACCGGCGAATCGACGGCCCCGCCCCGGTTTTCCACCTTTCGCCGGGTTTAGGCAAGCCCAGCCCCCCTCTATTCTACCGGGCGACCAAGAACACCTTCGCTTAAGAGGAACGAGACCATGAGCCGCAAGGTACTGATTCTGGGCGCCGGCAAAATCGGCGGCGCGATTGTCGATCTGCTGCATGCCAGCGGCGACTACACCATCACCCTGGCGGACAATGACGCGGCCTTCTTGAAACAGGCCGGCGGCAAGAAAGCCAAGACGGAGAAGATCGACGTCGCCAACGGCAAGGGCCTGGCAAAGGTCGCCAAGGGCCAGGATGCCGTCCTCTCGGCCCTGCCCTTCTTCCTCAATCCCGGCGTCGCCAAGGTTTGCGGCGAAGTGGGGGCCAACTATTTCGATCTTACGGAAGACGTCGCCACGACGCGCGCCGTCCGCAACGTTGCCAAAAAAGCCGGCACGGCTTTCGCGCCGCAATGCGGTCTCGCCCCTGGCTTCATCTCGATCGTCGCCAATCATCTGGCCAAGGATTTCGACAGCCTGCGCGAAGTGCATATGCGCGTCGGTGCCCTGCCGGAATTTCCCGCCAACGGACTCAAATACAATCTCACCTGGTCGACCGACGGCCTGATCAACGAATACTGCAATCCCTGCGAAGCCATCTATGAAGGCAAGTCGGTCGAAGTGATGCCGCTGGAAGGGCTGGAGCATTTCTCGCTCGATGGCGTTGATTACGAATGCTTCAACACCTCGGGCGGACTCGGCACCTTGTGCGAGTCATTGGATGGCAAGGTGCAGAGCCTCAACTACAAGACGGTGCGCTATCCCGGTCATCGCGACATCATGAAATTGCTGTTGGAGGATTTGCGTCTGCGCGATCGGCGCGATCTTTTGAAGGACATCATGGAAAGGTCAGTACCCATTACCCATCAGGACGTGGTGCTGATCTTCGTCACCGTTACCGGTATCAAGGAAGGCCGTCTCACGCAGCAGACTTATGCCAAGAAGATTTATGCAAAAGAAATCGATGGAAAGCTGATGAGTGCAATTCAGATCACGACAGCGGCCGGAATTTGTGCCATGGTGGATTTGCAGGGTGAGGGGAAATTGCCCAAAAAGGGCTTCATCCGTCAGGAAATGTGTAACCTCGACGACTTCCTCGCCAATCGT
>DATLIX010000020.1:0-15437 GCA_035539215.1 Dongiaceae bacterium | reverse complement strand
TACCATTTCCGGGGTCGCCGATTCCAGCCAACGCACCGGCGACGCCGCCGGCGACGTCGCCCAGTCGGTCGAGGCGATGCTGCAGGAACAGGCCAATCTGCGCGGCGCGGTCGAGACCTTCCTCGCCCGCGTCCAGGCGGCATAATTGCTTTTGAAAGCATGAACCGACGAGAAAGGGCGGGATCGACGATCCCGCCCTTGATCTGCAAACGCCCGGCTTACTTTGCCAGCTCGGCGAGGGCCTTGGCGACCCCCGCGCCATAAGCGGGATCGGCCCTGGTGCAGTTGGCGATATGCCGCTCCTGGATATGCTTGGCCGCACCGCCGATGGCGCGCGCCGTATTTTCAAACAGCAGCTTCTGCTTGTCGGGCGTCAGCAGCCTGAAGAGATTGCCCGGCTGTTCCCAGTGGTCGTCGTCGACCCGGTGGTCCCAATGATCCGCATTGCCCTCGACGGACAGCGGCGGCTCCGCGAATTCCGGCTGGTTCGCCCAGAGCCCGGCGCTGTTGGGGTGATAGCTGAGCGTACCGCCCAGATTGCCGTCCGTCCGCATCCGGCCATCGCGATGATAGCTGTGGAACGGACATTGCGGCGCGTTGACCGGGATATGGTTGAAATTGACGCCGAGCCGGTAGCGCTGGGCATCGCCATAGGAGAACAGACGTGCCTGCAGCATCTTGTCCGGCGAAAAGCCGATACCCGGGACGATATTCGCGGGCGAGAAGGCGGCTTGTTCGACTTCCGCGAAATAGTTGTCGGGATAACGGTTGAGCTCCATCACGCCGACCTCGATCAGCGGGTAGTCCTTCTTGGACCATACCTTGGTGAGATCGAAGGGATTGTGCTTGTAGGTCTTGGCCTGGGCCTCCGTCATCACCTGAATGAACAGCGTCCAGCGCGGGAAATCGCCGCCGTCGATCGCCGTCAGCAAATCGCGGCCATAGCTTTCGCGGTCCTTCGCGACAACGGATTCGGCTTCCGCATCGGTGAGGTTCACGATGCCCTGCTGGGTGCGGAAATGGAACTTGACCCAGACACGCTCCTGCACGGCGTTGATCATCGCAAAGGTGTGGCTGCCAAAGCCATGCATATGGCGGAAGCTTTGGGGAATGCCGCGATCGGTCATGACGATGGTGACCTGATGCAGGGCCTCCGGCAGCGAGGTCCAGAAGTCCCAGTTATTGTCGACGCTGCGCAGGCCGGTGCGCGGATCGCGCTTGATCGCGTGGTTGAGGTCGGAGAACCGCAGCGGATCGCGGAAGAAGAAGACCGGCGTGTTGTTGCCGACGATGTCCCAGTTTCCCTCCTCGGTATAGAATTTAACGGCGAAGCCGTGGATGTCGCGTTCCGCGTCGGCCGCGCCGCGTTCGCCGGCAACGCTGGAGAAGCGGGCGAACATCGGGGTCTCCTTGCCGACCCGGCTGAAGATCTTTGCCTTGGTATAGCGGCTGATGTCATGGGTCACGCGGAAGGTCCCGTAGGCACCCCAGCCCTTGGCATGCATGCGGCGCTCGGGGATCACCTCGCGATCGAAATGGGCAAGCTTTTCGACCAGCCAGATATCCTGAAGCAAGGCAGGGCCGCGCGGGCCCGCGGTCATGATATTGGTGTTGTCGGCCACAGGGGCGCCGGTAGCACTGGTGAAAATCTTTTCTGTCGACATGGTTCCAATCTCCATTGCGTTGAGACGGCGGGCAATTGTTATCGACCGCGCTCTTCCGTCGTTCTGATCAAAAGGTTTCGCGGTGAGCATCGAGCACGCGACGCAAGACAGACGATGCCGGAGGCGGACGATGCCGGAGGCAGACGATCCGGGGGCAGACATCCCAGGCAGCCAGGCCAGCGGTTCATCTGGCCGAAATTCCTAGCCCGGCGGCGATCCAATCCGGCAATCACGTCTTTTCGCGTTGCGAGGCTGAGAGCCTAAGCAGGGCGGGAGGCGCCTTCAATTGACCCTGGGCGCCGGATTCGGTCATTATGCGTCGCCAATGGCCACGACCGGGGACGCGCAGACGATGACCAAAACCGTCGCGATTCTTGCCTTGCCGGGCGTTCAGCTTCTCGATGTCTCAGGCCCTTTGGATGTTTTCGCTGAGGCCAATCTGCAGGCGGGCAATCAAGCCTATCGCCTGGCGGTCGTGGCGACGGCGCCCGGTCCGCTTCTCACGTCCTCGGGCACGCGGCTGCTGCCCGATCAGGTCATCGACGATCCGCTGAAGGAGAAAATCGACACGCTGCTGGTCGCCGGCTGCCCGAACGCCGCGGAAATGAATCCCGACCCGGCCGTCATTGCCTGGCTGCAAAAGAATGCGCGGCTCAGCCGGCGCTATGGCTCGGTCTGTACCGGTGCCTTCTTTCTCGCCGCCGCCGGCTTGCTGGAAAACAAGCATGTGACGACGCATTGGTCGGTCGCCGACCGCCTGGCCGCAGCCTATCCGAATGTCACGGTCGCCAAGGACGCCATCCATGTGCGCGACGGCAAGCTGCGCACCGCGGCCGGCGTTACCGCCGGGCTCGATCTCTCGCTCTCCCTGATCGAGGAAGATCTGGGACAGGAGGTCGCCAAGAATGTGGCGAGCCAGCTGGTGATGTTCTTCAAGCGCCCCGGCGGGCAGCTGCAGTTCAGCCGCAAGGGTGCCACGCTGCCGGCAGGGCGGTCGGCGCTGCAGGAGCTGCAGCGCTTCGTTGCCGCCAACCCGGCGCTGCAGCACGATCTCGCCAGCCTGGCGGCCCGGGTGGGCCTCAGCCCGCGCCACTTCGCCCGGGTTTTCCGCAAGGAAGTCGGCATCACGCCCGCAGCCTGGGTCGAGGCGGCCCGGGTGGCGGCGGCGCGTCGGCTGCTGGAAACCCGCCAGGGCGTGCCGAAGCAGGTCGCCACGCAAAGCGGCTTCGCCAATGCCGACATGCTGCGCCGCGCCTTCGTGCGGCATGTCGGCGTGACGCCCGCCGAATATCGCAAGCGCTATGTCGACGACGCGCCTTGAGGCCGCGGCGACCGGCCAAGCCGGCGCGGCGCGGCGGGCCTGATCGCCATCCTCGCAATCCGGAAATACGGCGAGGACCGAAGCCCGGCTCCGGCGCGAGACGGCAATCCGCTTCCCTCCGGGGCCGACGCCCTCTAGAACCCTAGGGAGCCGGATGCCGGCAAGGACGGAACGATCACAGATGCAAGAGTATATTCGACGCATATTGACCTCGGCGGTCTACGAAGTTGCCGAGGAAACACCGCTTGATCCGATGCGCCAGCTCTCGGCGCGGCTCGGCGTCGAGGTCTGGCTGAAGCGGGAGGACCTGCAACCGGTCTTTTCCTTCAAGATCCGCGGCGCCCATAACAAGATCGCGGCCTTGTCCGCGGCCGAACGCGCCCGCGGCGTGATCTGCGCCTCGGCCGGCAACCATGCCCAGGGCGTCGCCTTGTCGGCCGCGCGCCTCGGCCTCCGCGCGGTCATCGTCATGCCGACCACCACACCCAGCATCAAGGTGGAATCGGTGCGCCGCTTCGGCGGCGAAGTGGTGCTGCATGGCGACGGCTTCGACGAGGCGCGCGGCCATGCCGAGGCCCTTGCCGCGCGCGACGGCCTGGTCTTCGTCCATCCCTTCGATGACCCGGATGTCATCGCCGGCCAGGGCACGATCGGCGTGGAGCTGCTGCGGCAGATGCCGGCCGGGACCGGCGCCATCTATGTGCCGATCGGCGGCGGCGGCCTGGCGGCCGGCATCGCCACCTACGTGAAATTCCTGCGGCCCGACATCAGGGTTTTCGGCGTCGAGCCGGCGGATGCCGCCGGCATGCAGGCGGCTTTCGCGGCGGGCGGTCCGGTGACCCTGGATCAGGTCGGCCTCTTTGCCGATGGCGTTGCCGTGCGGCGGGTCGGCGCGGAGACCTATCGCCTCTGCCGCGCCATGCTCGATGGCATCGTCATGGTCACCACCGATGAGATCTGCGCCGCCATCAAGGACATCTTCGACGACACCCGCGCGATCGCCGAGCCGGCCGGCGCCCTGGCCTTGGCCGGCCTGCGGCGCCATGTCGGCGAGGGTATCGCCCCCGCCGCGCCGCTGATCGCCATCAATTCCGGCGCCAATATCAATTTCGACCGGCTGCGCCATGTCTCCGAGCGGGCCGAGATCGGCGAGCGCGGCGAAGCGCTGCTGGCGGTCACCATCCCCGAAGCGCCCGGCAGCTATCGCGCCTTCATCCGCCTGCTCGGCGACCGCGCCATCACCGAATTCAATTACCGCTATGCCCATGGCCAGCCGGCCCGCATCTTCGTCGGCGTCAAATTGAAACAGGGCGAGACGGAGAAGCAGCAGATCATCGCCCTGCTGCGCGAGGCCGGCCATCCCGTCGTCGACATGACTGACAACGAGGTCGCCAAGCTGCATATCCGCTACATGGTCGGCGGCCGCGCCAGCCGTCTCGGCGACGAGCTGATCTATCGCTTCCAGTTTCCCGAGCGGCCGGGCGCCCTGCTGCAATTCCTGGAAGCGCTGCAGCCCGGCTGGAACATCTCGCTTTTCCATTATCGCAACCATGGCGCCGATTTCGGCCGGGTGCTGGCCGGCATCCAGGTGCCTGAACCGGGCCGCGCCTTGTTCGCCCGCTCGCTGGAGGCGCTCGGCTATCCCTATTGGGACGAGACCGACAATCCCGCCTATCGGCTGTTCCTCGACGGCGAGGACGCGGTCTGAAGCACCTGGCCGAAACGAAAAGAGCCGGCGGTTTCCGCCGACTCTTCCCGTTACGCTTGGACCCAGTTACCCTTGGACGCTCTCAGCCTCTCCGGTCACTCGCCGGAGGCCGGCCGCTTCGCGCGGCTGTCCTCAGCTGGCGATTCGTCGCCGGTTGCTGTTGGCGGGACGATGTACCCTCCGGGCGCGGCGCGCACCGGTCAGCGTGGCACCCACCATCGCCGCCGTGGTCAGCAGCTTGGCATCGGTGCTGTCGATGTGATGGATCTCGCCGCCGGACAGCAGCGGGCGGGCGGGATCCAGCATGTTCTCGCGCAGGGCCGCGACCTGCAGCCGTTCCGGCCGCTTCTCGCCCGGCATGACGAAGCCGTAGGGCGTCGCCGGCACGAAGCCGAAGCGCTTGTAATAATCGACGTCGCCGACCAGCAGCACCAGGCCGTAGCCGAGGCCGGCCGCCAGTTCCAAGGTCTTGAAGGTCAGCGCCCGGCCGATGCCGCGCCCCGCGAATTCCTGATCGATGCCGAGCGGCCCGAGCAACAGCGCCTGCAGGCCGGCATCGCCGACCACGATCGGCCAATAGCGGATGGTGCCGACCAGCCGGTCATCGGCATAGGCGGTCCAGGACAGTTCGCCGACCGGCTGCACGCCGGCGCGATACTGGTAGGAAGCTTTGTCTTGGCGCCCCGGACCGAAAACTGTGTCGAGCAGCTGCTCGACGGCCGGGGCGAGGTCAGGGGTTTCGGGCTTCAGAATGTACATTGATCTAGGTTCCCTATGCGTCGAAGCGTAAAGCTTGCGTCAGTAGCGTGGAGCTGAAGGTCCGCCTGCCGTGTGGGTCGGCTGGCGCTCCGTCGGGAACCTGGGCCTAAACCGTGGCCGCCCCGCCGTCTCGTTCACAGCCGATTCCACTGCTGCCCAGCAGGCGGCGCATGGATCGTCGTCGAAGACGGGTTGCGGACATCGTGTCGCTCAACAGTTGTTGCGAGTGCGCGGGACCATACAGAAAAAATTTCGCGGGGTAAATAAAAAATCCCACGAAAAGACGCTGCTAGCCCAGCCACTTCACGAGGAGAAGTAAGCAGGGGGTTCGGCTTTTCAAGAGCGGGTGGATCACGTTTCGGATAGCCGCCGGAAGCGGCCCGAGGGGCGGTCGCCGAGCTGCCGCGAGGGCAGGCCGGTGCCACGGAATATTAACCGCCCGCTTGGCCCTGGCTGAAGATCCAGTTGGCGGTGAGGGGGGTGGCGCTGCCACGGCCCAAAGCCAGGGGCAAGGCGGCGATAGCGCGTCACCGTTCATCAGCGACTAGGGCCGTTCCGCCTCCCGGGCCGCGTTTTCCTCCGCCTTCTGCAGCGTGGCGGTAGGTTGTGACGGGGGCGGCTGGTGGAAAATCACCCATCTGATCCGCGCCCACTTATAGGCATCCATCAAGGACAAGGCATACATGAAGAGCCCGCCGGCATAGCGGCCGACCAGGGATATCTCAGGCGTCGACAGATGATAGGTGACGTAGCCGAGGGCAATCATGGTGAACAGGAAGAGCAGGCCGCGATTGGGCTGATTGTTGATCACCTGACCGACGCCGGGCAGAACCACGGCGATGCCGAGGACCAAATAGGGATGGAAAGGCGGCTTGGGAGGCCGACGATGGGCGCGCTGATCCGACATCAATCTGGCTTATCACCTGTTCATTGTCATGCGCGCCGCCTGGATCCGCATCTCCCCGCGAATCTCAGGCCCAACAGCGCATCATGATGTGCGAATTTGTCACAGCGTGCCAGCGCAAACTTTGGCATTCGGCAAAGGCGCAAAGATGCGGCAACGCTTGCGCTGAGATCGACACATCAGGTCGCTTTGGCAGCAAGCGGCATTGCCTCGAGCGCCAGATGCAGGGCGATCAGCCGGTCCAGCAGGTCGCGCAGCAGATCGGGGGCGAGCACCGGCAGGTCGAAATTCGCCTGGCGCAGGACCTGGTAGTGCAGCTTGTCGGCCTGGCTTGCCTGATAGACGAGGCGCAGCCCCTTCGGCGTGATCAGCATCTCCTTGGCCTGCGGCTGGCGGAAGAAATCGAGATGCGGCGTGATCACCTGCGTTGGCAACACATGATCGGGATCGTCGGTATGCAGCGCCGCCTCCGCGGGCCAACCCTCCGGCACCGCGATACGGTGCGGCAGATCGTTGGCCGGCGAATAGAATTCGACATTCTGCGCACGCATCAGGATATCGAGTGTGGCGAGATGCGGCCGTTCGGCGAGCAGCGAGACGCGCAGCCACAGGCTGGGCACCTTGCGCACGGCGATATGATCGATCACGACGTCGATGTGGAAGCGCTGGCCGCGATAGCGCCCGGTCAGGATCGGATAGCCGAGCCCGTCCTGGCGTTCGGCGACATCTTCAAACAGATCGCGGCAGGCTTTGAACAGCTGGCTGCGCCGCGCCCGCAGCCGCCGCTGATCGCGGCGATAGATGAAGACGAGGGCGGCAATCGCCGCCGCCACGAGCAGAACCAGGATGGCATTGTGCAGGATCATGCGCGCCGGTCCGTCTCAACCAGCAATGACTTTCATCGTACGATGGTTACCGGGCAATGCGCCAGGGAGACGATATCGGCCGCAACCGAACCCAGCAGCAGGCGCTTGGCGCCGGTCAAGCCCGCCGAGCCGGCGATGATGTGATGATAGTTGTTCTTTTCCGCGTAATTGACGATGACCGCCGCCGGCGGCTGGCCATGCAGGCGAACGCAGGTCAGACGCTGCAGGCCATTGCGGACGGCGATATTGAGCGCCGCCAGCAATTCCCGGTCGGGCGGCAGATCCTTGGCCATGATGCGCTGCTCGTCCCAGATGAGCGGCGGCATGTCTTCGCCGGCGGCGAGAATGACCGTGGCGAAGGTCAACCGCTGCTGCAGCTTGGTCGCCAGTTCGACCGCAAAAATCACCGCCTTCTCGGAAATCGGCGATCCGTCGGTGGCGCAAAGTAGGCCGGTAGTCATCGCTGTTCTCTCTGCAAAGAGCCGGAATCCGACTCATGAAAAAATACCGATCGGGAATAGTTTCCACCGATCGGTATTAACGGGTCGTTACCAACGCCGCCGGAAACTCATTGCATTTTAACGAAACTCCGGCGGTCGCGCGAGACGGCCGGATCACTGTCGCGATCCGGCCGTCCTCGCCCCGTATCGTCAATAGTTCCGGGGCCGCGGCCAGGACATGGTGAACTGGTCGCCGCGTTTGACGAATTTGTAGCGGTGGAAGGCGAACCAGATCGAGGCCAGGATATAGAAGCCCATCATCGCCAGCAGTTGCGAACCGAAGCCGAGGAAGACGGCAAACAGGGTCGCGACGCAGAGGATGAAGAGCGTCAGGGCCGGGATCGGGTGCCAGGGATGCACGTAGCCGCGCTTGATCGATCCCAGCGGCCATTTGCGGCGGAACTTCATGACGTTGATCGGCATGAAGGTATAGCCGAGCAGGCCGGAGAGGATCGAGAAGGTGATGGTCTGCGCCAGCAATCCGGTGAAGCCGAAGGCAACGGCGATCGGAATGAGGAACAGGATCGAGCGGTACGGCGTGCGATAGGTCGGGTGCACCGCCGAGAACCACTGCGGCAGGTAACGGTCGCGGCCCATCGAGAACCAGGCGCGCGAGGCGTCATTGATGCAGCCATTGGCCGAGGCGACGGCGGAAAACACCGTGGCCACCCACAGCAGGATATGCAGGAAGAGGCTGCCGCTCATCTTCGACGCATCATAGAGCGGCGCCAGGGCCTGGCCGAGATAATCCCAGGGCAGCATGCCGGCGCAGATCCACCAGGTGAGCGCCGCCGCGATCAGCAGGGTGATCATGCCGGTCATGGTGCCGAGCGGCAGCGAACGGCCGGCCGAGCGCACTTCCTCCGCCGCCTGGCAGGTCCCCTCGATGCCGAGATAGTACCAGATGCCGAACTGGAACGAGGCCAGCACGCCGAGCCAGCCGTAAGGCAGGCCGGGCACGTGGGAGAGTTCCGGCAAGGGCTGGATCGCCAGCATCTGCTGGTGCTGGGTGATCTCGCCGGGCGCGAAGGGATGCACGCCGATCCACAGAATGATGATCGAGACGAAAGCGATGGCGGTGATCAGGAAATTGACCGACAGGGCCATGAAGACGCCGCGGTAATTGAGAAAGGCAAGGACCGCCACGGCCAGGAAGACGAAGGGATGCGGATCGACATTGTCGCGCCCCAGCTCCAGCGCGCCGGCATGAACCAGATCGCCGATCACCAGCACGTCGGCCGCTTCCAGCATGGTATAGGCCATCACCAGATAGAGGCCGACATTGAAAGCCATCAGCGGGCCGGTCGTGTGCTTGGCCTGCGCATATTGTCCGCCCGCCGCAGCCACCGTCGAGGTGATCTCGGAATCGATCATGGCGACGCAGGTGTAAAGCAGCCCCATGACGAAGCAGGCGATCAGCGAGCCATAAGCGCCGCCTTTGGCGACCGAATAGTTCCAGCCCATGAACTCGCCGACCAGAACGATGCCGACGCCGAGCGCCCAGACATGCGCCGGCCCCAGGACTTTCTTGAGATTGATGACAGAGGGCGCGGATTGGCCCAGGGCGACATCCGACATTGCTATCTCCCCGCCTTATGCTGTTCTTGCTGCAGGGCAAGCTCGTCGATGCCCTCCTGCGAGCTGGTCAGCACATCTTCGCTGAAGCGGCGGCTGACGCGGGTCGCATCGAGCACCATCCATAAAACCAGCAAGCCGGCCGCCCCCCAGGCGCCATATTGCAGAATGTCCCAGAAATCCATTTATCCTCCTCCGCCCGGACGGCGTTGCGATCCCCTGGCCGCGCAGTCGCGCTTGATGGCGTGATCAGTCGAATTTTTCGGCGATGACTTCTTTGTATTCCTTCTCGGAATAGGCCAGCAGGAAGCCGAAATAGCCGACCACGGCGATGGTGGTGAGCACCAGCATGGTCCAGCTGAAGCTGTAGTCGAACCACTGCGTGATCAGTGCCGCCGCCGCGTTGACGTCATAGCCCAGCGCTTCCCACTGCTTTTGCATCACCGCGTTCTGGCCGAGATTCTCCCAGGTAGCACCCGGAAAGGTGACGGTGCCGTCGGCCGCAGTCTGCTGCGTGACGCCGGCCGGCAGGATGGTGCGGGTGGCCGCACCGGCGAGATTGAGCGCCAGCGGCACCCACAGGGCCAGAAAGACGGCGATCAGCACCAGGGCTGCATCGATGATCTGGCCGAGAACGCTTTGCTGCGGTGGTTGATATTTTTGGCGAGCCATTTTCCCTCCCAATCGCGACGGCACGCGGCATCTGCTGCAGCCGGAATCCCCGACCGCACACGCCGTCAATGAATACGTCACCCTCGCCCGGGAACGCCCGGGCGGTCACGTCACGCCGGCTCAATGCCCCTTATGGGCGTCATCGAGATGGCGGATATCGAGTTCGTAAATGAAATTCTTGTCGTGGCTGTAATGCGAGATCATCGCCGTGATCGAGGCCGTGTTGAATAGGCCCAGGATGACGGCGGCGACGCCGATCACTACCCGCATCATCGCGTCGGGAATAAGCGGATTGATGCTGAAAAACACGAAGGCCAACGTGGCCCAAAGCACAACGACAAAACCAAAGGCCCACAATTTATCGCGCCGGAACATGGCGTCGATGCGGGACTGCATATCCTTTGCCATTTGGCTCCCCCTTATTGGGGTGATTGCAGTTCGATTCCCAGGATGGAAGCGATCCGCACAATCACCCATTCCTCCAGACAGTCTTCTTTTTTGACCCTTCAGGGCCTTGGAGAAACTTTACCCTATTGAAACATTTTTAACCAGAGAGAAAAATGGCATCGAGCCGGGGAATCTTTTTTGTTTTAAAATAATCAGTTAATGATTTCTTCCCCGCGGCGGCCAGGGGCCAACGAGGCAAAGCCGCATTCTGCTTTCGGGAGTTGCCGCCGCGCCGAGTCGCCGGCGGCGACGGGTCCTCGGGAGTGCCCCTGCCCGGCCACAGGAAGGCCAGCGGCAGCCGAAATCGCCGTCAGGATTCGCGCTTCAGCGGCCGCGCGAGGAGCGCCTGAACCGCGTCGTCGACCGTGGTCTCGCCGCGCAGGATCTGATCCACGGCACTGCAGATCGGCATATCGATCCCGAGATCGTCGGCAAGGCGCCGCAAGGCGGGCGCCGTGGTCACGCCTTCGGCCACGGTATGGCGGTGG
Source organism: Dongiaceae bacterium (assembly GCA_035539215.1). GTDB lineage: Bacteria > Pseudomonadota > Alphaproteobacteria > Dongiales > Dongiaceae > Dongia_B. Next base: position 4,533 of record DATLIX010000020.1, on the reverse strand, counting down.
GCGAGAATTTGGGCGAGCTCGCGACCGGCGCCCAGTTCCTGGCCGAGCGAGGTGTTGCGCGATTTGCTGCTGCAGCAGGTCAGGATGAGATCGCCGAAGCCGGCCAGACCCATCATCGTCTCGGCCTTGCCGCCCTTCGCCACGGCAAGCCGGGTGACCTCGGCAATGCCGCGGGTGATCAGGGCCGCCCGGGCATTTTCGCCAAGGCCACGACCGATGACGATGCCGCAGGCGATGGCGAGAACATTCTTCGTCGCCCCCGCCACTTCGACACCGATCGGATCGGTGGCCCCGTAAGGCCGAAAGCCGCCCTGGCTGAGTGCCGCCATCAGACGTTCGGCGAGACCGGGCGATTGGGTGGCGATGGCGACGGCGGTCGGCAGGCCGAGCGCGGCCTCGGTCGCAAAACTGGGACCCGACAGAACCGCGACCGGCTGGCCCGGCAATTCCTCGGCGGCGATTTCCGTCAGCAGCCGGCCGCTGCCGAGCTCGATCCCCTTGGCGCAGATGACGAGCGCCGCGGTCGCGGCAAGATGCGGTTTGGCCGCGCGGCAGAAATCGCGGAAATGCTGCGCCGGCTGGGCGTAGAGGACCAGCGCGGCGGTTCGCAGCGCTTCGCCCAGATCATCGCTGATCACCAGCTCGGGCGGCAGCTCGATGCGCGGCAGATAGCGGCTGTTCTCGCGCTGCTGCCGCAGCGCGATGACCTGTTCCGGGCGGCGGGCGTAGAGCTTGGTCGCCAATCCGGCCCGGCAGCAGAGCACGGCGAGTGCCGTGCCCCAGGCGCCGGCGCCGATGATCGAAAGAGCCGACGGCGCCCCGGCCGCGTCAGCCTGTTGCCGCTCTTCCGCCACCACCATCCCCTCGCCTTTCATCGATACGCCACTTTCCGGCGTCGCATCGCCTTGCCTTGACCAATTGATTGCCGTCTGTAGTCTGCCGTCGTTTCCAAGATGAGGCAGTCAAGAATGACACTCCTTTGCCGGCGGCGCCGGAATTCGGCGGGCCGCAAGCCGGATGACCATGCGCCCTGTCAAAGCCCGGCAGCCCCCTGCCTGTCAAGCCGCCTGCGCGTGCCGCCGCCGATATGTCATGTCCTGCGGCGCGGCCGGCATGGCCTCATCAGCAAACCCGGCACCCGCGTGATCGGTCTTGCCCTCGCGCTGCTCGGTGCCCTGCCTTGCGATGTCGCCGTTGCCGGCAATGCCGGCGGAACGATCAGCGGCAATCCCGCCTCGGGCAATACCGGTGCAGGGAATCCGGCAGCAGGAAATCCGGCAGCAGGCGATGCCGCGCCGCGTCACCTGACCGTCGCCCTGCCGGAGGGCCTCGACCCCCGCACCATCGGTTTCTATCTGGCCGAGGACCAGGGCTATTTCCGGAACAATGGCCTTGCGGTCGACTTCATCACCGATCCGGCACAATCGCCGAGCCGGCTGCTGGCGGACGGCAAAGCCGATCTGGCGGTCGATCTGATGCCGGTGGCGCTGCAGCTGCATCAAGGCGGCATCGCCCTCCAGCATGTTGCGCAATTCTTCCAGCATAGCAGCCTCGGTCTCTACTGCCGGCCGCCGATCGCCAAGCCGGCCGACCTGCACGGCACCACGATCGGGGTCTGGTTCGGCGGCGAGGAGAGTTCCTTCTATGCCTGGATGAGCCAGCTGAACATCAGCACCTTCGGCGAAGAGGACGGCGTCACCGTGCTGCGCCAGAGCCGCGTTTCCCAGGCGCTGGGCGATGCGCGGCTCGATTGCGTGACCTCCACCAGCTATCTGGCGCCGCGCCAGATGCGGGCCGGCGGCATTGCACCCAACAGCAGGATGGTCTTCCGCTACGAAGAGCTCGGCGTCGGCACGCTGGAAGACGGGCTTTATGCCCGCACCAAGGATCTCAGCGACAAGGATCGCCTCGACCTCCTCGCGCGCTTCCTCGCTGCCAGCATCCGCGGCTGGCAGAAACTGCATGACGATCGAGGCGCGGCCCTGCGCCTGCTGCGCGCCAACACCCCGGGCGACGCCGCTCCCGCCGGCGCCACGGCGACAGCAAAGGGAACGGGCAACCCCGATGCCGGCGATCTCGCCACCTTGAAGACCAGTCTCGATGCGGTCGACGGCTTGGTCGATGCCGCGCATTACAAGATCGGCCTGCTGGATGCCGACACCTATGACCGCACCGTCAACCTGCTGCTGACCGGCGCGCCGGATCCGGTCCTGCAAGGCGCGCCGGTGGCCGCCGTCAGCGATGTCGTGTGGAAGCATTTGCGCCAGGTGACCGGCCAGGCGAAGCCTTGAAGCGGAGACGCCGGCGGCGGGCCACGGGACAAACGGCTTGACCGGTCACCGGCGCTGGTTCAATGAGGCGTCGCGGCGCGACACCCGGCGTCCTGCGAGGACGGCATTAGCGGTATTCGGGCCGATGGCAATGGCATTCAAACAAGCGGCGGCATGGTGAGCGAAGAGAAGCCCGTTTCCGACAAGGCAGTGCCACGGGTCTGGCTGTTGACGGGATTTCGCGCCGGCGACAAGGCGCAGATGGTGGCGCTTGCGGAGGCGCTCGGCTGGCCGTTCGAGATCAAGCGGCTGGCCTATCGGCCCTATGAATTCGTCACCAACATCCTGCTGGGGATGAGGCTGGCCGGCCTCGATCGCCGCCGCTCCGACCAGCTCGCTCCCCCCTGGCCCGATCTCGTCATCACCGCAGGCCGGCGCAACGAACCGGTCGCGCGCTGGATCAAAGAGCAGAACGAGGAGCGCACGGTCGTCGTGCATCTCGGTCGGCCGTGGTCGAAAGTCGCGGCTTTCGACCTCGTCGTCACCACGCCGCAATACAACGTGCCGCCGTTGCCCAACGTGCTGCAGATCGATCTGCCGCTACACGGCGTCACACCGGCACGGCTGCAGGCGGCCGGCGCGCGCTGGCAGGGCGGCATCGCCGCCTTGCCGCAGCCGCGCATCGCCGTTCTGGTCGGCGGCGACAGTCCCCCCTATGTGTTCGACGCGCCGATGGCCCGCCGCTTGGCCCGCCAGGCCAGCGATTTTGCCCGCCGGCGCGGTGGCAGCCTGCTGGTCGCCACCAGCCCGCGCACCAAGCCGGAAGCCGCGGCGGCATTGCAGGCGGCGATCGATGTGCCGTGCCAGTTCTATCGCTGGAGCCCGGAGCCGGACAGCAATCCCTATCTCGGCTTTCTCGCCGTGGCGGATACATTGATCGTGACCGGCGACAGCATGTCGATGGTGGCGGAGGCCTGTGCCACCGGCAAAGCGGTCTATGTCTTCGATCTCGGCTATGGCTGGACGCGGATGCGTGCGGCAGCGCCGCAGCCATCGGGCAGCGGCGTCGCGGCGGCAAACGGCGAAGAGCTGCCGTCCTTCCGGGCCAAGCGCCTGCTGCATTGGCTGATCGCACATGGTCTGCCGCGCCGCATCCGCCGCGACGTGCGCAAGATCCTGCTCGCTCTGGCGGCCAGCGGCCGCATCGGCTGGCTGGACGATCAGGATACGGCGCCGCAGCCGGCACCTTCGACCGATCTCGCAGCCGCCGCCGCCCGCGTGCAACAATTGTTCGATCCGGCTCGCAGGCGCTAGCGCACGATCGTTTTAAGGGGAAGCGGATTGGCTTCCGCTTAAAACGTGAATCGCCCTCGATCAGATTGAATAGAGCCGGCGTTTGCCGTTTGCCGCAAAAAAAAGACGGTGCGCGGCTGCCGCGCACCGTCCGCTTAATGGAAATCCGCCGCTGCCTCAGGCGGCGGCTGCCGACCCGGTCACCGAGATCGGCGCCCGGCGCGCCACTTCGAGGGCATCGTGGCGGACATGATTGTGCTTCATCTCGTCGCGCACCTGCGCCTCGGTGATGATGCCTTTCTCCAGGCATTCGCGCACCAAGCCAAAGAAGAAACGTTCCTGGTTGGGATCGGGATGCGGCTGGTAGTGGCCGAGCAGGCCGTAATCGCCGAACAGCTTGCGTCGCGCCTGCATCAGCCAGGCCCAGGGCGGGAAGAAATAGACGCGGTCGACCGGCGAGAAGTCCACCTTCAATCCGGTCTTCCAGGGCTGGGTCTTGCGCCGCGTATTGTGGATCATCTTGGTCGCCGGGCTGAGGCGATCGAAATCGTTCCACTCATTCTCCAGCCGGCCGATCGTATCCTGCTGTTCGAGGGCAAGGCTGGTCCAGTCGATGTAATCGAGTGTGAAGTCGAACATCTGGTTGAACTGCTTCTCGACCTGCCAATGCTTCAGCTTGGCATTGTCGAGCAGCATCACACTGGTCGCATGCGCCTTGCGCGCGCCGCGGCTGCGGCACAGCACGGCACGGCCCTGCATGTCGCGGTTGAGCAGTTCGCAGACATCGCCGACGGCAAAGACATCGGGATCAATCACCAGCGAGCGGCCCTGATAGCCCATCAGTTCCGGCGGCATGAAACGCAAGGGCGTGAAGGATTGCAAATCGTCATTCAGCCAGATCCGCTTCAGGCGATCGCGCAGATAGACCTTGCCTTCCTTCTTGCGGAAGAAGTCGTAGTCTTCCTGATGC
>DATLIX010000019.1:0-6769 GCA_035539215.1 Dongiaceae bacterium | reverse complement strand
ATGACTGATCGCGCCGTGCTGCGCCTGAAACCCGGTGGCGACCGACGCCTGTTGACCGGTCATCCCTGGATCTATTCCAACGAGATCGACATGACGCCGGAGACGAAGGCCCTGACGCCGGGCATCGTCGTCACCGTGCTCCGGAGCGACGGCAAGCAGCTCGGCACCGCGCTCTTCAACCCGAAGCCGCTGATCAGCGCCCGCCTACTGAGCCGCGACCCGCAGGCCAAGATCGATACCGCGTTCCTGCGCCAGCGGCTGCAGCGTGCGCTGGACCTGCGCCAGCGCCTGATCGGCGTGCCGCATTACCGGCTCGCCCATGCCGAGGCCGATGGCCTGCCGGGTGCGGTGATCGATCGTTATGGCGACACTCTCGTCATCCAGGCCGCCGGTGCGGGCATGGAGCGGCTGGCGGAGCCATTGGCCGAGGCCCTCGACAGCCTGATCGCGCCCAAAGCCATCCTCATGCGCGGCGACGGGCCGTCACGCGAGATGGAGGGGCTGCCGGCCTATAGCCGCATGTTGAAGGGCGAGATCGACGGGCCGGTCCCGGTGGTGGAATATCAGGCGACATTCCTCGCCGATCCGCGCGAGGGACAGAAGACCGGCTGGTTCTTCGACCAGCGCGACAACCGCGCCCTGGTGGCGCGTTTTGCCAAGGATCGCCGGGTGCTCGACCTCTACAGCTATATGGGCGGCTTCTCCATTCAATCGGCGCTCGCCGGCGCGGCCTCGGTCCTGGCCGTGGACCGCTCTGATCTGGCCCTGCGCACGGCGACGGCGGCGGCCGAACAGAATGGCGTCGGCGCCCGCCTTGGCACGGAGAAGGCCGAGGTCTTCGAGTTCCTGGAGGCGGCAGCCAACAAGCCCACTTACGACGTCGTGGTGGCCGATCCGCCTGCCTTCGTCAAATCCAAGAAAGATTTCAACCAGGGGGCCCGGGGTTATCGCAAGCTGGCGCGGCTGGCCGCGGGGCGGGTGGCGCCGGGCGGCATTCTCTTCATCGCTTCCTGCTCGCATAACATGCCGGTCGATGAATTCGGCGCACAGGTGGCGCGCGGGCTCAATGACATCGGCCGCCAGGGACGCATCCTGTTCCAGACCTTCGCGGCGCCCGACCACCCGGTGCATCCCTCGCTGCCGGAAAGCGCCTACCTCAAGGCCCTGACCCTGCAGCTCGACTGAGCAAATCGACAGAAACGGGGCAAAAGAAACGGGCGCCCTGGGGCGCCCGTTCGCTTTGGCCTTGCGGCCGATTTGTCGATGTCAGCGCTCAGTGCGCATGCTCGTCATGCACGGCGATCAGCTTGAACAGCAGCAGGATGCAGAAAATGAAGAAGGCAATGCCGCCCCAATAGGGCAGGCCGTGCTGGCCGTTGGCCGCCACGAACAGGGCGCCAACGCCGAAGACGGCGATCAAAAGCATCATCCCAAGCCGCGAAAGATCCTGCATTGTATCCACCCCATCTGCTGGCGATCTCAAAAGTTGCCGATCTTATAGGCCAAATCCGACAGGGGAGGCAACAGGGGGCGGAGCCAACAGCCGGCCGTCAGGTGACTTGGCGGGCGGCTCAGGCCAGTTCCCGCTCCATGAAAAGGCTGAAGGGGCTGGGGCGATAGGCACCGAAGGGACCCCGCTCGCGGTAGCCGCAGGCACGATAAAGGCGCAAGGCCGGCGCGCTGTCGGGGCCGGTTTCCAGCTGGATGACCCGGATGCCCTCAGCCCTGGCGACCGCCTCCAGCGCCTGCATCAGGGCCCGGCCGATGCCGCGGCCGCGGACCTCCGGATCGACCACGACCCGCTTCAGCTCGGCAAAGCCGCCGGCACCGATGACGAGGGCACCACAGCCCACCGCCTTGCCCTGCCAGCGCGCCACCAGGAAGCGGATATGCGGCGCTTCGAGAAAGTCGGCATCGACCATATGCCGGTCCTCCGGCGGGTAGAGTGCCGCGGCATAGGCTTCCGATAAGGCGAAGAGCGTGGCGACATCCGGCTGTTGCGGCGTCTCGGGGGAAATGGTGAGCATGAGCGGTCTGCCGGTCAATCGCGGTCATGCGGCAATATGGCCCGGCCGTCGCGGCAGATCGAGGGCAAAAGTGGCGCCGTCGCTGCCATTGCGCTGCAGGGTGAGATCGCCGCCCTGACCACGCAGCAGCTCCCGCGCGATTGCCAGGCCGAGGCCGGTGCCGCCGGCCCGCGCCGAACCGCGGAACGGCACGAAGAGATTCTGCAATGCCTTCGGCGGCAGGCCCGGCCCGTCGTCACGCACTTCCAGACGGGTGTGGCCATCGTCCTGGCGGGCCGCGAGGCAGACCTGGCGGGCGCCGGCCTGGAAGGCATTTTCCGCCAGGTTGCGGATGATGCGGAACAACTGTTCGCGATCCGCCGTCAGGGTGAAATCGCTGGGGAATTCCGCCAGCCAGGCATTGCTGCCATTGAGCTGCGTGGTCAGGCTTTCGCCGATCTCGCTGTGGAGATCCGCCAGGGGGAACTGGCTCAATTCCGGCTTGGGCGGACCTTCGCGGGTGAAATTCAGCGTGTCGGAACAAAGATCGACGGCGCGATCGAGCGAGCGGACCAGGGCCGGCGCCGCCTTGCGCACGTCGGGATCGTCGCTTTCGACGATGCGATCGGCCACCAGCCGGGCGGTCGCCAGAATGCCGCGCAGATCGTGATTGATCTTGCCGACCGCGGTGCCCAGGGCGGCGAGGCGGGCATGCTGCAGCAAGGCCTGCCGGACCTGCGCCGCCATATCGACCAGTTCGCGCTCGACCACGCCGATCTCGTCGCTGCGGCGCGAGACCGCCTGATCATCGACGGCGATTTCCGGATTGTCGCGGAAGCGCAGGATGCGCCGGGTGACCCGCTTGATCGGGCGGATGATCAGCCATTGCAAGGCGGCGAAGATCAGGCTGGCGGTGATCAGCGAGATCACCACGGAGACCCCCAGCACGCGCCAGGAATAGGCGATCATGGCCTGATGCAGGGGCCATTCGTCGATCACCATTTCCACCTGGGTATCGGGCGCCCGGTCGGCGTAGCCCTTGACCCGCAGCAGGCGCTTGCCGCCCTGCCGCAGGGTATCGATGGCATCGCCCAGATCGTCGGTCCAGCTGCGATCCGAGAGATCGATGGTGGCGTTGACGATGAGCGGCGGCGAGGCGCCGCGCAGCATCAAGTTCTTGCCGTCGGTGGTGTGCAGGGCGACGAGATAGGCGCCGACATGGTCGAGCAGCTTCAGCTCAAGCTGCGGGTCGATCATGTAATTGGGCTGCGCCTCCAGCGCCATGATCGCCAGATGCGCGGAACTCAACTTGCTGTCGAGCCAGGACATGCGGAAGCGGGCGATGGTCGGGGCATAGATCAGCACCTCGCTGACCATGACGAAGAGGACAGTCAGAACGAGCACGCGCGCCGACAGGCCGAAACCCGGCAATGTCACATCCTGCTTCTTCATTGCCTGGGTAAAACCTCACTGTCCCGGGAGAAATTCCCCTTGCGTCGCCGGCTCAGCATTTTACTCCCGATCCATGATTCTTGCGGTTGCAGCGGCGTTGCACAAGCGTCATGGGAAAACATTCTTCATCGGATCGACACCCCGCAACGGCTCCCCACGCCGGCCGAAACCTCGGCTAGGCCGCGGTTACCGCCGGTTGTAGCCGGACTCCCAGTTCCGCGGAATTCCCGCGCCGCCGAATGCCGTCGGCTGCCCTCCCCGCATTGCCGCAGCAGCCGCGCCCAAGGCCTGTCAATTAGTGAAACTTGGCCGTTCTTTCAATATGTTACGAAATATTTCCGTCGCCTGGGCAAATGCCGGGCTAAAATAGCCTCTGCAAACACCAGTCCGGGACCGGATCGGTTGCAGGACAGTGGATACCAGGCGATAGGATTGTGGCCGGGAAATGGCATGATGGCCGGTCCCGGCAATTGACTCCTGCGGTGGCTTTCTTTATACACCCGCCGCAATCGCAAAATACTGAAATGAGTGGAGATTTACCGTGAAGCGCACCTATCAGCCCAGCGTGCTTGTTCGCAAGCGCCGTCATGGCTTCCGTTCGCGCATGGCGACTGTTGGTGGCCGCAAGGTTCTTGCCTCGCGCCGCGCCAAGGGCCGCAAGCGTCTCAGCGCCTAAGGATTGACCGGTGATCGGCCGCCTGAAGCGGCGGGCCGAATTCCTTCAAGTCGCGGCGGCCAACCGTAAATGGGTCGCCCCCGGCTTGATCTTGCAGGTCTGCCGCCACAGTCGATCGGAGACTGTCAACGCCACCCGAAAAGGTGGCGCTGATGTTTTGCGCGCGCGCGATGGCAGGCCAGACGCGCCCAGCGCTCCCGCCGCGCCGGCGCCATCCGCGGAAACCCAATCTCTCCCGTCTTCGGCCCACCTGTCTCCGGCCCAGCCGTCTCCGATTGAATCGGCTGCCGCGGCACCGATGCGGGTCGGCTTCACCGCCAGCCGCAAAGTCGGCAATGCCGTGCTGCGCAACCGGGCCAAGCGGCGCCTGCGGGCGGCCGTCGATATCGTGGTCGCCGGACATGGTGCGCCGGGCCATGACATCGTGCTGATCGCGCGCCAGGCAACGGTCAGCCGGGATTTCGCCGCCTTGCTGCAGGATCTCACCACCGGGCTCAAGAAGATGGGCGCCTATCAGCCGGACCGCCAGACATGACGCGCCTGCGCCGTATCGCTATCCTGCCGATCCGTCTCTACCAGCTGGCGATTTCGCCGCTGCTGCCACCCAGCTGCCGCTATCACCCCACCTGCTCGGCCTATGCCGTCGAGGCCGTCGAGCGGCACGGGCTGATGCGCGGCACCTGGCTGACCCTGCTTCGCCTCGCCCGCTGTCACCCCTGGGGCGGCAGCGGCTACGACCCGGTACCGGATGTGGTGGCACCGCAGACGGATGCCGGACATCACGCCCCGACCTGCCGTCACGCCGATCACGCGCCGCATTCGCTCTGTTGAGCGGAACGGCCTCGTTGACCAACTGAAGACCAGCCGAAACTAGGATCGTCATGGAACAAAAGAACCTGATTCTCGCCATTGTGCTCAGCGTTGCGGTGCTGGTCGGTTGGAACTTCTTCATCGAGGCGCCGCGCGTGCGCCAGCAGCAGCAAATCGCCCAGCAGCAGGCGGCGCAGACCGCGAGCCAGCAGGCCGAAGGCAAGAGCACCGCGGCCAATGTGCCCGCCGAACCGGCGACGCCGCAGCTGGATCGTCCCGCCGCCCTCGCCCTCAGCCCGCGGGTCGCCATCGACAGCCCGCGCCTCAAGGGCTCGATCGCCCTCAAGGGCGGCCGCCTGGACGATCTCGAGCTGAAGGATTACCGCGACACGCCGGATCGCAACGGCCCGCTGGTGACGCTGCTGTCGCCCTATGGCGCGCCCAATGCCTATTATGCCGATTACGGCTGGACCAGCGATGACGCGAAGATTCCCGTGCCGGGCGCCGATACGCTGTGGCAGGCCGACGGAACGGCGCTGGCGCCGGGCAAGAACGTCACCCTGAGCTGGGACAATGGCCAGGGCCTGACCTTCAAGCGCGTCTTTGCGATCGACGAGAACTTCATGTTCACCGTCACCCAGTCGGTCGAGAACAAAGGCGGCGCTGCCGTGACCTTGCGTCCCTATGCCCGGGTGAAGCGCTTCGGCACCCCGGCCCATCCCAGCCAGACCTATGTGCTGCATGAGGGGATGATCGGCGAACTGGGCGGCAGCTTGCGCGATCCGTCCTATGCCAATGTCCGCAAGCAGGCCGAAGACCCTGCCAACCCGATCCTGACCTATAGCGGTACGGGCGGCTGGGCCGGCATCACCGACAAATACTGGCTGGTGGCGCAGATCGCCGATAACGCGGAACCGATCACCGGCGACTATTTCTATGAGCCGAAGAGCGATTCCTACCAGGCCGATTATGCCGGCAAGGCACGCGAGGTCGCGCCGGGCGCGAGCGCCAGCACCACCCAGCGCCTGTTCGCCGGCGCCAAGGAAGTCAACGTGCTGCGCGCCTATCGCGACAACCAGGCGATCGGCAACTTCGATCTCGCCATCGATTTCGGCTGGTACTGGTTCTTCACCAAGCCGCTGATGCTGCTGCTCGACTGGCTCTACAAGACGGTCGGCAATTTCGGCATCGCCATCATGATCCTGACCATCTGCGTCAAGACCCTGATGTTCCCGCTGGCCAACAAATCCTACAAGTCGATGAACCGGATGAAGCAGCTGACGCCGCAGATCGCGGCGATGCGCGAGAAATTCGGCGACGACAAGATGAAGCTCAATCAGGAGATGATGGCGCTCTACAAGCGCGAGAAGGTCAATCCTGCGGCGGGCTGCCTGCCGGTCTTCGTGCAGATCCCGGTCTTCTTCTCGCTCTACAAGGTGTTCTACGTCACCATCGAGATGCGCCAGGCGCCGTTCTTCGGCTGGATCCACGATTTGAGCGTGCCGGATCCGACCTCCTGGATGAATCTCTTCGGCCTGCTGCCCTACGACGTCTCGCATCTGGCGACCGTGCCGATGGTCGGCCCCATCGTCCACACCCTCTCGATCGGCATCTGGCCGCTGATCATGGGCTTCACCATGTGGATGCAGCAGCGCCTCAACCCGACGCCGCCGGATCCCGTGCAGGCGAAGATGATGACGGCGATGCCGATCGTCTTCACCTTCATGCTGGGCAGCATGCCGGCCGGCCTCGTCATCTACTGGGCCTGGAACAACACGCTGTCGATCCTGCAGCAGCGTTTCCTGATGTGGCGGATGAATCATCC
>DATLIX010000018.1:0-37251 GCA_035539215.1 Dongiaceae bacterium | reverse complement strand
ATGGGCGCAGTATCTCTATTTCCGGACCAATGCCAAGGGTGACGCCAAGGAACTGTGGATACATAGCGCCGGCTGCGGCCGCTGGTTCGAGCTCGAGCGAAATACCGCGACGCATGAGGTGACAAGATCGGGGCCGATGGCGTCATGACCGGCCCGGTGCGATTGCCTCAAGGCGGCGAGATCGACCGCGCGCAACGGCTCGATTTTACCTTCGATGGTGCGGCCTATAGCGGCTTTGCCGGAGATACACTGGCTTCGGCCCTGCTGGCCAACGGTGTACGCGTTGTCGGGCGCAGTTTCAAATACCATCGTCCGCGCGGCATCTTCTCGGCCGGCGCCGAGGAGCCGAACGCGATCCTGGACCTGCGCCATGGGCCGCATCACGATCCCAATGCCCGGGCGACACTGGAACCTTTGGCGGCCGGCATGGCGCTTAAGTCGATCCATGCAAGCGGCACGGCGAAGCAGGATCGCCTGGCTTTCCTCGATCTTTTCGCCCGCTTCATTCCGGCCGCTTTCTATTACAAGACCTTCATGTGGCCGAATTGGCGCCTCTATGAGGATCGTATCCGGGCCATGGCCGGGCTCGGCCGGCTCGATCCGGCAGCCCGTGCGACGGGAGCCGCGCATTATCACCAGCACACCGATCTTTGCATCATCGGCGCGGGGCCGGCGGGATTGACGGCGGCCCTGTCCGGCCTGCGTCAGGGCCGGCGCGTCCTGCTGATCGACGAGGGGACGCAACTCGGCGGCTCGCTGCTATCGCGTGCGACGGAGATCGACGGCGTCAGCGCAAAGGACTGGATCGCCGCCAGCGAGCGGGAGTTGATTGCCGGCGGCGCGCAAATCCTCAAGCGCTCGACCGCCGTCGGACTTTACGATCACCTGTCGGTGCTGGTTGTGGAGAAAGGCGTCGCCAGCAGCGGTAACGGCGAACGCATCCGCCTGGTGCGGGCCAAACAGATCGTCATCGCCGCCGGGGCAATCGAACGCCCATTGCTTTTCGGCAACAACGACCGTCCCGGTGTGATGCTGGCCGGCGCGGCGCTCACTTATCTGCGCCGCTATGCCCTGCGGCCGGGTGCGGAGGCGATCGTCGCCACGAATAATGATTCCGCTTACGAGCTGGCTTCGGCTTTGCGGGAAGCGGGCAGCAAGGTCTGCGTCATCGATTCGCGCACGGATTCCGGCGCATCATCGCCCGGGCATGATGCAGCGCGCGCAGCGGGCATCGCGGTGCATGCCGGCGTGACGATCGAGACGGTCCTGGGGAAGGATGTCGTTGAGGGCGTACGCCTGAGCAACGGGGTCACGCTCTCCGCCGATCTGGTCGCGCAGTCGGGCGGCTGGACGCCCAGCCTGCATCTCTATTGCCATGCCAAGGGAAAGCCGCTGTGGAATTCGGAGGCCGCCGCCTTCCTGCCAGGTGTGGATTTGCCGGGGATTTCCGTTATCGGTGCCGCGGGCGGTATCTGGGCCCTGGACCGGATTCTGCAGCAAGCCAGTTCGCGTGTCGGCGGCGCGGCGGCGCATGTTCCAAGCACCGTGGTCAAAGCCGCGCGCTGGGCGGCGACGCCGCAGGCGCCGCAATCGGCATCGACCGACGGCAGGCCCAAGGCGCGCATCTGGGTCGATCTGCAAAATGACGTGACCACCAAGGACATTGCCTTGGCGGCGGGGGAGAACTTCGTCGCCGTCGAACATCTCAAGCGCTATACCACCCTCGGCATGGCGACGGATCAAGGCAAGACCTCGAATATCAATGGCCTTGCCGTGCTCGCCGCGCAGACCGGCAGGGATATAGGCGCCATCGGCGTCACGACCTTCCGCCCGCCTTACGTGCCCGTCTCCATGGCGAGCATCGCCGGGACCGAACGCGGCGAGCAGCAGGCACCCATTCGCCGCTTGCCGGCGGAGAATGCGCATCGGCGCGAAGGCGCACAGTTCCGCGATTATGGCGGCTGTCTGCGCCCGGCCTGGTATGGTGCCGACAGTTCAGCCGTGACGCGGGAATGTCTCGCCGCGCGCAGCCAGGCCGCGGTTTTCGATGCCTCCTCGCTCGGCAAGATCGAGGTGCTCGGTCCCGCGGCGGCGGCCCTGCTGGATTTCGTCTATTACACGCCGATGTCGAGCCTGAAGCCGGGCCGCCTGCGGTACGGCCTCAGTCTCAGTGAAACCGGCCTGGTCGCCGATGACGGCGTGGTGCTGCGGTTGGCGCCCGAGCATTTCGTCGTCTCCTGTTCCAGCAGCCATGTCGCTGCCATGGTCGGGCAGCTCGAAGCCTGGCGCCAGGACCATTTCGATCTGAAGAGCGTCTTCATTCACGACGCGACGCCGCATTGGGCGACCATCGCCATTTCCGGACCGCAGGCGAAGCGCGTCATGACGGAACTCGATCTCGGTATCGATCTTGATGATGGAACGCTGCCGCATATGGCGGCGGTTTCCGGCATCTTCGCCGGTCGTCCCGCCCGCATCGCCCGGGTCAGCTTCACCGGCGAAAGAAGCTACGAGATCTCGGTGCCGGCCGGGCTTGCCGAGACGCTCTGGGACCGCGCTCGCGCAGCCGGTGCGGTTCCCTTGGGCATCGAGGCGCTCAATATTCTCCGCGCGGAGAAGGGCTACATCTATGTCGGCCAGGATACCGATGGCGAAACCATGCCCCATGATCTCGGCATGAGCGGTCCCCGCAACAAGCGTCAGGATTCCTATGTTGGCGATCGTTCGCTCTTCACCCCGGCAGCGCAGGCAGCGGGTCGCAAGCAACTGGTCGGCATTGCCGTCACCGACCGCGAAAAGCTGCCGACCGGCGCGCATGCGATTGATGTGAAGGACGGTCGCAAGCGCAGCCTCGGTTACGTCACCAGCAGCTATTTCAGCCCGGTTCTCGGACACCCTATCGCCCTCGGCCTGATCGAGAACGGCTTGTCGCGCCTGGGCGAGGAAGTGAGCTTCGAACATCTGGGGCAGAAGCGGTCAGGGAAGATCGTCTCAACCTGCTTCCTCGATCCGGAAGGAGCGCGCCTCAATGTTTGATCGTGGTCGCTTCTGGTCGCCGGTTCCCGCATGGCAGCAATCGAGCCTCGAGCGGCCGGACTTTCGCATCTCGGCCGTTCGGACGGCCGGTCCGATCTGCCTGGTCAGCGGCAATCTCGGCGCCTTTCTGACGGCACAGAGGCTGGAGCGCTGTCTCGGTCCCCGCGATATCTGCGGCGCGCAACGTTATGCGCTGCAGCTGGCGCCGGACCGATTGTTATATGTCGGCGATGGCGCGTCCACGGGACAGCCGCAGCTCTCCTTTGGCTGGTCGGAGGGCATTGCCGTCACCGATGTCAGCGACGGCTATCTGCTGTTCGACGTCCTGGGCAGGAGTGCCGTGGATATCATGCGGCTGGGTGGCGCCTATGATTATGACTCGCTTGAAAGGGCGGCGGAAGAATCGGCGATGACGCTGTTCGCCGGTATCAAGGTGGCGCTGATGCGGCTTGAGACAGGCTGGAGGCTGCATGTCGAGCGACCGGCAGCAACGGCGCTCTGGCATTGGCTGGAAAAAGCCTGTTAAGGCGGCGCGGTCGTTATATTTTACGGGTGGGCGAAAGCCCGGTTCTGAACGGAATGGTGAGTGGGATGAAATCGCATTATCGTGTCGTCATCATCGGCGGTGGCATTGTCGGCAGCAGCATTCTCTACCACCTCAGCAAGTTCGGCTGGACCGATGTGGCATTGATCGAGCGTGCGGAGTTGACGGCGGGATCGACCTGGCATGCGGCTGCCGGCTTCCATGTCCTCAATGACGATCCCAACATCGCCGCCCTGCAGGGCTACACGATCCGCCTCTATGATGAGATCGAGCGGGAGAGCGGACAGAGTGTCGGCATGCATATGACCGGCGGCATCAGCCTGGCGGCAACCCCCGAGCGCTGGGAAATGCTGAAGGCCGAACGGTCCATGTATGAAACCATGGAAATGGAGACCCGCCTGGTCACGCCGGAGGAGATCAAGGAGCTCTGCCCGATCGTCGACGTGGCCGGTCTGCAAGGCGGCCTCTATGATGCCCATGAAGGTTATATGGACCCGCATGGTACCACCCATGCCTATGCCGGCGCGGCACGCAAACGCGGGGCCGAGATCATTCTGCGCAACCGGGTGATGGAATTGCATCAGCTGCCGAACGGCCATTGGTCGGTGGTGACGGAGCAGGGCACGATCACGGCGGAGCATGTGATCAACGCGGCCGGCCTGTGGGCGCGCAAAGTCGGGCAGATGGTGGGCATCAATCTGCCCGTGACGCCGATGCAGCATCATTATCTCATCACGGAGGATGTGCCGGAAATTGTCGCCATGGACCGCGAGATTGCCGCCATTACCGATCTTGAGGGCTTCACCTATCTGCAGCAGGAGCGCAAAGGCGTTCTGCTCGGCGTCTATGAACGAGATCCGCGCCATTGGAAGCCGGAAGGCGCCGATTGGGATTTCGGCATGGACCTGCTGCCGCCGGATATCGACCGCATCTCGCCGGAACTGGCGATCGGCTTCGAGCGCTTCCCCAGCCTGCAGAATGTCGGCATCCGCAAATGGGTCAACGGCGCCTTCACCTTCACGCCGGACGGCAACCCGCTGGTCGGACCGGTGCCGGGCTTGAAGAACTACTGGGTCGCCTGCGGCTGCATGGGCGGCTTCTCGCAAGGTGGCGCGATCGGCTTGACGCTCGCCAACTGGATGATCCATGGCGAACCCGGCTATGACATTTTCGGCATGGATGTCGCCCGCTATGGCAGCTTCGCCTCCGGCGATGCCTATCTGAAGGCAATGACGGGCCAATTCTATGCCCGGCGCTTCGTCATTTCCTATCCCAACGAGGAATTACCGGCCGGCCGGCCCCTGAAGGCCTCGCCCTGTTATGATGCGCTGAAAGCGGAGGGCGCGGTCTATGGTGTCACCTGGGGCATGGAAACGCCGCAATATTTCGCCACCGGCCATGCCGATTTCGCGGAAAAGCCGACTTTGCGCCGGTCGAATGCCCATGACTTCGTCGCCGCGGAGGTGAAGGCGGTACGTGAGGCGGCCGGCATGTTCGAGAGCACGGTTTATGCGCGCTACGAGGTCGGCGGCAAGGGCGCGGCGGCCTGGCTCGATCATCTGCTTGCCGCCAAGCTGCCGGGCGTGGGCCGTGTGCGCCTTGCGCCCATGCTGGGCCATGCCGGCAAATTGATGGGTGATCTTACCGTCAGCCGCCTGGCGGAAGACCGCTTCTGGCTGATCGGTTCCTATTACCTGCAGACCTGGCATATGCGCTGGTTCGCCGAACACCTGCCGGCTTCCGGCGTCACCCTGCGCAATCTCTCGGACGATTGGATGGGCTTTGCCATGTCCGGCCCGAATTCGCGCCGCGTCATGGAACGTCTGGTCCAGCGCGACATCTCCAATGCGGCCTTTCCCTTCCTCTCCTGCGGTGAGATGGAGGTCGGCCTCGGCAGGGCGGTGGTTGCTCGTCTCTCGCTGACCGGCGAACTCGGTTACGAGATCAATGTCCCGGCAAGCCAGCAGCGCGCCCTCTATGGCGCCCTGGTCGCCGCGGGCGCCGATCTTGGCCTCAAATCCATCGGCAACCGGGCGCTCGACAGCCTGCGGCTGGAAAAGAGCTATGGCATCTGGTCGACCGAGTTCACGCAGTCTTATACCGCGGAGATGTCGACGCTGCGCCATCACATCGCTTTCGACAAAGGCGATTTCATCGGCCGCGCCGCCGCCCTGAAAGAACGCGAACAGGGCGCCGACAAGGCCCTCGTCACCTTGGCGATCGACACGGTCGATGCCGACGCGGCCGGCTTCGAGCCGATCAAGCGTGGCGGCAAGCTCGTCGGCTATGTCACCTCGGGTGCCTATGGCCACCATGTCGGCAAGAGCCTCGCTCTCGCCTATGTGGATAAGGATGTGGCGGAAACGCAGCCGGAATTGACGGTGGATGTGATCGGCGAACCGCAGCGCGCCATCATCCTCAAGGAGCCCGCTTATGATGCCAGGGGAACGCGATTGAGGAGCTGAACACGCGGCACCTGCGGCGCCGCAAGAGAAGGGAAGCCGGACGTCGTCAGCGCTTGGCGACGTCGGCAACTTGCCCCTGGGTCAGCGCGTGCAGCTGTGCCGGCGT
This sequence comes from Dongiaceae bacterium, assembly GCA_035539215.1. Taxonomy (GTDB): domain Bacteria; phylum Pseudomonadota; class Alphaproteobacteria; order Dongiales; family Dongiaceae; genus Dongia_B. Next base: position 31,100 of record DATLIX010000018.1, on the reverse strand, counting down.
CAGCTTGAAGACGGCATTCGGCGTTCCCGCCGCTGCCCAGATGATGTCGAAGCAGTTGATATCCGCGTCGATCAGGATGATCGGCGGTTCCAGATGCCCGACCGGGGGAACCCCGCCGATCGCAAAGCCGGTCTTCGACCGCACGAAATCCGCATCCGCGCGCGCGATACCTTCGCCGATCAGGGCTGCCACCTTCTTTTCATCGACGCGATTGGTACCGGAGGCGACCACCAGAATCGGTCTATCGCTCTCGGTGGCGCGGAACAGCAGCGATTTGGCGATCTGCGCGACGCTGCAGCCAATCGCGGCGGCGGCTTCCTCCGCGGTGCGCGTACTTTCCGAGAACTCCAGTACGTCGAATTCGTTGCCGAGAACTGCCTGGATCTTGAGTGCGCTGGAACTGGTCGCTTTCCGCATTCTTTTCTCCCTATTCGCTGTCCGATCGCTGCCGCAATGCGGCGGCCCCGCCGGCCACCAAATCCTTCAAGGCCGATACCGCCGTATCTGGCGTGGTAAAGACCGGGCAGGTACAAGAAGGTGTCACGCGCGCGGCGGCGCGCGCCATGGAAAATTGTCCCAGGATCAGGGCATCGACATCGGACAGACGGCTTGCGGCCTCGGCAATCAGCCGGTCGTGCCGATCTCCGTCATCCGCCTTGAGGGCCGCCAGCGCCTCGGGCACCACCGCCGCCTGCAGATCGATCGGTCGGCCGGCGCGCGCGGCCATGTCACGCAATTCCGCGCCGAGCGGCGCCAATGACGGCTCGAAGGTGACGAGGAGGCCGATCCGCGAGCCGCGCTTGAGCGCAGCCGCGAAGGCGGCTTCGTTCGGCTTCAAGACGGGAACGGAGAGGTCGGCCTTGACCGCCTCGATGGCGGGCCCAAAAGCCGAACAGGTGAAGAGGATGGCGGCGGTCCTGCCGCCGGCGCCTTCCGCTGCGGCCGCATAACGGCCCAAGGCCAGGAATCGTGCGCGGATGGCGGGCGTCAACTGCCCGGCCGCAGCAAGATCGGTGGACAAGGCTGTATCGAGAAGATCAAACGGGAAAGCCTCCGGCCAGTGACGCCGGAAAGACGCATGAATCGGTGCGACGGATTCCGCCAGGGCATGAATGAGGAAGATACGTGGAGACAAACTGTCACCTCAGGAAAGCGATTTGGTCTGACGCTGCTTCAGCGCCGCGATCAGGGCCGCATCGCGTTCATGTTCCAGCTCGGCCACCGATTTGCCGGCCGCTTCCGCGGCGATACCTGCCGTCAACAGGCGGCAGACATCCGGCGTCAGTTGCGGCGTACCGAGATCGGCCCAGCGCCGCTCCTGGCTGGGTCCGAGATGGGCAAGATAATGCGCGATGCCCCCGGCACCGCCGCCGAGGTGGTAGGCCATGTGGGCGCCAATCACCGACCAGCGCAAGCCGGGGCCGTTGACCAGGGCGAGGTCGACATCGGCGACGTCGGCAATGCCGGAAGCGACGATATTGACCGCCTCGCGCCAGAGGGCGGAGGCGAGGCGGTTGGCGATGTGGCCCTGCGCCTCGCGCTTCAGGCAGACCGGCGCCCGGCCCAGCTTGCGATAGAAGGCGATGGCTTTTTCGCGGGTGGTGGCGTCGCCGGCATAGATCTCCACCAGCGGCATCAGATGCGGCGGATTGAAGGGATGGGCCAGAATAAAGCGATCTTTGTTTCCCAGAGCGGCAGCAAGATCGGACCAGAGCAGCGAAGAGGTGCTGCTGGCGATGATCGTGTCATCGGCCGCCGCAGCTTCGATCTCCCGCAACAGGACGATTTTCAGCTCCAGCCTTTCGGGCGCATTCTCCTGAATCCAAGCGCTCTGCCTGGCGACATCCTGCAGCGTTTCCTCCAGCTGAACCGGGACGTTGCCGGTCATGCCGAGCTCGGCAAGCTGCTGTTGCGCCTGCGCCACCCGGGCAAGGAAAGAGGCGCGTGCGGCGGGATCGGGATCCCAGGCCAGCACGCTCAGCCCTCCTGCGGCAGCCAATGCGGCCCAGCTCGCGCCGATCAGTCCGCATCCGATAACACCAAACGAAAAAGTACCGTCAGCTGCCGTCATTTCAGCCATGCCGCTTTTTTTCCGGTGGCCATCATAGCCGGCTCTGCTTCGCCGCGCAGCCGGTCTTTGATGCGCTCGGCTAGCTGCCAAGTTCGGACTCACCGGCCTCTTCGATCCGCTGCGGCAACCAGATGGTGAAGACGGAGCCCTCATCGACCCGGCTCTGCACCGAAAGCTTGCCGCCGGCACGGGTTACCAGGGCATAGCTGATCGAAAGGCCGAGCCCCGTTCCCTGCTGCGGCTTGGAGGTGACGAAGGCATCGAAAATGCGATGGAGGCGGTCCGGAGAAATGCCGATGCCGGTATCTTCCACTTCGATGGTGGCGCCCGCCAGGTCATCCTGGTCCGCGTCGCCGGTCCGCAGGGTGAGCGTGCCGCCTTGCGGCATGGCATGCACGGCATTGACCAGCAGGTTGACGACGACCTGCTGCAATTCGGTACGGTTCATCGACGTGGTGCGAAGTGCAAGATCCTGGCGCACTACCTGAATGCCGGATTTGTTGAGGTGATGCTGGATGAGAACGAGGCAATCGGTCACGACGTCGGCCGGAGCGATGCGATCGAGATAGCCGGCGAATTCCGCCGGCCGGGCGAATTGCAGCAGCTTGGTGACGATCATGTTGATGCGATGGACCTGCTGGTCGATCAGCATGAACTCCGTCCTGGCGATGTCGGCCTGGGCGCCAAGCATCTCGCGCGCCACATCGAGATTGCCCTGGATGACGGCGATCGGGTTGTTGATTTCATGCGCGACACCTGCGGTGATCTCACCGATGGCGGCGAGTTTCTCCGAAATCACCAATTGCTGCTGGGTCGCCTCCAGGCGATTATTGGCTTCCTGCAATTCCTGGGTCCGTTCGATAACGCGGTCATCCAGGACACGTGCCCATTCGCGCAGCTGGCGGTCGCGTTCCTGCAACCGGTCGAGCAGGGAATCGAGGTGCCGCGCCACGCGGCCGATTTCATCGGCGCTGTCGCTTTCGGTCGTGCGCGCGCTGAGATCGCCCGATTCCACCTGCGAGATGGTCTGATTCATGCGCTCCAACGGCAGGAAGATGCGCGCGATCCAGCGGAGGAAGATCGGCACCGTCACCAGGGTGATCAAGATCAGGGCCGTCACCATCATGGCGATAGTGGTGATCTTCATATCGTGGAAGGGTTTCTCGAGGAACCCGACATACAGCATGCCGACCCGCTGGCCGCGGCTGTCGACGATCGGTTCGTAGGCCGAGATATACCAGTCGTTGACGACAAAGGCTCGGTCGCGCCAGGTGCGGCCTTCATCGAGCACCGCGCGCCGCACCGCGCTGGAGACGCGGGTGCCCAGCGCACGCTTGTTGCCGAACAGACGCACATTGGTGCTGACCCGGACGTCGTCCAGGAAAAGGGTCGCCGTTCCCTCGCTACCGGCCGGCAGGCTGGCGGTTTTGTAGACGAGATCGTTGATCGTATCGATGAAGTCGAGATTCTGATTGAGCAGCTCGCCGCTCACCAGGGCTCCGCCGCGTGCGTCCGCAAAGTGGATGGGCGTTGCCGAGTGGACGACCAGGCCGCGGGTCTCGACGGTTCGATCGGTCGGCGCCGCGGCCGGCGTTTTCAGGAGGGGGATGCGCGCGCGCTGCGCCAGGGCCGGCGATAACTCTTCCAGGTCCTGGGGCTGGAAGACGTCGATCGCCGTCGATGTCCTACCCGCCAAGGCGCCATCGACCGCAGGCCAGCGCCGCGGATCACTGTTCTGCGTGAAGAATGGCGCCGAGGCGATGATATGCCCGCTATCGTCGGTCAAATAGAGAAAATCGAGCTTTTGTTCGACCCGCTGGGCTTCCAGGAAGGTGTTCAGCCGGGCGATCGATCCCGATCTCAGGATATCGTCGAAGGTTGCCGATTGGCCGATCGCCAGCAGATGCTCGTCATCGCGTTCCATGATGCGGTTGAAGTATTGCCGCGCGATGGTGAGGTCGCCGTTGACCTTGGTGATCAGCAGATGATCGAATTGCGTCGACCACCAGAAGAGTCCTAGCGCCGCCAGGGCCGGCAGCATGATCAGGGTCGGCAGCAGGGCGATGGCGAGCAGCCGGACACGTACCGAGACGCGTGCGCTGGCTGGCGGCTTTTCCTCTGTCGTCAGCGTGACGGCTTGATCGGATATGCCGGGCTGGTCAGACATTCCAGGCCGCGCATTTGCGGTCCAGCGTCTTGCGGGAAATACCGAGGCGCCGTGCCGCCTCGGCGCGGTTGCCCCCGGCGGCTTCCAGCACCTTCAGCATGTGCCCGCGTTCGACCGCGGCCAGGGCATCCGGATTGGTATCGAGCTGGCTGACATTGCCGGTGACGATGTCTTCGGGAAAGGATCCCAGGATCAGGGAGCGTTCGATGACATTGCGCAGTTCGCGCACATTGCCCGGCCAGCTGTAGCCTTCGAGTTCCAGGATGATGGCAGGCGTGAGATCAAGCGGCGGAACGCCAATCTGCGCCGAGGTGTGCTTCATCAGCATACGGGCAAGCGGCGCGATGTCTTCCGGGCGATCGCGCAGAGGCGGCAGATGGATCTGCAGCACGCTCAGCCGGTAATAGAGATCCTGCCGGAAGCGGCCGGCGGAGACTTCCTGCGGCAGATCACTGTTGGTTGCGGCCACCAGGCGCACATCCACGGGAATCTCACGTTCGGCGCCGACCGGCCGTACCTTCTTCTCCTCGATCACGCGCAGCAGTTTCGATTGCAGCGCATAGGGAAGCTCGCCGACCTCGTCGAGAAACAGGGTTCCGCCCTGAGCATAGAAGAACAGCCCTTCGCGGGATGAAGCGGCGCCGGTGAAAGCGCCTTTCAAATGGCCGAACAACTCGCTCTCGATCACCTCCGGGGCGATGGCGGCGCAATTGACGGGCACGAAAGGCTTGTCCGCGCGATCGGACAGGGTATGCAGCGAGCGTGCGGCAAGCTCCTTGCCGGTGCCGGATTCACCAGTAATGAGAACGGTGGTGGGCAGGGGTGCCGCGCGCGTGATGATCTCTCGGGCGCGGCGGATGCTGAGGGAGTCGCCCACCAGCTGGCTGTCGCCGCGGTTGGCATGCGGCAGCGACTGCAATTGCCGCCGTAGCACGAAATTCTCGCGCTGCAACCGCGCCCGGTCGAGGCAGCGAGCGATGGCGGTCAAGATCTGGTTGACCCTAAAGGGCTTCAGCACGAAATCGGCGGCGCCGGCGCGCAGGGCCTGGATGGCGGTTTCGAGATCGGCGAAGGCGGTGATCAGGATGACCTCGATGAAAAAGCCGGCGGCGCGCAATTCGGCAAGCCAGCTCAATCCGGTCTTGCCGGCCATGACGTTATCGAGAATGACGATGTCGAAGCTGCTGCTCTCGAGCCAGCGCGATGCCTCCTCGGTATTGCCGGCCACTTCCACCCGGCGACAGCGGGACGATAAGGTCTTTACCAGGAAGTTGCGCATCCCCGGCTCGTCGTCAACGACGAGAATGGAGGATTCCTTGAGCCAGGGGCCGAAAGACGGATCCGGCGTCGATTCGCCGACAGTAAGCTGTGAAGTCGGATTCATGCCGTCGGCACCTTTCGTTCCTGACTGCGCCGACGACATTTCGCCGGTCAGCCGCCGATCAGCGCATAGAAAAACACGGGATCATCTTGCCGACAAGGGTTCGGCGCGGAAAGCGGGGAGGCGGCATGAGCGTTACATGCCGCCTCCCGCGTCAGGTGGCACCGTTACTGGAACAGGTTCCAGGCGTTCTGCACCGTCTTCAGGACGCCCCAGATGAGGGGAATGCCGACGAGCAACCAAGTGAGCACGAGCTGTACGGTATAGTTGCGGTTTTCGGATTGGTCAGACATCTATACCTCCCTCAGGCTGTCTGTTCACGCAATTTCTGGTGGTGCCGGTCGTGCACCGCCTTCATTGCCACGTTGCAGAGGAAGCCGATGAACAGCAGGCCAGCCATAATGTACATCGTGACGGTATAGGCATCCGCCTTGGCGACACCGTGTTCGATCTGGTACTGGCGGATGTAGTTGACCAGCACCGGCCCCAGAACGCCGGCCACCGACCAGGCGGTCAACAGGCGGCCATGGATGGCGCCGACGAATTGCACGCCAAACACGTCTCTGAGATAGGCGGGAATGGTGGCGAAGCCGCCGCCATACATGCTGAGGATGACCGCATAGCAGATGACGAAGAGCCCCATGCTGCCCATCTTGGCGGTGGTCGGCACCAGGGCATACAGCACGATGCCCAACAGGAAGAAGCAGAAATAGGTGTTCTTCCGGCCGATATGGTCAGAGGTCGAAGCCCAGAAGAAGCGCCCCGCCATGTTGAAGAGGCTGAGCAGGCCGACGAAGCCGGCCGCCGCCGCCGGAGTGATGCGGCCCTGGAACATTTCCTGGCTCATCGCCGAGGCCTGGCCCAGTACGCCGATGCCCGCCGTTACGTTGAGGCAGAGCATCCACCAGAGCAGATAGAATTGCGGCGTCTTCAATGCCTGGTCGACATGCACGACCTGGTCGGTCACCAGCTTTTTCGGCTGGGCCGGGGGCACATAGCCGGCCGGGCGCCAGTTTGCCGCCGGTACGCGGACTATCAGGGCGCCGATCGACATGAAAACGAAATAGATGATGCCGAGGGTGACGAAGGTTTCGGCGACGCCGATATGCGTTGGCGTGGAGAAGTTCTGCATCAGCCACACCGACAACGGTGAGGCGATGAAGGCGCCGCCGCCGAATCCCATGATCGCCATGCCGGTCGCCATGCCCGGCCGGTCCGGAAACCAGGTAATCAGGGTCTTGACCGGCGAGATATAGCCGAGGCCGAGGCCGCAGCCGCCGAGCACCCCATAGCCGAGATAGATGACCCAGAGCTGATGCGCCCAGACGCCGAAGGCGGAGATGATGAACCCGCTGCCGAAGCAGGCGGCCGAGAGAAACATCGCCTTGCGCGGTCCGACGCGGTCGAGCCAAGAGCCGGCGAAGGCGGCCGACAGCCCGAGGAAGACGATGGCGATGCTGAAGATCCAGCCAAGGCTGGTGAGCTGCCAGTCCTCGGGGGCCGATTGGGTGATGCCGACGAGCTTGGTCATCGGCAGGTTGAACACGCTGAACGCATAGGCCTGGCCGATGCACAGATGCACGCAGAGCGCAGCCGGCGGTACCAGCCATCTATTGTAATGGAGCGGTGCAACGATCCGCTCGCGGGACAGAAACGACGGTGTTGTCGACGTCGACATTGATCTAGTCCTCCAGTCTGTCATTGGGTTCGCGTGACGTGAGCGCAGCTGCCATGGCGGCGTAGGCCGCAAGCCCCCGGCGAGCCTCTGCCTCGGGCGCAACGATCGTGCATCCTGCATCCGTCATGGGCGAAAAATGAAACAGGGCGGCATATCGTGCCGTGACGATTGGCATGCTCCCCTCACGCGATATCGTTCTTGTTTAGTTATCGGTCTTCGTTCGGTTTTGGAGCTCGGCCGTTCGGCTCGTTTGGCTCCGTCTGTACCAAAAGCAAACCGGGTGCCAGTTAGAATTTATATTATAAATCAATATGGTAAGAATTGAGCTCCCAGCGAAAGTGGACAGAATGTCCAGCTTTCCGCGCACCGTCGGCGAAGGTGGGGGACAATTTGGCGCAAGCGCGGGCCGCCAAGCCGCGCCGGGTAAAAATCAGGGCGGCTAAAAATCAGGGCGGGTAAATAGGCATTGCCATCGACGGCGACATTCCCGATTGTTGAAAAACCACCCGCCAGATGCCCGGCTTCCTGCCGAGTCGACCAGACCACCCCCGTCGCTACCGTGAAATGACGTCCGAGCCCATGCCCCAACCGGAGCTATTTGCCACGCAGCGCGACCCGCGCCTGCGGTTGCTGATCCCGTTGGTGGTGGCTTTCGCCTTCATGATGGAGCAGATCGATTCCACCATCGTGACGACCGCGATTCCGGAGATGGCCAAGGAACTCGGCACCAGCGTCCTGCGGCTGAACCTGGCGGTGACGGCCTATGTGCTGACGTTGGCCGTCTTCATCCCAATCAGCGGCTGGTTTGCCGACCGTTTCGGCGCAAGGCGCATTTTCATTCTCGCTCTGGTGGTTTTCACCTTGAGTTCGCTGCTCTGCGGCATGGCGACGAGTTTCGGCATGCTGGTCGCGACCCGTGCGCTGCAGGGGCTGGGCGGGGCCATGATGACGCCGGTGGGGCGGCTGATCCTGCTGCGCAGCTTTCCCCGCAGCGAGCTTTTCACCGCCATGATCTATATGAGCCTGCCGGCCCTGATGGGGCCGGTCATCGGCCCGCTGCTGGGCGGCTTGCTGACCAGTTACATTTCCTGGCGCTGGATCTTCTATATCAATCTGCCCTTCGGCCTGGTTGGCGTTGCGCTCGCCTTGCGCTTCGTCGAGAATTTCAGCGGCGACAAGCAGGTGCGCTTCGATTTTCCCGGCTTCCTGATGGTCGGCACGGCGCTGGCGCTGGTGCAGTTCTGCATCGAGAACATGAGCCGGGCGATCGTTCCGCCGGTCGTCATTGCCGGCGTCATCCTGCTGGCGGCGGCCCTCCTCTTCGCCTTCGGCCGGCATGCGGGGCGGATCAATTTCGCGGCGGTCGACCTCACGCTCTTTCGTCTGCGCTCCTTTCGGATCGGCACCCTGGCCGGCGGGTTGTGCCGGATCGGCGTCAACGGCGTTCCCTTCCTGTTGCCGCTGATGCTGCAGGTCGGTTTCGGCCTCAGCCCGATACAGTCCGGTTCGCTGACCTTCTTCACCAGTGTCGGCGCGCTGGTTATTCGGCCGACCTCCAAACCCCTGCTGAGGATCCTCGGCTTCGACCGCATTCTGCTCTACAGCGCCATCCTCTCCTCGCTTGCCATTGCCGGCTTTGCGCTGATGGGACCGGCCACGCCGCATTGGCTCATCGCCGTCTATGTCAGCATCTTCGGGCTGATCCGCTCGCTCCAGTTCATGAGCTCGAACACGCTTTCCTATGCCGACATGCCGGCGGGCCAGCTGAGCCGCGCCACCAGCCTGGGCGGCGTCCTGCAACAATTGAGTGTCAGCCTCGGGGTCTCCTTCAGCGCCATGCTGCTCGGCCTCATGGTGCCGGCCGAGCGGAGCGTGACATTGGACAACTTTCACTGGGTGTTTCTGCTTCTGGCGCTTGTGCCGCTGCTTTCGGTTCCCGGCTTCCTCTATTTGCGGCCGGAGGACGGGGCAACCGTCAGCGGCCATGTCAGAAGAGGCGGCCATGCGTCGGCCGATGGGATTGACCCCGGTGATGCATCCTGATTGTATTTGCGCATAGGCACATGGCCGCAGCCTGACTGGCCGGCCCGTCGTCATATTCCCGGCCGTCATCCGGCCTGGGGCCTCAAACTGACCTGAAACCCAATCTGGTTCTTTCGTAGCGGGAAAATCACATGGCAGAACTTGCTGATCTCGGCGTCACCGGTCTTGCGGTCATGGGCGCCAATCTGGCGCGCAATGCGGCCCGCAAGGGCTTTCGCGTTGCCTTGCACAATCGCAGCAACGACAAGACGGATCAGTTGCTGGCGGAGCACGGCGCGGAAGGCAAATTCATTGCCACCCATTCCGTCGCGGATTTCGTCGCCGTCCTGGCGAAGCCGCGCGTGATCCTAATCATGGTGAAGGCCGGCAAGCCGATCGACGAGGTGATCGGCGAATTGCTGCCCCATCTTGAGGCAGGCGACATCATCGTCGACGGCGGCAATTCGCTTTATACCGATACGCGCCGGCGCGAGCGCGAGCTGGCTGCGCGCGGATTGCTGTTCGTGGGCATGGGCGTTTCCGGCGGCGAGGAAGGCGCGCTGGAAGGTCCCTCGATGATGCCGGGCGGTGCCAAACCCGCCTGGGATCGCATCGCGCCGATGGTGACGAAGATGGCGGTCGCCGTCGACGGGATACCCTGCTGCGCCTATATGGGACCTGACGGCGCCGGCCACTACGTGAAGATGGTGCATAACGGCATCGAGTATGCCGACATGCAGCTGATTGCCGAAGCCTACGACCTGATGCGGACGATCTACGGCATGCCGGCGGGGGAGATCGCCACCGTCTTCGCCGACTGGAAGAAGAGCAACCTTGATTCCTACCTGATCGAGATCACCGCGGCGGTGCTCGCCAAGCGAGATCCCGCCGGTGGCGGGGCGCTGGTCGACATGATCCGGGATGAGGCGGAGCAGAAGGGGACCGGCCGCTGGACAGCTCAATCAGCGCTCGATCTCGGTGTTCCCATCACCGCCATTACCGAAGCGGTTTATGCCCGTGCCCTCTCCGGAAGGCCGGCCCAGCGCGCCGCCGTCGCGCGGGAGCTGGGCGGCAAGACGCCAACGGCGGTGAAGGCAACGACCACGGAGATCGCGAAGATCCGCGATGCACTCTATGCGTCGAAGATCGTCGCCTATGCGCAGGGGTTCGAGCAGTTGGCGGTCGCCTCGGCGGAATATCAGTGGAACCTGGACCTGGGCTTGATCGCGACGATCTGGCGGGGCGGCTGTATCATTCGGGCGGCCTTTCTGGATCGCATCCGCGAGGGCTATGCATCGCATCGGGACACACCCAGCCTCCTGCTTCAGCCCTATTTCAAGGATGCGATCGTCGCGGCCGAGCCGGCCTGGCGTGCCGTGGTCATGCAGGCGATCCAGCACGGCGTACCGGTTCCGGCCTTCGCCTCTTCGCTGGCCTATTTCGACGGTTTGCGCCGCGCCCGCGGTCCGGCCAATTTGCTGCAGGGGTTACGCGACTATTTCGGCGCCCATACCTATAGCCGCCGGGATAAAGAAGGATCCTTCCATACCCGCTGGGCGCAGGACGGCAGCGAGGTGCAGATCCGGTAATGCACGGCTGCGTCCGCAGCTCCCGCGTTCGCCACGTGACCGGGCGAAGCGGTCGCCTATGCAACGCACCGGCGCGCGGGGTCAGTTTTTAGGCATGATCTCGCCGCCGATCGCGCGTGACAGAGCGAACAGACGCTGTTCGATCGTCACGGGCACGCCGCAGATGATCGGCAGCAGCCGTTCGCGGTCATCGAAGATACGGGAGTCCCAATCCACCGCCTGCTGCAGCGCGGCGCGCTGCTCCGCGACCGCTTGATCCGTGGAGTTGGGGTCGAGATTGTCCAGTGCTTTCGTGCCGGCCTGGATACGGTCGGCCAAGTTCTTCTGCCGGTCGTTGAAATGGCGGATGCCGCGGATGATCTGGCCGCGCTCCTGGTTCAGCGTTTCGAAAATCCCGGCGAAGACCTTGGTCATGGTATCGGCCCTGTCCTTGTCGTAGCCGGCGGCGAAGCGATGGATCGCGGCGATCGCTTCACTTTGAGGCAAGCGGCGGGGCGCAACCTGGCTGACCAGCGTTTCGACGGCGGTGTCCTGTCGCCAATTGTCCTCCGCTGCCGTGGGGTCAGGGCCGGACCAGACGGCGCCAATCGAGAGTTCAGGCTGCAGCCTTTGTTCGCAGGGCCAGCCGTCCTCGGCGGGCTTCGCCGCAGCGCCGGCTGCCTCGCTATTGCCGGTATCGGGAGCCGGCGATTCGGCGGGTGCATTTTCCTGGGCTTGGGCCTCGCCGCTTATGGGCGAAGCCGGCAAATTTGCCGCCAGGAAAAGAGCGAGGAAAGATGTGACGAGTGGTTGTACCAGTCGCATGATGGCCTCCTGATTATCCGCCGCCACGGATGCGGGCCAACATGCCCTTGGACGGATCGTAGGCAACAATAGCCAGAGTCATAAAGACGAGCAGAGAAGCGCCTACCAACAGCAGCGATACCGAATCAATCTTGCAATAGAGCAGGAAGCGGATCGATTCGACGGCATAGGTGAAGGGATTGGCGGCGCAGATATCGCGTAAGAGCGGGCTTCCTTCCTGGACTTTCCACAACGGATAAAGAGCCGAGGAGGCAAAGAACATCGGGAAGATGACGAAATTCATCACGCCTGCAAAGTTCTCCAGCTGCCGGATGACCGAAGACAGCAGCAATCCGAGTGCGCCCAGCATGAGTCCGGACAGCAGCAAGCCCGGTATCACCGCGACGTAGCCCCAGGTCGGCAACTCGATGCCGTATAGGCGGGCGATCAGGAGGAAGACATAGATCTGCGGCAGCGAGAGAAGGGCACCGCCGGACAGTTTGCACACCAGCAGGTACCAGCGCGGCAGCGGGCTGGTGAGCAGTACGCGCATGCTGCCCATCTCCCGGTCATAGACCATGGAGAGCGAGCTTTGCATGCCGTTGAACAGCTGGATCATGGCAATCAGGCCGGGCACGATATATTCGTCATAGAGAATATAAGTGTCGTAAGGCGGGATAATGGAAATCCCCAGCGTCGCGCGAAAACCCGCAGCAAAAACGAACAGCCAGATCAGGGGACGCACCAAGGCGGAGATGAAGCGGCTGCGCTGATGCACGAAGCGCAATGCCTCGCGCCAGACGATACCCTGGAAGCAGCGAAGCCAGCCGAGCGCCGTCATGTGCCCTCCGTCAGCTTGCGGAACGCGTCCTGCAGGGTCGCAACGCCCATCTCCGCGACGATCGAGCCGGCCTCTCCGACGCGACGTATCTGGCCGCGATGCAGGATGATGGTGAGATCTTCCGCACGAACCTCATCGATCAGATGGGTTGCCCAGAGAACCGACAGGCCCCGTTCCTGCACCAGGTTTCTTACGTCAGCCAGTATATCGGTCCGGCTGCGGATATCGAGGCCCACCGTCGCTTCGTCGCAGAGCAGCAGATGCGGCCGATGGAGCAGGGCGCGGGCGATTTCCAGCCGCCGCATCTCGCCGCCCGAGAAGCTTCGCGCACGCCGCTTCGCTTCGGCGAGTAATCCGACGCGGGTCAATTCTTCGGTGATGCGCCGCCGCGTCTCACGCCAGGAGAGCCCATGCAAGGCCGCGTGATAGCTAAGGTTCTGGGCGGCGGTAAGTTCTAGGTCCAGGGCGCGCTGCTGGAAGACGATACCCATCTGCGCCAGCGCTGCCGCAGGATGGCGCGCGATGTCTTGGCCTGCTACTTCGATGCTGCCGGATTGCGCCGCATAGAGGCGGGTTATCAGCGAGAAGAGCGTCGTCTTGCCGGCCCCGTTCTGACCCAGCAAGACGGTGAACCTGCCGGCAGGCACAGCGAGGTCGATCTGATCAAGCACCTTGCGACCGCCGATCACATGGGAGAGCCCGGCGACGCGGATGGCGGGGGGATCCTGCGCCGATGCCTGGTCCAACGTGGTATATCTGTCGGTCATGAGATTCATGTCAGCGGATTGCCACTCCCCAGGGAAGTTCCCCTACCGTGATCGACTTGATCACTTTGCGTGCGGCGACGTCGATGATGGAGATGTCGTTGGACTCGCCATTCGCCGATACCAGGAATTTTTCATCCGGCGTGAAGGCCATTTCCCAGACCCGTTGGCCGACCAGCAGGTATTCCTGCACGGCGCGGGTTGCGACATCGATAACGGCGACGCGATTGGCCGGGCCGAGCGCCACGAAAGCGGTCTTGCCGTCATTGGTAATCGCGATGCCGACGGGCTGGATCGTCTCCTTGCGGATACCGGGAACAGCAAAGCTGATCTTCTGCAGGATCTTCCGGCTGGCCGCATCGATCACCGCGACCGTGCCGCCGACTTCGGAGGAAACCCAAACCTCTTTTCCATCGGGCGTGAACTGCGCGAAGCGGGGCCGCGTATCGACCAGCACGCTGTCGATCAGCTGATTGGTTCCCGTGTCGATGAAATGCGCCATGCTGGTTGTTTCCGAGGTGTTGACCAGCAATTTCCCATCCGGGCTGACGCCCATCCCCTCGGGTTCCGTGCCCACGGGAATCTCGGAGGCAACGACGCCCTGCTGGACGTCAAGCACGGTCACCATGTTATTGTCCTCGTTGGCGACATAGAGACGCGTGCCATCGGGCGACAAAGTGAAGAGCTCGGGATCAGGGCCGCTCGGCAGGATATTGACCACCTTCAACGTCTCGAGATCCAGCACCTCGATGTGATCGGCATCGCTGGTGCAAATGAAAAGCTGCTTCTTGTCATGGCTGAGGGTGATGCCGCGCGGACGCTCTCCAACGGTCACGGTTCCCGTCACCGCCATCTTGTCGAGATCGACAATGGTGATCGAATTGCCCTTTTCATTGGAGACATAGGCGGTATAGGCGGCGGCCTGGGCGCTATAGAGGCCGCACGCCGCCGATACCATCAAACCCAGAGCTGAAAAAGTGACCGGCTTCATCGTGCACCTGCTTCCTCTTGTCATTGGTTCAAGTGACATGACGATTCAGGCTCGTCATAGCCGAGTGTGTCCAAAGGTGTCCGTTGATGCAGGAAGCCCTCTTGCGGCGACACCGAAACCAGCATCAGTGGCGAGGCCAATACGATCGGCTGGCGCAATTGCTGGTCCCACTTGCGAAAACTCAGTCCCTGGCCCTTGAAGGCCCCCAAGGTGAAGGCATCCGAAACCAGATACTGATGAACATCCGCCGGATCGGCCTTGCCCGTCCGGGTGACGCTCTCGCCGATCGCACGGGTTGCGACCCAACCGGAATAGTCCCGCTCCAGCATCCAGCGATGCGACTGCTGCTCAAAGCGGTGCTGCAGCTGCATGCCGCCCCATTGTTCCTGGCTGCGGTGCCAGGCCGTCGGCACCAGACCCTGCGTGCCGACCACGGGCCGGGGATCCCAAAGCCGGTAAGGGAGGTATTCGCCGAAGACCTCGCTTTCGTCGGCCACGACCAGCACGTCGTAATCCGGCAGGCGCTGGGTCAGGTCGATCATCTGCTTGCTGACCTGCTGCTGGCCCGTATCGCTGCGGCGGGAGCCGGCATCGAACGTGTAGGTGCGCTGTTCGGCGATCTTGCTGCCGAATCGTTTCGCAGCGCGTTCCATGGCCGCGGCGAAGGCCTTGTCGGCATCGTTCTTGCCCGAGATCAATACCCAGCGGTTCCATTTCTTGACGGCGAGATATTGCGCCAGGGCATCCGCCTTCATCGCGTAGCTGGGAGCGATATTGAAGACGTTCGGCCGGCAATCGGATATGCGCAGCCGGTCGTCTTCGGCCCGGATGCTGAAGATCAGAATGTCTTTTGCTTCCGGCAAATCGGCCAATTGCAACAGCCGGTCGGCCGTCAGATCGGCAATGATGAGCTTTGCCCCCTGGCCGATGAGGTCATCGAGACCAGCCTTGAGGTCGCCGCCGGCCGGGACGGATTTTTCCTTCAGTTCATAGGTCTGATGGAGAAAGCGGCCGGTTGTTTGATTGTCCTCGATCGCCAGCTTGGCACCGGCCAATCCCTTATCCGTCGCCACCACCTCGACCAGGGACAGAGGTTCCGGTTCAGGCAACGCTTCGGTCAGGTAGCCAATGGTGACATTCAGCGGCTGGGTGTCTGCGCGGGAGGTTTGTACGACTCCCGCGACAACCCCCCCGGCAAGTATCCCCAGCAGAATTGCCGAAACGACTGCAAGCAGACGCCGCGAATTCCAGTTTCTGGGTTTCGCCATCTGCATCTGCGCCTCCGCGCTTGTCGGCCTGCTGGACCGGACTACTTGGGGCCGGGCTACTGGGCGCTGCCGGCCGCTTGCTTCAGGTAGGCGATCAGGTTGGCCCGGTCCTCAGGCTTCGGCAGTCCCGGAAACAGCATTTTCGTACCCGGCACCATGGCCCGCGGATTGGTCAGATATTTGTCGAGGGTCGCGGGGTCCCATGTCACATGGGCGTTTTGCATGGCCTGCGAATAACTGAAATTGGCAATCGATGCCGAGGGGCGGCCAATCAAGCCATGCAGTGAAGGCCCGAGCTTGTTGGTGCCGGCATCAAGCGAATGACACGCCTGGCATTTGACGAACACCTTCTGTCCCTGAGCGGCGTCACCGTCATCCGCCATGCTTGCCCTGCTGCCAAAAGAGAGCACCACCGTCGCAGCGACAAGGAAAAACACAGAATGAGCCTTAACTCGTTGCATGAATGAGCCTCCCGATCATGCTTTGATCTTTTATGAGAAGGGCGGAGCGCAAACTGCACGCCTTTCCCATGTGCGTTAACTTTATGAAGCGCCGACAGGGGCCACAAGCGGTGATCGTCGAATTCAGACCAAAGTACAGTTTTGGGCCAGAATGACTTGGGACACCCTCCTGACCGCTCCATCATCGGCTATTTCATGGATAAAATTCAACCTCACTTGGCGACGTCGTCCACAGCGATCACATTGCTCCCGCCAAAACGGCCGGTGCGGGTGCGCCGCGCAGGCCTCTGCGGGGGCCTGAGGGCGGGGTTGGCAAGCTTTCTCGTCTGCCTGTCGATGGGGCACTTACGGGTATCGGCCGATGAAACCCTGCCGCCGCGAGACACGCCTCTGGCGGTGCAGGAGGTTGCGCAGGGTGTTTATGTCCATCAAGGCGTTCATGCCGAAGCAACACCGGAGAATCTCGGGGGCATCGCCAATATCGGCTTCATCGTCGGCGACCGCGCTGTCGCCGTTATCGATACCGGCGGCAGCTTCGCCGAAGGCAGTGCGCTTCTAGCTGCCATCCGAAAGGTCACCAGCCTGCCGGTTGCCTATGTCATCAACACGCATTTCCACCCGGACCACATTCTAGGTAACGCCGCCTTCCGCGCCCTGAAGCCGGATTTCGTCGCGCACAGGAACTTCCCCCGCGACCTGGCTGCGCGGGCGACCGATTACCTGGCTTCGGCACGGCGCGGCCTGGGTTCCGCTTTCGAGGGGACCGCGCTGGTTCAGCCGCGTCACCTTGTCGGTGCGCCGGAGACGCTGGATCTCGGCCACCGTGTGTTGATCCTGACGCCTTATCCGGCCGCCCACAGCGATGCCGACCTGACGGTCTTCGACCAGGAGACGCGCACATTGTTCACCGGCGATCTGGTCTTCCTGGAGCGCGTTCCCGCCGTGGACGGATCGATCACCGGCTGGCTGAAGGTGATCGATCAGCTGCAGCGGGTCGAAGCCGCACGGGCCGTGCCCGGCCACGGCCCGGTTTCCGTTCCCTGGCCGGGGGCCCTGGCCGGGCAGCGCCGATACCTTTCGGCTATTGTCAGCGCCGTGCGCCAGCAGCTGAAGGAGGGTCACGCGCTACAGCAGGCGGTTGAAAGCGTCGACGGGGCCGTGGGGCGGGTGGAACGGCCTAAATGGCAATTGTTCGACGACTATAATGGGCGCAATATTACCGCTGCCTATACTGAACTCGAATGGGAATAGCCATTCGAATGGGAATACCAACGGGTTTCGGCCCTAGTCCGGAGGTCAGGATGACACGGATCGCAGTAAGGCATCATTCGTCCGGGTGGAACCGCGGTCTTGGCGCCGCCCTATTTGCGACCCTTCTCGGTTTCGCCGCCCTGCACCCGGCGCGGGCCGATGACGGCGATGCCTGGCCCGATTTGCGGACCACCTTGTTTGCCGACAAGCCGATCAAGGATGCCTCCGACTTCCTTCAGCTCGAAGCGCCGAAGCGGGCCTATGATGCCGCCGTGGTTCCGCTCGAGATCAGATTCGACCCGAAGAAAATGGGCTCGCTGGTGGTTCAGGACATCACCCTGGTCATCGACAAGAATCCGGCGCCGGTTGCTGCCGTCTTTCATCTCGCAGCCGATATCGCCAATCCCAGTATCGGGACGCGGATCCGGGTGAACGAGTACACCTATGTGCATGCGGTCGTGCAGATGACGGACGGACAGCTTTATATGGCCAAGACCTTCATCAAAGCGGCGGGTGGCTGTTCGGCTCCAGCGGTGAAAACGCCGGATAGCGCGGCATCACATCTTGGTGAAATGAAGATGAAGCTGGCTGAAAACCCCGCCATCGGGCAGCCGACACGTGTCCAGCTCCTGATCCATCATCCGAACTTCTCGGGCATGCAGATGGATCAGGTAACCCGCTATTACATCCCCGCGAAATACATCCAGACCGCGACGATTTCCTACGGAAACAAGCCCGTCATGAAGATCGAGGGAAATATCTCTTTAAGTGAAAATCCGTTCTTTGAATTCTGGTTGAGGCCGGAGCAGAGCGGCGCACTTGACGTAACCGCGGAAGATTCAGATGGCGCGAATTTCCATCAAAAATGGCCGCTTCCGCCAACCACGTGAGCGCGGCGCCTATCCGCTCGCCGGTCGAGGAAGGGCCGATCAGAAGCAGCGGAAATCGGCCTCGATCTGCGCCAGGCGCAACTGGTCGACGACCTTCTTCAGCATCGTCATTTCGCGAAACATCGAGGTGTTGTCGCCCGCCACCAGGCGCATCTGCATGATGGTATCGGCCTTTTCATAGGTATCGTAGGACAGAACGGAGGAGATGGCATCGATGCTGCAGGAACAACGTTGCATCATTTCCTGCGTCTCGCCGTTGCTCGCCATGCAGCCGATGACGTAGTCGGCGACGACCGGTGTCGGATAGTCATTGGCGAGGCTCGGCCGGGGGCAGAGCAGAAGCGCCAATGCGGCAACGAATATGCCGTTTCTGAGAGGAGCAAGGGTTCGAGAAATCATGGACAACCTCTGTTGGCAGGCGGCGTCATGAGCCGAAGCAAAACACAGAAGAAAGAATCGGTCAATTCGCCGCGGGGAGAAGAGCCGCTGCCGGCATCGGCGAATTGCTGCACCCGCTGCCGCACCGGCCGAGGACCGCTTTCATGATATCGGCTCGCCTGATCGCCAGCCTGTTGACCTGGATAGCCCATACGACGGGCTATGCAATTCCCGGTACGCCGCCCGTCATCAATCTGGTGTCACATGCCGAGCTGGAGGATCGCTTCTGCCATCGGAGTTGCGCCATTCTCGGTTTTACCACGCCGGAGGGAACCATCCTGCTCGATGACCGGCTTCGCGTCGGCGAAGACACGGCGGCGACAAGCATTCTGGTTCATGAATTGACCCATTATCTGCAACGCGCCAATGGCCAGGCGGCGGTGGCCGTGACATGCGACCTGTGGGTAGCGCGCGAGAACGAGGCCTATGACGTACAATACCACTGGCTGCATGACACCAGCCCTTCCATTCGCGTGCTGTCACAAGCGATGAGCGAATTGAACACCCACCCCTTCCTGCTCAAATGCCCCGAAGGCAACGCGGCCACCGGTCTGCCGCAACCTTAAAACTGGCCAGCATAGGGACCCTGCGGTCCGACCATATGGAGCCCCCTCCAGATACCGCAACGCAGGTAGTTCCGATCAGATATTGCAACGCAAAAATGTTGTCCTAAAGGATGAGCGCCAGATTGCTGATTTCGACATCAGCGTTCTTGTAACGTCAGGAGGTGCTGGCTACACTTACATTAGTCGGAAAATCCGACTGATAGAGCGCAGTCTGTATCTTGTCTAAACAAGGAGACAGCCATGAAGCGAGCGTGGAAAACACCGCGAATTCGTGAAATCTGCGTCGGGCTTGAGATCAATAGCTACGCCAGCGCGCGGATGTAACTGATCGCATCCGCCGGTCGGTCAATCAAATATAGGATCGCGATCATGTTCATCGTTGTCCTGGGATCGGCCGCCGGCGGAGGCTTTCCACAGTGGAATTGCAACGCACCCACGAGCAAAGGGGTGCGCGAAGGGGCGTTAAACGCGAAGCCCCGCACGCAAGCGTCCATCGCGATCAGCGCCGACGGGGCCAATTGGCTCCTGGTCAATGCGTCGCCGGATTTCCGGCAGCAGCAGCTCGCCATCCGGTCGCTCTGGCCGCAGGGAGCGTTGCGTCATACGCCGATCAAGGCGGTCTTGCTGACCAGCGCGGAAATTGATCATGTGGCGGGGCTTTTGTCGATGCGCGAGAGCCAGTCCTTCACGCTTTGGGCGACCCAGCGCGTCCACGACATCCTGGCGGAAAATCCGATTTTCGGTGCCCTCAATCCAGCTTATGTCGAACGCCGCAGTTATAGCCTGAACAAGCCTTGGGAAATTGCCGGTGGGGATGGGCCGCTCGGTCTCACCGTCGAGGCGTTTGCGGTGCCTGGCAAGGTCCCGCTGTTTCTCGAATCGCGCAACGAGGGCAATCTGGCGGGCGTTGCCGAGGACACGACGGGACTATGCGTCTCGCAAGGCCGGTCGGCATTCTTTTATATTCCCGGCTGCGCGGAGCTCACGCCGGCGCTGCGCGCCAAGCTACGTGGTGCGAAGCTGGTGTTCTTTGATGGCACTCTCTGGTCGGATGACGAGTTGGTGGGCCTGAACATCAGCCCCAAGACCGGCAAGCGAATGGGGCATATGAGCATCGATGGCGAAGACGGCACGATCGCCGCCTTCCGCGATCTCGATATCAGCCGTAAACTCTTTATTCATGTGAACACCACAAACCCCGTCCTCGACGAAGATTCGAAGGAGCGCGCCGCCATCCGGCTCGCCGGGTGGGAGGTTGCCGAAGATGGTATGGAGATTCATCTATGACTGAGCTGATGAGCGCGGATGAACTGGAAGCCGCGTTGCGCAATATCGGTGCCGAGCGCTACCACAATCGCCATCCTTTCCATGGCCTGCTCCATAGCGGCAAGCTGAACAAGGGGCAGGTACAGGCCTGGGCGCTCAACCGTTTCTACTATCAGAGCCGCATTCCGATGAAGGATGCGGCGATTGTCGCACGTTCGGAAGACAGCACTTTCCGCAGGACCTGGCGGCAGCGTATCGTCGACCACGACGGCATGGAAGGGGAGGAGGGCGGCATCGAGCGCTGGCTGAAGCTGACCGATGCGCTTGGCCTCGAGCGCAGCTATGTCGAGTCGGGACAGGGATTGCTGCCGGCCACCCGCTTTGCCGTCGATGCCTATCTACATTTCGTGCAAGAGCGCAGCATGCTTGAGGCGGTGGCGTCGTCCCTGACCGAGATGTTTGCGCCGGCGATCATCAGCGATCGCGTCGCCGGCATGCTGGCCAACTATTCCTTCGTCTCAAGCCAGGCGCTGGCCTATTTCGACAAGCGCCTGCATCAGGCGCCGCGCGACGCGAACTTTGCGCTCGATTATGTAAAGCGCGAAGCCCGCCGGCCCGATCAGCAGCGCGCCGTGAGGCAGGCCTTGATCTTCAAATGCAATGTTCTTTGGGCCCAGCTCGACGGGCTTCACCATGCCTATGTGGCGCCGGGCTACATTCCGCCGGGCGCTTTCGTCCCGGAAGCGCATTCATGACGATACCGGAAACGGCTCGGCCCCGGCTTTCTCCGGGGGTCAAGCTGCAATTCGATAAGACGCGTGAACAATGGATCTTGCAGGCCCCTGAACGGGTTTTTGTGCTTGATGAGACGGCCTATGAGATCGTGTTGCGCTGCACGGGGGATGTCAGCCTCCAGGCGCTGATTGAGGACCTGAGCAGGGCTTTTGACGCAGATGCGGCGGAGATAGCCGGTGACGTGGAAGCGCTGCTTGCCGGCTTGATGGAGAAACGGGTTGTCGTGACATGACGCATGATGCAGAGCCAATTCTTGAACCGCGCGAGGTAGCTCCCGAGGAGCCGCCGCGCGGCGCCGGCGTGGCGCCGCCGCTGGCCGCCCTGCTCGAGCTCACGCATCGCTGCCCGCTTCAGTGCCCCTATTGTTCCAACCCGCTGGAACTGGAGCGCGTCGCCGGCGAGCTGACCACGGAACAATGGCTGCAGGTGATCGACGAGCTGTCCGACCTCGGCGTCCTGCAGGTGCATTTTTCGGGCGGTGAGCCGACGGTGCGACGCGATCTGGTCGATCTGGTTCGGCGCACGTCCGCACGCGGCATCTACAGCAATCTCATTACCTCCGGTGCGGCCATCGATCATGCCCGCTTCCTCGACCTCGTCGCGGCGGGGCTGGATCATGTGCAGCTCAGCTTCCAGGATGCCGAGCCGATTTCCGCCGCACGCATCAGCCAGGTCAAGGGCATCCAGGAGAAGAAGCTGACATTTGCGGCCTGGGTGCGCGAAGCCGGCCTTCCGCTGACGGTCAATGCCGTCATGCATCGGCAAAACATCGACAATATCGAGGCGATGATCGAGCTCGCGATCACCTTGCAGGCGTCGCGGCTGGAGGTCGCGCATGTGCAATATTACGGCTGGGCGCTGGCGAATCGTGACGCGCTGATGCCGAGCCGGGCTCAGCTCGAGCAAACGACCAAGGCGGTATCGCAAGCGCGCGAGAAGTATCGCGGCCGCCTGGTGATCGACTATGTCGTCCCGGACTATTACGCCCGGCAGCCGAAGGCCTGCATGGGCGGCTGGGCGCGGCAGTTCATGAATATAACGCCCTCCGGGAAAGTCCTGCCGTGCCATGCGGCGGAGACCATCACCGAGCTGCATTTTGAGCAGGTGAAGGATCGTTCGCTGCGCGAGATCTGGTATGGATCCGAAGCGTTTTCCCGTTTCCGCGGCACCGACTGGATGCCGGAGCCGTGCCGCAGCTGCGATCAGCGCGAAATTGATTGGGGTGGTTGTCGCTGCCAGGCGCTCGCCATAACGGGATCTGCATCTGCGACCGATCCCGCCTGTTTCAGATCTCCCTTGCATCGCGACATGCAGGCGCTCGCCGAAGAAGCTGCCGGCAGCGCGACAAAGCCATTCATCTATCGCCGCCTGTCGGCGCGCGGCCAGGCATAGCGCCGCGCCGCTGCCGCTCTTTCCCACCATCAATCCTCTCTACCGCGACCGCGCTGAACGCGGTCGGAAGCTGGACTAAAGTCGATGTTCCGCAATGCGGCGAGTAGCGATTGGCGATGATCTTGTACCAAAGAACTACGGGCATTTTCGATTTGCGGATTGACGTTAAATCCTCCGTCAATCCACTCTAGTGGGAGACGTCGGAAAGCGATGGTCACGCTAGTGAACTGAATGCCTCGACAAGATTTCGGAGAGGCGCATGAGCGACCGCGATGTCCAACAATGACCATCGACGACGATCGAGAGCGTTGATCACCGGACACCGTGCGGGCGAATGGCGCGCCGCTCTAGGGGAGGAAACAATGGCTCAAATGTGGCTTAAGTCAGGGTTGTCCATGGTGCTGTCTGTTGCGATGACATCATGGAGCATGGGTGCTTTTGCGAATGACGAACTGATCAAGCTGGAGAAGGACCCGAAGCAGTGGGTAATGCCGGCTGGCGACTATGGCAGCACGCGCTATAGCGGCCTGGATCAGATCACCAACAAGAACGTGAAGAACCTCCAGGTCGCTTGGACCTTCTCCACGGGCGTTTTG
Source organism: Dongiaceae bacterium (assembly GCA_035539215.1). Taxonomy (GTDB): domain Bacteria; phylum Pseudomonadota; class Alphaproteobacteria; order Dongiales; family Dongiaceae; genus Dongia_B. The sequence continues at coordinate 7,890 of DATLIX010000018.1, read as the reverse complement.
CGCGGTCACGAGGGCGGCCCCCTGGTGATCGGCAACATGATGTACGTGCATACGCCGTTTCCCAACATCGTCTACGCCCTCGACCTGGATAAGGGCGGCCAGATCGTCTGGAAGTATGAACCGAAGCAGGATTCGAATGTCATCCCGGTGATGTGCTGCGATACGGTCAATCGCGGCGTGGCCTATGGCGACGGCATGATCTTCCTGCACCAAGCCGATGCGAAGCTGGTCGCGCTCGATGCGATGACGGGCAAGCTGGCCTGGACGGCCGCCGACGGCGACGCCTCGAAGGGCGAGACCGGCACCTCGGCCCCATTGGTCGTGAAGCACCTGGTGCTGGTGGGCAATAGCGGCGGCGAATTCGGCGTCCGCGGCCATGTCACCGCCTATGACACCAAGACGGGCAAGCAAGTATGGCGCGGCTGGTCGATGGGGCCGGACAGCGATACGCTGATCGATCCGCAGAAGACCACCAGCCTCGGCAAGCCGGTCGGCGAGAACTCCAGCGAGTCGACCTGGAAGGGCGACCAGTGGCAGATCGGCGGCGGCACCACCTGGGGCTGGCTGTCCTATGACCCGGCGTTGAACCTGGTCTATTACGGCAGCGGCAATCCCAGCACCTGGAACCCGGCGCAGCGTCCGGGCGACAACAAGTGGTCGATGACGATCTTCGCCCGCGATGCCGATACCGGTTCGGTCAAGTGGCTGTATCAGATGACGCCGCATGACGAATGGGACTATGACGGCGTCAACGAGATGATCCTGGTCGACAAGAAGTTTGAGGGCAAGGATCGCAAGCTGCTCGTCCATTTCGATCGCAACGGCTTCGGCTATACGCTGGACCGCGAAACGGGCGAATTGCTGGTGGCCAACAAATACGATCCGGCGGTCAATTGGGCGTCCAAGATCGATCTGAAGACCGGCCTGCCGGAGCGCGTCAAGCAGTATTCGACCGAGGCCAACGGCGAAGACAACAACACACAGGGTGTCTGCCCTGCAGCGCTCGGCAGCAAGGACCAGCAGCCTGCCGCCTATTCGCCGAAGACCGGCTTGTTCTATTCGCCGACCAATCACGTCTGCATGGATTACGAGCCGTTCAAGGTCGCTTACACGGCCGGTCAGCCTTATGTCGGTGCAACCCTCAGCATGTATCCGCCGAAGGGGGAAACAAATCTCGGCAACTTCATCGCCTGGGATGCCGAAAAGGGCAAGGTCAAGTGGTCGATCCCTGAGCAGTTCTCGGTGTGGAGCGGTGCTCTGGCGACAGCCGGCGGCGTTGTCTTCTACGGCACCCTGGAAGGCTATCTGAAGGCGGTGGACGCGGAAACGGGCAAGGAGCTCTATCGCTTCAAGACGCCGTCCGGGATCATCGGCAACGTCAATACCTATGTCCATAATGGCAAACAGTACATTGCCGTGCTTTCCGGCCTCGGCGGTTGGGCTGGAATCGGCATGGCGGCGGGACTGACAGGTGATACCGAAGGCCTCGGTGCCGTCGGCGCCTATAAGTCGCTGTCGCAATACACCCAGTTGGGTGGAACTCTGACCGTCTTTGCCCTCCCAGAATAACTTCAGAGCGGATGGAGAGGTCACCGACCTCTCCATCCTCTTCTTTCACCTGATGGTCAGAGAGGACAAGGAATGACCAGATTTCGCTTACTCGGTGCCGCTTTCTTTGTGTTTGGTGTTTCGCTTATTCTGCCCTTCCAAAATAGATCTTCCGCCGCCGATGATCCTCAGGCCTATCACATCGCGCCGGACGGCACCGTGGACTGGCGGATATTCAATGGCTATCGCCGCTATCACGCCATCTGCCATACCTGCCACGGGCCCGACGGCCTCGGCAGCAGCTTCGCCCCAAATCTCACCGATTCACTGAAGACGATGAGCCACGACGACTTCATGAATGTCGTCGTCAACGGCCGCGTCAACGTGAATACGGCGTCGGACAAGCGCATGCCGGCACTCGGCACCGATCCCAATGTCATGTGCTATATTGACGACATCTACGCCTATCTGAAGGCGCGTTCCGACGGCGTCGTCGGGCGTGGCCGGCCGCAGAAACATGAGAACAAGCCCAAGGAGGCGGCCGATGCAGAAGCATCCTGCATGGGACCGGCAACGGGCAATTAGGCAGACCGCCGGAATGCCTCTACAGCGTCGGAATATTGCAGCGTGGACGGCCGTGATGGCCGTTCTCGTTCTTTGCCTCGGACTCTGTTCGCCCGAAGCGGCGCGGGCGGCAGATACGGTCGAGGCGGTCGATCATTCCGCCCTGCGGGTCTGCGCGGACCCCCATAACCTGCCGTTTTCCGACCAGCAGGGGAACGGCTTTGAAAACAAGATCGCCGCGCTCTTCGCAGAGGAGCTGAAGGTGCCGCTGCGCTATGTCTGGTATCCCAACACGGTCGGATTCCTGCGCAACACATTGCGGGCGCGCCAATGCGATCTCGTCATGGGCATCGTCTCCGGCGCGGAGCTGGTGCAGTCGACCAATCCCTATTATCGGTCTTCCTATGTCATCGTCACGCGCAAGGCCGATAACCTGGCCATCGACTCCCTGGACGATCCCAAATTGCGCAGCTTGAAGATCGGCCTCACCGCGGGAACGCCGCCGTCGGATATCGCGGTGCGGTCCGGCTTGATCGCCAATGTCCGGCCCTATCCGCTTTTTGTTGATACCCGCTACGACGCTCCCGGCAAGCAGATGGTCGACGACCTGCTGCAGAAGAAGATCGATATCGCCTTGCTGTGGGGGCCGATAGCCGGCTATTTCGCCCGCGACCATGCGGCGGACCTGACCGTCGTTCCCTTGAAGACGCAGGAGCGAAATCTGCGGCTCGATTTCTACATCTCCATGGGTGTGCGGCCGGGCGAGAACAGATGGAAAAATCAGATCAACGATCTGATGCGTCAGAACCAGACGAAGATTGCGGGGATTCTGCACGATTACGGCGTTCCGACCTTGGACGGTCAGGGTAATATGACGCCCTGACGGATGCCGACTGATTGCGGGAGGAAGACATGATCCCCATCAGGCTTTTGACGTCACGCTGGCTTTTGCTGTTCGGCTTGATGGCCGCGCCGGCAAGCGGCGCCGTGGCGGCCGATGCGGTGACGGAACCGCCTGACTACCGTGTCAGCGATTATCGCAGCCCGACACCGGCAACACTCAAGGGCGCGTCGACCATCGATGCGGGGACGCTGCATCATCTGATGCAGACAAAGCCCGTCGTGGTCATCGACGTCCTGCCGCAGCCGCCGCGTCCGGCCAATCTTCCGGCCACGACCCTGTGGCGGCCGCCAACCCGCATCGATATACCGGGCAGCATCTGGCTGGCCAATACCGGCTATGGGCAATTGGCGCCGGAAGTGGAAAGCTATTTTCGCACTGCGCTCGAGCGGCTGACTTTGGGCGACAAGGGACGTGCTTTGGCATTCTATTGCGAGGCCGAGTGCTGGATGTCCTGGAACGCCGCCAAACGCGCCGTGAGCTACGGTTATCGGCATGTCTATTGGTTTGGCGGCGGCATGCGGGACTGGGAGGCCGCAGGCTATCCGACGCTGCCCAATTCACCGGTACCGCTCAAATGAGCGATCGGCGGGATCAGGCTCGCTGTTCCAGCTTGCTGCCCTGCCTGCTTCCGGCCAACTAGGAGGCAATAGGCAGGCGTGGATAGACGGTTATCAGGCGTCCGATGACGCTTGCTTCGTCGCGGTCGGTGCGCCGGCCGGGTGGCGGACCGCTCAATTGCTCATCGAAAGCGAGGCCGGTCCGGCTGGGGGCGAGGCCGATCACGCGGCTGGCCAGGCGCGCGCTTTGGCGGGGATCATGGGTTACCATGATCACGGCGGGCTGGTGGTCGAGCCAATAGCGCTGCAGGACGCTGCCCATGCGCTCCTCGAGGGCCGGATCCAGGGAGACCAGGGGTTCATCCAGCAGCAACAGGTCAGGCTCGATCGACAGCGCCCGTGCCAAAGCGAGGCGCCGCTGCATCCCCCCGGAGAGCTGCCCCGGATAGCTGCTTTCGCATTCATCAAGCTCGACCATATGCAGCAGGCCGCGCGCCCGCGATATTTCGGTCCGGCCGATGATCAGCAATAGATTGTCGAGTGCCGTCAGCCAGGGCACCAAGCGCGGCTCCTGAAAGACCATGGCAATCCGGGGTGGCCGCGCCGGCAGAAGACGCTGCCCCTGGTCAGGCTTATCGAGACCGGCAATGATACGCATCAACGTGGTCTTGCCGCTGCCGGATGGGCCGGCCAGGCAGACAAATTCCCCCTTCTGCAGGCTCAGGTTGATGTCGGCAAGAACCCAGCGCGCATCGTCGCTGAAACGCCGCCCGACTGCTTCCAGCCTCATCATGCCTAGGCCTGTCGCCATCTGCTTATCCGTCGATCGAGCGGCTTCAGCAGCAAGGCCTCGATCGCCAGAATAACGGCGACGAAGACCAGCGTGTAGGCGAGGATGCCGGCGATATCAAAGAAATTGAAAAAGCGCCTGATCTCGAAACCGACGCCATTCGGCCTGCCCAGCAATTCCACGACAAGCACGATCTTCCAGGTCAAGGCGAGGCCCGAACGGGCCGCGCCCATCAGGCTCGGCGCCAGTTGCGGCAGGATGATCCGGCGCAGTATACGAGCCGGCGGCACATGGTAGAGTTTCGTCATTTCCATCAACGATTGATCCAGTGACCTCGCACCCTCTCGCAAGATGGTGATGACGGTCGGCGCCTTATTCAAGGCGACCGCGAAAATCGCGGCTGCTTCTGTCAGGCCAAACCAGACATAACAGAGGACGATGGTAACCAAGGCGGGAATATTCAGCGCGACGACGAGCCAGCTGTCGAAAAACAGATCGAGACCGCCGCTGCGCCCCATGAGTATGCCGACGGCCGTCCCGATCAGCATCGCACCGACAAAAGCGATGACGACGCGCAGCAACGTCATGCCGACATGGAACAGCAGGTCGCCTGACCTGATCTGATCAATGACGACCGCGGCAGTCGCCAGCGGCGTCGGCAGCAGCGCGGGATCATCGGCGAGATGGGCGGCCACCTGCCAGACTGCCAGCAATGCGACAAGGGATGCGATGCGAAGCAGCCAGCCATTCAGCCGGCCGGCCCGATGAAAGTGCAAGGTCAGTGCCGTCATCGCCGGTAACCGGACCAGAGGGTGCCGACGGGAAGATCGGCAAGGCCGGCGGTTGCGGCTGGATCGACAGCGTTCATGATGGAGAGCGTCTTGCGTGCCGCCTCGACATCCGCGGAATCATAACCGGTGGGAATGCCGGCCCGGTAACCGGATTTGAGCGCTTCAAACAGCCGGTCGTCGGAAGCGTTCATCGATGGCCGCAATTGCTGCCAGACGGCATCGTCTTGCAGCAGGCGTTTCTTGGCATCGAAGGAAGTCTCGAGCAGCGCCTTTGCCGCTTGCGGCTGCTTGTCGGCCCATTGCTCATGAAAGACCCAGCCGAGCAAAGGCGGCGGGCGATCGATGCCGAGTGTCGTCAGCATCTCGCGGGTGGAGATGATCTCGCGATATCCCTTTGCCTGCAGCTGCGCGTTGAACTGCCAGAAATTCAGGACGGCATCCAGCTTTCCGCGCTGGATCATCTCGTTCAAGACGGGTGGGGCCGAGAACTGGATATCAGCTTTGCTTACGAGGTCGAGTCCGGCCGATTTCTGCGCATAAGCGCGCAGCAGCAGCCAGCTCTTGTCATCCGGCCCGCCGCCGACGCCAATACGGCGACCGGCGAGGTCGGCAACATTGCTAAGATTCGCCTCAGGCCTGGCCATCACGCCGCCGGCGGCCATGGAAAAGGGAACGAAGGTGAAGTCCTTGCCGCCGGCGCGTTGCCGCGCCACCCACAGCCAGTCGGTGACGATTGCGTCGACCTGACCGGACAGCAGGGCAATCGCAGCCGCATCCTTGTCCGCCAGCATAACGGGCTCGATGCGGATACCGTGCTGCCGGTCGAGGCCGTCGCGCATCACCGTGACTTCCCAATTGACCGTGCCGAATTGAAGCAGGCCCAGGCGCACCACCGTGAGATCGGCCGCTACGGCAACCCGCCACAGACCAGCCCAGATTATGGCGACCAGAACAATGCGATGAAGCAGATACCGCAAGCCTATCCCCTCCTGCCGGGATATCGGACCGCCATGCAATGTCTCGCCCCCCTGAAGAGATGTCAGGGTGTCGGCATGCCGGGCATCGGGATGAAACCCGGGATACGCTGCATCCGGCCAATCCAGCGGCCAAGGTTGACATAGGGTTTCAAAGGTACGCCGCCTTCACCTGCCATGGCCGCATAAGGCAAGCAGGCGATATCGCCGATGGTCGGATGTTCGAGCGCCAGAAATTCACGGTCAGACAGATGGTCGTCCAATGTTCTGAACATGGCGGCCACCCAGGTCTGCAACTTCTGCTGATCCGGCGGGTAGTTGAGAATCTTGACCAAGCGGCGACCGGCAGCGACGAAGACCTCGTGATCGCCCGCCGCCAACCATTGCAATACCTCGGCCATCGCCTCGGGGCTCTCCGGGAACCAGGTATTTGATCGGTCGTATTTACGGGCAATGTAGACCAGGATCGCCAGCGGTTTGCGAAGGGAGAAGCCCTCGTCTTCCAAGACAGGGTAATCGCTGCTGAGCGTGTGATTTGTCTTCTGATTGGTGCTGCGGGCCGCAGCCGCAGATTCCAGGGGGATTTTTTCGTAAGGTATCTTCAGGATATTTAGCAATAAGCGGATCTTGTAGCAGCTGCCCGATGGATCGACATCATAGAGCTTGATCACGCGGGCACCTCCTCTCCCTACCTGCCTTTGTCATTCGGAGAGGCGGGTTTTGCGCAGAGCACCGACGCGTGATGGCGGAGATGATCTTCCATGAAAGTCTGAATGAAAAAGTAACCGTGGTCATAGCCGGCATGACGCCGCAAGACGAGCTTCTGGCCGGCTTTCCTGGCCGCTGCCTCGAAGAGATGCGGATGCAATTGTTCGGCGAGGAATTTGTCGTCTAGGCCCTGGTCGATCAGAATCTCGCCAGAGAAGGCGTGATCGGCAACGAGTTCAGTCGCGTCATACTGGGTCCAGCCCGCTTTGTCATCGCCAAGATAGCCGCTGAAAGCCTTGAAGCCCCAGGGGCATCTGGTCGGCGCGCAAATCGGCGCAAAAGCCGAAAGCGAGCGATAGAGATGGGGATTGCGGAGGGCCAGGACCAGCGCCCCGTGACCGCCCATGGAGTGACCGAAGATGCCTTGGTACTCCATATCAGCTGGAAAATTCGCGGCGATCACCTGGGGCAACTCCTTGGTGATATAGGAGCCCATGCGCCAATGTTGCGACCAGGGAGACTGCGTGGCATCGATATAGAAGCCGGCGCCGACGCCGAAATCCCAGCTGTCGGCCTGGCCCGGAAAATCCGTGCCGCGCGGGCTGGTATCGGGTGCCACCAGGATGAGGCCGAGTTCCGCCGCCAGGCGCTGCGCGCCGGCCTTGATGATGAAGGTCTCCTCCGTGCAAGTGAGGCCGGCAAGATAGGTGAGGACCGGCCGTTTCTGATGCTCGGCCTGCGGCGGCACGAAGACCGCGAATTTCATCTCCAGCCCGATTTCACGGCTGGCATGGCTGTAGAAGCCCTGCCAGCCACCGAAACACGCATGTTTTGATAGGGTGCTGAGCGACATCGTCAATACAGAACCACGCCGCGGATCGAGGTGCCGGCCTTCATCAGATCGAAGCCCTTGTTGATGTCCTGCAGCGGCATCGTATGGGTGATGAGGTCGTCGATGTTGATCTTGCCGTCCATGTACCAGTCGACGATCTTCGGCACGTCGGTACGGCCGCGGGCGCCGCCGAAGGCGGTACCCTTCCAGACCCGGCCGGTG
>DATLIX010000017.1:0-20178 GCA_035539215.1 Dongiaceae bacterium | reverse complement strand
CGATCAGGATGATGCGCTTGTCGCCCTGGCGCACCGCCGGCAGATAACGCTGCACCATCACCGGCTCGCGGTAGAGCTGGGTGAAGAGCTCCAGCAGCGCCGTCAGGTTCTCGTCATCCGGCCGGATATGGAAGACGCCGGCGCCGCCATTGCCGTAGAGCGGCTTGACGATGATGTCCTTGTGCTCGGCGCGGAAGGCGAGGATCTCACGCTTATCCGAGGTGATCAGGGTCGGCGGCATCAGGCCGGGGAAATGGGTGGCGAAGATCTTCTCCGGCGCATTGCGGACATGCACCGGATCGTTCACTACCAGGGTTTTCGGATGGATGTGCTCGAGGATATGGGTGGCGGTGATATAGGCCATGTCGAAGGGCGGGTCCTGGCGCATCAGCACGACGTCGACCTGGGAGAGATCGAGCCGCTCGGCGTTGCCGGCGGTATAATGATTGCCCTTCTCGCGTCGGAAGGTGACCGGTCGGGCCCAGGCCGTCACCTTGCCGTCGCGCAGCGACAGATCGCGCGGATGGTAGTGATAGAGCTTGTGGCCGCGCCGCTCGGCGGAGAGGCCCATGACAAAGCTGGAATCGCCCTCGATATTGATGCTTTCCAGGGGATCCATCTGAATGGCGACAAGCAATGACATGGCGGGCCTCTGTGGGTCGGATCGATTCGCGGGTCGGATCAAAGGGTCGGATGCGAAGCAGGATCAGGCGGTTGCTGCCGGGAGTTTGTGCCCGGCGCCTGCCCATGCGTCAAGCCGGCGCAGATTTCCCGGTCAGCTCAATTCAGCTGCCGGTCGATTTCCTGCAGCAGGCGGGCGGCCTGATGCCGCTGGGTCACGCTGGCGTCGAAACTCAAAAAGCGCTGCAGGGCAGCCTTGGCGCGGGCGAGATGGCCGAGGCGGTGATGAATGAGGCCGCTTTCGCGCCACAAGGTCGCCTGGTCGGGTGCGATCCACAGCATCCTTTCCAACACCGCGGCGGCGCGCGGCAGATCGCCCTCCTGCACCAGGCGCAGTTTGATATTGTTCTGCAACCGCAGCAGCACGTCGCGGTCGCCGACGGCGGCGGAATGCTCGAACTTCAGTTCCGCTTTCTCGCCCACCAGCGCCTTCAGCTTTTCGCGCAGATCGACGATGCTGCGCGCAGCACCCTGATCGAAGGGATCGAGAATCGCCGCCTGGCTGCCGACCCGCAGACGGATCAGAAAATGGCCGGGGAAATTGACGCCTTCGATCTGCCAGCCCAGGGCACGCGCAGTCTGGATATAGAGAATCGCCAATGCAACCGGCAGGCCGCGCCGGCGATCGATCACCCGGGTGAGGTCGGCATTCTGCAGATCGTCATAGGTGGAATCGTCGCCGCGATAGCCATGGCGCGCCGCCAGGACGTTGCGCAGCATGTCGACGCGGGCCGCCAGGATGCTGTCGTCGTCCGCGGAAGCACCGTCATCCAGCTTGGCAAGCTGGCGCAGATCCTCGGCCAGGGTCGCCAGATGCCGGCGATAGCTTGCGAGGTCAACCTCCGGGCGATCCTGGACGGCACAGCACAAAGCCGCCTCGGCCAGGTCGAAGGGCCGATCGGGCGCGGCGCCGATCGCCTGCAGGTAAGCGGCGGGCGGCATGGGGGACTGATCGGACGGGGCACTGGTCATGGTTACGCGGCCTAGTTTACGGCGGTTTATCCGCAAGGGAGAACTTGCCCCGGCGGCTTGGGCGGCGGCAGGCAGCTGGCCCTGGATATCAATCTTGCAGGTTTCACCCTCACGGGCATCAACCCCAGGCGGTCTGCCGGCCGGCGTCGGGATGAATCATGCCTCATCCGGCGGAAGGTCGCCAAGCATCCTTGAGATGGCGCGGCCAGAAGCCGGAGCCAAGGGTGATGACATCGAAACGGAGGTTAAGCCCCGCGCAATCCCGCCGCCGGGCTTGAAATCCCAAGGCGGCCCGGGCCAGCCGCGCCTGTTGGCGGGGCGAGATTGCCTGCAAGGCGGTCATCAGGTCGGGTCGCTGCTTGACCTCGACGATGGCCAGAATCCGGCCGCGCCGCGCGACGATGTCGATCTCGCCCATCGGCGAGCGCCAATTGCGGGCGAGAATACGATAGCCGGCGCAGCGCAGGCGCCACACGGCCAGGCTTTCCGCCCAGCGGCCGCCTTGCCAGGCTCGTCGGCGGTCACGCGCCGGCGTCGGGTTTTGCCGCTGCGCGCCGTCCGGTGAGCTGCCGCCGATCGTCAATTTTCGTCACCGCCGCCGGCGGCGGCTTCGGCTGCCGTTCCGCCCTGCGCCAGTTCCAACGCACGGGCATAGACCTGGCGGCGCTTCAGCCCGCTGTTGGCGGCGATCTGGGCCGCTGCGTCCTTGACGCTCATCCGGCCGAGGGCATCGCGCAGGGCGGCATCGAGATCGAACGCCACCGCCGTTTCGGCCGCCGGCGGGCCGATTACCAGGACGATCTCGCCGCGCGGCTGTCCGGCCTCGCGGTAATGGGCGGCAAGATCGCTCAAGCGGCCGCGGCGCACCTCTTCATAGAGCTTGGTCAGCTCCCTCGCGACCGCCGCCGGCCGGTCGCCCAGCACGGCGGCGAGATCGGCCAGGCTGTCGGCCAGGCGCGGCGCCGTTTCGAAGAAGATCAGGCTGGCCGGAACGGCGACCAGCTCCGCCGCGACCTGGCGCCGCGCCGCCGATTTGACCGGCAGGAATCCGGCAAACAGGAAGCGGTCGGTCGGCAGGCCGGACAGGATCAGCGCCATCAGCGGCGCCGACGGGCCGGGCAAGGCGGTGACCTTGATGCCGGACGCCGCGGCTTCGCGCACCAGCTTGTAGCCGGGATCGGAGATCAGCGGCGTGCCGGCATCGCTGATCAGCGCGATCCGTGCGCCTTGTGCCAGGTGCTGCAGCAAAATCGGCCTGACTTCATCGGCATTGTGATCGTGATAGGAGATCAGCTTCTTATCGATGCCGAAATGCTGCAGCAGGCGCCCGCTGACCCGACTGTCTTCGCAGGCGATGAGATCGGCCTGCCGCAGCCAGTCGAGGGCGCGCGCGCTGATATCGCCCAGATTGCCGATCGGAGTCGCAACGAGGCCAAGGCAGCCGCGGCCGGTCGCCTTTCCGGCCGGCATCTCCGCTGCCGCTGTTGTCACATCGGCGTCATCGAGATCTGCTCCATGGCCGGTTCCGCCAGGGTTTACCGTGTCGCTGACGGCTTGGCCACCGTCGCGCCGCCGGCCAGCCGGTCCTGGTTTACTTCGCGGGCCGCTATGGCTACCCTTCACGCGCTTTCTCCGGTCTCCGGCTGGAAGCTGCCGGGGGATGATTCGATGTTTGTGGCTGCCGCCGCGGAGGTGATTTCCGGTCGCCCCCGCGCGGGTCCTGGCATAGATGGACTGTCAGTATAGATTGTCATGGGATGAATGATGTCGGCATTGAGCGCAAGTGTGAATCCTGGAGACTTCTGCCGGCAACCGACATCCCCTTCCGACCGCGCGGCCGGATACGGCGCGATCGCCCGGCGTTTCTGGCGCCGCCTCGGTGCCGTCGGAGTCATTGCCGCGGCGACCTTGCTCGCCGCCTGCGCCGGCAATAATCCGCCACCGCCGGCACCCGCCCCGAAGCCGGTCGTGACGCAGCCGGCACCGGCCCCGGCGCCTGTTCCCGCCCCGCAGCCCGCCCAACCGCAGGTCGGCGCCAAGATCGGCCTGTTGTTGCCGCTTTCCGGGCAATATGCCGGGCTTGGGCGCTCCCTGCTGCAGGCGGCGGAAATGGCCCTGTTCGATACCGGCGATGACAGTTTCACCCTGCTGACGGAAGATACGGCGAGCGGCCAGGGGCCGGAAGGTGCGGCGCGCAAGCTGCTCGCCGCCGGCGCCAATATCCTGCTGGGTCCGGTTTTCGGCGGCGACGTTCGGCGGGTGGCGCCGATCGCCGCTGCGGCACATATCCCGCTGCTGGCTTTCACCAACGATACGACGGTGGCCCAAGGCAATGTCTATGTGCTTGGCCTGACCCCGCAGGTGCAGGTCAATCGCGTCATCGATTATGCCAGCGCCCAGGGGCTGAAGAAATTCGCCATCCTGGCGCCGAATTCGCCTTACGGCCGCCTGGTCCTCAGCAGCTTCCAGGCCGAGGTGGCCAAGGACGGCGGCACGGTGGCGCAGATGAGCTTCTACGATCCCGGCAGTCTCGATTTCACCAGCGTGGTGCAAGAGGTTGCGGCGGCGCAGAAGACCACCGGCTTCGAAGCGCTGATGATCCCGGAGGGGGCTGCCAAACTGCGCCAGATCGCGCCGCTCCTGCCGGCTTTCGAGGTCGGGCCGCAGCAGGTGCGGCTGCTTGGCACCGTATTGTGGAACGATCCCGCCCTGACCCAGGAACCGGGTCTGGCCGGGGGCTGGTATGCCGCCCCCGCGCCCGACCGCTGGCAGGCCTTCGTCAAACGCTATCAGGATAATTACAGCGCTACGCCGGACCCGCTGGGCGGCCTCGTCTATGACGCGGTGACCTTGACCGTGGCCCTCGGCAAGGGACCGAAGGGCGCGGATTTCAGTCCGGCTGCCCTGACCAATCCCAATGGCTTCAGCGGCGTCAACGGTCTCTTCCGATTGATGCCGGACGGCACGGTCGAGCGCGGGCTGGCCGTGCTCGAGATGGCGCCGGGGGCTGCGATCCAGCGCGATGCGGCGCCGAACAGCTTTGTGCCGTTGACCAATTGAGGGGGATGGCTTGACGATGCGCTGCGCGATCCTGCCGGCCGGCTGACCAGATGTCCGATCGGCAGACTCGTCGACCGGATGACGCCGCGCCGCTGTGGGACTGGCGGCGTTTCGGGCTATGGCGGCATCTTCGCCGGCCGGCCCTGCCGCCATCCCATGTCCCGCTCATCGTCCTGCTGATCGCGCTCGCCTATGGCGCGACCGGCTGGGCCGGGCTGCAGATTCCTTTTTCCGCCACTTTCGCCACCTTGGTCTGGGCGCCGAGCGGAATCGCCCTTTATGCGGTTCTGCGCTGGGGCTGGGCCGGGATGCTGGGCGTCATGCTCGGCGTTGCCGTGCTGGGCCAGGTGCTGGGTCAGAGTACCCTTTACGCCGCGGTCACCGCGGTTACCAATGTGCTGCCGGCCGTGATCGCCGCGCGCCTCCTCCAGGGGCTTCATTTCGACCGGCTTTTCGGCGACACCAAGCGGGTTACCCGCTATCTTGCCGTCGCTGTCGGCAGTACGGTGATCAGCGCCGCCTGCGGCGCCACGGCCATCAAGACGGTCGGCCTGCCGGTCCCGGCGACTTGGCTGCACGTCTTTGTCACGTGGTGGGCCGGCGATGCCATGGGCGTGCTGACGGTCACGCCGGCTCTGTTGGCGTTGGGCCAGCTGCGCCGCCTGCGTCAGGCGCGCCAATGGCTGGAATTCATCGCCATCGCCGGCAGCTTCGCCGCCATCTGGTACATGCTGTTTGCCCAGATCCAGGATCGCAATACCGCGCTGCCGCTATCCTATCTGGCGATTCCGCTGATGATCTGGGTCGCCTTGCGCTTCGATCAGGCGGTAACACTGCTGACGGCGGTCATCGTCATCCTGGTCGCGATTCTGGCGACGGCGCGCGGCTTCGGGCCGTTCGTCCTGCCGGATGGCGTCGAGCCGAGCTATATCTTCCTGCTCGGCTATCTCGCCGTCATCGCCGTCATCGCGCTTTATCTCAGCGCCTCGGCCGCTTCCGGGCGGCGTGCCATGGCGGATCTCCAGCAGGAGATTGTCGAGCAGCGGCGCATGCGCGGGCGGCTGATGGCGACCAACGAATTGTCGGGCGATGCCATCATCACCGTCAACCAGCTCGGCCTGATCACCTCGTTCAATCCGGCCGCCAGCAATCTCTTCGGCTATAGCCTGCCGGACGTGATCGGCCAGCCCTTCACCATGCTCATCCCTGCGACGGAACAGCCGCAACACGAGGCGCAGCTCCAGGCTTTTCTCGGCAGCGGCGAACATCCCTTGCAGGCCGTCCATTTTCAGCCGGCCCGCTATCGCCGCAAGGACGGTGCGGAGGTTGCCACGCTGGCAGCTTTCGCCCGTGTCAATATCGACCGGACGATTTCCGGCATCGTCGCCATCCGCGACATGACGGAGACGCTCGGCCGGGAATCGGCCCTGCGCGATGCCCTGCGCGAGGCGCAGCTGGCGATCCGCGCGCGCAACGAATTTCTCGCCAATATGAGCCACGAGTTGCGGACGCCGCTCAATGCCATCATCGGCTTTGCCGAGACGCTGCGCCTGAAGCTGTTCGGCGATCTCAACGATCGTCAGATCGACTATATTGCCGACATCGAGGCCAGCGGCCGGCATCTGCTGACCCTGATCAACGGCATCCTGAATTACGCGCGGCTGGAGCAGGGTAGTTGGCAACCGGCCGCCGAACCGGTGGATGTGGCCCTGGCGATCGCCGCCAGTTGCCGCATGCTGAGCGAAAAGGCGGCGCAACAGCGCCTCAATCTGCGGCAGCGGACGGCGGCGCAACTGCCGCTGCTGTTCTGCGATCCGGTGGCGCTGCGGCAGATCGTCATCAACCTCGTCGATAACGCGATCAAGTTCTCATCGCCGGATGGCGTGATCGAAGTCTCGGCCGAACTGGCACCGGGCGGCGAGCGGCTGGTGCTGGCGGTCAGCGATAACGGCATCGGCATTCACGAAGCCGATCAGCGCCGCATCCTGGAGCCCTTCACCCAGGCAGCGCATGCCAGCACCCGCGATCATGACGGCCTCGGTCTCGGCCTCTCCATCGTCAAGCATCTGGTCGAGGCGCATCAGGGCGAGTTGTCGCTCGACAGCAGGCCGGGGCAGGGCACGACGATCCGCATTTTCTGGCCGGCGACACGGCTGCAATCCACCGCGTCCTGAGCCGGGATCAGACGAGCGCCGCCAGGACGGCATCAAGGCGCGCGCGCCCGGCCTCGGTGGCGCGCAAAGCGGTGTCATCCACGGTGAGAAAGCCGCCCGCGACCATCCGGGCGAGACTGCCGGGCGGCAGCCAATCCGCCAGAGCCTTGCCGGTGCGTGCCTGCAGGCGGGCGAGATCCACCCCCTCATGCAGGCGCAGCCCCATCATCAGCATCTCTTCCATCTGGTCCCGCGGTGCGATCGGATCATATTGCCGGGTGGCATGGCCGTCGCGCTCGACCCGCTCCAGCCAGGCCTCGGGCGCGCGATGCTGACGGGTGGCGAACCTGGCGCCATCGAGGCTCAGCCTGCCATGGGCGCCGGGCCCGACGCCGATATAATCGCCATAGCGCCAATAGGTGAGATTGTGGCGCGATTCCTGGCCCGGCCGCGCGTAATTCGACACTTCATAAGCGGCCAGCCCCGCCGCGGCAAGGCGCGCGGTGGTCAGTTCGTAGAGCTCCGCCTGCACCTCTTCGGGCGGCAACTGGAAATCGCCGCGTGCATAGGCCTGTTCGAAGACCGTGCCGGTCTCGATGGTCAGCTGGTAAAGGCTGAGGTGATCGCCGGCCCGTTTCAGCGCGGCATCGAGTTCCGCCGCCCAGCCCGCCACGGTCTGCTGCGGCCGCGCATAGATGAGGTCGAAGGAGAAACGCGGGAAAGTGGCGCCGGCCAGGTCCAGTGCGGCCAAGGCCTGCCGGCTGTCATGCTGCCGGCCAAGGAACTTCAGGTCGGCGTCGTCTAGCGACTGGATGCCGAGCGACAGGCGATTGACCCCGGCAGCCGCGAAGGCGCGAAACTTCTCCGCCTCGACCGAGGTGGGATTAGCTTCCAGGGTGATCTCGATCGCGGGATCGATCTGCCAGTGCCGGCCCAGCGCATCGATGACGGCGCCAACCGTCGCCGGCGACATCAGCGAGGGCGTGCCGCCGCCGAAGAACAGACTCGTCACCCGCCGTTCCGGGGTCAGCGCCGCATAGTGCCGAAGTTCACGCAGCAGGGCCGCACGCCAGCGCGCCTCATCGATGGTCGCACGCACATGGCTGTTGAAATCGCAATAGGGACACTTCGCCTTGCAGAACGGCCAGTGCACGTAAATAGCGAAGCCGGGATCGCCATTCATGAGAGCTTCTCGCCGCTTGCGTCCGGGCCGCCTCCCCCCTCACCCTGTCCCTCTCCCGCGAGGGGAGAGGGGACGCTGTTATTGCCGTCCGACTTTTCCGTCTGAAGCTTCTCGCTTGTGACGATCGACCTTGCATTGGCCCGCAGCCAAGAATCTGCCTCACTTTGTACAACTGAAGCGTTGTTTGCCCGATTGCCAACTACAGCGTTCCCTCTCCCCTCGCGGGAGAGGGACAGGGTGAGGGGGGCCTTTGCCTGAAGGTGACGCAAAAGCTCGCTCATGACGCCATCCGTATTAGCCAAGGCGTCATTATTCCAGAACCTGATGACACTATATCCTTGCGACTCCAGCCAATCTGTCCGCCGGTGATCTGCACCCTCGGCATGTTGGCCGCCATCGAGCTCGATGACGAGCTTGGCAGCGGCGCAATAAAAATCGGCAACATAAGGGCCAATTGGCGCTTGGCGACGAAACTTCCAGCCTTGAAGGCGGCGGTCACGCAACAGAACCCAAAACCGACGCTCAGCGTCAGTTAAACGCTGACGTAGGCGGCGTGCTTTACCGGCTGATGCGGGTGCTGTTGTCATGTGCCTCCAAAACATGCCCCCACCAGTTGGCGGAAAGCCAGCGCGCGGTGGCTGATGGCGTGTTTGGCTTCCGGCTCCATCTCGCCGAAGGTGAGGGTGCCGCCAACAGGCAGGAAGATCGGGTCGTAGCCAAAGCCCTTAGTACCGCGCGAGGCGTCGACGAGGGTGCCGGCGATGCGGCCTTCGAAGCATTCGCAATGGCCGTCCGGCCAGGCCAAAGCGAGCGCGCAGACAAACTCGGCCGAGCGGTCCGCGGCCGGTCGCAGCAGCTTCAAGACCTTGGCCATGGCGGCGGCGAAATCCTTCGACGGCCCGGCCCAGCGCGCCGAGTAGATGCCCGGTGCACCATCCAGCGCATGCACGGCAAGGCCGGAATCATCGGCCAGGGCTGGCAGGTTGCTCGCCCTGGTGGCCGCCAGCGCCTTCAGCTTGGCATTGCCGATGAAGCTGTCCTCGGTTTCCTCCGGTTCCGGCAGGCCCAGTGCGCCCGCCGAAACGACGTCGGTGCCGAAGGGGGCGAGCAGGTCGTCAATCTCGCGCACCTTGCCGGGATTGTGGCTGGCAAGGACCAGTTTGCCGCCCGCGAAATGCCGCGCCATCTGTCGCCCCGCCTTACATCAGGCCGAGCGCGCGGCGCTGCAGTGCCGTCAATTCGTTGACGCCCATGCGGGCGAGGCGCAGCAGGCTCATGAACTGCTCTTCCGAGAACGGCTCCTTTTCGGCGGTACCCTGGATCTCGACAATGCCGCCGCCGCTGGTCAGCACGAAATTGGCGTCGGCCTCGGCTTCCGAATCCTCGGCATAATCGAGATCGAGCACGGTCTGGCCCTGATGGATGCCGCAGGAGACGGCAGCGACTTGGCCGATCAGCGGCAAGGCGGCGATGACGCCCATATCCTTCATCAGGCGGAAGGCCTGATGCAAGGCCACATAGGCCCCGGTAATGGCGGCGGTGCGGGTGCCGCCATCGGCCTGGATGACGTCGCAGTCGATCTTGATCTGGCGCTCGCCGAAACCGTCCAGCTTGGTGACGGCGCGCAAGGCGCGGCCGATCAGGCGCTGGATCTCCTGGGTGCGGCCGGACTGTTTGCCCTTGGCGGCCTCGCGGTCGGTGCGGGTATGGGTCGAACGCGGCAGCATGCCGTATTCCGCCGTCACCCAGCCCTTGCCGGTATTGCGCAGGAAGGGCGGCACCTTCTCGTCGATCGAGGCCGTGCAGAGCACGTGGGTGTTGCCGAATTTCACCAGGCAGGAGCCCTCGGCATACTTGTTGACATTGATCTCCAGGGCGATCTCGCGCAGCTGGTCGACGGCACGGCCGGATGGGCGCATGGGGTCCTCTTGAGTAGCGGTTGTTTCTGTCGCGGCGGACCCTACACCGCGTTGCCGGCCGATGCCAGGGCCTGGAACGGCAAGCCGCGGCAGCTCCCGGGCGGCGTCTGCACCGCCCGCCGTTACAATTATTTGCGCCGCCGCGCGCGACCAGCGGCTGCGATCCGTGTAATCGGCCGGACGGCGCTGCACCCAGGCGACGAAGCGCGCCAGATCGGGCTGCTGGCGCAGCGCCGCCATGGCGGAGAATTCGCGCGCCAAGTCCTGCTCGCTCAAGGTCGCATGGATTGCCTGCTGGCAAATGCGATGCAGGGTGACCGTGCCGGTGCCGCCATGGCTGCGCGGCAGCAGATGATGCGCGTCCACGGTCGGGCCGGGAATGAGCGTCCGCCCGCAGAGGGGACAGATCGGTCGGGAATTGGGCTTATCGGGCATGGTCGTGGTATGTTGCCCCGCTGGGCCGGTTCGGCCAAGAAGACGTCGCCGGCCAGGAATTGGAAACCCCGCGCTGCGGCGCACAAAAATCCCCGCCACAGGTTGACCCGACCGGGCCGGTTACCTAGATTCGGACCTGAGATAAGATCAAGATGACCGGCCGATACGAAAGCCTTCGCGGGCTTCGAGAGCGGTGCTAAGGCCTTGATCGAACCGACTTATTAAGGAAGCAACAGACAGGATGCTGCATCAGCCGCGATCTCCAGCAGGGGCGCACCGGCCGGTCTTGAGCGAGCTCTCCGAGCGGTCGCGCGAGATTTTCCGGCTGGTGGTCGACGCCTATGTGGAGACCGGAGAGCCGGTCGGCTCACGCACCCTGTCGCGCTTGCTCGGCGCCAGCCTGTCGCCGGCGACGATCCGCAACGTCATGTCGGATCTTGAGGAAATGGGCCTGCTGTTTTCGCCCCATACCTCGGCCGGCCGGCTGCCGACCGATTTCGGCCTGCGCCTTTTCGTCGACGGGTTGATGGAGGTGGGTGGGCTCACCGAAGCCGAGCGGGCGGCGATCGACGGCAAGTGCCAGTCGATCGGCAAGTCGATGCCGGAAGTGCTGGAACAGGCGACCACCATGCTGTCGGGGCTTGGCCGCTGTGCCGGGCTCGTCGTGGCGCCCAAGACCGACCGGCCGCTGAAGCATGTGGAGTTCGTCTATCTCGGCCCCGGCCGGGCCCTGGTGGTGCTGGTTACCGAAGGCGGCATGGTGGAAAACCGCCTGATCGACATCCCGCTGGGCCTGCCGGCTTCGAGCCTGATGGAAGCGGGGAACTATCTCACGGCGCGGCTACTGGGCCGCACCATCGGCATGGCGCAGCAGGAAGTGCTTCAGGAGCTGGAAACCGCCCGCGCCGAGCTCGACGAGCTGTCGCGCAAGGTGGTCGAAGCCGGCCTCGCCAGCTGGGCGACCGGCAGCAAGGATGGCGCCCTCATCGTGCGCGGCCAGTCGCATCTGCTCGACGAGGTCACCGAGGTGGCCGATCTCGAGCGGCTGCGCAGCCTGTTCGCCGCCTTGGAGACCAAGGAACAGCTGCTGAAGCTGCTGGAAACCGCCGACCGGGCCGATGGCGTGCAGATTTTCATCGGCGCCGAAAGCGAGCTGTTCGGCCTGGCCGGCTGCTCGGCGGTGATTTCGCCCTATCGTGACAGTAATCGCCAATTGATTGGCGCCATCGGCGTGATCGGCCCCAGCCGGCTGAATTACGCCCGCATCATTCCCATGGTGGATTATACCGCCAAGGTGATCGGCCGCATCCTCGGCTGACATATTAAAAACAGTACAATGCGCGTTTGAAGGAGATCAGGGTCACCATGATGACCGATGAGAAGAATACCCAATCTGGCAATCCGCAATCCGAACCGGCCAATGATCTGGACGCGGGACGCTCGCCGCTTGATGCCCCGGCTTCGGATGACCCCCTTGCCGCCGCGCAGGCGGAAGTGGCCGCGTTGAAGGATCAGTTGCTGCGCGCTTTGGCGGAGACGGAAAACGTGCGCCGCCGCGCCGCCCGCGACAAGGAAGATGCCGGCAAATTCGCCATGGCCGGCTTTGCCCGCGAGGTGCTCGGCGTTGCCGACAACCTGCACCGGGCGCTGGAGGCGATCAGCCCGGAGAGCCTGGAAAAGGATCAGGCATTGAAGACCTTGTTCGAAGGCGTGCAGGCGACACAGCGTCAGCTTGAAGGCGCTTTCGAAAAGCAGGCGATCAAGAAGGTCTGGCCGCTGGGTGAAAAGTTCGACAGCAACCTGCATCAGGCGATGTTCGAAGTGCCGGGTACCGACAAGCCGGCCGGCACGGTCGTCCAGGTACTGCAGGCCGGCTATACGCTGCACGAACGGCTGCTGCGCCCAGCCATGGTCGGTGTCGCCAAGGGCCAGCCCGCGCAACCCGACCAATCGCCGGGTGACGGCCGCGTCGACACGGTTGCCTGAACTGCACGCGCCTGACCTGGCGCCACGGCTCAGCGGAAGCAGGCTGGCAGGAATTGCCGCGGCGTCTTGTCGATTTGCAAAAGAGTAGCGAGCAACTACAGTGCGGCACCGCTTATTGTGCCGCACTGCGCCGCTGGTGACTGCACCGGCCTGCCGGCGGAATGGGACTGAAAACCGTGGAACGACCCTATCGCCGCCAGCTGCCGCCCCTCAATGCCCTGCGCGCCTTTGAGGCGGTAGCGCGTTCCCTGAGTTTCACCAAGGCCGCCGACCAGCTGCTGGTGACGCAAAGCGCTGTCAGCCGCCAGGTGAAAAACCTGGAAGACATCCTGGGCGTCGCGCTGCTGAAACGCAAAGGCGCCCTGGAGCTGACCGAAGAGGGCAAGCGCCTGCTGCCCGTCCTGACCGACAGTTTCGACCGGGTGGCCGAGGTGATTGCCGGTTTCCGCCAGGCCCGCACCAAGCCGCCGCTGGCGCTTTCCGTGCCGCCGACTTTCGCCCACCGCATGCTGCTGCCGCGCCTGTCGGCCTTCCAGCGCCTGCATCCGGATTTGGAAATCCGCCTGGAGACGCCCAACAGCAATGTCGATTTCGACGCCGCCCCGGTCGACCTCGCGATCTATTTCGGCGACGTCAAAATCGACGACATGATCGTCGATCTGCTGATGCAGGAAGAATTGACGCCGATCTGTTCGCCGGCTTTGGCGCAGGGCGTAGCCGACCTGCCGAGCCTGCTCAAGAAAGGCCCTCTGCTGCATATTCGACAGGGCGATGAGCTGCATCGCTGCTGGACCTTGTTCGTCAAGCAATCGGGCCTCGATTCCATCAATGTGAAGCGCGGCCTGGTGCTGGAAACGGCGGATCAGGCGGTGCAGCTCGCCATGAATGATGGCGGCATCGCCGTGGTCGACACCCGCATGTGCTCAGAGGAACTGGCAAGCGGCAAGCTGGTGACGCCGTTCGACCGCAGCATCGTCTCCGGCCGCAACTATTTCCTGGTCAGCCGCGCCGAGGAAATCGAGATTCCGCGCATCGCCGCTTTCCGTGCCTGGGTGCTCGATCAATTCGCCAAGGAAGCGTGAGCAGGCAGCCATCGCATTGACGAGACGCGATTCGCGTTTCGAATGCAGTCGCTGGCAACGCAATCCATGAGCGAATCCTGGATCACCAGCCGCCGCGTTGCAGCCATTCCTCCACCAGGGGCAAGCGGTCGGCACCCCAGAAAGGCTCGCCATCGACGATGATGAAGGGCGAGCCGAAAATGCCGCGGGCGAGGGCTTCCTCGTTGATGGCGCGCAGACGGTCCTTGATCGCCGGCGAGGCCATGGCCGCCTGGAGCTGCGGTCGATCGGCGCCGATTCCGCCGGCGACCTCGACCACCGAGGCGGGATCGTGGATTTCGCGTCCCTCGCTGAAATAGGCGCGATAGATCGCCAGGACAAAGCGGGCGAGCAGATCCGGCCGTTCCCGTTCCAGCCAATAAGCGGCGCGGGCGGCGGCGACGCTGGCGCTCGGAAAACTGGCGGGCAGGGTGAAGGGAATGCCGGCATGGCGTGCCGCGCGCGCCCAGTCGTGGCGCGCATAGTCACCCCGCAGCGGCATGTTCATCAAGGGTTGCATGCCGGTGGTCTTGAAGGCGATGCCGAGCAGATAGGGCCGCCACTGGACGCGCCGCTTGTGCCGGGCGGCCAAGGCCTCGATCTCCAGGGCGCCGAAATAGCCATAGGGCGAGCTGAAGTCGAACCAGAATTCGATGATGCCGGCCATCGCAGTCTCCTGAGCGTCACGGCGGATGGTCAAAGCCCTTGGGACCTTCCGCCGCCTGGCGAAAGCTAGAACGCGATCGCCTCCGATGGAAGCAATTTGCGTTATCCCGCCCGCCCAGGCGCCGTCCCAATGAGGGGTGTGCGGCGGGATAGCCCCACCGCAAGGCCGCGATGACGATGCGGTTCGATGTGCCATGAGGGGTGCGCCATGAGGGGTGCGTCATGGGTGATGCGACATGGCTATTGCGTCAGCCGGTTCGATCCGTCCGCATTGACCCTCCCCCGGCATGCGGCCATACTCCGCGCTTATTGCGGGATGAGGCGGCAGGCGATAATCGTGCCGCGAAAACAGATGGAGAGCAGGCATGTGGCGACTTCATCAGGCCGGGCGTCGCTCGGTCCGGCATCACACAAATCGGCCCGGTTCGAGCTGGTCTCATTTTTTGCGAGGGCCGGTCTGGCCCGCCCTGGTCACCCTGATGTTTGTCACCGTCGTGTTTCTCGTCATGAGCAGTCTCTCCGCCGCCTCGGCCGCTACCGCCTGCAACGATATCCAGCATCCGAAATGCCGCGTGCAGCTGATCACCGGCACCAGCATGACCTATCTCGAATTGGGCGCGCCGAAGCCGGGCGAGGAGCCGAGCGATACGGTCATCCTGATCCATGGCCTGACCGACAGTGCGCGATCCTGGTGGCCGACGGCACTGGCGCTGCATAAGCTCAATCCGGCTTTGCATATCTACGCCATCGACCAGCGCGGCCACGGCGACACCTCCATGCCGCCGATCGCGGCCTGCGCGCCGGCACCTGAAAAGTGCTTCCGCATGCAGGATTTCGCCGACGACCTGGTTGCCTTCATGCAGGCAAAGCGTATCCGCAAGGCGACCCTTGCCGGCCATTCGCTCGGCAGTTTCGTGGTGCAGGAAATGGCCCTGGCACATCCCGAGCTGGTGGAGCGTGCGATCCTCGTCGCCACCTCGACCAAGGGCGTCGACAATGTCGCCTTGCGCGACTACGTGCTGAAAGAGCCGCTGGAAGGCAAATGGCGTAAGGACCTCGAGGCCAAGGGCAAGGTCTATCCCGAGGATTTCTATACCCTGCGGCCGATCGACGCCGAGCATGAAGCGCGCGACTGGATCGCCAAGAACTGGGTGGTCGATCCGGCGGCGCATCCCGAATTCCTGAAACCCTATGTGGGCGAAACCGCCAACGTAAAACTCGGCACCTGGATCGGCGCCACCAAGGCGCTGCTCGCCACCGATAACACGACCCGGCTCTTGAAGCTCTCGGTGCCGACCTTGGTGCTCTGGGGCGTGCAGGATAACATCTTCCTCGCCGATCCCGATCAGGTGGCGGTCAAGTCGGTGCTGCATGATGCCGCCGTACGGCAGAACATCACCATTTATTGGAAGCAATACGGGTTGAAGAAGCTGCCGGCCTCCGGCATGCAGGAAGACGATATCGGCCATAACGTGCAATGGGGTGCGCCCGACCAGGTCGCTGCCGATATCAATGCCTATATCAATACTGGCAAGCCGTTGCCCGGCGTGCCCTATAGCGATTCACCGCCGCATGTCGACCGCATCCTGGTCGATCAGAACAAATCGCTGATCGAGCAATGGCCGTGAGAATCTGAAGCCTCAGTCGAACAGCAGCGCCTTCAGGCGCTCGATCTCCGGTCCGTAGCTGCGATCGCCCTCATAGGCCGGGATCTGCTGGCGGACACGGCTGCGCAATTCCGCGACGGCGATGCTGGGCCGCTCTGTCTCGGCCGCTTCCTGCCGTGCATCCACCGCGACCAGCGCCGCATAGAGTTCATAACTGAGGATGCGGCGATTGAGGCTGTCGATCCGTGCCAGGCGATCGAGGGCCGGGAACAGCATGGTCATGACGTCTTCCTGACCGAAGGAGCTTTCGCCATGCATCAGCGAGGGCGGCACGCCGAGCGAGCGCAGTTCGGCGGTCAGGCCCAGCACGGCCTTGTGCAAGGTGACGAGGCCGGCATCGAGGCCGGGCTGCCTGGCGAGCTGCGGCGCAAGATTGCTGGCGCGCTGGTCGAGCAACCGGTGCAGCCGCCGTTCGGCGAGCAGGCCGAGCTGCATCTGCGCGAGCGAGGCAGCCTCGACCGCCTGGGTCAAAGCCGCTGCATGGAAATTGCCGCAATGGAGCAGCCGACCGCCGATGCCGGTCTCGTCATCGGCGATGAAAGCGGGGTTGTCGCCGGTCGAGATCATCTCGTCGCCGATGGCGCTCTCGAGGTCGGCCAAGGCCTGCTCGGCGACGGCATGGATCTGCGGCGTCACCCGGAAGGAAACCGGCGCCTGACGCTGCTGCCGCGTGATCGTGCTCTCGCGCAGCAGCTCGCGCAGGCGCTCAGTGGCATCGGCGAGACCGCGATCGCGGCGCAAGGCGCCGACCATCGGATCATAGGGTTCGAGGGGTGCCGCCAGGCCTTCGATGCTGGCGGCGGCGATCAACTCGGCCTGGACCAGGGTTGCCCGCAGCTGCCGCAGCAGGTCAGCGGCATAGGCAGGCCCCATGGCCGTGCCGTTGATCAGCGACAGGCCTTCCTTCGGCGCAGGTTCGTAAGGCGCCAGGCCATTCTGCCGGCACCACAATTCGGTCGGCTGCGGCAGATTGCCGGCGCCCAGCACGAAGCCTTCGCCGATCAGTGTCTGGGCAAGATGGCAGAGCGGAATGATTTCGCCCGCCATGCCGAGGCCCTCGCTCGGCACGTAGGGTGTGAAGCCGTCATTGATCCGCGCCGCGAGATAGGCGCAAAGTTCCGGCGTGACGGCACTGGCGCCGTCGAGAAACTGTGCCAGCTTGATGAGCAGCGCACCGCGCACGACCGGCGGCTTGAAGGGCGTGCCGATGGCGGCGGCGCGGCCGAGCAGGATGTGACGCGGCAAGGCGGCGCGGTCCGCGGCGCTGAGATCCTGTTTGGCCAGGGCGCCGAGGCCGGTATTGACGCCATAGCAGATGACGCCGGTCTCGAGATGCTGCAGAAACTGCCGGCGGTGCCGGGCGACACGTTCCAGCCCCGCGGGATCGATCGCCACCCCGGCGCCGCGATAGATGACGGCCTCATAGGCTTCGGCGGTCAGATCGCTGCTGCGGCCCAGCAGGACCTCATCCTTGCGTGCTGTCGTCGCAGGATCGACAGGCGCGGTCGATTTATCGTCAGATCGATCAAGTCCTGCCTGCATGAAGGTGCTCCGCTCAGTTTTTTTCCGCCGCGCCGTGAAGCTCGCTTGCCTGCCGGGCGGCGGGCTGACTATAGAGAAGACCTACGGACAGGAAAAACAAACTCTTTCACGGTGCCGGCAGTTCCCGCGCGCCCACAGCCTCACCGAATACTGATCGTCTATCTGACGATCCGATCCCCTTCTCCGGCCCAGCGAGCGACGACCATGCAGCAGATTCATCTTACCTATTTGAACGGACCCGATGTCGCCACCCTGGCGCTGACCGATGACGAGATCCTGGCGGCCGTTGAAAGCGGCTTGAAAGCGCAGGGTCGTGGCGAAACGGTGATCGAGCCGCGCATGCATCTCGTCCCGGAGAGTTCCGACAAGGGGCACTTCAATGTGCTGCGCGGTGTGGTGAAGCCGCTGGGTCTTGCCGGCGTCAAAGTGGTCGGCGATTTCGTCGACAACTACAAGCAAGGCCTGCCCTCGGAGATGGCGCTGCTCAATCTCTTCGATCCCGAGACCGGCATGCCGAAAGCCATTCTCGATGCCACCGGCATCACCGATATGCGCACCGGCGCACTGACGGCGATCGGCGCCAAATATCTCGCGCGGAAGAATTCAAAGGTGCTGGGCCATGTCGGTGCGCGCGGCACCTCTTATTGGAACGTGAAGCTGCTCGATCGCCTGTTCGATTTCGACGAGATCCGCGTCCATTCGCGGCGGCCGGAGAGCCGCAACGGCTTTGCCGAGCGGTTGAGCCGCGATCTCGGCAAGAAGGTCATTGCCACCGATGACTGGGAAAGCTGCGTCCGCGATGCCGATATCATCGTCGAGGCCTCGCGCCTGCCGCAGCCGACGCCGATGCTGAAGACCGCCTGGATCAAGAAGGGCGCCTTCGTCGTGCCCTATGGCACGATGAGCGCTGTCGAACTGTCGCTCACCGATATCATGGACAAGATGGTGGTCGACGACTGGGGCCAGTGCCGCAAGGGTCTGCCCTTTGGAGCCTTGCGCGCCCATGTCGACAGCGATCGCCTGAACGAGCGGAACCTGCATGCCGAACTGGGGCAGATCGTCGCCGGGTTGAAGCCGGGCCGCGAGAGCGATGCCGAAACCAACCTCCTCTGGCACCGGGGCTTGAGCCTCAGCGATATCGCGCTGGGCGCCGCCATGCTGGAAAAGGCGAAGCGCATGGGGATCGGCCAGCAGCTTCGATTTGCCTGAACAGAGTCCGTCGGCTCTAGAGGGATTGATTGGCTGTCAGGGCCTACCTTTTCCGCTATTGTGCGGCGAGCTGTCAGCAAGCGAAAAGCCATTTTGCCGAACGATCCCGTCACCACCAGCCGTGCTCCCACCATCTGGGCGATCAGCGCCTGGCGCGCCGGCGATCAGGCGCAGGTGGTGGCCCTGGCGGCGCTGCTGAAGGAGGCCTTCGGCTGGGTGGTCGAGATCAAGCCGGTCTGCGCCCGCGACCAGGACCCGGCGAGCTTCGGCTATGCCGCCCCCTGGCCGGATGCGGTGATCGGCATCGGCCGCGGCGGCACCCATATGGGCCTGTGGCTGAAGCAGGCTTCCGGCGGCAAGACCAAGTTCATCCAGCTCGGTCGCTCCGAGGGACGCATGGATGATTACGATCTCATCCTGACCACGGCGCAATACGGCTTTCCCGACAATGCCAATCATATCCGCCTGACCCTGCCGTTGACGCAGCCGGTGCGGAGCGACGATCCGGCGGTGGCGGCCTGGGCGCCGCGCTTGGCCGCCTGCCGAAAGCCGCTGATCGGCGTTCTGGTCGGCGGTCCCACCGATCCCCTGCTGCTGGGTGAAGCCGAAGCCAGGCGTCTCGTCGCCGATCTCGCCGCGCTTGCCGCCGAGACCGGCGGTTCCCTGGTGGTGGCGACCGGGCGTCGCACACCGCCGGAAGTGGTACGGCTGCTCATGGATCGGACGGCGGAAGATCCCGGCCGGCATCGGGTGATCGCCTTTCCGCCGGACGGCTTTGCCCAGCCGGCGGACAATCCCTATCGGGCCATTCTGGCAACCGCCGACCGCTTCGTGGTGACCGCCGATAGCGTGTCGATGCTGGCCGATGCCTGCAATACCGGCCGGCCGGTGACCCTCTTCGACCTGCCGGTCCTGCCGGAGCGGCCCAGCTTCGCCCAATATTGGCGCCGGCGCCGGCGCCGGCGGTTCGCCCTCGGCAAAACCCGCGATCCCATCGACCGGCTCTACGATGCCGCCATCCGCCGGGGCCGGATCCGCCCCGGCCGCGATGTGCCGACCTTGCTCACCTGGCTGAAGCGCACCGGCGGCCTGTCGGGCGATCCGGCAGCAGCAGCGGTGCTGAGCGCTCGCCTCAAGGCGGAGCGGCAGGCCGTGCTGGACCGGCTGCGCAGCCTATTGGCACAGCCCGGTTGAACGCCGGCTATGCCTTGCGAGCCTCCTTCCGTTGAATCCATTGGCGAATCCATCACATGAGGGGGCGGGGCGCCGGCCGCATCGCGAGCAGGAATTTAGTGCGGTATTATGGCACCGCCAGTGCCTGCGCAGAAAAGGCCCCTCCAACCCCCGGACTTATGCCGCTCGCCGCTTGCAAAGCCTTGAAAAGCCCCTATATATCCACCGGAAACAGATTTCCCTAAGCCGTGAGACGGAAGCCCAGCGGGAATAGTCCGTGCGTCTCCCGCTTGCGGTCTGGGGTTGCATGCAAATCAACCGGGGATCTCCGTGGTGCTTCATTGGGAAGGCCGCGCAGGGATCTGCTGAACCGAAGAGGTAGACATGAGCAAAGTTATCGGTATCGACCTCGGCACCACCAATTCCTGCGTC
>DATLIX010000016.1:0-18673 GCA_035539215.1 Dongiaceae bacterium | reverse complement strand
TTCATCTCTCGATCCGCAATATCGGCAAAGTGGTTGCCGAGCTGACGCCGCTTTATGGCGCCGATTGCCCGGTGGTGATCGCCTTTCGCATCGGCTGGCCGGATCAGCAGATCATGCGCGGCACGCTCGCCGATATCGAGGCGCGACTGGCGGGCAGCAAGATCTCCCGCACCGCCATCATCTTCGTCGGCCGGGTTTTCGGCGCCGCCGATTTCACCGACAGCCGGCTTTATCACGTCGATCATCAGCACGCCTTGCGGCCACCGCGCGACTGAGATGGCAAGATCCTGAAGGTGTGACGATGGGCCGGGACTTTCGCTATCTGCTGACGGCCTTCTGCGCCTCCAATCTCGGCAGCAAGGTCGCCCGCGAGGCCTTGCAGATGACGGCGGTGATCACCTTGCAGGCGGGTCCGGGCCAGCTCAGTCTCCTGTCGGTTGCCGCCACTGCGCCGGTCCTGCTGCTGGGGCTCTTCGCCGGCGCCTGGATCGAACGGCGACGCCGCCGCGCCCTCATGATCGCGGCCGATCTGCTGCGCTTTGCCGCCTTGATCTCGTTGCCTTTGGCCGCCTGGATGGGCTGGCTGACGATCGGCCAGATGATCGTTGTCGCCGTGTTGATGTCGATCCTGTCGCTGAGCTTCGATGTCGCCGACCAATCCCTTCTGCCGCAACTGGTGACGCCGGCGGCCCTGCTGCGGGCCAATACCCGGCGCGAACAGATCGATGCGACGACGGAAATTGTCGGCCCGCCGATCGGCGGGTGGCTGGTGCAGGTGATCACGGCACCGGCGACCCTGGTGGTCGATGCGGTGTCCTATCTGCTCTCGGCAGTCCTGCTGCTGCGCATCCGGCATGCCGAGACAATGCCGTCCGCTCCCCGTGCATCGCCGCGAGAGCTTTGGCGCGAGGCGCAAGAGGGGCTTGCAGCCCTCTGGCGGCAACCGGTGCTGCGGCCGCTGCTGATTGCGCGTAGCCTGCGCACCTTCTTCGGTGCCATGCTTGGCGCCTATTACATCTTCTATCTCATCAACCGGCTCGGCGTGTCGCCGGCGGTGCTGGGGCTGATCGTCGCCACCGGCGGCATCGCTTCGCTCTTCGGCACGCTGCTGATCCGCTGGACGGCGGCGTGGCTGCCGGTCGGGCCGGGCATGATTCTCGCCTTTGCCATCAAGACCCTCAGTCTGGCGCTATTGCCGTTGGCCGGTCTGCTGCCGCATTGGGGGCTGCCGCTGCTGATCGCACAGCAGGTGCTGCAGGATGGTGTGACCGGCTATTTCGCGGTCCATGAGCGACATCTGCGCCAGCGATTGATGCCGCCCGAGCAACTGGCGCGGGCTTCGGCTGCCGTGCGTGTCGCCAATGACGGGCCGGTGCCGCTGGGCGCGCTGCTGGGCGGACTGCTGTTGCCGCTGCTCGGCCTCGATGGCGTGCTGTGGTTCGCGGTTGCCGGCTATTCGCTGTCGGCGGTGGTGGCGTTCTTTTCGCCGGTGCGACGGCTAGCGGTCATCTGACACGATTTCATTCGTGCGATTTCAGGATCTTTTCGTAGCGCTTGACCAGGCGTTGCCGCTTCAGCGACGAAAGACGCTGGATCCAGAAGACCCCGTCCAGCTGGTCGATCTCGTGCTGGTGGCAGACGGCGGCCAGGCCCTCGGCTTCCTCGATGCGCTCGCTGCCGTCGAGGTCCTGGTATTGCACCCGGACCCGCGCCGGACGCTCGATCTCGTCGAGCACGCCGGGCATGGAGACGCTGCCCTCCCGGTGGCGGATCGTCTCGGCCGAGGCCCAGAGGATCCGGGGATTGGCATAGACCTGGAAGCTTTCAACATCCGGCAGGTCAAGAACCACCAGCCGTGTCGCGACACCGATATGCGGCGCGGTGATGCCAAGACCCGGCGCCGCCCGAATGGTATCCAGGAGATCGGCGGCGAGCGAACGAAGGTCCGCGTCAAAGACGGTCACCGGCGCGGCAACGGCGCGCAGACGCGGATCGGGAAATTGCACAATCGGGCGAATCGCCATGGTGGTTCCAGTTCAATGCTCGCGTTGCGCCTGCCGCCAGGCATCGATCCAGGTGAGCGCCTGGGCGATTGTTTCGGCCTGGGGCTGCATGGGTGAGACGGGGCGCCTGATCATCACCACGGGAATGGCAAGGTCGCGCGCCACGTCGATCTTGGCATAGGCATCAAGGCCGCCGCTGTTGCGGCTGACCAGGAGATCGATTTGCTGTTCCATCATCAGGCGCCGCTCATCGAGCCAGGGGAAAGGGCCGCGGCCGATGACGAGGTCGTAATGGGCGAGGTCCAATGGCCCGGCCGGCGCCGCCGGCAGACGGATGATGAAATGGCAGCGGTCATTGCCGGCAAACGGGGCGAGATCGGCCTCGGTCAGGGTGACCAGGATGCGCTTCCCGTACCAGCGGCAGATATCAGCCGCCGCCGCCACCGACGGGACCTCGATCCAGCTGTCCAGGAGATCGCGATGCCAGGGTGGGCGGGTCACCCGCAGCACCTGGCCTTCCGTTGCGACGGCAGCGTCGAGGGCGCAATCGCTCAGCGCCGCTTCATAAGGCCCGGCGGCATTGACGACAAGGCGAATGCCGCGATCCGACAGCAGCGCCCTCAAACGCGCGGAATCGGTCAATTCCGCCGGCGAGATACCAAGTTCGCTTGGCCGGCATACATGGCAATCGCTGCGGTCGCGCAAGGCAAGGACGAGTTCCTCTGCCTCGCCGGTCTCGCCGAGCAGCAGGATATCAAGGTCTGGCGAAACCGGCATGGCCGACCAGGCCTCCCTTGCGGTCATAGATCAGGATCTCGATATCGACCGCATTGTCACAGGCCTCCAATGCGACATGCCGCGCCTTGGCGGCCAGGGCGTCGGCGAGATCGAGGTGTGCCGCCCGGCTCAGTTCCAGGACCTCCATGGCGGTATTGGCGGCGCGTACCTTGTCGACCAGGTCGGCGTCGCCGCCCAATTCCCGGACAGTCTCGGCCAGATGGTCGTGATTGACCTGGCTGCGGCCGGAATGGAGATCGAGAAAGCCGTCGGCCAGTTTGCAGAACTTGCCGAAACCGCCGGCCAGGGTCAGCTTCTCGACCGGATGATGGCGCAGATATTTCAGCGTGCCGCCGGCGAAATCGCCCATGTCGATGAAGGCGAAATCCGGCAGGCCGTAACGCTGCTGCACCGCGGTTTCGGTGGTCGAGCCGGTACAGGCCGCGGCATGGCTCAGGCCGGCGGCACGGATCACGTCGATGCCGCGATGGATCGAGGCGATCCAGGCCGAACAGGAGAAGGGATTGACGATCCCCGTGGTGCCGAGAATCGAGATCCCGCCGAGAATGCCGAGGCGCGGATTCCAGGTCTTGGGTGCCAGTTCAACTCCGGCGGGAACCGAGATCTCGATCTCGATATCGGCCGGTACGCCCTGCGCAGCGGCCAGTTCCGCGACCACCTCGGTCATCAGCCGGCGCGGCACCGGGTTGATGGCCGGCTCCCCCACCGCCAAGGGCAAACCGGGCTTGGTCACCGTCCCGACACCGGTTCCGGCCTTGAAGACGATGCCGCTGCCGGCCGGCAGGCGGCGAACGGTCGACCGGATTTCCGCCAGATGGGTGACGTCGGGATCGTCGCCGGCATCCTTGATGATCGCCGCCATGCAGCCGCCATCGGCCAGGCGCTCCTGGCGGGCCAGGGCAAAGCTGGGGCGCTCCCCCTTGGGCAGGGTTATGGTTACCGGATCGGGAAATTCGCCGGTCAAGAGTGCCGTCAAGGCGGCCTTGGTGGCCGCCGTGGCGCAGGCACCTGTGGTCCAGCCGCGCCGCAGGGGCTGGTCGGGGGCTTCTGGCTTGCGAGTCATGGCGCTATTCTAGTGGTCGATGTCCAATTTTGACTAGTCTGGGCGCGACGCCTGCTTAGGATGGCCGCATGATGGATTTGCTTGATTCCTTGCCGGAACTGGAGCCGGGCTGGGTCTGGTTGACGGGGGCGGGACCGGGTTCCGCCGGCCTACTGACCCTGCTTGCCCTGCGCGGCATCACCCAGGCCGATGTTATCGTCTATGACGCTTTGGTCGACAAGGCGGTGCTGAAACTCGCGCGTCCGGGCGTTTTGCTCGAATATGCCGGCAAGCGCGGCGGCAAGCCTTCGGCCAAACAGCCGGATATTTCCCTGCGCCTGGTGCAATTGGCGCGGGAAGGCAAGCGCGTCCTGCGCCTGAAGGGTGGCGATCCCTTCGTCTTCGGCCGCGGCGGCGAAGAGGCGCTGAGCCTGGTGGAAGCCGGCGTGCCGTTCCGTGTCGTGCCCGGCATCAGCGCCGGTATCGGCGGCCTTGCCTATGCCGGCATCCCTGTCACGCATCGCGACTGCAATTCGGCGGTGACCTTCATCACCGGCCACGACGCCACCGGGGTGGTGCCGGACAATGTCGACTGGATGTCGCTCGGCAAAGGCTCGCCGGTCATCGTTCTCTATATGGCGCTGAAGCATATCGATCTCATCGCCGACCGGCTCATCCAGGCCGGCCGTGCCGCCGATGAGCCGGTGGCGGTGGTCGCCAAGGCGACCACCAGCGAACAGCAGGTGCTGGAAACGACACTGGGGCGCTGCGGTGCCGACGTGCAGACCCAGGGCATCGAGCCGCCGGCCATCGTCGTGATCGGCGAGGTGGTGCGCCTGCGTGCCGCCCTCGACTGGATCGGCGCGATTGGGGGCCGCCGCCTGGTGGCCGATCCGCTCGGCCGTCGGCAGCAGACCGAAGCCTGCTGAACCGGCGATCCCGATGTCCTCTCCCGGTCTGATCATCGCTGCGGCCGCCTCCGGCAGCGGCAAGACAACGCTCACCTTGGGCCTGCTGCGTCTGTTGGCGCGTCAGGGCGTCAAGGTGCGGGGCTGCAAGACCGGGCCCGATTACATTGACCCTGCCTTCCATGCGGCGGCCAGCGGTCACGCCTGTTTCAATCTCGATCCTTGGGCAATGCGCGCGGACAGCCTCGCTGCCATCGTCGACGCCTCGCAGCCGCATGACCTGACGATTGTCGAAGGCGTCATGGGCCTGTTCGACGGTGCCGCCCCGTCAATTGAAAACGAGGCGGTGAAAGCGGAAGTGGTCGATCTGGCGGCCGGCTCCACCGCCCAGCTCGCCGCCTTGACCGGCTGGCCGGTGGTGGTGGTCTTGAATGTGAAGGGGCAGGGGGCGACAGCAGCGGCGATCGCCCGCGGGCTGCTGCAGTTCCACCCGCAGGTCCGCGTCGCCGGGGTCATCTGCAACAATGTCGGCAGCGCGCGCCATGGCGAGATCTTGCGCCATGCTTTCGCACAGGTCGGCATTCCGTTGCTGGGACTGGTGCTGCGCGACCCGCGCCTGCATCTGCCGGACCGGCATCTTGGCCTCGTTCAGGCCGGCGAGCATGCCGATCTGCAGCGCTTTCTCGACAACGCCGCCGATCATCTGGAACGGCATGTCGATGTCGCAGCCCTGCGGCAGGTGGCGGCGGTGCCGGCCGGCTTGGCGGGTGCCGATCTCGCGCAGGCGCTGTTGCCGCCCCTCGGCCGGCATATCGCCGTTGCCAGCGACATCGCCTTCGCCTTTGCCTATTCGGCGCAACTCGCGGCCTGGCGCGCGGCCGGGGCCGAGATCAGCTGCTTCTCGCCATTGGCCGACGAGGCGCCGTCAGCGGCGGCCGATGCGGTTTTCCTGCCCGGCGGCTATCCGGAACTGCATGCGGAGACGCTTGCCGGCAATAAGCGCTTCATCGCCGGTCTGCGGCAGGCGGCCGCGGACGACAAGACGATCTATGGCGAATGCGGCGGCTATATGGTGCTGGGCCGCGCGCTGACCGATGCCCGCGGCGTTTCGCATCCGATGCTGGACTTGCTGCCGGTCGAGACGTCGTTCGCCACGCGCAAGCTGCATCTCGGCTATCGCCAGATCGAACTCGCGGGCGACACGCCTTTCGGCGCGACAGGCGCGCATCTGCGCGGCCACGAATTCCACTATGCCAGCATCGTCGCACAGAGCGATGTCGACCGCCTGTTCGCGGTGCGCGATGCCGCCGGTCGCGATCTCGGCGCCTATGGTCATCGGCGCGGCAAGGTGTTCGGCTCATATCTGCATCTGATCGATCGCGCGGCGTGAACGAGCGATCGGCCGGTGCCGCAGCGATCTACTGGGCGGCTCGCCCTGCCAGCAGGGGATCGGATTTCGGCCGACCCTGCACCAAAGTAACGAGCGCGACGCCGAGCACCATGGCGATGATGGCGCCCCAGATCCACAGATTGTGTCTTTCGCCAAAGACCAAGTAGCCCCAGACCGTACCGCACAGCGTGATGGTATAGGCGGTCTGTGAGGCGAAGACGGCGCTGGTCTTGTGGATCAGCCAGACGAAGCAGATGGTGAAGAAGGCATTGACCGCCGCCATGCCGGCGGCACAGAAGGTGATCGTGCTCCAGGGCGCGAAAGGCGACAGGAAGTCGCCGCTGATCAACGCATAAGGCAGCATGATGACGCCGCCGATCGACAGCATCGCCGCGGTCTGCGTCAGCGGATCGGCGCCGGGCGGGCTCTGCAGGGAGATATAGACGTTCTGCATCGCATAGAGCACCGAGGCGGCAAGCCCCACCAGCACCCAGCCGACCATCGATGGCTCTGGCAGACTGTTCTCCGGCAGCACGACCATCAGCACGCCGGCAAAGCCGAGGATGACGCCGAGCGCCCGCAGCAGGACGAAGCGCTCGACCTTTAAGGCCAATACGAAGAGATAGGTCACGAGCGGGGCCAGCGGGATCAGCAAGGTGGTGATGCTGACCGGCAGATGCGGCGCTACATAGAGCAGCAGGACCGAGGGGAAGGTGAGGCCGATCAGGCCATTGACGGTGTAATAGACGAGGTGATCCCGTTCGAGCTTCGGCCACTTGCCGACGGCGGCGCAGACGATCAGCAGCAGAAGGCCGCTGCCCAGCCCCTCCCAGATGGCGATGCCGACCGGCCGGCCGCCTTGCATGGTAGCGATCTTTGCCAGTGTATAGCTGCCGCTCCATCCCAGGCCCATGGCCAGCAGGGCCATCGGTCCAATGAGGTAGCGGAACAGCGGCGTGATCGCTCCGGATGCCTGCGGCCCGCCGGGCGTCTCCATCACGGCAGCCGGTCCTGGATCTCATAGACCTGGTACATGGCGCGTTGATAGAAGCGCCGCAGGGCCGGCAGGGGAAAGCTCGGCAAGGCCTGTTTCAGAAGCGGACTTGCCTGCAGCGCGCTCGATCCCGCCACCTGATGCGCCAGCAGCTTGCCACAATAGGTCGAAAGGGCGACGCCGGTACCGATATAGCCGAGGGCGTAATGGGTCGTCCCCTCGTCGGTGGTGCCGACATGCGGGCTTTTGTCCATGGTGACGCAGACCCAGCCGCTCCAGAAATTTTCGATATCGACCTGGGCCAGCGGCGGGAACATCTCGCCGAGGCGGCGAATCAGCCAGGCCCGCGTCTGCGCCTTGGTATCGGCGGTATCCTCGATGCCGCCGCGCGCGCCGAACAGGATGCGGTTGTCCGGCAGCAGGCGATAATAGAAGAGAAGGTGCCGCGTATCCCAGATCTTGCGATAGGTCTGCCAATTGACCGATTGCCGTTCCGCTTCGCTCAATGGCCGCGTCACGATGATGCTGGAAAGGGCCGGCAGCAGACGGCCGTTGATTGCAGGATGCAGGCGGTCGCCGGTATAGCCGTTGCCGGCGATGACGACCTGCCGCGCCCGCACGATGCCGCCGGGTGTCCGCAGCAGATGCCGCTTGCCGTCGCGTTGCCAGCCCTGCACCGGGGATGCGCTGTGCAGCAGCGCGCCGCGCCGCTGCGCCGCGCGGGCAAGGCCGCGGACATAACGCATGGCATGGAGCGCGAAACCCTCTTCATAGAAGAGGGCGCCATAGGCTTCGCGGCTGACCAGATGGTCGCGGTCCAGTTCCTGCTTGCCGACCACGCGGGTCTCGACGCCGAATTTCTCGCGCAGGAATTTGCTGTCGGCATCCAGGCCCTTGACGCGGCTGGGGTGATGCGCCAGTTCGAAGCCGCCCATCGGCGTCGGTTCGGCATCGATATTCTCGCCGGTCAGCAGGTCATGGGTCAGGCGCACGGCGTCGCGGCTCTGATCGAAGCAGCGGCGCGCCGTATCAAGGCCCCAGCGCTTGATCCAATCCGCCATGCTGGTCTTGCCGATGCCGATCGAGGCGAAGCCGCCGTTGCGGCCGCTGCAGCCCCAACCGATCTGATTGGCTTCCAGCACATGGGCATTCTGGCCGAAATCCTTGGCGAGATGATAGGCGGTGGAAAGACCCGTATAACCGCCGCCAATGATGGCGACATCGACATCCATATCGCTGCTGACGGGAGGCGCGTTCTCCACCTCCGGCCCGGCGGTCGCCGCCCAGTAGCTGTCGACATGCGGACGGCCCGGCTGTTGCGGGTCGATAATATTGATCGCCATGTTTCCCCCAGTTGAACGCTTTGACGATTTGAATATCGTGACGGACCGTCGCACGCCGAAATCGCGAATTGCGGCCTCAACGGTGTAAGTCCCCGTCACTATCCCGTATCGGCCGGGCTGCTGTCGAGTTTTGTGAGGGGAAGGCGCCGCATAGCGGTTATGCGGCAGACCGGGTGCCAGGCATCGGCAATGTCCCACGCCGTCAGATGGCGCGGCGAATATCCTGGTCGAACAGGGGCGCCGGATCGGTTGCCGGCGCCGGCAGCACGCAGCTCTCGTCGTCGCGACGGACATTGTTGACCGTGCCGCCGACGGCCAGGCGGGCAATCGACTGCACCAGATAAGGCCGCAGCATTGCCTGCGCAGCTTCCCGCGAAGTGGCGGGATCGAGCCAGGCGCCATAGGCAGCAGGGGGCAGAATCACCGGCATGCGATGATGCAGATCCTCAAGCTCGGCTGTTGCCGTCGTGGTGATGATGGTGAAACTGCGATGGATCTCGCCCGCCGGGTTCCGCCAGCCTTCCCAGAGCCCGGCAAAGGCGAAGCAAGCGCCGTCGGCAAGGGTCAGCAGATAGGGCTGCTTGCCGCCGTCGGGCCGTGTCGCCCATTCGTAGAATCCGTCGGCCGGGATCAGGCAGCGCCGGCGCGCGAAGGCCTCGCGGAAGGCCGGTTTCTGCGCCAGGGTTTCGCTCCGCGCATTGATCATGCTCGCGGCCTGGCTGATATCCTTGGCCCAATGCGGCACCAGGCCCCAATGGAAGGCACGCAATTCGCGCTGGCCGCTTTGCGCCAGGCCGATGACGCTGGCCTGCTGGGTCGGGGCGATATTATAGCGCGGCGCCAGATTGGCCTCGCAGCGAATCTCGAACAGCTCTTCCAGGGCCTGGGGCGGGGTCGTCAGAATGAAGCGGCCACACATCGGCGTGTCTTTCTGCAGCGTTTCCTCGGCGGCAAATCTGGCGGGGCGATCAGCGCCTGCCGCCGGTCATGACTGACATGGCGGCCGAGTCGGCTGCAATCGCTGTCGCCTGCAATCGCTCAGGCAATGCCGGGGACGTAAACAGAGCTGGTTCGGGGCTCGGTCCGCGACCCGGGTCTCGGGCAGGCGAGGATATGAGTTGAAGGCATGCGGCAATGAACCCTGCGTCGGATGGACGATATCGGCGATTTTGCTTAAGCCTGAACCTCTGGATTCGGTTCACGGCGCGCGGTGGCGTGCCCGGCCGGCGACTCGGTGAAAGGAATTGGCATGGCGTCCCATCGTCTCGATCCGCTCCTGCGGCCGCAGAGCATCGCGCTGATCGGCGCCTCGCCGCGACCGGATACGGTCGGCAGCGGCATGGTGACGGCGGCGACCGCCGGTGCCAGCGGCCGGCGTGTCTATTTCATCAACCCCGCCTATGCGGAGATCGCCGGGCGTCCCTGCTACCCTGATTTTGCCGCCTTGCCGGAGGCGGTCGACCTTGCCGTGATCGGGGTCGCCAATCAACGGGCGGAGGCGGCTCTGCGCGATGCCGCCGAACATGGCGCCCGCGCGGCCGTCATCTTCGGCAGCGCCTATCTGCCGGATGACACGACGCCGCCACTGACCGCCCGTCTGACGTCGATTGCCGATGCCGCCGGTATGGCGATATGCGGCGCCAATTGCATGGGTTTCTACAATCTGGCGGCCGATCTGCGTGTCTGCGGCTTTCCGCCGCCGGACTGGGTTGAGCCGGGTCCGCTGGCGCTGATCACCCATTCCGGCACGGTCTTCTCGGCGCTGTGCCACAACGACCGGCGCCTGCGCTTCGGCCTTGCGGTCTCCGCTGGGCAAGAATTGGTCACCACGGCGGCCGACTATCTCGATTTCGCCCTGGCGCAGGATGAGATCCGCTGTGTCGGATTGTTTCTCGAAACCATCCGCGATCCCGCCCGCTTTGTTGCCGCTTTGGAAACCGCCCGCGCCAAACGTGTGCCCGTCGTCGCCTTGAAGGTGGGACGCACGGCCGCCAGCGCCGCCATGGCGGCCAGCCACTCCGGCGCCGTGGCCGGGGATCACGCCGCCTACCGGGCCTTGTTCGAGCGGCATGGCGTGATCGAAGTCGACAATCTCGATGATTTCGCCAATGCCCTGCGGCTTTTTTCGTCGCCGCGATGCCTGGCGGCCGGCGGGCTTGCCAGCATGCATGATTCCGGCGGCCTGCGCGAATTGATGGTCGATCTCGCGGAAGAGACAGGCGTGCCCTTCGCCGCGATTTCGTCGGAGACCGGCGCCAAGCTGGCGGCGCGACTGGATTACGGCCTCGATCCCAGCAATCCGCTCGATGCCTGGGGCACCGGCCATGACTACGAGGCGGCCTTTGCCGATCTCATGACCGCCCTGCTCGATGACGCCGACACGGCGCTCGGCATGCTCTGCGCCGAGATCCGCGACGACTATTATTTGGTCGAGGGCTATACCCGGGCGATGCGCGCGGCCTATCAGCGCAGCGGCAAGCCGGTTGTCATCAGCACCAATGTCGGCAGCGGCGGCAGCAGCAACCTGGCCGCGCGATTGACGGCCGAGGGTATTCCGGTGCTGAGCGGCATTGCCTCGAGCCTGCGCGTGGTCGGCAAGGCCATGACCTATCGCGACTGGCTGGCGCGACCCGTTACGGAACCGGAACCTGTTTCGCCCCATTTCCGCGCCAAATGGGCGCCGCGTCTCAAGGCCGGCGGGCCCCTGACCGAGGCCGAAAGCCTGTCGCTGCTATCGGATTACCAGGTGCCGACATTGCCCTTCGCGATCGTTACGGATGCTGCGGGCGCGCGTGCGGCGGCTGCCAAGCTGGGCTGGCCCGTGGTGCTGAAGACCGCCATGCCCGGCATCCTGCACAAATCGGATGTCGGCGGCGTGCATCTCAATCTGCGGGACGAAACGACGCTGGACGCGGCTTATGCCGATCTTGCGACGCGCCTGGGATCGCAGGCCCTGGTGATGCCGATGGCGCGCCCGGGCATTGAGCTGGCCTTTGGCGGGGTCATCGATCCGCAATTCGGGGCGCTCGCCATGATCGGTGCCGGCGGCACCCTGATCGAGCTGCTGGATGACCGGCAGATCGCCCTGGCGCCGCTCGATCCGGTTGAAGCCGGCCGCCGTATCGAAGCGCTGCGCTTGAAGCGCCTGCTCGACGGCTATCGCGGTGCCGCGCCCGCCGACCGGACAATGATCGCCAAGGCTTTCAGCCGGTTCTGCCTGATGCTGCGTGATCTCGCCGATCTCATCGCCGAATGCGACCTCAATCCCGTGATCGCCACCGCGCAAGGCTGCGTCGCCGTCGATGCCCTGATCATTCCGCGCCAGGCCGCAAATGACTCTGGGGCGGCCGGTTCTGCCTAAAGCGTGAATCCGCCTCTAGCGCGGCCGGAT
The DNA here is from genome assembly GCA_035539215.1 of Dongiaceae bacterium. Lineage (GTDB taxonomy): Bacteria > Pseudomonadota > Alphaproteobacteria > Dongiales > Dongiaceae > Dongia_B. Next base: position 6,804 of record DATLIX010000016.1, on the reverse strand, counting down.
CTTGCGCAGCCGCTTCAGCCAGATGCCCAGTCCCGTGCGCTTCGACTCGCGCTCGGCACGTTTCGGCTTCACCCAGTAGAATTGGATGGAGCGTCGTTCGCCGACATAGGCCGGAAAGCCGTGGAAGGAATGCTCGTTGCGGCGGAAAGAAAGCAGGGTTCCGTTGACCGGCGGAACCTCGACGAAATAATCGTCCATATTATTGGGGTCGCGCACGAGACGCAGCTGACCGCCCGGGGCGTGCCATTCCTTGTTGAAATAGATCAGCACCGTCAGGCGTTTCGATTTCGAGTCATTGTGGATGTTGCCGTCCGATGCCTCGCTGTATTTGCGCACCGTCAATTGCAAGGGGCATTCGCTGAGGTCCATATCGAACTTGGCGGCGAAACGCTGTTTGACTTCCGGCGTATGGAGTTCGTCCAGCATGGCCTTGAAACCCGCGCCATAGACGAGCCCCTCGGGCGGGAAATTGCCGGGCTCCGTGATCGCCGGATAATCGCGGTTGATCGCCTCCAGCGCGTCGGGCTTGACGAAGCCGGGAACGAGGATGAAATCGCAGGGATCGCGGTGCAAGGGTGCCCGCTCGAACGCCTCAAAATCGAACATCGACATTAGTGAACTCGCTTGCTGTCTGCTCGGGGACGAGATTGCAATAAAATACCGGCGCCAGCACCCAAATCAGGCCCGTGACGCCCCGTTTCCCTATCTGGATGAACGGAACTGGCTGATATCGGCTGGATACTATCCGGCCGGCGCGCAGATGCAACCTGACATGTTGTCCGACCCTCAGGACAGGCTGACGCAAGGTCGATGCCGCCGGATCGAGCCCGGCGCCGTGACTGGCGTCAGCCTCATGGCCGGCGTCAGCTGGCTGGCCTCAGAACGTGCCGGGATAGGTGCCGCCGTCCAGCAGCAGATTCTGGCCATTGATATAGCTCGCCCGGGCGGAGCAGAGGAAGGCGCAGGCGGCGCCGAATTCCGCCGGGGTACCGAAGCGGCCGGTGGCCTCGCTCTGTTTCCAATCGTCGAGGACCGCCTCGGTCGACTGGCCGCCTTTTTGCGCCGTCGTATCGGCACCGGAACGCAGGCGGTCGGTGTCAAAGGACCCCGGCAGCAGGTTGTTGATCGTCACATTATGCCGCGCGACCTGGCGGGCGAGGCCGGCCACGAAACCGGTCAAGCCGCTGCGTGCCCCATTGGAAAGGCCCAGCGAGGGGATGGGCGCCTTCACCGCCGAGGAGGTGATGTTGATGATGCGGCCGAAGCGCCGGGCAATCATGCCGTCGATGGTGGCCTTCATCAGGTCGATCGGTGCCAGCATGTTGGCGTCCAGCGCCTTCACCCATGCGGCGCGATCCCAGTCGCGAAAATCGCCCATCGGCGGGCCGCCGGCATTATTGACCAGGATATCGGGGGCGGGGCAGGCGGCGAGGAGGGCGGCACGCCCCTCGGCGGTGGTGACATCGGCGGCCACGGCCGCGACGTTGACCCCCGTCTTGGCGCGTATCTCTGCCGCTGCCGCTTCCAGGGCTTCCGCGCCGCGGGCGTTCATCACCAGGTTGACGCCTTCCTCGGCCAAGGCCAAGGCACAGCCTTTGCCCAGGCCCTTGCTGGAGGCGCAGATGATGGCCGTGCGTCCGGCAATACCCAGATCCATGATGAAATTCCTTTCGAAGCGGGAAGCGGAGGAGCCGGCGGCGGTCTTATTGGTCCGGCCAGGCCCATTGGTAGCGCCGGGACCGGGCTTGTCAAACGGCAACAAAGCGGCGGGCATCCCTCCGGCGCAGGGCCTATATGCAAGAACGGCGACATGCTGCGGATGGACTTCTGTCCTGTCCCGGTTCAAAGATAGGGCATCTGGGAGCCTTCATCCAATGAGCATCACCGCCCGCCCATCGACTGCGCGGCCAAGCATATCGCAGGGCCTGCTGATCGCTGCCTCCGCCTATCTCATTTTCACCGTCCAGGACGTATTGGTGCGGTTGCTGGTCAAGGCGGATATGCCGATCTGGCAGGTGCTGTTGGTGCGCAGCCTGTGCATCGTCGTCGCCTGTCTCTTCCTCAAGGGGCCGAAGGTGATCGGCGACAGCCTGGTGGCGCCAAGCCGCTGGAGCCTGATTGCACGCGGCGTCCTTATCCTCGCCGCCTGGCTTTGCTATTACACCGCCTCGAAGACCCTGCTCTATGGCCAGCTGGTGACGATCTACTATGCGGCGCCGATCATCATCACCATCCTGTCGCTCTTGATCCTAAAGGAGAAGGTGACGGCAACGCGCTGGGTTGCGGTCATCGTCGGCTTCATCGGCGTGCTGATCGCCTGTGAGCCGGGCCGGCTGGGTCTTTCCATGCCGGTCCTGCTGACCCTCGCCGCCGCCGTGATGTGGGGCATGTCGAACATCCTGCTGCGCAAGGCCGGTGTGACCGAGAACGTGCTGATGCAGATGTTCATGTCGAATGCGATCTTCGCCATCGGCTGCGGCGGCCCGACTCTGTTCTGGTGGCATGCGCCGACGGCGGTACAATGGCTGCAGTTGCTGGGCGTGGGTGTATTGGGCGGTTGCGCGCAGTATCTGCTGTTCAAGAGCTTCCGCATGGCGCCTGCCTCGGCCATTGCGCCGATGGAATATTCGTCGCTGCTCTGGGCGTTTTCCCTCGGCTACCTTATCTGGCAGGAAGTGCCGGGCCACGGCGTCGTGTTGGGCGCATTGCTGATTGCCGGAAGCGGCGTCGGCACCTTGCTGTCGGAGCGGTGGCAACAACGCCGGCTGGCGGCGGCAACCTCATCTTGAACCACCGCCAGCCTGTATCCAAACCGCCGAGGGCGCGTCAGATATAGCCGCCCGACAAGGCAATGATCACGATGATCAGCAGGACGATGGTGAGCCCGCTCGGCCCATAGCCCCAGCCGCGGCTATAGGGCCACGCGGGAATTGCGCCGACCAGCGCCAGAATCAAAATCACCAAGAGAATCGTACCAAGCATATCGCACCTCCCGACAGGCTAGATGGATGCTTGCCGGCGTCCCCCGACAAGCTGACGGATTCAGTGAAAGAACAGCCAAATCAGAATCAGCGCCGGGATCGGAATACCCAGCAGCCAAAGCAACACATAACGCATGTCTCTCCTTTCGACCTTCGCCGCCTCGGTCGCGATAGGCAGATGACGGCTGATGGCTGACGGCACAGCGACAATGTTCGGCGATCAGCTCTAGCCGCTGCAGTTGTCGATGTACCCAAGCTAACGGCTCCCTTGGCTGTGCTGTTCCGTGGCGTAGCCCGGCCGCGTATCAAGGTTATGTGAGGAGAGGCCATGAATCCTAAGCGGATACGCGTCATGGTCGCGCGGGAAAGGCATGCGGCAGTTCGGGTGGTCACGCAGGCGTGAGGGATGCACGTGCATCAGGTACCGTCGACGATGCGACGACGCGCCGCTTCAGATAATTCCTGCTTCCAATCCCGCGGCCACCAGGAGGCCGAGGTCGCGGCATTGATCGACGAAGTCCGGCTGATAGTCGCCGCGGCAGATCAGCGGCGGCCGGATCGCCCGCCAGCGCAGGCCGGTGACGATGGTCTCGATGCCGCGCCGCGTACCGGTGCCGTCATGGCCCGCGCGGATATAAAGCGCATAGGGTTTGCCCTGGGTTTCTTCCAGGCAGGGGTAATAGACCCGATCGAAGAAGTCCTTGAGAGCGCCGCTCATATAGCCGAGATTCTCCGTCGTGCCGAGAATGATGGCGTCCGACCACTTGACGTCGTCGGGACCGGCCTCGAAGGGCGTGAGACTGCGCAGTTCCACCTCGCCCACCTCCGGTGCCGTGGCACCCGCGGCAACCGCGTCGCGCATGGCCTTGGTGTTGGTCGAGGGAATATGGGCTACCAGCAGCAGGTGTTTCATTGATCGGGCTATCGTCCATGCGCGGGTCATTCGGCCATGCCGCCTTGTTTGCCAGAATCGCACCTGTGGCGCATCTTGCCAACCTGTGATCTGATGCCGCGCCGGCGCCGATAGACTGGCCGCATGACGATGTCCGGCTTATAAATGGGACGTCGGCGGTTGGCATTTCAGCGCAGGTATTCGAGAGATATTGCATGGCAGCACAGATCAACATTGCCATTCGCGGCCTGTTTCCGACACCGGTCGCCGCCGCCGAATTGCCCGATGCAGCGGCGCGCAATGCCGAGCTGAAGCAGATCATTCTCGATTACCGCCGCACCTCGCCCTCGGTGCAGGCTTCCAATGACGGCGGCTGGCATTCCGACCGCAATCTGCTGAGTTGGGGTGGGCCGCGCGTCGCCGAGATCATCGAGGCGGCGGTGCTGATGGCCGACCGCATGACGGTCGATCGCAGCGGCCATGCGGCGGGGCAGCGCTGGAAGCCGATTGCCTGGGCCAATGTCAATGAAGCCGGCAACGCCAATATCTGCCACTACCATCCGGGCGCCTTCTGGTCGGGCACGTATTACGTCGATGACGGCGGCACCATCGGCAATCCCGGACTGGGCGGCGAATTCGAACTGCTCGATCCGCGCGGCGCCGGCCCTTCGATGTATGCCCCGCATCTCGCTTTCGCCGGCGAAGGCGGTCGCGCGGTGGGTGCCACCGAATCGATCCGGCCGAAACCCGGCCTGATGATCCTGTTTCCCTCCTGGATGTTCCACCAGGTCCGGCCCTATCGCGGACAGGCCGAACGGATTTCCATCGCCTTCAATTTGGTCCTCGGCACCGAATAGGCCGGCGCGGTCCGCCACATCTTCCGGCTGATAATGATCGAAATGCGTCAAGTTCCTTTGCGTGCACTGATCAGGTTCGTTTTCGCAGATATTACGTATTAAACGTATAAAATACGTACGCAATCGGCGATTCTTTGCCTAATTACTTTCGTTTTGTTTTCGTTTTTACCGGTTGCGAAAAGAATCATTTTCATATTAGGGTCACTCTAATGAGAGCGCCGACATACCATCGGCTGCAAATCCTGAGAATAACGGGCCGAATGGCCGGTAATCTGCTTACGGGGAGGCGCTGTGTCGTCCAACACGCCTGGAAGTGACCAACCGGTTTATGACCTCGCCATCATCGGCGGCGGCATCAACGGCTGCGGTATCGCGCGCGACGCGACGGGGCGCGGCCTCAAAGTTTTCGTTTGCGAAAAGAGCGATCTCGCTTCCGCGACCTCCAGCGCCTCGACCAAGCTGGTCCATGGCGGCCTGCGCTATCTCGAATATTACGAATTCCGGCTGGTGCGCGAGGCGCTGACCGAGCGTGAGGTGATGTGGTCGGTGGCGCCGCATATCATCTGGCCGTTGCGTTTCGTGCTGCCGCATCACAAGGGGTTGCGGCCGGCCTGGCTGCTGCGCCTCGGCCTCTTCCTCTATGACCATCTCGGCGGCCGCAAATATCTGCCGGCGACGCGCAGCCTGCGGCTGGATCGCGATCCGGCCGGCGCACCCTTGAAGCCGATCTATACCCGTGGCTTCGAATATTCCGATTGCTGGGTCGAGGATGCCCGCCTCGTCGTGCTGAATGCCCGCGACGCTGTCGAGAAGGGGGCGGAAGTCGTCACCCGCACGCGCTGCAGCCATGCCGAGCGCAGGGACAAGCTCTGGCATCTGACCCTGGTCGATGAGCTGAGCGGTGTGCAGCGCGAGATCCGTGCCCGCGCGCTCGTCAATGCCGCCGGTCCCTGGGTCGCCGATATCGTGCATTCCGTTTTGCGCGACAATCATCCGGCGCCGGTGCGCCTGGTCCAGGGCAGCCATATCGTGACGAAGCGTCTCTTCGATCACGATCGCTGCTACATTTTCCAGAACAGCGACGGCCGCATCTTTTTCGCCATCCCCTATGAGCGGGATTTTACCCTCCTCGGTACCACCGATCAGGATTACCAGGGCGATCCCGCCGCGGTGAAGATCTCGCAGGCCGAAATCGACTATCTGTGCAAGGGCGCCAGCGACTATTTCAAGAAGCCGATCACGCCTGACATGGTGGTCTGGTCGTATTCCGGCGTGCGTCCGCTCTATGACGATGGCGCCTCGGCCGCGCAGGCGGCCACGCGTGATTATGTCTTGAAGCTCGATGCGCCCGATGGCCAGCCTGCCCTGCTGACGGTTTATGGCGGCAAGATCACCACTTATCGGCGATTGGCGGAATCGGCTTTGGCCACTTTGGCGCCGCATCTGCCGGCGGCCGAGAGGCGCGCTATCGGCTGGACCGGCAAGGAGCCTTTGCCCGGCGGCGATTTCAAGATGACCGCCTTCGAGGCCGAACTGGCGCGATTGCAGCAGCGTTATCCCTTTCTGCCGCCGGCAACGGCGCGGCGTTTGTTTCGCGCCTATGGCACACGGGTTCACGACTTGATCGGCTCCGCGCAACAATTTTCGGAACTGGGGGCGGTACTGGGTGCCGACCTCACGGAAGCTGAGGTAAGGTATCTCGTCCGTTGCGAATGGGCGATGACGGCGGAAGACATTCTGTGGCGGCGCAGCAAACTCGGCTTGCGCCTATCGCCGGAGCAGGTGGCCGCCGTCAGGGAATGCGTTGCGCGTGCGCTCGCCGATCGGCAAGCGGCATGACACCGGGTTGGAGGATGACTCTTTGGATCTGACGCTGGAACAGGTCAGCTTCGCAGTTGGCGGTGAAACACTGATCAGCGATGTCTCGCTCAGTCTGACGCGCGGGACGATGAATGTGCTGCTGGGCCCGACCTTGTCGGGGAAGACCAGCCTGATGCGGCTGATGGCGGGCCTGGAGCATCCGAGTTCGGGGCGGGTGCTGCTCGACGGCAAGGACGTGACGGGGGTGCCGGTG
>DATLIX010000015.1:0-1576 GCA_035539215.1 Dongiaceae bacterium | reverse complement strand
AGCAGCAATTCCGATAGCGGATACTCTCTGGCAGGTGCCGCCTTGCAGAACCTGCTGCACTATTATGCCGCGGCCGGCAATTTGATGACGCCGGACTTCCTGTCGAGCAGCAGTACCAGCGCCTGACCGTCGGCGCGTCTCCGGTGAATTGAAAACGGGGCGATGCAGCGGGCATCGCCCCCTCTTGTCTGCTTGCCAATAGGCCGGATCGAAGGCTTGACGCCCCCTTGCTGACCGCCGAAGCTAGGCTCGCAATCTGGGTGGGCGTGTGATGACGAAGATCGGCGGATGGAGATGACCAGGCTGGCGCTGCCGGACCACCGTGGCGCGTCGACGCCGGCCGCGGGCATGCGGGGAGCGGCACGGCTCGCTATCCAGAGGACGGGCGGCATCGACCGGCTGGCTGACCTGCACCAGTCGACCCCGCTCCGCATCCTTTTCCCTTATCCTTTGGCCGGCGATCCGCTGACGGCGGCCTTGGTGAACACCTCCGGCGGGCTGGTGGGCGGCGACCATCTGCAGATCGAGATCGCTGTCGGCGCGGGAGCGGCAGCCCTGGTCTGTGCGCAGGCCGCCGAGAAGGTCTATCGCTCGCTCGGTCTCGACAGCCGGATCGAGATTACGCTTGAGGCGGGGGCCGGCGCCTGGCTGGAAATGCTCCCGCAGGAAACCATCCTGTTCGATGGCGCCCGGTTGCGGCGGCGCTGCCGGGTCGATCTTGCTGCCGAGGCGCAATTCCTCGGGGGCGAGATCCTGGTTTTCGGCCGCCAGGCGCGCGGCGAGCGAATGCGCAGCGGCTTGATCCAGGATGCCTGGGAAATCCATCGGGACGGAACCCTTGCCTGGGTCGACCGCCTGCGGCTGGAGGGGGAGGTCGAGGCGCTCCTGACGAGAAAGGCAGCGCTGGACGGCGCCATCGCCGCGGCCTGCCTGATCTTTGTCGCCCCGGATGCCGGCGCCTATCTGGCGCCGTTGCGGGCGCTGTTCGCGGATTTCTCCGGCCGGGCGAGCGCCACAATCGTCAACGGCGTTCTGGTGGTGCGCTGGCTGGCGGCCGACCCGCTGGCGTTGCGCCGATCTTTTGCCGATTCCTGGATTTTCCTCCGACGTCAAAAAAAGTGGCCCGCCGAGCTGCCAAGGCTCTGGCATATCTGATGTTGCGCTGCCACAATCCCTCTCGCAATGCAGCAGAACGGAAGCGGCCGATGAATGCCGCCCAGGATTGGAAGGAGAGGCCATGCTTCTATCGCCTCGGGAAAAGGACAAGCTGCTGGTGGCGATGGCGGCCCAGGTGGCGCGTCGCCGCTTGGAGCGCGGTGTTAAGCTGAATTATCCGGAAGCGGTGGCGCTGATTACCGATTTCGTCGTCGAAGGTGCGCGCGACGGGCGCAGTGTCGCCGATTTGATGCGCGATGGCGCCCTGGTCATCAGCCGCGATCAGGTGATGCCGGGCATCGCCGAGATGCTCCATGAAGTGCAGGTCGAGGCGACCTTTCCCGACGGGACCAAGCTGGTCACCGTCCATGAGCCCATTCGCTGATCGGGGGCGGAAATGATCCCAGGTGAAGTTTTTCCT
>DATLIX010000014.1:0-62125 GCA_035539215.1 Dongiaceae bacterium | reverse complement strand
AGGCGATGCGTTCCTTGATGCCGTCGACCGGTGCAGGACCGGAAAGGTCGAGTTCCACGACGGCGGCCGAAACCAGTACCTGCCCCAGCCCGGCCCGCAGGCCGAGTGACGCGCGCGCCTGATCGAGCGACGGCGCGTCATTCAGCCGGCGCAGGGCCGCCGTCATCCGACGATTGAGCAGCAGCAGGTGCAGCGCCTTGGCGAAAAAGACCGTCCAGGTCACAAGCGAGGCAAAGGCAAGTCCGGCCATTACCAGCTGCACCACCAGATCGGCGTTCTGGAACATCCCCCAGGGCGAAAGATCGTGCGGCAGCAGCGGGGCCGCCGCATCCTCGGCAGCGCCCGGCGCCAGATCCGGCGACACGGGGTTCGATGCCGCCGTCTCCGATGGGAGAGATCCCGGTGGGAGAGATCCCGGTGGGGAAGAACCGGGCTGCGGCGCGGATGCCGCGGGGGCTGCCGCGCCGGCGGACGGTGCCTCGCGGGCCGGGCTCGCCGGGACCGAATTCGCCTCTGCCGGTGCTGTCACCTGTTGCTGCGCCAGGACCGGCGTGGCCGGCAGGATGGCCAGAAATCCCAATACCAGGAACAATGGCGTCAGGAACAATTTCGCCGTCATCGGCTCCCCTCTCCTCGTGATCGTGGGCATCGGCCCGAAGGGTCGCGCCGACGAAAATGCGGTCGCCCGGTATGGCAGCAAAAGCCGCTTTCGCCGCTTCCCATATCGCAAATGAGAATTATTCGCAACACCGAATTGACGGATGTGCTCGATCTCTCGTGCAGCCTGTGGTTTGTCGGTTTGCAGAATAAGCGGGCGGCAGCTAGTGAAGGCCAGAGCCAAGCGTTGGGTCTTGCCGCAAACTGCGAGCGGCCAGACGACAGAGACGAAGCCAAATATTGGGAGAAGGCCCACTCCGCGATCGCTGACATCTCGAAGTTCATCCCGTCGCTTTCGCAACGACCAGGGAAGAAGCTCTTTCCGGCCATCGTCGCCAAGGTGCCGCGAGCCCCAGATTTTCTCGCTGTGCCCAAAGAATTGCTCGATTTTACCAACACGCCTTTTGACCAATAGTCGCTGTGACCAAACGGAACCCGCCGGGTGCCAGCGCAACCGCGGGGCGATCGCTGCATCCGGCACACAACGAAATATCAGGGAGCGTGAGATGAGCAAGCGGACAGCCTCCGGGCCGGAAGAAACGTCAGGCCAAGCGGCGAAAGGCGGGATAGACCGCCGGAAACTTTTGAAAGCCAGCGCCCTGGCCGGCGCCTCGCTCGCCCTCGGCGGTGCGGGCTTGCTGTCGAGCGTGCTCTCCCGTCCTGCCGCAGCGGATGAGACGCAACTCTCGCTGAAAGGCAAGACCATCGCCATCAGCGCCACCGGCACCGATCATTACTTCGATCTCAAGGCCTATCAGGCCCAGATCAACACGGTGAAAGCGCTTGGCGGCACGCCGATCGGCCTCGATGCCGGGCGCAACGACAAGACCCTCGTCACCCAGCTGCAGACATTGATTTCACAGAAGCCCGACGCGGTCATCCAGACCCTGGGCACGCTTTCCGTGATCGATCCCTGGCTGAAGAAGATCCGCGACGCCGGCATCCCGATCTTCACCGTCGACGTGCCCAGCGCCAACAGCATCAACAATTCGACCTCCGACAACTTCTCGATCGGCTCGCAGCTCGGCCTGCAGCTTGCCTCTGACCTGCACGGTGAAGGCAATATCGTCGTCTTCAACGGCTTTTACGGCGTTCCGGTCTGCGCCATCCGCTATGACCAGTTGAAGGCAGTGCTCAAATACTATCCGAAGATCAAGATCATCGAGCCGGAGCTGCGCGACGTCATCCCCAACACGGTCCAGGATGCCTTCACGCAGATCACCACGATCCTCAACAAATATCCGGAAAAGGGCTCGATTTCGGCGATCTGGGCGGCCTGGGACGTGCCCCAGCTCGGCGCCACCCAGGCGCTCGCCAATGCGGGCCGCACGGAGATCAAGACCTATGGCGTCGACGGCAGCCCGGAAGTCGTCGAGCTGGTGAAGGACCCGGCATCGCCCGCGGCCGCTGTTGTTGCCCAGCAACCGGCCTTGATCGGCAAGACGGCGGTGCAGAACGTCGCCCGGTATTTCGCCGGCGACAAGGATCTGCCGGCGCAGACCTTCGTCCCCGCTGTCCTGGCGACGAAAAAGAATGCCGCCGACATCCAGAAGGAGCTGGGTCAGGTCTGATCCTTGACCTGACCGGCATCCCCCTGAATGACCGCTCAGGTCATCGCACCCGCCACGCAGGTTCCGCCCGCGCTTTCGCTGCAAGCCCTTTACAAGGACTTCGGCGGAACGCGGGCGCTCGACGGTGCGTCCCTTGAGGTAGCCAAAGGCAGCATCCACGGCCTCGTCGGCCAGAACGGCGCCGGCAAGTCGACACTGATCAAGATCCTGGCGGGTCTCCACCGCCCGGATGGCGGCGCGATCGCCGTCGACGGCGCCTTTCAGGACCATCTGACGCCGCATCGCGCCGAGAATCTCGGCATCCATTTCATCCACCAGGAACGCCTGCTGGTACCGAGCTTCTCGGTCGGCGAAGCGCTCTTCGTCGGGCAGGAATCCTTGGCCGGCTCCACCCGCCTTCTCAACCGGCGCAAGCTGCAGGCAAAGGCCACGTCGATCCTGCGCGAGCGTTTCGACCTCGCCTTGCCGGCGGATGCCTTGATCGGCGATCTGACGGTGGCGCAGCAGCAGATCGTGCAGGTCACCCGGGCCTTGCTGGCAAATCCGTCGATCCTCGTCTTCGATGAGCCGACCGCGGCCCTGGTGAAGCGCGAGGTCGATGTCTTGCTGGAGACCATCCGCCGTCTGCGTCAGCAAGGCCTGACGATCGTCTATATCTCGCATTATCTGAGCGAGATCGAGGCGATCTGTGACCGCGTGACGGTTCTGCGCAACGGCAAGGATGTCGCGACGGTCGATCCCCAGGCGACTTCGGCGAGCGAAATCGCCGCCTTGATGATCGCGCGAGATGTGACCGAGCTGTTCCCGAAACAGGCCGTGCAAAGCGCTGAACCTATCCTGCAGATCAGCGGCCTCGGCCGGCCCCCGGCTTTCGCCGATGTCTCCTTCACGGTACGCCGCGGCGAGATCGTCGGCTTGACAGGGCTGCTTGGTTCCGGCGCCAAGGAGTTGCTGCGCAGCCTCTTCGGCTTGGAGAAGCCGAGCCAGGGCAGCATTGAAATCGACGGTGCCGCCCGGTCGATCGGCACGCCGAGGGCCGCCATGGAGAATGGCATCGCCTTCGTACCGGAAGACCGGCGGGGGCAACGCATCGCCGCCGAGCTGTCCGTGCGGGAGAATATCAGCCTCGCCAGCCTTCGCCTCTTCAGCCGTTTCAACCTGGTGCAGCGCAAGCGGGAGAGGGCCCACTGTGATCGCCTGATCGAGCGGCTGGGCATTCGCACAGCCGGCGGGGAGGCTCCGGTCAAGTCCCTGAGCGGCGGCAACCAGCAGAAGGTCGCCCTGGCGAAGTGGCTGAGCCGGCAATCCCGCCTCTATATCCTGGACGAGCCGACGATCGGCGTCGACATCGGCGCCAAGGCGGATATCTATCGTCTGCTCGGCGAGCTGGCCGCAGGCGGCGCCGGCATCCTCATCCTGTCGACCGATCTCATCGAATTGACGGGCATCTGCGACCGCGTGCTCGTGATGTTCCGCGGCCGCCTGATCGGCGATTTCAGCACGGCAACCGCAAGCGGCGACGCGATCTTCGATGCCGCGACGGGTGCCGCAGAACGGGGCATCGCGGAGCCGGCCGCAGCAGAGTTGGGCGCAGGAGAATTGCAGCATGTCGGTTAGCTATGGCACCGCCGCGGTGGAGCAGCACGGCAGTTTCGCCAGCAGGACGATGCCGGCGCGACCGGCGCGACGGTTCCTGCACAGAGGCCTGCTGCGGACCGGCTCTCTGCTCGTCTTTATCGCGGTCTTCACGGCCTTCTCGCTGGCCTCGCCGCTCTTTCTGACTTTTGCCAATATCGTCACCGTCATCGGCCAGTCGGCGGTGGTCGGCATCCTTGCCTTCGGCCTGACCAGCGTCATCATCGGCGGCGGCGCCGATGTCGTGCGCGGCGGCATCGATCTTTCGCTGGCGAGCAATCTCGGCCTCGGCTCGGCCGTTTACGCGTCGCTGGTTCAAGCCGGCTATGGCGACGCGGCGGCGATTGCCGCGACACTGGCCGTCGGCCTGTCGGTCGGCACGGTCAACGCGATTTCCATCGTCAGTATCGGCATCCTGCCTTTGCTGGCCACCGTCGCCGTGATGAATATCTGCGGCGGCCTTGAACTTGTGTTGACGCAAAACACGGCGATCTCCGTCAGCACGCCCCTGCTCGATCTGCTGTCAGGCACAGATCGTTTCGGCATACCGTTTCTGGCCTATGTCATCGTCGCCGTCGCGGCGATCCTGATCGTCACCCTGCAATACACGGCCTATGGGCTGCGCCTCTATGCCGTCGGCGAACACCGGGAGGCGGCACGCGCGGCCGGCCTGCCGGTCCAGGCCTATGTCGTCTCCAGCTACCTGATCAGCGGCCTGTGCGGCGGCATTGCCGCGATCCTCTACACGGCGCTGCTCAGCGGCAGCACGACCGGATCGGGCGAGATGCTGCTGCCCGTGGTGGCGACCGCGCTGCTTGGCAATGTCTTCTCCGGCCGCCTTTTGCCGACCATCGGCGGGACCCTGCTCAGCACCTTGCTGATCGGCTTCCTCGCCAACGGCTTCCAGCTCCTGCATGTCTCCAGCTATTGGGTCAGCGGCATCCAGGGCTTGCTGATCCTCTCCGTCGTGGCCGCGACGTCGCTGGTCCGTCGCCGGAGATCCTGACATGACCGTCATCACGTCCAGCCCGACCTCGCCCCATCAGGGGCAACGGCCCGACCGCCGGGACTCGACGTTCCGGCGATATCTGCTGCAATACGGCCTGCTGATCGCCCTGCTCGGGGTTTCCGCTTTCTTTGCGGCGATGTCGCCGACCTTCCTGACCACGGCCAATTTCGCCAGCATTCTCGTCAACAGCTTCGCCCTGCCGGCCATCATTGCCATCGCCATGACGCTGGCCGTAGGGTCCGGCGGCATCGACCTTTCGGTCGCAACGGCCGTCGATCTCGCCAGCCTGGCCTTTGTGGGCACGCTGGCCGCCGGCTGGCCGGTTCCGGGCGCGATCCTGGCCGGGCTGGGTGCCGCCGCGCTGACCGGAATCTTCAATGGCCTGCTGATCACCGGGCTTAACATCACGCCATTCCTGGCGACACTCGGCACGCTCTTCATCGGGCGCAGCGTCCAGCAGGTCCTCGCCAATGGCGGCAACCCGGTCTATCTGTCGTCGTCCAAGCTGCCGGCGGCGGTGAAGTTTCTCGCCCATGGCAGTTTCCTCGGCGTACCGCTGCCGCTTTACGTCGTCGGCTTCATCGCCCTCGTGGCCTTCATCCTGCTGGAACTGACCATCTTCGGCCGCGGCGTCAGGGCGATCGGCGCACGGCCGCAGGTGGCCTATTTCTCCGGCCTTCGGGTAAGGCGCGATATCGTCTGGATCTACCTGCTCAGCGCCGCCATCAGCGGGGTTGCCGGCATCCTGCTCTCCGCGACAGTGAGCGCTTACATCCCCTATTCCGGCAACGCCTTTCTGCTCAATGCCATCGGCGCCGCCTTCATCGGCACGACCTTCGGCGCACGGGGTCATGCCAATATCATCGGCACGATCCTCGGTGTCCTCCTGCTGGCGATCGTCGCCAACGGCCTGTTGCTGGTCGGCTGGAATTTCTATTGGCAGCAGGTCGGCACCGGCGCCTTTATCTTCCTGATCCTCGCCTTCAGTTTTGCCAGCAAGCGGCGTCAGCAGCGCGCATGACCGCGACAGGGGAGAGTCCCACGACAGGGGAGAGTCCCACGACAGGGGAAAGTCCTGCGACGGGGGTGCGGCTGGCGGCGCAGGGAATTGCCAAGTCGTTCGGCGCCACCCAGGCGCTTGGCGGCGTCGACCTCCAGGTCAGGAGCGGCGAGATCCTCGCCTTGATGGGCGCCAACGGGGCCGGCAAATCCACCCTCGTCAATATCCTCGCCGGCGTGCTGGCGCCCGATCAGGGCCGTATCATCGTCAATGGTGCCGCCTTCCAGCCACGCTCGCCACGCGACGCCGTCAGCGCCGGCATCGCCACCGTGCATCAATCGACCGATCGTATCGGCGTGCCCGGTTTGACAACCGCTGATGCGCTTCTCCTCGACCGTTTCGCCAGCCGTCGGTCTGCCCTCTTCCTGTCGCGCCGTGCCGTGCGCCGCCAGGCCGCGGCGATCATCGCGCGGGCAGGCATCAGCCTGCCGCTGGCGCGTGACTTCGGCGATCTCGGCCCCGCCGACCGGCAGCTTGTCGCCATCGCCCGGGCGATATCCGCCGATGCCTCGGTGCTGATCCTCGATGAGCCGACGGCGAGCCTGTCGCAGACGGAAGCGGCACGGCTGTTCGATCTCCTGACCGGGCTGAAGGCACGCGGCCTGGCGATCATCTATATCTCGCACCGCCTGGGCGACCTTGCCACATTGGCCGACCGGGCCGTGGTCCTGCGCGGCGGGCGGGTCGTCCACGATGCGGCGCGGCCGATCGATTTCACCGCCGCCGTGACGGCCATGATCGGCCGCCCGCTGGCCCATGCCCATGCCGCCGCGCGGGACATCGCGCCCGAGGTCGTCTTCCACCTGCGGCAGGCGCGCCTCGGCGCGGACACGGCGCCGATCGATCTCGATCTGCATGCCGGCGAAGTGGTCGCGATCACCGGACCGCTGGGCGCCGGCAAGAGCCGCCTGTTGAAGACCATCTTTGGCCTTCATCGCTTCGCATCGGGGAAGATGGAACTCGACGGCCGTCGCTATATGCCGGGTGGCCCGGCGCAGGCGATCGCGGCCGGTGTCGTCCTCGCCGGCGAAGACCGGCATCGGACCTCATTTCTTCCCGCCGACTGGCCCGGCGGAACCATCGCCGGAACCATTTCGCTGCCTTATCTGCAGCGATGGTTCCCGCATGGCTGGTTGCGGCGCGAGGTCGAGGACCGTGCCGCCGAAGCGGGCATCCGGCGCCTTGGCATCCGGGCATCAGGCCCGCGCGCGACACTCGACACGCTGTCGGGCGGCAACCAGCAGAAAGTCGTGCTTGCCCGCTGGCAGGCGGAGCCCGCGCGCCTGCTGCTGCTCGACGAACCTTTCCAAGGCGTCGATATAGGCGCCCGGGCCGATATCATCGCGGCGATCCGCGACAACCGCCTGGGCGCGACGCTGATCGCCACCAGCGATTCCGAGGAGGCGCTGGAAATCGCCGATCGTATCTTCACCATGGAGCATCACGGGCTGCGCCCCTGGGCCGGAGACAATCTCCTGCCGACCACGCCGACCGCACGATCCGAGGTTGCCTGACATGACATCTGCGCCACGGCAGAGCCCCGCATCCGCATCCGCGAACCTCGACCTTGGCGCGTCGATAACGACGACCTCAACGATCGAGCCTCCCGCCGCCGGCGGGACGGTCGACAAACCGTGGACATTGCGTCATGCGTCGCTTTCCGTCCTCGGGCGTAGATGGGCGATCTTCCTGCTGCTGTTCGTCCAGATCGTCGGCTTCACGGTCGCCCAGCCGGCATTCCTGACGGTGGCGAATCTTCTCAGCGTCCTGCAGGCGGTCTCCGTGGTCGCCATTCTCGGGACGGGCGTCACCGTGACCATGGCGGTGGGCGGCTTCGACCTCTCGATCGGCGCCATCGCCGCCTCCAGCGTCATGGCGGCCAGCTATGCCATGGTCGTCTGGGACCTGGGTGCCGCCGAGACGGTTCTGCTGGTCCTGTGCTTCGGGATCGCCGTCGGCCTCGTCAACGGCCTTCTCATCGTCCGCTTGCGGATTCCCGATCTGCTGGCCACTCTCGCCATCAACTTCCTGCTGACCGGACTGCAGCTCATCCCGACCGCCGGCCGCTCGATTGCCACCGGCCTGATCCTGCCGGACGGGAGCTCGGCAACAGGCAGCTTCGCGCCCGCCTTTCTCGCCATCGGCCGCGCGCATGTCTTCGGCCTGCTGCCTTTGCCGGTGCTGCTGATGCTGATTGCCGTGGCGCTCCTCTATCTTCTCACCGAACACACCCGCTTCGGCCGCCTGTTCTTTGCCGTTGGCGGCAACGAGCTGGCGGCGCGCCTCGCCGGGGCACCGACCCGGAAGCTGCGGCTTGGCGCCTATGTGATTTCGGCGACACTGGCCGCGATCGGCGGATTGATCGTCGCAGCGCGCGTCGGCCGCGGCGATGTTTCCTCGGGCGCCTCCCTGCTGCTCGATTCAGTTGCCGCGGCGCTGATCGGCTATGCGGTCCTCAACATGCGGCGCCCCAATGTGCTCGGTACCGCTGTCGGCGCGGTCTTCGTCGGCATCCTGTTGAACGGGCTGACGATGCTGAACGCTCCCTATTACGCCCAGGACTTCGTCAAGGGCGCCGTTCTTGTCGGCGCCTTGGCGCTGACCTATGGGCTGGGGCGCCGGCCGGCCTGAAACAATTCGCGCAGCTTTGCCAATTGAAGACGATGACATGGAGAACCAGATGAAACCCTTCGTGAGATCCCTGCTGGTCGCCGGCCTGATCGGCGGCGCCATCGCCCTGCCCGCTTTAGCCCTGCCCGCCTTCGCCCCAGTCGCTTTTGCCGACGGCATCAAGGGGGCGCCGCCCCCCTTCGACAAGGGCGGCGTCAAGGTCGCCCTGATCAGCTATCTCTCCGCCGGCGACTTCTTCCAGGCCTATCAGGCCGGCGCCATCAAGCAGGCCAAGGCGCTCGGTGTCGACCTGCGGGTTTTCCCCGGCCGACAGGATGCCGCCGAGCAGCGCAACCAGATCGAACAGGCGATCAATCTCGGCGTTGCCGGCATCGTCATCGATCACGGCCTGCCGGAATCGCTGAAGGATGTGGCGCAGGAAGCCGTCGACAAGGGCATCAAGGTCGTCGCCTTCGACGTCAATCTCGACAATCCGAAAATTCCGCAAGTCGAGCAGAGCGACCATGACCTCGCCCGGCTGGCGCTGGAAGAGGCGATCAAGGAAAACGGCGCCAGCTTCAAGGCGGGCTACATCTATGTCGCCGGCTTTGCGCCGCTCGACCGCCGCGACGAAGTCTGGCGCGACGTCAAGGGCAAGAATCCGGGCATCGTCGAGAAGGTCCGCTTCGGCGTCGTCAACGACACCACAGCCGCCTCCGTCGCCGACCAGGCCAAGGCGGCCTTACGCGCCAACCCCGATATTTCCGTGATTTTCGCACCCTACGATGAATTCGCCCGTGGCGCCAAGCTGGCCCTCGGCGAACTGGCGACGGCGGACAAGGTGAAAGTCTATTCGGCGGACGTCTCGACCGCCGATATCAATGAGATCATCGAACCCGGCAGCCCTTGGGTCGCCACCGTCGCCACCAATCCGGCCGTGGTCGGTGCGGTCTCGGTACGGGCTGTCGCCCTGGCCATCGCCGGCCAGGATCCCGGCCATAACATCACGGTCCAGCCGGTCCTGCTGACGCAGCAGGCTTTACGCGACGGCGGTATCAAGACGGTCGAGGACCTGAATGCCAAGCTGCCGGCCTTCGGCCAGAGCGACGCCGCGACCGCCAGCTGGATTCCGATCAACTAGAGCGCGATCGTTTTAAGCGGCAGCGGCTTGGCTTCCCCTTAAAACTTGAATCCGTCTCCGAGGCACAGGCCGGGCGCTCGCATTTGCCGGCGCTCGGTCGCACTTTGCCCCGAAACGGGCGAAGTGACCACGGCTCCTGGAGATCATGGGGAGAATCCTGGCGGAAAGAGGATTCCGAGGCAGGCGGCTCAGCCCACCGAGGCCCGCATCGCCACGGACGGGTCGACCCCTCCGGCCTCATTCGCTTGCTGCGTTGGCGGGTTGCCCAGATCGAAATGCGGCGCATCCTGCATGAGGCGCCTGGTTTCCGCCGATTGAGGCTGTCCTAGGACCGCTGCGACATCCCCTTCTTCGACAATTCGGCCGGCCTGCAATACCGCCACGCGTTGCGCGATGTTGCGCACGAGAGCAAGATTATGCGTCACGAAAAGCATGGCGAGGCCGCGCTCCTCCTGCAGCTTGCGCAGCACGTCGACGACGACTGCCTGTACCGATACGTCGAGCGCAGAGGTCACCTCGTCACAGACCAGGAGCGTGGGCTCGACGATCAGTGCCCGGGCGATGGCAGCCCGCTGGCGCTGGCCACCCGACATTTCATGCGGATAGAGATCGGCGAAGCGCGCCGGCAGCGCCACACTCTCCAAGGCAGCAATAATCCGGCCGCGCCGCTGCTGTCGCTGCGGCCGTTCGAATTCCAGCAATGCCACTTCCAAGGACCGGCCGATGGTGCGGCGGGGATTAAGCGAGGCGTAGGGGTTCTGAAAGATGTATTGAATACGCTGCCGCAGCTCGCGCGTCCGATTGCGCGATCCGACTGGCAACGGGACGCCTTCCAGCGACAGTGAGCCAGTCAGGTTGCGATGCAGACCGGCGATGCACCGCGCCAGCGTGGTCTTTCCCGATCCCGATTCGCCGACCAGCGCGAGGCAGCAATGGGACGGCACCTGCAGGCTGATATCCCACAGAATCTGCCGGTCGCCATGTGACGCGTTGAGCCCATCGACGCGCAAGACGGGAACGGCGGAAGACGTGCCGGTCTGCGCAGGCCGATCGAGAGCCGTCGCGGCGGCCTTGTCCGGGGTGCCCGCAAAAAGACACTGAACGAAATGGCCCTTGCCGATCTCATGCGCCGCGATGGTGTCTCGGCGACAATCCTCGGTTGCCAGATCGCAGCGGGGGGCAAAGGCGCAGCCGGCCGGCCGGTGCCGCGGGTCAGGTGCCTGCCCCGAAATGCCCTGGATGACGGCGCGCCCCTCGAGATCCGGGACCGCCCGGATCAAGGCGCGCGTGTAGGGATGCTCGGGTTGCTGCAGAACACGCCGCACTGGACCGATTTCGACGATATGGCCGGCATAGAGCACGGCGACGCGGTCGGCGAGGCTGTCGACCACCGCCAGATCATGGCTGACATAGACCACCGCCACGTCATGCTCGCGGCAGAGCTGCCGGACCGTGTCAAGGACATGGGCCTGCGTGGTGACGTCAAGGCCGGTGGTGGGCTCATCCATGACGATCAGGCGGGGGCGATGCGCGAAGGCCATGGCGATGGCGATGCGCTGCTGCTGGCCGCCGGAGAGCTGGTGGGGAAAGCGTTGCAGGAAGGCCCCGTCGGCAGGCAGCTTCACCTCGGCCAGCATCTGCAGCAGGCGTGCTTCGGTCGCCTCAGCCGGATTGGGGAAGCATTCGCTGAGCTGCGTGCGAAGACGCAATGTGGGATTGAGCGCCGTCGCCGGATCCTGCGGCACATAGGAAACCAGCCGCCGGCGGGAGTCCCGTTTCGCCGCATCGGACTGCGCCAGTATATCGGTTCCGTCGATCCGAACCGAACCTGCCCCGAAAGCCAGGCCACGGCGGCTATAACCCAGCATGGCGAGGCCAAGCGTCGTCTTGCCGGAACCCGATTCACCGACCAGCCCAAGGATTTCGCGCGGACGGATATCGAGCGAGACATCCTCCACAACCGCCGCATCACCACCTGCCAGGACGACACGGAGTTTTTCCACGGTGACGACCGGCAGGCCCAACCCCGCGGCCGTTACCTGCCCTGCCGTGTTCCGAAGAGCCTCGATCGCCGTCACGCCTGCACCTCCGCGACACCCGCGCTATCCGCACGGGGAAGGGCTGGCCCTCGGTTCCTCGCCGCGCGACCCGCCTCGTCGGAACCCGCCTCGACCCGGCCAAAGGCCACCCGGCCAAGGGCGTCGGCAAGCAGATTGGTTCCGATGGTCAACAAAGCGATCAGCAGCACGGGTATGACCACCGGCCAGGGATTGGTCGCCAAGCCGATTCGATTCTCGTTGATCATCAGCCCCCAATCGGCCGTCGGCGGCTGGGTTCCAAGACCGAGGAAGTTCAAGCCGGCAATCAAGGCGATCGAATAGGTGAAACGCAACCCGGCCTCGACGATCAGCGGCGTGAGGATATTGGGGAAGATCTCCTGGATCAGGATCTTCAGACGCGACATGCCGATGGTTTCGGCAAAACGGATATAGTCTTCCTCCGCCACCCGCAGCGTGGCGGCCCGGGCGACGCGCGCCACCTGCGGCGCGTGAAAGCCGGCGACGATCAAGACGATCAGCCAGAGTTCCGGACCGATGATGCTGACGAAGAGCAGGGCCAGGATGATCTGCGGGAAAGCCAAGACGACATCGAGCAGTCGCATGATGATTTCATCAGCGGCCCCCTTGGCATAGCCGGCGGTCATACCAAGCAGTGCGCCGGCAAGGACGCCGAGAACCGTTGCCAAAGCCGACAGGCCGAGGATGCGGTAGCCACCGAGCAGCAGGCGTGACAGCACGTCCCGGCCCAGCACATCCGTGCCGAGCCAGGCATGCGCATTCGGCGCCTGGAACGGCGTGCCGATGAAATCGAGCGGCGAGAGCGGCGCCAGGGCCGGTCCCAGGACGGTTATCGCCAGGACCAGCGCCAACAGTATCGAGCCGATGCGCGCGGAGCCGATCGCCAGCAGACGGGGAACATGGCGGCTCACGATACCGCGCTCCGCAGCTTGGGTGTCACGAGGATGGCGACCAGATCGGCCAGCAGATTGACCACCACGTAGAAGGCGGCAAGCAGCAGTACCGTGCATTGAATGTAGGGGATGTCGCGGGCCAGCACCGCATTGACCAGCCCCTGGCCGATGCCTGGAAAGCCGAAGACGAATTCGACCACGACGCAGCCGCCGGCGAGGTAGCCGCAGGTCAAAGCGATCGCCTGAATGGTCGGCGCGATGGCATTGGGCAGGGCATGCAGCAGGACGATGCGGCGGCGGCTCAGCCCCTTGAGCGTCGCCATTTCTATATATTCGCTGTCGAGGACGTCGATCATCGAGGCGCGGATCATCCGGAAGCTATAGGGGAAAATTGCGATGATGAGCGTTGCCACCGGCAGGACAAGATTGAGCGGCCGGGCAAAGACGGACGTCCCGGGCCGCACCATCGAAACGGGCGGCAACCAATGCAGGACCACGGTGGCAAAGAAAACGATCAGCGCGATGCCGATGACGAATTCAGGAATTGCCGCCAGCGCCAGGGCCACCACGGACGAAACCGTATCAAGCGCCGTGTTGCGTCGCACCGCCGCGACAATCCCCAAGCCGATCGCCAAGGGTATGCCGATCAGGAGCACCAGCACCAACAACGTGAACGAATTCACCAGCCGCACAGCGATGGATTCGATTACCGGACGGCCGTTGACCAATGAGGTGCCCGCATCGCCGCTCAGGAAGCCGCCGAGCCAAAGCCGATATTGCGTGACGGCCGGCAGATCGAGATGCAACTGATGGCGCAACGCCTCCAAATGGTCCGGCGAGCCGCCGCGGCCGATGACGGCGCGCGCTGCATCGCCAGGCAACATCTGGGTCGCGGCGAAGACGACGATCGAGACCAGCAGGAGAGAAAACAGACCGAGCAGCACCCGCCGCACCAGCAACTGCAGCAACGGATGTCGGAAGAACGGCCTGCTCACCTCAACCTCCGGCCCTAGGCAAGCCACGCCTTGGCGAAGCCGAAATTGCCAAGCGCATTGCCGGTATTGGCGGATTCGAAGCCCTGGACATTCGCGGCCATCAGATCGATGGTCTGGTTGAAAGACGGGATGATGAAGCCGCCTTCCTCGAAATCGATCTTCTGCATCTCGTGGATCACCTCGGCCCGCTTCGACGCATCGACCAGCGACTGCGCCTGGTCGTAGAGGCTGTTATAATGCGCGTTGTTCCAATGTGTGCCGTTATAAGGCGATGTCGGCAAAGTGGCCAAAGCCACAACCGTCAGATAGGGCTGATAGACCCAGTAATCCTGCGTGAAGGCCCATTTGCCGTAATTCGAATAATAGGCATCGGTGGTCAATTGGCGGATGTTCACGGTGACGCCGGCCGCCTTTGCCTGCTGGGCGAAGACCTGGGCGGCCTGCGCCATGCCGGGCAGGAGGTCGACCGAGGACAGCTCGACCGTCAGATTCTCATGGCCCGATTTCTTCAGCAGGAACTTCGCTTGGTCGACATCATGGGGCCGCACCAGCGAATTGTCGAAGGCGGGATCCCAGCGGCCGAAGACATCGTTCCCGACGATGCCGTGGCCGCTCAGTGACTGGTCGATCAGCTGTTGGCGATCGACCAGCAGGCGGAAAGCCTTGCGGACATTGACATCGTCGAAAGGCGCTACATCCGTCCGCATATAGAACGGTACATAGAGGCCGGGTTTCGACACCAGGGCCTTGAGATCGCCGCCCTGGGTGATCTGATTGACCAGGGAGAGCGTGGCATAGGCATAGACGTCGACCTCGCCGCCTTGCAAAGCATTGAAGGCCGCCGTGTCATTCTGGAAGGAATCGATGATGGTGACGGAATCGAGATAAGGCAGCCCCTCCTGCCAGTAACCGTCATAGCGCTTGAAGACGCTTTGCTGACCCGGCGTGAAGCTACCATACTTGAAGGGACCTGTGCCGACTGGATTCTTGGGATCATAGCCGACCGGGACAACGCCGAAATAATAGACCGCGGAAAGTGTTTCCGGCAGCGTCGCGAAAGGCGTCTTGGTCGGCACGCGCAATGTGTGGTCGTCGATGATCTGGATATTATCGAGATCGACCGGCTTCAGCCCCGTTGCCCCCTGAAGCGGGTTCTTGGGATCGCCGATGCGCCGGAACGTAAAAGCCACGTCTTCCGCCTTGAACGGCTTGCCGTTGTGGAACGTGACGCCTTTGCGGAGCTTGATGATCCATTCGGTTGCCGTGGCATTCGGCTCGAAAGATTCCGCCAGCACGTTGATGAGCTTGCCGTCATTGTCGAGTGTCGTCAGCCCCTCGTAGAGGGTCATGACGCGGGCGAGGTCCGGCGACGTATTCATCGTATGGGCATCCAAGGTATCGGTGGAGCCGCCGCCGGTGATCGCCACGCGCAGGTCGCCGCCCTTCTTAGGCGTTGTCGCCGCGATGGCGCGGCGCGTCAGCCCCGGTATCAGCGCGGTGCCGGCAAGCCCTGCCCCGCCGATCGCAGCGCCGCGCAGCAGCTCGCGTCGGCCGAACCGGTGTTGCAGCAAGGATTGGGAACGATGCTCGTTATCGGTCATGACAATGCTCTCCATTTATGCACGGCTATACGTTGGCGGCATGCCGTCATGCCGCCTCTGTCAGCCAGAAATTGACGCCAATCCGATACGGCTAGGCTGCGCTTTCCTTGCCGGCCGCGACGGACACGGGCTCGGTGTCGAGCCGGCGATAGCGGTCGCCCGGATGATCTGTCGCGAGGCGCGGGCCTCGGCCGAACAGCTTCTCGCGCAGGGTCCCCTGCGTATATTGCGTTTTGTAGGCGCCGCGCTTCTGCAGCTCCGGCACCAGCAGATCGACGATGTCGCGGAAGGTCTCGTGCGTTACCGCATAGGCGAAATTGAAGCCGTCGACATCGGTCTCTTCGACCCATTCCTGCAGGATGTCCGCGACCGTCTCCGGCGAGCCGGTGAAGACCGGTCCAATGCCGCCGATGCCGCCGAATTCGGCCAGTTCGCGGATGGTCCATTTACGGTCCGGATCCGCCGAACTGAAAGCCTCAACCGCCGACTGCACTGCATTGCTATGGATATATTTCAGCTCCTGATCGGGGCCGAACTGGCTGAGGTCGTGGCCCATCCAGCCGGAGATCAGGGTCAGGGCGCCGTCATAGCTGGTGTACTGACGATATTCCGCCAGCTTGGCCTGGGCCTTGGCGTCCGTCTCACCCAGGATCACCGTCGACAGATTGAAGATCAGGATATCGCGCGGATTGCGCCCTTCCTCGACCGCGGCGGCGCGGATATCGGCGACGTATTGCTTCAGGATCTTCTTCGACGGCGCCGCCACGAAGACGCATTCCGCATGCTGGGCGGCGAAGCGCTTGCCGCGACTGGAAGCCCCGGCCTGGTAGAGAACCGGGGTCCGTTGTGGTGACGGCTCGCTGAGATGGATACCGGGCACGGAGAAATACTTCCCCTTGTGGCGGATCTCGCGAACCTTGGCGGGATCGGTGAAGATCCGGCGCTCCCGGTCACGGATCACGGCGCCGTCTTCCCAGCTTCCCTCCCACAGCTTGTAGCAGACCTGCAGATATTCGTCGGCGACGTCATAGCGGTCGTCATGGC
The DNA here is from genome assembly GCA_035539215.1 of Dongiaceae bacterium. Classification (GTDB taxonomy): domain Bacteria; phylum Pseudomonadota; class Alphaproteobacteria; order Dongiales; family Dongiaceae; genus Dongia_B. The sequence continues at coordinate 45,831 of DATLIX010000014.1, read as the reverse complement.
CGGCTTGCTGGGCCAGGCCGATATTGCGTGCGCCGCTATCGAGATAGGAGGTGACGATGTTCCATCCCGCGCGCCCCTTGGTCAGGTGATCGAGCGTCGACATGCGCCGGGCGAACGTATAAGGATGCTCGAAGGAGAGCGAAGCGGTAACGCCGAAGCCGAGATTCTTCGTCACCAGCGCCATCGCAGGCACGAGCTGCAGCGGATCGTTGAGCGGCACCTGGGTGCCTTCGCGCAAGGCACTCTCCACATTGCCGCGGTAGACGTCGTAAACGCCGAGCACGTCGGCAATGAAGAGGCCGTCGAACAGGCCGCGTTCCAGCAACTGCGCCAGTTCGGTCCAGTATTCCAGATCCGTGTACTGATGCGAGCGGTCCCGTGGATGCGTCCACAGACCCGGCGACTGATGCACCACGCAATTCATGTCGAAGGCATTGAAGCGGATTTGCCGGGTCATATCATCCTCACGGCGCCGGAACGGCGCATCCCTGTATGCGATTGCGCGAATTATCTCGATCAGGCAAGTCGAGTAAAATGAGTGTTTCTCTCGGGCTAACGAGAAAAGCTTGCGCAGCCGCGCAAGCTTTCTTTGTGCGACGGCAGATGTGCTCAGGCGGCGTTGCCGCTCTGGCGCGGCCGACCGGCCGTTGCTTCCGTTTGCAGCCATTTGAGCCATTCCGGATCACCGGCAACGACCGGCCAGGCCTTGATCCCCGGTGTGATATAGCTATGCAATTCGCGCACGCGCTTGCGCAGCCCCTCGAAATTTTCCGGGAGAGTCTTCAGCAACAGGGTCGCCTCCGTCTTCTCGCGGACCTCGCCGTCCCACCAGAAGAACGCGGTGACGCCCGGGATGATATTGGCGGCGCCGGCAAGGCGCTCCTCAACCAATGTGCGACCGATCTTTTCCGCCTCTTCGCGGCTGGGAACGCCGATCGATACTTCCAGGGCCAAAGCTTGTTGCGACACGTTGCTCATGATGGAAACTCCTGTTTGAACGTTATTGGTTTTTACTTTGTGAAATGCCGTTGATTTGCGGCGTCACCCGACGGCAAGAGCCCGGCTGGCATGCCGGTCGGCGGGACGGGACAACCCCATATGCTCGCGCAACGTGGCGCCGCCATAACTCGTGCGGACCAGGCCACGCCGCTGCAATTCAGGGACGACGAGGTCGACGAAGTCGTTGAAGCCGCCGGGCAGATAAGGCGGTGCAACGTTGTAGCCGTCGCAGCCTTCATTGACGAACCAGTCCTCCAGCTGATCGGCGATATCGCCGGGCGTACCGGAGACAAGGCGATGGCCGCTCGTCAGGGCGATGCCGAGATAAAGCTGGCGAAGCGTCAGATTCTCCCGGCGGGCGACCTCCACCAGCAAACGCTGCCGGCCCTTGGGTCCATTGGTCGGCGGCAATTCCGGGAGGGAAGCATCGAGAGGATAGCTGGAAAGGTCCGGCGCACCGATCAGGCCGGACAGGAAAGCGAGACCGGGGACCGGATGGGTCAATTCCTTGAGGCGCTGCTCCTGCTCCTCCGCCTCGGCGCGGGTGCGGCCGATCACCGTGACGACGCCGGGCATGATGCTCAGGCTGTCGGGCGAACGCCCATATTTCGCCATGCGGCCTTTCACATCGGCATAGTAGCTGCGGGCATCGGCAAGGCTCGGCTGGGCCGTGAACAGAACCTCGGCCGTTTCCGCCGCGAGTTCGCGCCCGTCATCGGAAAGTCCCGCCTGCACCATGAGCGGATGACCCTGCGGCGGACGCGGAATATTGAGCGGTCCCTGGACGGAAAAATAGGTGCCCTTGTGATTCAGCGCCTCGACCTTGTCGACATCGAAATAAATGCCGCTCTTCTGGTCGTAGATGAAAGCGTCATCCGCCCAGCCGTCCCAGAGCCCCGTCACCACTTCGACAAACTCCCTCGCCCGCTTGTAGCGATCCGCATGGGCAAGGTGCTGGTCGAGATTGAAATTCTTTGATTCCGCCTCGGCCGCCGAGGTGACGAGATTCCAGCCCGCCCGGCCATTGCTGATATGGTCCAGCGAAGCGAACTTGCGCGCCACCGTGTAGGGTTCGTTATAGGTCGTGCTGACCGTGGCAACCAGGCCGATGCGCTTGGTCACCATGGCGAGCGCCGACAGAAGCGTGATGGGTTCGAACCGCGTGCTCCAGGCCGTGCGGGCCACCGCGTGCAAATCCTGGTCCCAGATGACCGCGGCATCCGCCAGGAACAGGAAATCGAAGATGCCCTGCTCGGCTTTCTGCGCGAGATCGACATGGTGTTGCAGGCTGATGCCGCCATCGACCTCCGCACCGGGATAGCGCCAGCCGGCGACATGATAACCGACCGGATAGATCGAGGCGCCGAGCTTGAGATAGTCGCGGCGTTTCTTTGTCGTCATAGGCAATACCTGCTTGCAGTCGGAATGAACATGTCAGCGCGCCAGGGCCGCGGGACTGAGATGGCAGCGCACGCTGTGGCCGCCCGCCTCGGCTTCATGCCAGGGCGGCGCCACCTCGCGGCACAGGCCGGCGATGGCATGCGCACATTGTCCGGCAAAGGCGCAGCCGGTAGATACCGGGGGCGCGGTCCTATCGACGATTTCCGGCAAATCGGCGGCGACGATCCGCCGCCCGAACTGCGGCACCGCCTCGATAAGCGTGCGCGTATAGGGATGCAGTGCCCCGGCGAACAGTCGGTCGACCGGCGCCACCTCACATAACTGGCCGCGATAAAGCACCGCCACCCGGTCGGCGAACCAGCGCACGACGGCCAGATCATGGGTGATGAAGAGGATCGAGAGGTGGCTATGTTGCTGAATCGACCGGAGCAGATCGAGAATTGTCGCCTGTACCGAGACATCGAGCGCCGATACGACTTCGTCGCAGAGCAGCAGCTGCGGCTCGGCCGCCAGGGCGCGCGCGATAGCGACGCGCTGCCGCTCACCGCCACTGATTTCACTCGGAAAGCGCGCCGCATAGTCAGCAGGAAGCTGAACCGCCGCCAGCAAGGACGCGACCGCCTCCTTGCGGCGTGCGCGCGGCATCTTGAAGAAGAGCTTCAGCGGTCGCCCAAGGATCGTACCGATTCGATGGCGATGGTTGAGCGAAGCATCCGGATTCTGAAAGACGATCTGGATCCCGCGCCGCAAATCCACGGCGCGCCGCTCGATCGGTGGCGTGATGTCGGCGCCGGCGAAACGTATTTGTCCGGATTGCGCCGGATGGAGGCCGGCTATCGTCTTGGCGAGTGTCGATTTGCCGCTGCCGCTTTCGCCGACCAACGCCACCGTTTCCCCGGCCGCAACGGCCAGCGATACGTTGTCAACCACAACCGGCAGCCGGGCGCGTGGCGAAAAGAAGCGGGTACGGCCATAGCGACAGCTCACGCTGTCCAACTCCAGCGCCTTGCCGCTGCGCCGGTTCGACGCCGCCGCGGTCATCGGTACGAAAACCGTCATGCCAGTACCCGTTCCGGCAAGAGCGACAGTTCAGACACGTCCGACGGCACCTGTTCGTGCGCGATTTCGGCCTGGCGATGGCAAGCGACGACATGGCCGTCGCCCACACTTTCAAGGACCTGGCGGCGCCGATGACAGAGGTCGACCACATGGCGGCAGCGCGGGGCGAAGCGACAGCCCTCGCCGGGAAAGCGCTGCGCCGGCTGTCCCCGGAGCATGCGGGCCGCGTCCGGTGGCGAATCGAGGCGCGGCACCGAGGCGAGCAGGGCATCGGCGTAAGGGTGCCGCGGTCGTGCGAGCAGTCCGGCCGCCGGGCCGGATTCAACCACTTGCCCGGCATACATGATGGCAATGCGATCGGATATCTCGCTGAGGGTGGCGAGATCATGGGAGACATAGAGCATAGCGGTGCGGCTGGAAGCCCGGAGCCGGGCCAGCAGATTGATCAGACTCTGCCGCGTCAGCGCGTCCTGGCCGGTGGTCGGCTCATCAAGGACCAGAAGCTCCGGCTCGCGGCAGAGGGCCAGGGCCAGGGTGATGCGCTGCTGCTGCCCGCCGCTGAACTGGTGCGGATAACGCGAGAGAGCGCCCGACGGATCGGGCAAGCCGACCAGATCAAGATAGTGGCGGGCGCGATCGCCCGCGGCTATCCCGTCCAAACCGAATTGGCGCGTTTTCAAGGTCTCTGCGAAGAGCCTGCCGATCCTGCTGCTCGGGGTCAGCGCCGTACCGCCGTTCTGGGGGACAAAGGCCAGCCTGGTGCTGCGCAGACGCTGGAGGTGCCGGCGCTTCAGGGCGAAGATGTCGATGCCGTCGAAGCGAATGGAACCGCTGCGGATGCGCCGTTCGGACCGCGCCTCGCCGAGCAGCAGCGAGGCCAGGGTCGACTTGCCGCAGCCCGATTCACCGGCAAGCCCCAGCGTTTCGCCTGCGCCGATCGTGAGGCTGAGGTCGTTGATCACGTTGAACCAGCCGCCGTCGCGACGATAGTCGACGGTGAGGCCGTCGATTTCTATCAGCGGCGTGGGATCGGCCGCGGTCATGCTGTACGCCCCGTATCGGCCGGGCCCAGGATGCGAATGACCCCGTCGGTAAAGAGATTGACCGCCGTTACCAGGACGGCCATGCAGATCGCCGGGGCCGCGACCGGCCAAATCGAGGCGTCGATGGCGCCGCGCCCCTCATTGACCATCAAACCCCAATCGGGCGTCGGCGGGGCGGCACCGAAGCCGAGGAAGCCCAACCCGCCGATGAACAGGATGGCATAGCCGGTGCGGATCGAGAATTCGACGATCAGTGTGCCCGCCACGTTCGGCAAAATCTCCCGCAGCACGATGGAAAGGCTCGTCTCGCCACGGGCGCGCGCAGCGGCTATGAAATCTTCCGCCGCCACCGATTGCGTTGCCGCCCGCATCACGCGCGACACATTGGGGATGGCGAGAAGACCGACGGTGACGGAAACCAGCGGGCCGCTCGACCCGACGATGCCGACGATCAGCAGCGCGAAGATGATGGAGGGAATGCTCATGACGATCTCGAGCGCCCGCATGCAGATTTCGTCGATGATGCCGGGCCGGTAGCCGAGGAACATGCCGATGAGTCCGCCGAGGACGGCGGAAATCGCCGCGGCGGACCCGGCCATCAGAAGGATCGTGCGGCTGCCGTAGAGCACGCGGCTGAGAACATCGCGCCCGAGATTGTCGGTTCCCAGCCAATAAACATTGTCCGGCGGCTGAAACGGCGAGCCGACGAAGATCTCCGTGGGCGAGAAGGGCGATATGTCCGGCGCGAGAGCCGCGGTCCCCACATAGGCGATCAGGATGGCCGCTGCAAGCCAGGCGCTGAGCGGCAAGCGCCGCAACAGGCGTGCTGCGGCACCGCGGTCGCGTCGTCTTTCCTGGCCGCGGCCGTCCGCGAGAATGATGCCGGAAGCCGTCATGCGAGGCGCGTGCGCAGTTTGGGGTTCAGCAGGAGCGTCAGGACATCGGCCACCAGATTGACGCCGATATAGGTCGCGGAAAGAACCAATGCCGTCCCCTGGATCATCGGCACATCGCGAAAGCGGATGGAATCGACGAGCAGGCGGCCGAGACCGGGATAGTTAAAGACCACTTCCACGACCACGATGCCGCCGACCAGCCAGGAAGCATTGAGCGCGATCGCGTTGATGGCCGGCGCCAGCGCATTTGGCAAGGCGTGGACCAGCAGGACGCGGCTGCGGGACAAGCCCCGCAATTGCGCCATTCGCACGTAGTCCGAGCGTAACACGTCGATCATCGAGCTGCGGGTCTGCCGCACCACATAGGCTGTCATGGCGAAATTGAGGGTGACGATCGGCAGGATCAGCATCGCCAGGGCATCCCAGACGGACCTGGCCTGGTCGATCAAAGCCAGGGGCGGCAACAGCCGGAGATCGGTCGCCAGAAAGACCACGAGGAAGATGCCGACGACGAATTCAGGCACCGACATACCGATGAGGACGGCGATCGACATGCCGATATCCACCGGCCCGTCCCGCTTGGCGGCTGCCAGCAGGCCGAGCCCGATACTGAGGGGAATGTGTACCAGGAGAGCGAGGCCGCCAAGGACAAGCGTCCGCCCGAGATAGCTTTCGATATAGGGAAGAACCGGGCGGTCGGCGACCAGCGACCGCCCGAAATCTCCCTGCACGACACCCGACAGCCAGCGCCCGTAACGTACCGGCGCCGGATCGGAGAGATGAAGTTGCAGCCGCAACGCCTCCAGCGATTGCTTGGTGGCGTCGCGGCCGAGAATTCTCTCCGCCGTATCGCCCGGCAGCAACGCGATCGACGCGAAGATGATGAGCGACACGGCAAAGAGCGAAACGAATGACAGGGTCATGCGCGTGACGATCAGTCGGAATATGGGGTCAACGCGCATCGCCCGCCCTCAGCCTTCGATGGTCACATCGCCGAAGCTTTGCGACAGCTTCTGCGGATGCAGCTTCCAGCCCTTGACATTGGCGCGGGTCGCACCGACCGCATCGGCGAACAGGGAAATGATCGCGCCGCCGTCATCGCGCACCAGTTCCTGGGCTTTCTGATAGAGTTCGCCGCGCTTGGTCTCGTCCAGCGTGCGGCGGGCTTCGTGGATATAATTGTCGAAGTCCTTATTCTTCCAATGGGTCTCGTTCCATTCGGCGTCCGAGAGGAAAGGACGCGAGAGGGCCGCATCGGCACTCTTGCCGCTCCAGGCGGTGACAATGAAAGGCTTCTTCAGCCAGATATTGCTCCAGTAATCCTCGGCCGGCGCCTGGTTGATCCTGATGCGGATACCGGCCGGCTCCGCCTGCGCCTTATAGGCCGTCGCCAGCTCGACCAGGCCGGAGCCGGAAGCGGAGGTATAGAGTTCAAGATCGACGCCGTCCGGATGGCCGGCCTCGGCCAGCAGCTTCTTCGCCTGCGCGATATCCTGCTCGCGCTGCGAGACCTGCAGGCCGAACTTGACCCAGGGAGCCACCGGCGAATCGTTGCCGAGCGTGCCGCGGCCGCCGAGCACGGCCTTCAACAGCTGCTCGCGATTGGCCGCGAGCTTCAATGCCTGGCGAACCTTGGGATTGTCGAAGGGCGGCGTGTCGGTCCAGGCCGCGATGCCGAGCCAGAAGCCGGTATGGGCGGACTGGATCACCACATCCTTGTCCTGCTCGAGCTTGTTGAGGCCGCGCAACGGCAGGTCCCAGAAGATGTCGATCTGGCCGGCGATCAGGGCCGCGATACGGGCGGATTCCTCGGGTACGGAACGCAGCTCCACCCGATCCACGCCGGGCTTTCCGGGCTGCCAATACTGGTCGTGCTTCACATAGATGCTGGGCTCCTCGCCCGGCACGAAGTGCTCGACCTTGAAAGGACCGGTACCGATGCCGGCGGTGCGTACCTGATCGTTGCTCTGACCCGCCTTGAGAATCTTGCTGTAGGCGATCAGGTCGGGGAACTCGACCACCGGCTGCTTCAATGTGAACTCCACGGTAAGGTCATTGACCGCCTTGATGCCCTTGGGATCGATCGGCGCCAGCCAGGCCGCCGACGGCGACGGCTTCTGCGGATCGAAGAGGCGGCTGAAACTGAAGATCACATCCGCCGCGGTGAACGGGCTGCCATCGTGGAACTTGACGTTCGGCCGCAGGTTGAATGTCCAGACGCTGCCATCGGCGTTGGTCTTCCAGTCGGTCGCAAGGCTCGGCTTGACGTCGAAATTCTCGTCAAGCTTCACCAGCCCTTCGAAGACGAGATTGGCGCGCGCGGCATCGGGATCATTGGTGCCGTAAGCCGGGTCAAGCGTCGCCTTCACGCCGTCCGCTTCGCCGGAAGCGATACGCAATGTCTTGGGCGCCGTTGCTGCAAAAGCACTCTCGAGCGGCAGTAGCGCGGTGCCGCCCAAGGCGGCCGCGCCGGCGAGCAAGGTACGGCGCGAAATCGCCGGTCTGGTCTCATCGGTCATGTTTCTCTCCAGAAGAATGGGTTTGATTGAAGACAGGAAGCCGCGCTTACATGACCGTCATGCCCGGCAGTGCACGCTCTTCGTCGCTGCGCATAGTCCCCCAACGCCGCGATCTTGAGATGCGAGAGCGTTGTGCATGAATGCGCCAATATGCACAGCTGATCTCCGGAAGGCGTAATGAGAAATTCTGGATGTATGCGCAAACAAAACTTTCGCGGCGAACGCGCAACGCCTTCAGGTGACACGCGTGCATGTGACACGCATACCCGCACACCAGCTGCGTGACATGGCGATGAATATGGACGCGCCGTGTCCTTGACCAACTCACGCCATGATCGGCGCGATAGATTTCTCCATGCGCCCCGCGCACTGCCAACCGACCCGGCGTAACAAGCTTTTCTTCGAGCGCAGCAACTTTATCTCGCTTTACCCAGGCGCGATGGTGTCCAAGATGCGGTCGTGACGTGGATCGGCCAACCCGGCCCGCGAGGCTTGAACACGGCAAAGCGGCGCGGAGATGAACAGCCTTCAACAACAGGTCGATGATTTTCTTCATGTGACGCTGCGGCGCCTCGATGCAGCGGAAGCATCGGCGCCGTTACGTGCAGAGATCGCGCGACTAGGCGCTCTTTGGCCGATACGAGGTTCCGCCGTCGACCAGGTGGCACTGGCGCGAATGCCGGCATGCGACCATCTCGACGCGGCAGTGGCCTTGGGGCAAGCCGGATCGACAGGCGATCTCGCGTCGGCGGTCGCGCCGCTCGCAGGCCAACTGCAGTGGACCTATTCCTATCCGACCGATGGCGGCCAGGATGGTGCCGATCTCGCCCGCCGCATCGCCTTCAGCCAAATCGTTGGACGCAAAGGCCTCGTCGCCAATGCCGATCTCCATATCGGTTTGACGCTCATGGCGCCGCATACCGCTTATCCGCCGCATGCTCATCCGGCGGTGGAGGTCTATCTCGTGGTCGCAGGTTCGGCGACCTGGCAGGCGGGCGGCGCAGCGGCAACACGGCAGCGGCCGGGTGCCGTCATCTTCCACCCCGGCAACGTTCCCCATGCCATGACGACGGATGATGAGCCGTTGCTGGCAATCTGGACCTGGCGAGGCGATCTGGCGTCGCCGTCGGTCTATCTCGATCCCGAGAAGCCGGTAGCGGAATCAGCCCCGCGCCGATCGGCCAATTGGAACCGTGTCGCGGCCTATCTGGCCGAACATGGCCGAAAATAGCATTTGATGCGTGAGACAGGAGAGAAGCGCGAGATGACACAGATCGATCAGACGGCTGCGAGACGCCGCGCCGCGAACCGCATCAATTCGGATGCCGAAGCGATTGCCATCGCCCGTGAACTTGCCGATCAGTTTGCCATCGGCGCCGCCGAGCGCGATCAGACTCGCCGCCTCCCCGCAGTCGAGCTCGATATCTTTTCCAATAGCGGCCTCTGGGGCATCACCATTCCCCGGCAGTATGGCGGCGCGCAGGTTTCTTTCGCCACCCTGGCGGAAGTGATTGCCACCATTTCCGCCGCTGATCCATCGATCGGGCAGATCCCCCAGAACCATCTGGCAGCGCTCGACGCGGTCCGCACCTCGGCCTCGGAGGAACAAAAGGCGTTCTGGTTCGCCCGCGTCCTGGAAGGCAACCGCTTCGGCAATGCGTTCTCAGAGGCGAAAAGCAAGCATGTCGGCGCCTTCGAGACGACCCTGACACCGGCGGGAGACGGCACCTTCCTGGTCAATGGCGAAAAATTCTACGCGACCGGGGCGCTCTTTGCCCATTACGTGCATATCGGCGCAGTCGACGGCGAGAACCGCGTTCATCTCGCCATCGTGCCGCGCGATTCCGCCGGCCTGACGGTGGTCGACAACTGGTCGGGCTTCGGCCAGCGCACGACTGCCAGCGGCAAGGTCACGCTGAAAGACGTGCGCGTCGGGCCGATCGGCGTCATTCCCGTCTATCTCGGCGGACAATCGCCTTCCTCCAATGGCTCGGTCTCGCAGATCATCCAGGCCGCTGTTGATGTCGGCATCGCCCGGGCGGCCCTTGCCGATACGGTGCGCTTCGTCCGCGAGAAATCCCGCCCCTGGATCGACAGCGGTCAGGATAGCGCTTCAGAGGACTTCTTCACGATCTACCAGATCGGCGATCTCTATACGAAGCTGCATGCGGCCGAGACCCTGCTCGAGAATGCCGGACGCGCAATCGATACCATCGTCGACAACCCGACCGAAGAGAGCGTTGCGACCGTCAGCGTTGCCGTCGCCGAGGCAAAGGTCCTGACGACCGAGATCGCCATCCTCGCCAGCAACAAGCTGCATGAGCTCGCGGGAACGAAATCGACCCTGTCGGAGTACGATCTCGACCGCCATTGGCGCAATGCGCGTACCCATACCCTGCACGACCCGGTGCGCTGGAAATATTTCCATATCGGCAACCATCTGCTGAACGGCGTCAAGCCGCCGCGCCATGCCTGGAACTGAAGCGGCCGCACCGTAACCTCTCCAACTCGCCCGCACCGCAATAGAAAGACAGACGATGTCCACCTCAAGCGCCCTGTCACTCTCTCCCGCAATCGCCATCGACAATGGCGCCGGCTTCAAAGCACCGCCGATCCGCAAGGCCACGGTGCGACGCATTACTTCCGATCAGGAAGCGATCAAGGTTGCCGGCGAAGTTGCGACGATTCTCGCCCAGGGTGCCGCCGAGCGCGATCGCAAGCGACTCCTGCCCTATAAGGAGATGGACCTCCTCTCCGATAGCGGCCTGCTCGCCATCAGCGTGCCGAAGGCCTATGGCGGCGCCGGCGTCGCCTCCGCGACGGTCGCCGAGGTCCTCGCCATCCTGGCGGCGGCGGATGGATCGATCGGTCAAATACCCCAGAATCACTTCTTCATGCTGGAAGGCCTGCGGCTGCAGGGCAGCGAGGAACAGAAGCGCTTCTTCTACGAACGCACCCTGGCCGGCGAGCGCTTTGGCAATGCCCTGTCGGAAGTCGGCACGAAGACGGCCCATGACCATGCCACCCGGATTGCCCGCCACGGCGAGGGCTATCGCGTGAACGGCCGCAAGTTCTACTCGACCGGCGTGCTTTTTGCCCATTGGGTCGCCGTGGTCGGCAATGGCGACGACGAGAAGAGCCTGGTCGCCTTCATTCCGCGTGACACGCCCGGGGTGACCATCGTCGACGACTGGAGCGGCTTCGGCCAGCGCACGACCGGATCCGGATCGACGACCTTCTCCAATGTCGACGTCCACCCATTCTCGGTGTTCTCTTTCGCTGCGCTTTTTGACCGGCCGACCTCCATGGGCCCCTTCGCCCAGATCATGCATGCCGCCATCGATCAAGGTATTGCCGCCGGCGCGCTGGCCGAGGCTGTCTCCTTCATCCGCGCCTATACCCGGCCGTGGCGCGACAGCGGCTATGAGCATGGTTATGAAGACCCGCATGTGATCGCGCAGGTCGGTGAGATGAAGGTCGCGGTCGATGCCGCCAAGGCGCTGATCGCGCGTTCCGGCCGCTTCGTCGATATCGCGACCGAGACGCCTTCGGCGGAGACCGTTGCCGCGGCGTCGATCGCCGTCGCAGAGGCGAAGATCGCCGCCCATGACACCTCGCTCAGCGTGTCCAGCAAGCTGATCGAACTGGCCGGCTCGCGCTCGACCCTGGCCGACTATGATCTCGACCGCTACTGGCGCAATGCCCGGACGCATACAGTCCATGATCCGGTTCGCTGGAAGTATCGGGTGGTCGGCAATTACTGGCTGAATGGGGTGAAGCCGCCCCGCCATGGCGCGCTGTGAGCGGCCGGCGAGATTTATTGGACATGGGTAGCCCGGGCATGGGTAATCGGTTGTTCTCGGGACTGGCGGCGTAGCGAATGGCCAAGGAGATCCGCTTCAACGCTTTCGAAATGAATTGCGTTGCCCATCAGTCGCCGGGGTTGTGGCGCCATCCACGCGACCGGTCCCGCCACTATCACCGGCTCGATTACTGGACCGAGCTGGCGCAAATCCTGGAACGGGGGTTGTTCGACGGCTTGTTCCTGGCGGATGTCATCGGCATCTACGATGTTTACGGCGGCGGGCCGGCAGCAACTTTGCGGCATGCCACCCAGGTTCCCGTCAACGATCCCCTGCTCCTCATCCCCGCCATGGCGCAGGTGACGCGCCATCTGGGTTTCGGCGTCACCGTCAATCTCTCCTACGAGCCGCCTTTCACCTTCGCCCGCCGGATGTCGACCCTGGATCACCTGACCGAAGGCCGGATCGGCTGGAATATCGTCACCGGGTATCTCGACAGCGCCGCCCGCGCCATGGGCGAAGCCGGGCAGAAGGCGCATGACGATCGTTACGACGGCGCGGAAGACTATATGAATGTCGTCTACAAGCTGTGGGAAGGAAGCTGGGCAGACGATGCCGTGATCGCCGATGCCGCGCGTGGCATCTTCACCGATCCGACACGGGTGCGCCGTGTGGTTCACGAAAGCCCGCTGCATCGCCTCGACGCCTTGCATCTCAGCGAGCCATCGCCGCAACGGACACCGGTTCTCTACCAGGCCGGGACCTCGAGCGCCGGAAAGTCTTTCGCCGCCAGGCATGCCGAATGCGTCTTCATGTCGGGACCCAGTAAGAAGGTCATTGCGCCGCGCGTCGCCGCGATCCGAAAACTAACCACGGAAACCGGCCGGGCGCCCCAGGACATTCTCATGTTCGGCTTGATGACCGTGATCGTGGCGCCGACCGATGCCGAAGCCCAGGCCAAATACGCCGAATATCGCCGTTACGCAGACCCGGAAGGGGCGCTCACCCTGATGTCGGGTTGGACGGGGATCGACTTGTCGCGCCTCGATCCGGACCAGGTGATCGAGCATGTCGAGAATGAGGCCGGCAGAACGGCGCTCGAAAACATCACCCGTGCCGATCCCGATCGCCGCTGGACCGTGCGACAGGTCGCCGAGCATGTGTCGATCGGCGGCATCGGCCCGGTGATCGTCGGTTCGCCGCAAACGGTCGCCGACGCGCTCGAAGCCTGGATCGACGAGACCGATCTGGACGGCTTCAATCTCGCCTTTGCCGTGCGGCCGGAGACCTTCGCGGATGTAGCGGATCTCCTAGTCCCGGAACTGCAGCGGCGCGGCCGTTATAAGAGCGCCTATCGACCGGGCACGCTTCGCGAAAAACTCTTCGCGCAGCGGCAGTCGAAATTGGCGTCGAACCATCCTGCAGCACAATACCGCTGGCGTTGATAACGACAAGCTGTGTTTCAGCACCGAACAGGGCTCCGGACCAGAACAGCCGTAGTACCTTGGATCGACTTGCATAATCGGCAGGATAGTGGGGTTCCGATCGGGACCCCGCCTAGGACGTTTCTTTCGCTTACCGATCAATTTGTTCGGATGCGCCCTCGAATGGGGTCCCGCTTTGGCTCCGATCCGCAGCCTGCCCGCACGACGATGCGCGAGAGATTCCTGGTGATCGAGATCGGATGGTCCGGTCCCGGCACTTTCACGACTGGCTCCCCTCTTTGCATCGGTACGGTTGCTGCGGTCCATCAGGCATCCAGGAACAGGCGGGCATGCTCGACGAAGAGATCCGGGTACTGGTACGGAGAGCCGTGGTTCGAGTCCGGGTAGATGATCAACTGGGCGTTCGGGATGTTCTGCTGGAGGATGAACGAGTTTACCGTGTAGATGATGACGTCGTTGGAGCCGTTGACCACCAGCGTCGGCTGCTTGATCGTCTTCAGGTAATCGTAGGCACCTGCCTTCTGCTCGCCCCACTTCACGATCGCTTCGATCTGGCGCGGCGAAACGCTGTCGCTCACTTCCAGATCACGACCCTGCTGACGCAGATGCTTCCGCTTCAGGAACTCGCGGCCGGCGGCCTGGCTGGCATCCGACGGGCTGAAATGGACGGCGAGCCAAAGGTTCTCTGCCGGCTCGTACGTGGCGCCAAAAATCTGCTGTGCCTCCTGCGTCAACGAGCCCATGCCTTCGCCGCCACGTGGACCGGTGCCGACCAGGATCAGCTTTCGGACGAGATCCGGCGCCTGCAGCGTGATTTCCTGGGCGACGAAGCCGCCAATCGAGATGCCGAGCACGTCGACTTTCTTCAGTCCCAGCGCCTTGATGAAGGCGACGCCGTTCGCTCCCATCTCCTCGAAGGTCGTCGGCACTTCGCCCGAGCTGTTAGAAATGCCGGCATTGTTGAAGAGGATCACTTCGCGGGTCTTGGCAATGCCGTCGGTGACCGCCGGATCCCAGTAGTCCATCGTACCCGTATAATGCTGATTGAAGACGACCGGCACACCACCCGCCTTGCCGAAGCGACGATAAGCGAAGCGAATGCCATTGGCCTCGACATGTTGAGTAGGGGCGGTCTGGTGGGTGTGGGTGGTGCTCATGATCGTGTCTCCTGTCTCGAAAAGGCTTGATGCCGTGTGGGCCCGATTGAACCGCTCTGGTCTCATCAGCCAGTGGTATGGCCGCCGTCGACGGAGAAGGACTGACCGGTCACGAATGACGCCTTGTCAGAGCCGACGAACAGAATAGCATTCGCGATCTCCTCGGGATCAGCGGCGCGCTTGAGCACCGTCAACGACGTGATCGCATCCTTAACCTCCTGCTTATCGCCGCTGAAGCGAGTGAACATGCCAGTCTCAGTCGGGCCGGGCGCTACGGCGTTCACGCGGATGCCGTACGGCGCAGCGTCCATCGCGGCCGACTTCGTCAAACCCTCGACGGCATGTTTGCTGGCGACGTAGAGCCCGGCGCCGGCGGCGCCGACCTTGCCGAAAGCGGAGGTGATGTTGACGATGCTGCCGGACCGCTGGGTCTGCATGACGCGGAGTTCGTGCTTCACGCTGAGGAAGACGCCGAGGACATTGGTATCGAAGGTCTCGGCATAGCTGTCCGGCGTCACGTCTAACAGCGAAGTCTGGGTCCCCTCGGTGCCGGCATTATTGACCGCGACGTCGACGCGGCCGAAGCGCTCGATGGTACGGTCAACGAGCCGCGTGACGTCCTCTTCCTTGCGCACATCGGCGCGGACGTACTCGGCGTCTGCACCCAGCTCGCGCAATTCGGCAGCCAATGCATTTCCAGTATCATCCCGACGGCCTGAAACCACGACATCGTAGCCCGCCTCGGCAAAAGCGAGCGCCGAGGCGCGACCGATACCGGTCAATGCACCAGTGATCAAAGCGACGGAACGTGACACGATCAACTCCTTATAAAAGAAAGATAAAATTCAGCTCCTGCCACTTGCCGGCGGGCTCTTCTGCCGCCGCAAGTGTTTGTCTGTTGAGGTGGAAGGTAAGGTCTGATTGAACCGGCGAGAAAGACTTTGTATGTTTCTTCCGATGCCTGGAAAGCATGGGCCGAAAAAATGGAACTTCGCCATATCCGCTACTTCATGGCCGTCGCCGAAGCCGGAAACTTCACCATCGCCGCCGAGAAGGTGCTCCATACCTCGCAGCCGTCTCTCAGTCGGCAGATCCGCGATCTCGAAGAAGAACTCGGCGCGGAACTCCTGAACAGGAATGCCAGAGGCGTCGAATTGACCGATGCCGGGCGGGTCTTCCTCGACCATGCGCGAGTGATGATGGCGCAGGTCGAGACGGCAAAGGAGGCAACGCGCCGCGCCGCCCGCCCCGCAAAGTCGCTCTTTGCCATCGGATTCCTGACCGGTCAGGAGGTGAATTGGCTCGCGGAGACGACCAGGGTCCTCGCGAGCGAGCTGCCGAAGATCGAGATCACCGTGTCCAGCCAATATTCGCCGGACCTCGCCGATGCGCTAGCAAAGGGTCAGCTCGACATCGCCTTCCTGCGAGCGGAGCAGGGACGGCCGGACCTCGACTACATCCCCGTCGCGCGCGAGCCCTTCGTCGTCATCTTACCGAGCGACCACCACCTCAGCGGCGAAAACGAGATCGACGTCCGAGATCTTGCGGGAGAGACCTTCATAGGCGCGTCCGACATTGCGACACCGATGAGGATAGCGATCGAGACCTATCTTGCCCGGGCGGGCGTCGACCTGAAGCCCGCGCATCGCATCCACAACCTCACGATGGCGATGTCACTGGTCGCCTCTACGCGTGGAGTGGCACTGCTGCCCGCCTACGCGGAAAACTTCCTGCCTTGGTCGGTGATCAGTCGCCCACTAAAGGGAGAGCCGCCGACGATCGACCTCGTCATCGGCTACAACAGGACCAATAAATCGCCGACCCTCGAGCTCTTCCTATCGCGGGTCGACCAACTCTCAAAACTGGGGATGAGCCAGCCTGAGACATCAACTCCTCAGACAGTCCTCGACGAAGGCAGCGAAAGCGCGCGCCTTGCCGCTCGCCATCCTACCGGTGGGATAGACGGCGTAAAGACTGAATGACGGCAGCGACCAGTCATCCAAGGCCGTGGTGACCTCGCCGGACGCGAGCTCGGGCCCGAACGCAAAGCCCGAGGAGATTGAGAGACCGATCGATGAAAAGATCGCGGCACGCAACCCTTCCGTGGCGCTGATCCGCACCCGGCCCGCAAGATTGACCGACATTTCTTCGGTCGCGCGGCTGAAGGTATAGGCTTCGCCGCCATTGTCCCTCGTATAGATCACAGCATGATGGGCGATCAGCTCAGCCGGACTTTGCGGCCGACCATGCCGCTCGAAATATTCCGGTGTCGCGATCACCTTCCGGGGCCGCTCGGCGATCTTGCGCATGGTCATGCTCGGGTCGGACTGCTGCCCCATGCGTAACGCTAGGTCCACGCCTTCTTCAATGAGATCGACGTTTCGGTCCTCGAGAAGAAGGTCGACCTCGAGGTCCGGATGAGCCTCGAGGAACTGCGGCAGCTTGGGCACGATATGCAGCCGAGCAAAGCAGACAGCCGCGGTCACCCGCACGCGGCCCGATAAACCCGCCGCGACGCCCCGGGCAGCGAGCACGGCTTCCTCGGCCTCCTCGATCGTGCGACGGGCTCGCGCATAGAAATTCTGGCCAGCCTCGGTCGGCGTCAGTCCCTGGGTCGATCGGAGGAGGAGGCGCACACCCAACCAGTCTTCCAACTGGGCGATCATCTTTGAGACGGCCGGCTGCCCCATATTCTGGATCCGGGCCGCTGCGGAGAACGAGCCGGTGTCGACCACCCGGACGAAGGTCTCGATCGCAAGCAATCTGTCCATTCGCATCCCCATCTCTGGCCCGGTGAACGGAGTCGGGCACGTGTCCTTATTCTAAGTTGGAATAAGGCATATCCAATTGGTCGTCTACGCGAAGAAACCCGGAATAGGCAACTTAGCCCCAGGCGGCATTGGCCGCCGAGAGACCCGCAAACTCGGAGGCTAAAATGTCGAAGCTCTTTTCCCCCCTTAAAGTAGGTCGTTACACCCTCAACCATCGTGTCGCTCTGGCGCCCATGACCCGCCTGCGGACGATCCAGCCGGACGATATCCCGAGTCCCATGATGGCGAGCTTCTACGGCCAGCGCGCCTCCAAAGGCGGACTTGAAATCGTCGAAGGCACCAGTATTTCAGTCCAGGCACGGTCATATTACGGCGCCGCCAGCTTCTACCATGACGGCCAGACCGAAGGTTGGAAGGCCGTCGCCGATGCGGTCCATGCCAAGGGCGGCGTCATCTTCATGCAGCTGATCCATGGCGGGCGCCAGAGCCATGTCGAGATGACGGGCGGCGTCGATCCCGTCGCACCTTCGGTCGTCTCTTTCGAGGGCGTCGCCGTGACCAAGGACGGGTTCGTTCCTGCTTCGCCGCACCGGGCGCTGGAAATCGACGAGATCCCGGGCATCATCGAGGACTTCCAGATCGCCGCCAAACGCGCCCTTGATGCCGGTTTCGACGGCGTCGAACTTCACGCCGCCAACGGTTACCTCGTCGACCAGTTCATTCAGGACGGCACCAATAAGCGGACTGACGCCTATGGTGGTCCGGTCGAGAACCGGGTGCGGTTCCTGCGCGAAGCGGTCGAAGCCTTGATCTCGGTCTGGGGCGCCGACCGGGTTGGTGTCCGCATCTCGCCCTCGGGCGAATGGGGTGGCATCGCCGACAGCGACCCCGAAGCGACCTTCAGCTATGTCGCAAAGGTACTCGACAGCTACAAGATCGCTTACCTCCACGTGATCGAGCCACGCGTCAAAGGTGACGATACGCTGCATGAGGGCCATGAACCGGTCGCGTCAAAGTATCTGCGTCCGCACTTCTCCGGTCCGATCATCGCCGCCGGCGGTTTCAACGGCGACAGCGCGGAGGCGATCGTGCAGAGCGGCGATGCTGACCTGGTGGCCTTTGGCCGGCATTTTTCGTCCAACCCGGACCTGCCGTATCGGCTTAAGCACAAGTTGCCATTGACGCCCTATGTCCGGGCGGCGTTCTGGGGCGGTGACGAGACCAACTACACCGACTTCCCCGCTCTCGAGCCCGCGGACGCCGCGGCATAACCAGCGCGGCTCCAAACGATCGGCAAGGAGGATGGGCGGCAGGCGTCGCTCATCCTCGCCGATCCGCGTCTCTGGACGAGCGAAGCATGACGGAGGAATGAATGGCCCCGAAAAGAGTGACCGTCAATGCGCAGGGCGCGGATGCAGCGCCGAGCCCCGATGTTCTGAGACGCGCCACTGACGCGGTTCGGACGGCGGTTCGGGCCGGTCAATTGGCGCCTACATTCCGTCTTCAAGATGCCCGAGGCGAGACCCACTCCCTGCTCGGCTCCCTCGAAACGGCCCCTCTCCTCATTACCTTCTATCGCGGCCTGTGGTGCGACTATTGCCGCGCGCGCCTGGAAGCCCTGGCTAAGCTCGATCCAGAAATTCGGGCTCTTGGTGCGCAACAAGTCGTGATAGGGCCTACGCCGCGGGATGATGCAGAGAAAGCCTGGCTCGCGTCGCTACCGATGCCTGTCTTACTTGATCGCGACCTTCGGATCACCGTCGCTTACGGCATGTCGATCGACCTCCCCGATGACCTCCGCGGCCGTTACACGGAGCTCGGCTACAGCCCTGCTTCCAACGATCGATGGATCGTCCCGGTCCCGGCGTCGCTGCTGGTCGAGCCCACGGGGCGGGTTGCCTTGGCCGTGGCCGACGTCGACTACCGCACCCAGATTGCCCCCGCAGGCCTGCTGGCCGCCTTGCGCGGCCTCCAGAAACGGCGAGACGCAGGAGTGCGTCACCAGACTGATATTAAGGGTCCACCAAGCGATGCCTGAAAAGCATCGATCAGAACCTACAAGGTCTTTGTAAAACACCCTGCTGCGACCTTAAATACCAGTCATAGCGCAGCAAGTTTGAGAGCTTTCGATCACGGGTAACCCAAAAAAGGCCCGCCCAGCGATGCTGAAAAGTTATGCCTGAACCCGATTTCTCCAGCGGAGACCACTATGCCCAAGCCATCGTTTCTGCCCCGTTTCCTGGCCACTGCCCGGCAGACGCTTCGCTGTGGCCAAGCCCACGCCCAGGGCCACGCCGTGGGCTTCGGCATCTACCGCTACGAGGACATCGAAGATCCGGATCGTGATCGTGGATCGCGGCCCGCAGCGCCTCGAATTCCGCATTCCTTTTGCTGACCCAAACCCATTCAGGAGACCTCCCATGTCACGCACCATCAAGTTCGCCAAAGCTGGCGGCCCCGACGTCCTCGAATTCACCGAGAGCGCAGTCACGGCGCCGGGCCCGAATGAAGTCCGCATCAAAGTGAAGGCGATCGGCATCAATCGCGCGGAATCGATGTGGCGGCAGGACGACTATATCGAGCCGGTCGTCTATCCAGCCGGCCTCGGCTACGAAGCAGCCGGCACGGTCGATGCGCTTGGCAGCGCGGTGAGGGATCTGACCGTCGGCGACGCCGTCAGCGTCATCCCCTCCTTCTCCATGAATCAGTATCACACCTACGGCGAGGTCATCCTGGTACCGGATTACGCTGTCGTAAAGCACCCGGACTCCCTCACCTTCGTCGAGGCGGCCTCTGTATGGATGATGTTCATCACCGCCTATGGCGCGCTCATCGAAGACGCCAAGGTGACCAAGGGGGACTACGTTGTCATTCCAGCCGCCTCCAGCAGCGTCGGCCTCGCCGCCCTTCAGATCGCCAATTATGCCGGGGCGACAACGATCGCTCTCACACGGAGTTCGGCCAAACGCGCACAACTCCTCGACGCAGGCGCCACTCATGTGATCGCCACCGAGGAAACCAACCTTCTCGAGGAAATAAAGAGCATCACCGGCGGCAAAGGTGTACGCGTCGTGTTCGATCCAGTTGGCGGCGAAACCTTCGCAACCCTTGTTTCGGCTCTTTCATTCGGTGGCATCGCGTTCATTTACGGCGCGCTGTCGCCGGAGCCGACGACCATCCCGGTCCTCGAGATGATCGCCAAGGTAGTGACGGTCAAGGCCCATAATATCTGGCTCACCAGCGGCGATGAAACCCGGCGAAAGGCCGCGGTGGAATTCGTCAGCAAGGGTCTCGCCAGTGGAGCGCTGAAGCCTGTCATCGACCGCGTCTTCGCTTTCGATGAAATGCTCGATGCCCATCGTTATCTCGAGCAGAACGGCCAGTTCGGCAAAATCGTCGTCACGCTCTAACCGAAAACAACAACCCGGATACATCGCAGCCCGGCTCCATTGGAGCCGGGCAAGGGCGGCGCAGTGTCCAAAGACTGACAGGAGAGAAACATGGCTATTGTCCCAGGAAAAACCGCACTCGTCACCGGCGCGTCGAGAGGGATCGGCCGTGCCGCGGCCATTGCGTTGGCGAAGGGTGGCGCGCAGGTGCTGGTCCACTACACCAAGTCACGGAAAGAAGCTGAGGGCGTCGTCCGCGAAATCCGGGAAGCCGGCGGCAAAGCGGAGGCGATCGGCCAAGACCTCGAAGCGCCCGATGGGCCGCATAAGCTTGCTGCCCAGGTTCGAGCCATCGTCGGCGATCGCCTCGATATCCTAGTCGCCAACGCCGGCGTATCAAAATCCGCCAGCCTCGAGGACACGACTGTCGCCGACTTCGACAATCTCTTCGCCGTCAACGTCCGCGCACCGTTCTTCCTGGTTCAGCAGCTTCTACCGATCCTGAGTGAGGGATCGAGTGTGATCCTCGTTTCATCGCTGGCCGCGCGGGCGGCGGTCGGAACCCTCACAGCCTACGCGGCGACGAAGGGCGCCGTTAGCACCTTGGTCAAGCACCTGGCTCAGTCGCTAGGCAGCCGCGGAATCCGCGTGAATGCCGTCGCGCCCGGCGTCGTCAATACCGACATGTCGAGCTTCGCGAAGACGGAAGACGGCCGCAAGGCGATTTTCGGCATGCAGGCGCTGAAGCGCATCGCCGAGCCGACGGATATCGGCCCGGTCATCGCCTTCCTCGCCTGCGACCAGGCCCGCTGGATCACCGGCGAGACCGTCGCCGTCGATGGCGGTTCGAAAATATGACCGCGACTGCCGCCACCAAATGCACTGATTTGTCCATGGAGCGCCATATGACCACGAGAAATGAGGAGCATCTCTTCACGCCATTCAACATCGGGGCGATAGACGTCAGTCACCGCGTCGTCCATGCCCCCATGACGCGGCTACGCTCGGAGTCGGACGAGACGCCGAGCGACATGATGGTCGAATACTACCGACAGCGTGCTTCGAAGGGCGGCCTCGTCATCACTGAATCCTCCCACCCGTCCTATGACAGCCGTGGTTACATCGGCGCGCCCGGAATCTACACCGATCGCCATGTCGAGGGTTGGAAGAAGATCACCGGCGCGGTCCATGCCAATGGCGCGCGCATCGTCATGCAGATCGCCCACGACGGGCGCCAGTCCCATGTCGACCTCAGCCATGGGAAAGCGCCAATCGCGCCGTCGGTCGTCCCGTTCGAAGGCGTCGCCTTGACGCAGAATGGCTGGGTGCCTGTTTCGCCGCATCGCGCCCTTGATCTCCAGGAGATCCCCGGCCTCATCGCGTCTTTTCGCAAAGGTGCGGAGCGGGCCAAGGAAGCCGGGTTCGACGGCATCGAGCTTCACAGCGCCAACGGCTACCTGGTCGATACTTTCCTGCAGGACGGCACCAACAAGCGGACTGACGCCTATGGCGGCACGATCGAAAAACGCGCCCGTCTCCCACTCGAACTGACGGAAGCCCTGGCATCCGTCTGGGGCGCTGATCGGGTCGGCGTTCGCGTTTCGCCGAGCGGGCAGTGGGGCGCGATCTCCGACAGCGACCCAGAGGCCACCTTCGGGTATTTCGCAGAAAAGCTCAATCAGTATGGCCTCGCTTATCTCCATATCATCGAGCCACGCGTGAAGGGCGTCGAGACACTCGAGGAAGGTCGCCCCCCGGTGGCCTCGTCGTTCCTGCGAAAGGTGTTCAACGGCCCGATTATCTCCGCTGGCGGCTTCGACAAAGCAGGCGCCGAGGAAATCATCCGTCGCGGCGACGCCGACCTAGTCGCCTTCGGCCGCTGGTTCTCGTCGAACCCGGATCTGCCCGAGCGGCTGCGGCGCAACCTTCCGCTGACAGCCTATGTACGCGACGCTTTCTGGGGTGGCGACGAGCGTTCGTATATCGACTTTCCCACGCACGATCAGGCAGCCGCCTGATCGATACCTCCCTATCCAAGGAACCCACCATGTCCGTATCCGACCTCAAGCTTTATCATTCCTCGGCGTCACCAAATGCACGCCGTGTCCGCATCCTGATTGCTGAAAAGGGGCAAACGGTCCCCCTGGTAGCGGTCGATCTCGGCCAACGCGAGCAGCACTCTGACACTTATCGTCAGATTAATCCGCGCGGCGTCGTCCCGACGCTGCTCCTGCCCGACGGCACGGCTCTCGGCGAGACTCCCGTCATTCTCCGCTACCTGGACGAAGTACTGCCCGGTCCTTCGCTGTTCGGTTCCACGCCCGAAGACCGCGCCATCACCGCCATGTGGGAGCGACGGGTTGAGCTTGAGGGCTTCGCCGCGGTCATGGAAGGTGTGCGCAATGCCGCCGCCGGCCTCAAGAGGCGGGCGATTTCAGGCCCCCATGACTACGATCAAATCCCGGCTTTGATCGACCGGAGCCGCTCACGTGTCGACAACTTCTATGCCGATTTCGACGCTCGCCTGAAGGAGATTCCGTTCATCGCCGGGAGTAACTTCTCCGCAGCGGACATCACGGCGCTGGCGACGGTCGACTTCGCAACGAAGGCTTTCAGCAAGCCGATTCCTGATGACCATGTCGCGCTGAAGCTCTGGCACGAGAAGGTTTCAGCACGGCCGAGCGCGTCGGCTTGACATTGCGCCGGCTCTGAGAACTGGCCGGTGCCGACGCTCAATCCCATCCAGCGAGGGGGGTGTCGCATGTTGAAAGAGCGGTTACGGCTTGGCAATGCACCGGCCGCGCTTTCGCATGCTCTATCGACAGTCGGCGGTACGATCCTCTGCCTGTCGCCGCGGGGTTGCGACGGGGACCAGGCGGTCACCGACCTCCACTCGCTTGGCTTCGAGTCGATCGGAGTCCACGACGTCGGCGAGGCCATCGGCATCCTGAAGGCACGTCGGGAGGTCCGAGCGTTGTGCGTCGACGTCTGCGCGAATAACGATCGCGGGGTGATTTCTGCGGACATGGCGAAATCGATCCGCGAGGACATCACCATCGTCTACATCGTCAGTCGCTCATCGGACCTTTGCCGAATCATCGGCGTCCGCCACGGCCCAGTGCTGGAGCGAGCGGCCCGTCAGCAAACAAGCCGCCCTCTCGCGATTCGGAATAAGGCATATCCGGATCGCGGCCTACGCGCCGCCGAAGGCGATGCGCATGTTCTTTGGTGAGGATGCAACGATCATTCCCGCAGCTCCTCGTGCAGCCCACAACAGCAATCGATTTAGGAGAACACGAGATGATCAAATACTCTCATCAGACGGCACCGACGCAGTATGTCGAAGCGAACGGCATCCGCTATGCCTATCGGCGTTTCGGGAAGTCCGGCACGATCCCAGTGGTTTTCAACCAGCACTATACGGGTACCATGGATTATTGGGATCCTGCCGTGACGGACGGCCTTGCCCGGACACGCGAGGTCATCCTCTTCAACAACGCCGGCGTCTCCTCGAGCTCCGGTGAAGTGCCGACATCGATCCAGGAGATGGCCGCCGATGCTGTGTCTTTCATCAGAGCGCTCGGCCTCAAGAAGGTCGACGTGCTCGGCTTTTCCATCGGTGGCATGGTCGCCCAGGAGATCGCCTTGGCAGCGCCGGATCTCGTACGGCGCCTTATCCTTGTCGGCACCGGACTGCGCGGCGGCGAGGGCATCGCGCCAATGACCGCTGTCGCAGCTGAAATCTTCGGCAAGACCTACGACCCGCCCGAGGAGCTCTGGCTCGCCGTGCATTTCGCGCCATCCGCGACGAGCCAGGCGGCCGGCCGGGCGTTCCTCAAGCGAAAACATCTCCGCCAGGAGGACCGAGATCCCGAAGCGAACGAAAGGGTCGGGCCGGCTCAGATCGAAGCGCTTCAGAAATACGGCGTCAAATACGACGGCGTCTTCGACTACCTGAAGCAGATCCCGCACCCGACGCTGGTCGTCCAGGGCAACAACGACGTCATCGCGCCGACGATCAATTCCTACAGCCTGCAACAGAACCTGCCGAACGCACTGCTGGTCCTCTATCCCGACAGCAATCACGGGTCGTTCTATCAGTACCCGGAGCTCTTTGTTCGGCAGGCGGATCAATTCCTCTCTTGGGAGCTTCCCGCAGATGGGCGGACTCTGTATCCGGCCATCCCCACGAACTGACCACGATTGAGAGCAAGGCTGGGCGTCGGAAGCGCCCGGCCATCTCGCGCCAAGCCCCTGACTGTCAGGCGAAACGTGCAGCGCGTGACAGCGGCGGTCGGTTGACCCAAGTCGGCAGCTTCTGCTTGCCGCCGCCAGCGGTGGACGACGATGCCGATCGTGCCCGGTCGCCGCATGATTTTCCGGACGGTTTCGCCGCCGCCGGCCAACAAACCGGCATCGGATCCGAACCAATGAAGTGAAAAACAGCGCCCCGCGGCGGCGTTTTTCGGAGACCGCTTTTCCCTGCTGATCTTCAGGATATTCTGGGCGTGCGGCACAGGAATCGAGTGCCAGCGGCGCCATTCGGGCGTAAACAAGTTTCAGCTACTATGCAAGATTTCGGATCCGGATTCAGTAATTGTGCTCCCTCAGATTCCGTTTCCTGCACCAATTTTCCGCTAAGCTATTGATTTCCTGTAGCCGTCGATTCCCTGGCTGAGAAAACCGTCAGGGTCGTTGTCTGTCGGTTTGCAGAATAAGGGCGCGAGTAGCTAGATAATGAATCCGGTGTGCTAAATGCTGAATCCCGTCGGCATCCATGCAAAACAAAGACAACGAACCGCCATTGCCGGCGATTGCGAAGCAGGAAAATGCCGACGTCGCCCGCGATGAGATCATCGAGCGCGGCAGGGTCGCGTTCACCTGCGACGACGCGCAAAAGCAAAACGGGTGCTCGGCATCCTCAGCGAGCTGCGGCAGCCTTCGTATCTTTATCCGGCTGATGGCGACGACGAGCCGACCCTTGGCCGCTACAGCTTGGCCAGGATACCTGCGGCGGCCCTGAGGTCGGCCGTCTCCCGGCCCTCCGTGAACTGCTCGAAGATTGGCAGCAGCAGTTCCCGGGCTTCCGCCGCGCGATCTTGCCGCGCCCAGAGCGAGGCGAGGTCGGTTGCCGTTCGCAGCGTCCAGATGCGTGATCCCTGCTGGCGGCTGAGCTCGAGCGACTGCATGAAGCACCTTTCGGCCGCCGCGCCGTTCGCCTCTTCTGCGGCCAGGAGAACGCTGCCTTTCACCCGCAGAAGCTCCGGTAGATAGGACGCATAGTCCTGTGCCTCGATCAGTTTCGCTGTCGCATCGACCAGCGTCAGGGCCTCCGCGAACCGGCCGCAGGCGGCGAGTCCACCGGCAAGAACGATCTGCAGACGTGCCGTGAAGAGTTCGTAACGCGCGGCATGGAGCTGCTCGAGATGGACTTTCAGCGCCGCCACGCCGGTCGCGGTCTCGCCGCGGCGAATCGCCAGTTCGCTCTTGAAGGCGCGGGCCAGATGAAGATAGGGCGCAAAGGAATGCGTTTCCACCTGTGGGATATAGCGGTCGAGCTGTTGCTCGGCGACGTCCAGGCCGTCGATCCACATCACGGCCGCGAGCGCATTGATGACGATCGCATGCCACACCGGGTGCTGTAATTCCTCGGCATCCCGGAAGGCCTGGTCGACAGCGCTGCGAGCCTGCTCGGGATAGCCCTGCAGCCAGAGCGCGGTGATCCGCCCGATCTCGGCCCAGCTATGATGGTCGAAACCGAAATAGATCTCGCGGCCGGCCTGCGGCTTCTCGGCGCCGAGCGCTGCATCCTGCGCGATGCGGGCTTCGGCGAGATCGCCTCTGAGGGTGAGCGAAATTCCCAGCAGGGTCTGCGCCAGCGCGCCCGCCGCCGCGTCATCCAAGGTGGCCGCGATCTGGGCGGAGCGCCTGGCATAGTGCAGGCAGGTCTTAAACTCGCCGCTGCGCAGATGGTAGAAATAGAGCGGTCCCAGCAGGCGCACCTCGCTGAGGTGATCGCCGCGTGCCTCGGCAATCGCGAGACTGCGGTTGAGGGCGCCGATCGCCGCATCGGTATGGCCCTGCATATACATCAGCGACAGGCCAAGCGATGCCCGCAGCTGCATCTCCTCGCTGCTGCCATGGCTCTCCTGATCAAGCGCCTGCAGCGCCTGCTCCGACCAGCGGTGCGATTCGGGCAGCAGCCCCATGGTCCGGAGAACTGGCGCCGCGGCGACCGCGACGCCGATACCGATCGCCGCATCGCCGGTCTCGCCGAAACACCATTCCAGGGCGGCGCGGACATTGTTCAGTGCTGCAAGATGCGGCGCTCGTGCCGCGCCGGTTGAGAGCGACGCCCATTCGCTGCCGGTCTGCTCCAACCACCGACGGTAGTAGTCTGCATGTCGGCCGGCCAGTTCCACCATCTCCGCCTGGTCGATATTGAGCTCCAGCGCGTAGTCCCGGGTCGAATCCGGCAGGCGATAGCGCATCATGGCACCGATGGGACGGGCGGCGACCATGGATTTCTCAACCAGGCTGTCGATCGAGCGGAAGGCCGTCATGCGATCGATCGTCGCGCCGGCTACCACTTCCAGCGCCGCATCGAGCGTGAAATGACCGACGAACACCGCCAACCGGCGCAGCACCGTACGCTCGACGTCGGTCAAAAGCTCGTAGCTCCAGTCGAGCGTCGCCCGCAACGTCTTTTGCCGCGCCGGCGCGGTTCGCAGGCCGTGCCATACTTGCGTCAGGCGCTGGTCAAGCAAGGCAGCCGTCTGCTCGAGGCCGTAGGATTCGACGCGCCTGGCCGCGAGTTCGATGGCAAGCGCCACGCCGTCAAGTTTCCGGCAGATGCGGGAGACAATCGCCGCCTCGGCATCGTTGACGGTCAATCTGGCGCCACTCGCTGCCGCCCGTTCCACGAACAGCTGCGTCGCCGGAAAGGCCTGGATGCTTGCCGCCGTTGCCAGCTCGGTCTCGGGTGGATAGGCCAGGGCATCGAGGCGGTAGACATGCTCGCCCTCGACGCGCAATGCTTCACGGCTGGTGGCCAGGATATGTGCGGCCGGCGCTGCGGCACAGATGGCCGCCGCCATCTCGGCAATCACCTCGACGAGGTGCTCGCAGGTATCGAGGATCAGCAGGACACGCCGGCCGCCGAAAAACTGGACGAGGCCGGGCGCCGGGTCATCCGACCTGACCTCCAGCCCCAGCAGGGAAGGAATCGCCGTCACCGCCAGTCCGGGATCGCTGATCGCGCCGAAATCGACGAACAGCACGGTGCCTGCAAAGGTTTCCGCCAGATGATGCGCGACGGCCACGGCGACGGTGGTCTTGCCGACACCGCCCGGGCCGACGATGGTAACGAAACGGGTCTCGTTCAGCTGGGCCGATATATCGACCACGTCGTCATCGCGGCCGATCATGCGGCCGAGCCGCGCGGGCAGATTGGCATGTGGGAAATGCGCGAGCGCGGCAGGGGTCTCGTGCGGCTCCGCCGGCGCGGTCGCGAGCGGCGCGACGAAGCAATAGCCCCGCCCCGGCACAGTGGTTATATAGCGAGCACCATTCTCGCCGTCACCGAGCGCCTTGCGCAGGCTTGCCATATGGAAGCGCAGGCTGCCCTCGTCAACGACGACGTCGGCCCAGACGCGCGCCATCAGATGCTTTTTGTTGACGATCTCGTTCGGCGTTGCCACCAGCGCGATCAGGATGTCGAGAGCACGCCCGCCGAGCTCGACGGGGATGCCCGCTTTCGTGAGCAGTCTTTCCCCTACGACCAATCTGAAAGGACCGAAGGACAGCCCCTGCTTGTCGTCGAGCACTGCTGCTGCCATCGCATCCTCATCGATGAACCGGCAGGGACGATACGATAAATCATCCGAGGTCGCACGTGTCATCGCCATGTCATTGCCACGCCCCTCTCTTTCATCATGGAAGTTAGTCCGTACCCAGGTCGCGCCCCGCGACGACGGCGGGTGCGGCGGCTAACAACTTCTAACAACCCATAACGGGCGGTTAACCGGGAACGGCGGTAGGACTGAAGCACCACAAAAGTTCACCCGAAACCTTCCGAGCTGAGGAGAGCGCCATGTTAACGAATAGCGTCACCGAAGTGATCGATCATGACCGCCGCAAGATTCTCGGTGCCACCGCTTTGGGCTTCGCGATGGCGGGGGCCGCGAACGTGCTGCCGTCCCATCTGGCCGCGGCTGCATCGGGCGATGCCATCCGACCGTTTCGGGTCCAGTTCCCGGATGCGGCACTCGCCGATCTGCGCCGCCGCCTCGCCGCCACCCGCTGGCCCGAACGGGAAACGGTCAATGACGACTCCCAGGGCGTCAGGCTGGCGACGATCCAGAAGCTCGCCAAGTACTGGCAGACCAGCCATGACTGGCGCAAGGTCGAGGCGCGGCTCAATGCCTTGCCGCAATTCGTCACCGAGATCGACGGCCTCGACATCCACTTCATCCATGTGCGCTCCAAGCACGCGAATGCGCTGCCCATGATCGTCACCCATGGCTGGCCGGGCTCCATCATCGAGCAGTTGAAGATCATCGGTCCGCTGACTAATCCCACGGCTTTCGGCGGCAGCGCATCGGATGCTTTCGATCTCGTCATTCCCTCTCTGCCGGGCTATGGCTTTTCCGGCAAGCCGACGGCACCGGGCTGGACCCCTGCCCGCATCGCCCGCGCCTGGGCGACGCTGATGCAGCGCCTCGGCTATACCCGCTATGTTGCCCAGGGCGGCGACTGGGGCAATGCGGTCTCCGAGACCATGGCGCTGCAGCAGCCCGCGGGTCTCCTTGCCATCCACACCAACATGGCGGCCGCGGTGCCGGCCAACGTCTCGGCGGCGCTCTCCACCGGCATCGCGCCGGCCGGCCTTTCGCCTGAAGAGCAGCGGGCCTGGGATCAGCTCAGCGATTTCTTCAAGAATGGACTGGGCTACGCGATCGAGATGAACTGCCGCCCGCAGACGCTGTATGGCATCGTCGACTCGCCGGTTGGCCTCGCCGCCTGGATGCTCGACCACGACATTCGCAGCTACCGGATGATCGCGCGGTCTTTCGACGGCCAGAAGGAAGGTTTGTCACCCGACGACGTGCTCGACAATGTGACGCTCTACTGGCTCACCAACACCGCGATCTCCTCGGCACGTCTTTATTGGGATACGGCGCAGGTCGCCAAAGGGGGCTTCTTCGACGTCCGGGGCCTGCAGATTCCGGTCGCGGTCAGCGCCTTCCCGGACGAGATCTACCAGGCACCGCAGAGCTGGACCGAGAAGGCCTATGTCAAGCTGATCCACTACAACAAGCCCGCCAAGGGCGGACATTTCGCCGCCTGGGAGCAGCCCGAGCTGTTCACGGCGGAGATGCGCGCCAGCTTCAAATCGGTCCGTAAATCAATCTGATCATCCGGATGGTGCATCCGCCGCGCATTGTCCCTTTCCCATAAGCATCATATCCGCAGACAGGAGACGCATCATGAATGACAATCAAATCGTCGATTCAAGCTTCACCTCGATCATCAACGCGCCGATCGACAGGATCGACATCCCGGCCTGGTGCTTCAATCTGCCAGAGAGTGAATACCGCGCCTGTTCACCGGCCCATATCTCAGCCGGCTCTACCGTCGCCCCGGACGGCAAGCGGATGTCGATCAATGTCGAATATATCGGCGGCAGCCTGATGGTGCAGCATTACGTCGAGACGCTCGGCCAGAAGAACCACTTGATCCTCGATTCCGACTCCGACGTGTTCACGCCGTCGGGGCGGACGACCATTCACGTGACCTGGGAGCTTACCGTCAAGGAACTCGATAGGGGTCGCTGTGAGTTCACCAATCGCGTCCGGTCATATGCGACGGAAGAAATGCTGACCTTCCTCGCCCGGCAAGGCATCCCCTTCGATCAATTCCGCACCCAGCGTCAGCCAGCCTCCATTGCCCACAATCAGGGTGAGACGCCTCTGTTTGCGGCCAGCATCGAGCGGGCGGCCCTCAAGAACGCCTAACGATGCGCGACTGACACGCAAAGGCAGCCAGGCTGCCACGATGGAGAGCTCCATGACATTTCCTTCCTACGATAAGAATGTCACCGCCTTGCTGGTGGTCGACCCCTATAATGATTTCATCTCCGAAGGCGGCAAGATCTGGCCGCGCATCAAGGCGGTCGCCGAGGCGAACAACTGCGTGCCGCATATGCACCAGGTCTTGCAGGCGGCACGCGACGCCAGGCTCCGGGTTTTCTTCGCCATGCATCATCGCTATCGTGCCGGCGACTACGAAGACTGGAAATACATCGCCCCCATTCAGCAGAAGGCGTGGCGCGCCAAAAGTTTCGAAGATGGCACCTGGGGCGGCGAGTTCCGCGGCGAATTCGTGCCATTGCCGGGCGAGATTGTGGCGTCGGAGCATTGGTGTTCCAGCGGCTTTGCCAATACCGATCTCGACCTGCAGCTGAAGAAGCACGGCGTCCATCAGCTCATCGTCATTGGCATGATCGCGCATACCTGTATCGAGGCGACCGTCCGCTACGCCGCCGAGCTTGGCTACGACGTCACCATGGTCAAGGACGCCACCGCGGATTACTCGGACGAGATGATGCATGCCGCATTGGAGCTCAACATGCCGAACTATGCGAGAGCGATCGTCACCACGAAGGAAGTCGTCGCGGCGATCTCTTCCCTCGGTTCCGCGCCCGTCGGCGCGGCATAGATCGCATTGGCGCGAACGCTCGATGATGCGGCCATCGGCATTGCGGAGCGGCACGGTCCAAGCACGCTAACTCGATCGGCATTGAACTGGTTCAATCAATATTCAGGAGTTGACCATGAGCGAGAAAACGAAGGTTCTATATACCGCCAAGACGCATACCACCGGCGGCCGCGACCACGGCCTTGCCCGCAGCAGCGATGGAAACCTCGATGTCAGGCTGTCGACGCCGGGTTCGGGGCGCATCGGCACCAATCCCGAGCAGCTCTTCGCCGCCGGCTGGTCGGCCTGCTTCGAGGGCGCGATCGCGCTCACCCTCCAGAAGAAGCGGATCACGCCGTCAGGTGAGGCCTCGATCGATGCCGAGATCGACCTGAACCTCTCCGACGGCGGCTACTCGTTAAGCGCCCGTCTTAATGTGAGCATCCCCGGCGTCGAGCGTCATCTCGCTCAGGAACTGGTCGATGAGGCTCACAAAATTTGCCCGTATTCCAGGGCGACACGCGGCAACATCGACGTTTCAATCAAGCTCGTCTGACCCTGGCGCGCCTCAGGGCGCGGGCTGGCAGCGGGCGCAGGCTGGCAGCGGGAAGGCGGATCGCATCAGGCAATCCGGCTCAGGGGCAGGGCTGAGCTCTTAACCGGCAGCAGACTGGCGAACTGGCCGATCGCCTCGTCGATGCGGGCCGACAAGCTGCCTTTGATCTCGTCGTAGCCGTTGAAGTCCTCCTCGGTCGCGAAAATGCCGGCTGGCGCCGAGACGACATTGAAGAAAGAGAAGAGCGGGCGCAGATGCGTCTCAATCACCAAGGCATGGCGCGCCGAACCGCCGGTCGCCGTGAGAATAATCGGCTTGCCGGTCAGCGCCGTCGGTTCAAAGAGGTCGAAGAAGTGCTTGAACAATCCGCTATAGGCGCCCTTATAGATCGCCGAACCGACAACGATGGCATCGGCCTGCTCTATCGCGGCGACGACAGTCTGCGCCTGTGGCGACAGATCGGCCCGGCGATAAGCGCTGGAGAACTCCGGCCCCACATCCACCAGGTCAAGGAGCTGCGTCGCCCCGAGGCCGCGCGTGGCGATTTCGCCGAGCACCGCCTTGACCAGCCCGCGCGTGCGGGACGGGCGGGAGAAATTGCCACTGAAACCAACGATCTGCGCCTTGCTCATAGAAATTCTCGCACCGAAACCTGTTACACTGGAACCTGTTGCATTGTGACCTGATGTCATAGGCCGCACGTCTCTCCACCCTTGGCAGAACGAACGATTTTGCGACCAGACACGCGCTGTATGCTCAAAGTTCCCCAAATACGCTCGACCGGAACGGTTGTGTAAACTGAGGATTGCTTGGAGCGCCGCAAGAAAAACTCGCCGGCGAGCTGCAAGGAATTCCATAAGACACTCTCGACCCGCCATGAGCCGCAATGACGATGCGACGGCGGTCGATCTTCAAGCCCACCGCATGCCCATAACCCAGCGGCAAGCAGCGAGACTGTCCTCCCGGGCATCGGGCAGGAAGCCCAGATCAAGTCGGCACCGAAATGGTTTGCCAACCGGCGACAGAGCGAATCATTGGTCTCCAGATCGCCAAGCGTCCAGCCGCCGCCAGCGGCAATCGTACGTCGCGATAGCCGCGGCGGGACTGAGCGTCGCAAGGCCGGGTGTATCGGCTCGCGGCGCAAGCCGCTCCAACGGAGTCCTTGCCTCCGGATCCAGGGCCGCCGCGGCCGGCGAATCATTCTCGCTGCCGGCGGCGGGAGAAATGGCTCGACTGGAAGGGCCTCGGTAGATGCTCACGGCGGAAACTCCTAACGCTGTCGCAGATACGCGGTTCAGTGAACGCTGAAGACGTGAAAGGAATTCTCGCGCGGCAGGGAAGTTTTACTCGATTTACCTGTGGCGCCGAAATCGCGTTGGATCGAATGCCCAAAGGCCAGCGGCTCGTGCCGCGTGGAAGGCTTCATCGCAAGAGACCGCTGTCGAGTTCGATAGCGCATCGACCGAATGGCCGACTTGGGATAACGCTCAATAGAAAGACAGATACCATGCTGGTACAATCCTCTCTCTTGCTGAAGCGGCTCGGCCTCGCCACGGCGACCGTCGTTGCGCTGCTCGCCGAGCCAGGTGCCGAAGCGAAAACGCCGGCCGATACGCTCGTCATCGCCGAGAACATCGACGACATCATCTCCTTCGACCCGGCGGAGGTCTATGAACCGACCGCCGGCGAGATCATCAACAACGCCTATGATCGCCTCTTCACCTATAAGCCCGGCGATTACAGCAAGCTGATCGGCGACGTGGCGGAAAGCTGGACTACATCGGATGATGGCTTGACCTACGTGCTCAAGGTGCGATCCGGCCTCAAGTTCCAGAGCGGCAACCCGGTGACGGCGGCCGACGTCGCCTTCTCGCTGCAACGCGTCATCCTGCTCAACAAGACGCCGGCCTTCATCCTGACCCAGCTCGGCTGGACGCCGGATAATGTCAAGCAGCAGGTAACGGCAACGGATGCCAATACCGTGCAGTTGAAGCTCAGCACCGCTTTCGCGCCGAGCTTCGTCCTGAACGTTCTTTCCTCCAGCGTTGCCTCGGTCGTCGACCAGAAAGAGGCGCTGAAGCACGAGGCCAAGAATGACTTCGGCTATGACTGGCTGAAGACCCATTCCGCCGGCTCCGGTCCTTTCCATATCGTTGCCTGGAAGCCGAAGGAATCAGCCGTGCTGGAGGCCAATGCGGCCTATGATCGCGGCAAGCTGAACCTGAAGCGCATCATCTACCGGCATATTCCGGAATCCTCGACCCAGGCGCTGCAGCTGCAGAAGGGCGATATCGATATCGCCCGCGATCTCTCCGCCGACCAGATCAAGTCGCTGAGCGGCGACAGCAACATCACCGTGCAGGGCGCCAGCAAGGTGAATATTCTCTATCTTGGCCTCAACCAGAAATACGAGCCGCTCACCAAGCCCGCTGTGCGCGAGGCGATCCGCTGGCTGGTGGACTACCAGGGCCTGTCGGACAACGTCTTCAAAGGCCATTGGCGCCCCCATCAGACGGTGATCGGCTCCGGCCTTGCCGGCGCGCTGGACGACGTGCCGTTCAAGCTGGACGTCGCCAAGGCGAAGCAGCTGCTGGCAGCTGCCGGCTATCCCAACGGCTTCGACCTGGAAATCGATACGCCGAATTCCAGCCCCTATACCGAGATCGCCCAGTCGATCCAGTCGACCTTCACCCAAGCCGGCATTCGCGTGAAGCTGATCCAGGCCGACCAGAAGCAGGTCTATACCAAGGTCCGCGCCCGCGGCCATCAGACCGTCATCGGCTTCTGGTCACCGGACTATCTCGACCCGCATTCGACGGTCGAATGGTTCGCCAGCAATCCGGACAATTCCGACCAGTCGACACACCGCACCTCGGCCTGGCGCAATTCCTGGGATATTCCCGACCTGACCAAGGCGACGGCGGCCGCCTTGCTGGAACGTGATGCCGACAAGCGGCAGGCGGAATATATCGACATCCAGAAAAAGCTGCAGGCCGATTCGCCCTTCGTCGTTCTCTTCCAGGAGACCGAGCAGGCAGCCACCGGCAAATCCGTGCAGGGCCTCATCCTCGGCCCAAGCTGGGACACGCCGGCCTATTGGCAGGTGAGCAAGTGACGTTGGCCGTCCCGTCACGCGTCTTGCGCTAATGCCATGACATCTCTCCTCCATCAGAGAGATGCAGTGCTGCACCGACCACGCCGCTTGCGCGGCGTGGTCACGGCGCTGCAGACCGCCCTCGTCATCTTGGCGACCCTCATCGGCCTCGCCGCTATTACCTTCGCCATCGGGCGCTTCCTGCCGACGGATCCCGTCATCGCCGCGGTCGGCGACCACGCCTCGGCCCAGCTCTATCAAGAGACGCGGCTCGCCATGGGGCTCGATCGGCCGATACCGTTGCAGTTTCTCGCCTATCTCGACCGCCTCATCCACGGCGATCTCGGCCAATCGCTGCTGACGGGCCAGCCGGTCACGAGCGACCTCGCGAGCTTCTTCCCGGCCACCTTCGAATTGTCGACCGCCGCCCTGCTGATCGGCCTCGCCATTGGCGTCCCGCTCGGCGTGATCGCCGCTGCGCGCCAGGGTCGGTTGACCGACCATCTCATCCGCGTCGTCTCCCTGACCGGCTATTCGGTGCCGGTCTTCTGGTTCGGGCTGGTCGGCCTGGTCTTTCTCTATGTGAAGCTTGGCCTGGTGCCCGGTCCGGGGCGCATCGATGTCGCGTATGAATATGCGATCGAGCCGAAAACCGGGCTGATCCTCGTCGATACGCTGCTCGCCGGCAACTGGGAGGCCTTCCTCGACGCCGCCCATCATCTGCTGCTGCCGGCCGCCATCCTCGGCTATTACAGCGCCGCCTGTATCTCGCGCATGACCCGTGCCTTCATGATCGATGCGTTGCATCATGAGTTCATCACCACGGCGCGGGTGAAGGGCATGTCGACAGCGAGCGTGCTCTGGTCGCATGCCTTGCCCAGCGTCGCCGGCCCGCTGATCACCGTCATCGCGCTGGCCTATGCCAGCCTGCTGGAAGGCGCCGTTTTGACGGAGACGGTGTTCGCCTGGCCCGGGCTCGGGCTGTACATCACCAATGCGCTGTTCAATGCCGATCTCAATGCCGTGCTGGGCGGCACGCTGATGGTCGGCAGCGCCTTCCTGCTGCTGAACATGGCGACCGAGGTCTTGCAGAAGCGTCTCGATCCCCGGGGACAACACCCATGACGAGACAACGGGCATGACCATCGCCACCTGGCTGCAGGCGGAAACGCCGAGCTCCACCACCCAGGCCGTGCTCGGCGAGGTCTGGCGCGGCCTGCGCCTGACCCTGCGTCATCCCTTGGCCGCCGCCGGCCTCGTCATCATCACTGCCCTGCTGTCGCTCGCCCTTGCCGCGCCCTGGCTTGGTAGCTGGGGGTTGACGGCCTGGGATCCCTATCACCCCGATCTCGCGCAACGGCTGCTGCCCCCGTCGGCCGAGCATTGGCTTGGCACCGACAGCATGGGCCGCGACGGCTTCGTCCGCATCGCCTTTGGCGCACGGATCACCCTCATCATCGTGCTTCTGGTCAGCGTCATCGCCGGACCGATCGGCCTCACGGTCGGCATCGCCGCCGGCTATGCGGGGGGCGTGGTCGACGGGCTGCTGATGCGCATCACCGATATCTTCATGGCCTTTCCCCGCCTGCTGCTGGCGCTTGCGGTGGCGGCCGCGCTGGGACCGGGCCTCGAAAATGCCGTGATTGCCATCGCCATCACCTCCTGGCCGCCTTATGCCCGGCTGGCGCGGGCGGAAACGCGCAGCGTGCGCCAGGCCGATTTCATCGCCGCCGTGCGTCTCAAGGGCGCTTCGACGGCCCGTATCCTGCTGCGCCACATTGCGCCGCTCTGCAGCGCCTCGCTGCTGATCAGGCTGACTTTCGATATGGCCGGCGTCATTCTGATCGCCGCCGGGCTGGGCTTTCTCGGGCTCGGCGCCCAGCCGCCGGCGCCAGAATGGGGCACCATGGTCGCGGCCGGCCGCGACGCCCTGACCGATCAATGGTGGGTGGCAACGATCCCCGGCGCCGCGATTTTCATCGCCAGCCTCGGCTTCAATCTGCTGGGCGACGGGTTGCGCGACGTCCTCGACCCGAAATCGCGATGACCATGACCCAACCATCGAACCAAGCTTCCTTGCTCGACGTGGCGAATCTCCGCGTCACCCTGCGCACGGTGGACGGTCCGTTCGATGCGGTGCGCGGCGTCAGCTTCTGCCTCGGGCGCGAGCGGCTCGGCATCGTCGGCGAATCCGGCTCCGGCAAGAGCATGACGGCGCGTGCCATTCTCGGCCTGCTGCCGCGCGCCGGCCGGCTCACGGCCGATCGCCTGCAACTGGGCGGCACGGATTTGCGCGGGGTCGGGGACCGCGCCTGGACGCGCGTCCGCGGCAGGCGCATCAGCATGGTGCTGCAGGACCCGCGCCATGCCCTCAATCCGGTGAAGACGATCGGCCGCCAGATTGACGAAGTCCTGCGCCGTCACCTCGGCCTGTCACGCCGGGAAGCACGGGCGCGTACCTTGACGTTGCTGGAAGCGGTGCATATCCGCGATCCGGAACGCGTCTATCGCGCCTTCCCGCATGCGGTCAGCGGCGGCATGGGACAGCGGGCGATGATCGCCCTCATGGTGGCGGCCGAGCCGGAGGTGCTGATCGCCGACGAGCCGACCTCCGCCCTTGACCTCGCCGTGCAGAACCAGGTCCTCAACGTGCTCGATGAGCAGGTGGTCGACCGGGGCATGGGGTTGATTTTCATCAGTCACGACCTTGATCTGGTGTCGCGCTTCTGCGACCGCGTGCTCGTCATGTATGGCGGCGAAGTGGTGGAGGAATTGCCGGCGGACCGCCTTTCCGCCGCGACGCATCCCTATACACGCGGCCTGATCGATTGTGCGCCGCGCCTTGGCCAGGGCCGGCAGCGCTTCAAGACCCTGGACCGCGCGGCGATCTCTCGGGCCCTGCAGGATGGGCCGCCCATCTCGCCGATGGCCGGTCCCGGGCGGGATATATCGGCAGGGGCGCAGCCATGATCAGCCTGCGGGATCTGACGGTAAGCTTTGCCGGCGTGCCGGCCCTGCGCGGCATCTCGTTCGAGGTCGCAAGGGGCGAAAGCTACGGCCTGGTCGGGGAATCGGGTTCCGGCAAATCAACCATCCTGCGGGCCATCACCGGCCTCGCCGCGACGGATGGCGGGACGATGCTGGTGGATGGCAAGCCGCTGGACCGCGGCTCCCGGCGCGACATCGCCTTCCTGCGCCGGGTGCAGATGGTGTTCCAGGACCCGTATGGCTCGCTCCATCCGCGCCACACGGTCGATCGCGTGCTGCGCGAATCGCTCGCCATCCAGGGAATCGACGACGCCGAGGGCCGCATCGCCGGTATCCTCGCCGATGTCGGTCTCGGCCCGCAGTTCCGCTACCGCTACCCCCACCAGCTCTCCGGCGGCCAGCGCCAGCGCGTCGCCATCGCCCGCGCATTGATCACCGATCCGGAGGTTCTGCTGCTCGACGAGCCGACCTCGGCGCTCGACGTCTCGGTGCAGGCCGCCATCCTCAATCTGCTGGCCGAGCTGCAGAACGAACGCCGGGTCAGCTATGTCTTCATCTCGCATGACCTCGGCACCGTCCGCTATCTCTCCGACCGCATCGCCGTCCTTTATCTCGGCAGGTTGATGGAGATCGGCCCGGCGGAGCGGGTTTTTTCCGGCCCTCATCATCCCTATACCGAGGCGCTGCTTTCGGCCGTGCCGACGATCGATGGCCTGGCTCCGGAACGCGTCCGCCTCAAGGGGGAGATTCCCAGCGCCATCAATCCACCCACCGGCTGCGTGTTTCACACCCGCTGCCCGCGCATGCTGGGCGAGATCTGCCGCAGCCAGGAGCCGCCGCTGCTGCCCGGTGCCGAGCCGGGTCACCAGATCCGCTGCCATATCCCGGTCGAAGGGCTGGCCGTCGATCGCCGCGAGCTGGAGCCGGTGCCGGATGTTGCCGAATAACACTGAGATCGATGAAGCCGCCATTCGTACCTACCGCCTCGAGCGCGTGCGGCAAGGCCTGCGCGCCAGCGACTTCGCCGGCCTGCTGCTCTTCGACCCGGTCAATATCCGCTATGCGACCGGCAGCCGGAACATGCAGGTCTGGACCATGCATAACCCCTGCCGCTATCTCTTCATCGCCACCGACGGGCCGGTCATCCTGTTCGAACTGGGCAGCGCCCGGCATCTCGCCAAGCACCTGACGACGATCGACGAGATCCGCCCGGCCTGGGCCTGGGACTACATGATCGTCGGCGAGCGAAACGAGGAGATGGCCGGCAACTGGGCCGGGGAAATCGTCGACCTCATCCAGCAGCATGGCGGCGGCAATCGCCGCATCGCCATCGATCGCGCCGACTGGCTGCCGGTGATGTGGCTGCAGCACCATCAACTGCAGGTCGCCGACGGCAAGCCACTGATGGAGCGTGCCCGCGCCGTGAAATCGGCCGAAGAAATCACGGCGCTGCAGATTTCATTCCAGGCCTGCGCCGATTCGATTGCCGTCTTGCGCAAGGAGGCCAAGCCCGGCATGAGCGAAAGTGCGGCCCTCGGCATGCTGCTCAAGGAAGCGATCACCCGGGGCGGCGAATATCCCGAGACCCGGCTGCTGAGCTCCGGCCCGCGCACCAATCCCTGGTTCCAGGAAACCGCCGACCGGGTGATGCAGGACGGCGACTTGTTGTCTTTCGATACCGACCTCATCGGCCGCTGGGGTTTCTATACCGATATCTCGCGCAGCTGGGTGATCGGCGACCGCAAGCCGACGGACGAGCAGAAGCGTCTCTACAATATGGCGCGCCAGCAGCTGGAACATAACACGGCCCTGTTGCGGCCCGGCATGAGCTTCCGCGAGATGTCGGCGAAATCCTGGCCGGTGCCTGCGGCCTATCTCGCCAACCGCTATGCCGATATCGCCCATGGCGTCGGCCTGGGGGTCGAATATCCCCTGATCTGGTACCAGGAGGATGAGGCCTATGGCATGTATGACGGCGTCTTCCAGGAGAACATGGTGGTATGCGTGGAGAGCTATATCGGCGCGGTCGGCGGCCGCGAAGGGGTCAAGCTCGAACAGCCGGTCCTGATCACCGCCGATGGCCCGCAACTCTTCTGCGACTGCCCCTATGAGGATTATTGAACTCGGGGCGCGGGCTTAAGCGTCAGCGCTCCACCACGCCTATTCCAGTCATGAGCCCGTCCCGTCGTGAGCCCATCACCCTCATGAACGCTGCCGCGTCAGCCGTCGGCGATTGGCACCTGCCTTGCGGCGATAGTGATCGATCGACTGCACGACGGTTTCCAGGGTTGCGCCTTGGCCGCTCTCCACCATCATCGCCTGGACTTTCTGCGCTGCCAGCACTTTCTCCTCGACCATGCGCCAAGCCTCCCGCTCGGCGTGGCGGCCGCCCAAAGCGAGCTTCTGCAACCTCAATGGCACCACGATCGCGGTCTCCATTGCTAAGGCCCAGCTTTGCCACCACAGGCTAAACCACAGCTCTTCCATCACCTCGTACTCCTCGTATGATCTCGGCGCATAATGTCAGTCACCAATGCATTTCCTCCAGCATCTCGCGAATCCGCACACTGGACTCATCCTGCCGCGCACCTAGTGCGAGCCTGATGAAAGGCTGTCCCGTCGACGGAATGATGGCTTGATAGCGATGGCCGCGAAATCCGAAACTCCCGCCGCGCTGCAACAGGATGCCACGCCTCTTTGCCGCTATGTCGATCTCACCCTCCAGGCGGTGATAGGCTTCGGCATTGGCGTTTTCTCTCTGCAGAAGACAGAAAGGCGCGACCGCATTTTTGTCCTGCCGCGAGGGATGGTGAAGACTGATGTTGCCGGCGCCGCGAAAACAGCGCGCCAGATCGCCATTATTGGCGAAAATCCGGTCAGCATATAAATGGCTTTTGTCGCCAAGAAACCAAGGGGCGGCGAGCGCATTGATATCCTCGAAGTGCAGCCCGCTGCCGGTCAGGGTGCGTATGCGGCGCAGCTCGGCAGCGAAATCCGCTGCCTCAGCCGTCGCCCCTGCTTTGGCGAAAATCGAGACAATACCGACATTGGCCAGTTCCAACCCACCCTGGTCGAGCTTCAGCCCCGACCTGAACATAATGACCAGAGGTGCGGGATCGACGGCCCCGGCCAGCGCCAATAGTCGCGCATGATCGAAACGCTGCCGGCACAAAGTGGTATCGCAAACCAGGACGCGCAGCCCCTGTACGCCACAGATGCGTTCAAGCGCCGTGCGATTGGTGGCCGCGCCGTCCTGTCCCTCCGGGGTACAATGCACCGGTTCGTAGATCACAATGGCCGGCTGATTGCCAGCTATCATTGAAGGAAGCTCCAAAAGACCTGCCTCGGCGAAAAGACCGACCAGATCCTCCGTCTCGAAATAACTGCCAAGATGCAGCAGCGAGCAGGGCGTCTTTGTACCGACCGATCGCCGCGCGGCAAGCAGGATGGCGTGCAAGGCGGATTGCCCGCTGGAGAAGAGCAGATGCGCACGATTCCAGCCCGGCGTAGCGATTGCGCTCGCATCGATCCGGGCCTCCAGTTCCATCGGCCGGATATCGCGCTCGTAGCCGAAATCCAGCGGATGCTCTTCGCTGGTACGCGGCATCTGATGATCCGGCGGCGAGCGATAGACGCGGATCGAATAAAGATTGGCGACCCGCAGGCAGATCTTGCGCAATTGGGTCGCGAGGTCATCGAGCGCCGATTCCGCCCACCAGGTTGAGCTCGGGCTGCTGGTCAGAAGGGCGGCACATTGCCGGTCCCAATTGCGAAGGAACGTCGAAGCTTGCGGAAACCCGCTGCGCAGCTCACCGGCCAGAGAAGACAAATCCTCCAGTTCTTCCGCGAACCAGGGCCAGGCTGAACGCTTTCCTGATGGTGCGCCTGGAGAAGTCGCGCCCGCACCGTTCCTGCCGCTTGTCTTTGTCGCCGAACGGGGTATTGCCTTCTGCGTCACGGCTGCCCCTTCTCGTCTTGCGCGCGCAGGAAATCCAGCAGAGCGGCGGCAAGATCATCCGGCGCCTCTTCCGCCATATGATGACCACAGGCAATTACGCGGCCCCGCGCTTCCTTCACCCAGTGCTGCCAGATCGGCAGAACGTCGCCATAGAGAGCCGGCAAGTCGTCATGCTCCGCCCACAGACAGAGAAAGGGACATTGAATTCTTCGCCCCGCGGCGCGATCGGCGGCGTCGTGCTGCCGGTCTATGCCGAGCCCCGCACGGTAATCTTCCATCATGCCGTGGATGACGGCGGGATCATGGATCGCTGCGCGATAGTCGCTATAGTTCTCCACCCCCATCGCCGCGGCTGAGCCGCCATACCATTTATCGGGATCGGCGAGAATGGCGCGTTCGGGCTTGTCTGGCTGGGCGAAAAAGAACCAGTGCCACCAGGCCCGGGCAAATTGCTCGCCGCAGCGTTCCAGCGCATCGATAATGGGAATGGCTTCCAGAATCGCCAGATGCGTCAATGCGGCCGGATGATCCAGCGCCAGGCGAAATGCCGTGTAGGCGCCGCGATCGTGCCCGACCACGGCAAACCGATCGAAGCCGAGATGCCGCATCAGTGCCAGGCAATCCGCCGCCTTGGCCCTTTTCGAGGAGCCCCGGTGATCGGCGGTATCGTTCGGTTGCGAAGAACGGCCAAAGCCACGCAGATCCGGACAGACGACCCGGTAGTGCCGCGCCAGCAACGGCGCCACACGGTGCCAGGTCGTATGCGTCCGCGGATGACCATGCAGCAGCAAGACTGGCTCGCCCGCCCCGCCATGGCGCACACGCAGCCTCGCCTGGGGCAGCGCGATCATTTCCAGCTTAAAGCCCTCGAACATCAAATTCCCATGATCGGTGAAGCATGCAGACCGGGCCGGAATTGCCGCAGCCAGATAACCCGGACTGACATGGCTGGTTCCGTCGCGTCCCTCAACCTTCGTGACTGCAAGGCCTATGGCGCTGAATTAGCTGCCTTCTC
Organism: Dongiaceae bacterium; assembly: GCA_035539215.1. GTDB lineage: Bacteria > Pseudomonadota > Alphaproteobacteria > Dongiales > Dongiaceae > Dongia_B. The sequence goes on along the minus strand of DATLIX010000014.1, from coordinate 3,040 downwards.
GCCTCGACACGAAAGCGTGTCAAAATACCGAAGGTGATAGCCAGGCTGGGAACCATTATCGCTGGAACCATCGAGCGATTGGATGCTTGAGCCGGCATGATGATCGAAGCGCATGAAGGCAGTTGCCAGTGTGGCTGGGTCAAGTTTCGTGCGACCGCACAACCGCGCGATGTCCATCATTGTCACTGCAGCATGTGCCGCCGGGCAACAGGCGGCGCCTTTGCCACCCTCGCTTGGTACAAGGATGCGCAGATCGCCTGGCTGACGAACCAGCCTGCCTCGTTTCGGTCATCGGATATTGCCCGCCGCGGCTATTGCCCGCATTGTGGCTCACCGATCTACCTCAAATATGATCTTTCCACCGATATTGGCCTGATGATCGGTGTTTTCGCGGCACCCGAGACCCTGCCGCCAACGCATCACTACGGTGTTGAAGCGAAAATCGGCTGGCTTCATGTCGATGACGATCTGCCTCAGGAAGTTACCGCCGCGGATCCGCGGCCGAGTTAGGCCTTCGACCCGGCAACGCGGCCTCTTGCATTACAGATGAAATACAAATCGCAACCGGCGTAACGCGCCGGTAGCCCGGCATCTCTAGCCTGCTGTCCGGGGCCAGCTGGGCAGCGACATTGCCGTCATCGACAGACGGCTGGTGCCGCTCCAGTCCAGGGGATATGCAGGACGACAAGGACAAAAATTGTCATGAATGCTCATGCCGATGGCACTGAAACTTGCTTTGACGAACGTGTGCGACAGAACCAGCAACGACAGCTTGCAAATCTGAAATCCACCTATGATTTCATCGTCTGCGGATCGGGATCGTCAGGATCGGTTGTCGCCCGTCGCCTCGCCGAAAATCCCCTGGTCAGCGTTCTGCTCCTGGAAGCCGGCGGTGCCGATGACCACCCCGCTGTCCGCGATGCGGCGCGGTGGACTGAGAATCTGGGCAGCGATCGCGACTGGGGCTTTGCCACCCGGCCCAATCCCCATCTCAATGGCCGCGCGCTTACCTGGTCGATGGGCAAGGTCCTGGGCGGCGGTTCCAGCATAAACGTCATGGTCTGGTCGCGTGGTCATAAGAACGACTGGGACGGCTTCGCGACGGAAACCGGCGATGCGCGCTGGAGCTATGAATCAATTCTCGATATCTATCGCCGGATTGAGGATTGGCAGGGAGTTCCCGACCCGCGCCGACGCGGCATGGGTGGTCTTGTCTTCACGCAGACCGCACAGAGCCCCATCGCCGTGGCCATGCTGGAGGCGGCAGGCTCAGTCGGCATTCCGGCTTTTGCCGATCAGAACGGCATCATGATGGAGGGCGTTGGCGGGGCGGCCCTTGCCAATTTCCGGATTCGGGACGGCAAGCGCCTGTCCATCTTTCGTACTTATGTCCGCCCCCATATGGACCGGCCCAATCTCACGGTCATGACGGGCGCGTTGATGACGAAAATCATGCTCGATGGCAAACGCGCCGCCGGTGTGGAGGTCTCGCTCGCGGGCGGGCGGCCTCGCCGCTTCGATGTCGGACATGAACTGATCCTGTCACTGGGCGCGATCCACACGCCCAAAGTGCTGATGCGATCCGGCATCGGCGATGCGGCGCAGCTCCGCAGCTTCAACATCGACGTCGCGCAGCACTTGCCGGGGGTCGGCAAAAATCTTCAGGAACATCTGCTGCTGGCCGGCTGCGTCTGGGAATATGCGCGGCCGGAACAGCTATCCGGCTGCGGCGCAGCGGCGACCTTTTTCTGGAAGAGTGATGAGCGGCTGGAAACGCCCGATCTGCAATCGTTCCTGGTTGAAGGCGCTTTCCTCAGCCCGAAGCTGCAACATGGCAACCAGGCGGAAGCCTGCTGGTCGATCACACCCGGCGTCGTCCGTCCCCACAGTCGCGGCGAAATCAGACTGACGGGCGCGAACCCGTCCGACCCGGTGGATATCGACACCGGCATATTGAGCGACCCCGCCGACCTCAAGGCGGCCATGGCCTGCGTGCGGCTTTGCCGCGAAATCGGCAACGCCAGGGCCTTCGACAGCTTGCGCAAGGGCGAAATCGTACCGGGGAATTTGCGCGGCGCTGCGCTGGAGAATTTCGTGCGGAATGCCACGGTTCCCTTCTGGCACTTCAGTTGCACGGCGAAGATGGGGCGCGACGAGATGTCTGTCGTCGATGCGGAACTCTGCGTCCATGGCATCGAGCGGCTGCGCATCGCCGATGCTTCGGTCATGCCGCAGATCGTCACCGGCAACACCATGGCGCCCTGCGTGATCATCGGCGAACGCGCCGCGGCTCTGATCCGTGATCGTCACGGCTTGTAATGCGGTCGTCTCCATCCTCCTGCCCTCGGGCTGAGCCCCAGGAGTACTCGGATCATGGCTGAACGACCTTCCTCGCCATGGCGAGAAAGGTCGAACGCTCACGATCATTCGCTCATGGTCATTTCAGCAACGCCTTCAGGCTGACCAAGATACCCAAGCCCAACGCAATGGCGGTGAGGATGGGTTCCAATGACATGAAGTCGATCATCATGCGGCCTCCTCGATCTGCGGGTGGAACCTGTTTTGTTATGTTTTACGTGTAATGCATAATGCGTTTTACGTCAAGAAAAATCATCGCGAAAATCCAATAAACTATTGAATTCAATTAATAATTGACAGACCCCGAAGCAAAGCCATGGATTGGGCCGACGCTTCAGCGGTGAGCGCCTGGGAAAGAAAAGGGCCGGACTCTCGTCCGGCCCAGTCGTCAGGGAAGACACTTCTGGGAGGGTATTGTTGCCCCTGTGGGGGTCAGCTCTTCTTGGGCGGGGTCGCCGGCCAGCTCTTGATGAGGGTGTCGTAGTCGATGGTCTCGCCCTGCGGCTTCTCGTTGGCCAGCTTGCGCTGGGGCGCGATGTTACCGTCCTTGGCGGACTTGTCGTACCAGTAATCGGCACTCTCGAGCTTGCCCATCTTCGGACCGCAGGCCCCCTGCACGCCCGACTTCTCGATGCGCTCCATCACCGAATCCTGCGCCTTGGCCAGATTGTCCATGGCTTCC
>DATLIX010000013.1:0-54607 GCA_035539215.1 Dongiaceae bacterium | reverse complement strand
CACCTGGCCGGTCGCCATGCGGGTGATCGCCTGGTCCATGCTGTCGAAGGTGGTGAGCTCGACCTTGACATTGTACTTCTTGGCGAAGCTGTCCATCACCTTCTGATCGACATAGTCCTGGTAGTTGTAGATCTTGAAGGTGCCGCTTTCCGGCTTCAAGCCGCTCTTGATTGGGTCCCCGTGCAACGGCAGTTTCACCGGCATATTCGGTCGCGCCAGCGGAATGCCACCAGGTCCGGGCTTCTTGCCGGCTTCATCGGCGAAGGCCGACGGTCCGATCAACGGCCAAGCCGCTGACCCCAGAGCCGCGACGCCGCCGATCCCCAATGCCCGCAGCGCCTGACGCCGCGACAACCGCCCCAGCGCGAATTCGCTGAGGATACCCTGCACTTCGTTATCCGATTTTTTCATGCTCATCTCCCAGGCTCACGCAACAGGACTGGCCCTGCCGCGCTAAATTCGTCGGCATGAGATGACAAGCGGTGCACCCCTGATAACGCCGTACCGCCAAAAGCAGCCGCCGGGTCGTCATCTGTCGCGCATATCTTCGCCGTCCGCCACACCAACCCTTGGCCGCCATCGACGCAGTGATATCGTGCAGAGAAATCCGCCGCAGATGAGCGACGACATGCCCTTCACCGGCTTCACCCGCCGATGACACGCGCCTTCCGGTTCATTAGGTGCCGAAATGGCGCTTCCCTGACTTGATATCGACCACCGCTTTGCGACGGGGCATTTCTTTATGATTGGTAAAAATGAAATCACAAACCGATGCCGGCGACAATACGGAATCGGTAACGGATTGTATCATTATTCAATTTTCTTGAATGCGGGTTCAAACTCTGGCCTCGGTTTCAGCCATAACTTCCCTCACGGCCGAGGCAGAGACTGTGCCTTGCGCGCCCGACCGGAGCAAGGCGTCGCGCGCCATTATCAGGTAAGATCGTATCCGACATCGCCACTTGGGCGTGCATCGGGCATGCGATACCCCGCATCGAACAAGTCACCCCGCAGCAAGCGGGATTCAAGGGGACTCCAGAGAAGATGTCGGGCGGCTCACCGAGTATCATCTCGACAAGCGCACCTTCGGCTCGGCAAACGAAGCGTTATCTGGCTGATTTCCCTGGCAACCGGCAGGAGCCACGAAATTCCGGCGCGACGCAGGATTATGAGCTGAGTTTCATTGCCGGCTAGGCTTGCCGTAATCATCCCGTGGACGCCTGGTGCTCGCCCATCCGATAGATGCGATCGATGGCCTCAAGTTTCGCCGCATTGCAGGCATCGGCCAGACGATAGCGATTGAGCAGGCCCAAGAGATCGACATCGGTCACGATATCATCTGGCGCCCAGACCGGCTCCTCGCAGGGATGCCGCAGACTGTCCGGCAGGTCGCGGTAGACGGCAACGGTTTCAATCGGCGGCGGAAGGGGCGCCAGTTCCGCCACCGGTTTGCTTGCGCAGGCTGCCAAGCACATCGGTAACGATAGGGCCAAGAGGCCGCACTTGATCGGGGTGAGCATGGGCCCTCGCTTTCAATGCTTCGAGCTGGTTCGATAGATTGCTGATCTCCCTGGCTTGTCCCGCGGTCACCTCGTCTGCGACCTGCTGCGCCCTGGCAAGATCGGCGGCCTGACGGGTCAGCTGCGCGGCCTGATCGTCAATGACCTTCTGCATGCGCGCCGCCGCGCCTGCCCATCTTTTCGCATCGGCTTGCGCGATCTCACCTTCGTGCCGCGCCGCTGCAAGCGCTGCTTTCGCAGCATCCAGTCGGGCCGCCGCGACCCAGAGAGCGGCGCCAAGCCCGGCCGCAACCACCGTGCAAACCGCCCAAGGCAATATTTTGCGTAGGGTCCAACTGCCCAACTCCGCAGCGATCGGTGTCAGAAAGGCCATCGCTTTTCCTCTCAGCGGTGATTCGGCAGCCAGCGCGCATCAGGCGCATGAACGGGCACGCGGGAGCAGATAAATCGGCTTAAATCTGCCCGCGACATAGGCGAATGGCTATCCGCACGGGCAATAGCAGGAATGCCGCGCCGGGACCTGTCACCGCATCATCATCTGCCAGATCGCGATCTGATCAACATAGTCGATCGTCTGGCGGGCATTCTGTGGCCCGGTCACGCGGGCAAGGCAGGGTTTCATGTCGTCCCATAGGCGCGCGTCACGGCAGGCTGTCTGGGCGGCGAGAATATTGCCGGCGCCGGCATTATAGCTGGCCTCAGCCAATCGATGCTTTTCCAGCAGCGGGCGATCGCTTGACCAGACCTGGCGCAGCTTCGCCATGTAATAGGCACCCCCCGCAATCGCATATTTGGCCGCATGTGGCGAGACGCCTGCCCAGCCAAGCTGATGCGAGACCTCAGCCCAGGTTGCCGGCATGAACTGCGCAAGACCAGCGGCACCGACCGGTGACAGAGCGGCAGGGTCGAGCTGTGATTCCTGATAGAGCTGCGCCTTCCACCAGGTCCAGTCTGGCGCGCCGGCCCAGTAGCGATGCACCGCCGCATGGATCAGGTCGTCATATCGATTGGTGAAGAGGAGATCAGCCGCGCACGAAGGCCGAGGCCAAGAGGCATAGGCCAGCAAAGCGCATGCCGTAATAGATCGCCATCGACAGCGAATTCTCATGGATGCGATCGATCACCTCGCGGAAGTGACCGCCTTTCATTTTTCGGATGCGCCGGTCGAGATAAATGGAAGCGACCAGCAGGACGCTGAAACCGACAACGGCATAAGCGAGGTTGAGCAGGAAGGAGATAAGAATCGGCATTTCATGGCCTCACGGAGACATGATCGACAATCCAGGAGAAGGCCGTCGCTGCCGCCGCTCCCGCCGACGCGACGGCAATCAACACCTTCCAGCCGCCACGCGCCTGATCAAAATGTGTGGTGAGGCGCTTCACCGTCCCGTTGAGTTCCTCCATCGTGCGCTCCAACTGCGCGACGGTGGCGCGCAGCTCGCCGAATTGCTGCGGATCGATCTCGCCCGACATAACTAGCTCGGCCAGGCGAAAGAAGGCATGGTGGCGGCGAAATCCTCGGGAGAGAGCTGCGGAACCGGACCGGCCAGGATTTGCGCCAAGCGCGCATAGCAGGCATTCCACACCAGGTCCCGCCAGGCTTTCAGTGCTGTCCCTTCGGCATCAAACCGGGCGACGCCGCTACCGGCATAGGTACAGGCGCTGACAATCCCGTCATAAGCGCGTTCCTGCGCCTTTGCGTCGAGCATCGCCTGCACGGCAGCAAGATAGTCACGCTCCGTTGGCGGCGGCAGCGGCGGCGGCGGTGCATAATTCATCCCGTCGAATGACCATCCCTGGGCCGCGGCATCAGGCGCATCTTCGCGGATCTGCGCCATGAGGCTTGCGTGCAGGACAGGCATGGTCTCGAAGATTTCGACAATATGGCCCTCGGCAATGCGGACAATCTTGCTCATCACGACCTCACGCATACTCAAAAATATGAACGATACCCGATCCGCCATTGCCGCCGGCCATGATAGGAGTGGTACTGTTATAAGTACCAAGCCCCCCAGAGCCGCCACCGCCGGTGTTAGCGGAAGCACTATTTGGCGCAGCATTATTTGAAAATGCACAGGGTGCTGCACCATGCCCGCCGAAAGGGCCAGCAGCCCGTCCACCCGGAGTGTGTCCAGCTGCTGTGCCATATCCGGTTAGCCTAGCTGGGGCATCGGCTTGGAGGTTTATGTCGCCGCCAACTCCGGAGCCACCTGTCGGCAACGGACCAATGTTCGCTTGGCCACTCACGCCAGATCCCCCCATTCCACCGGTCGCGGAACACCAGCCCCCAAATGATGAGGTACCGCCAGTTGCTCCTTGAGTTACTGCACCACCCGCGCCACCGCCCCCGCCACCGCCAATAGTTACTACCTCATTTGCCGCAAGAGCGCCGGCTAAAATCTTACGAATAGCACACCCACCGCCCGCACCCGCTTGTCCTCCGCCAAAAAGTGAGGCCATACCATTGGTACTACCCGCCCCACCGCCACCGCCGATTACATAGACGATGATAAAATTGGAATTGGGATTCTTCGTGTAGGTGCCGCTTGATGTGAAGGTGACAATGTTAAGCAGCCGACCCGCCGAAGGCAGGCCCAGCAGCGCCGAACCGTCGACAGAGGGAAGTTTTCCACTACCATCGAGTTGAACGACATTGCCGGCAGCGGTGCCGGCATTCTTGGTCGCCGCGGTGCCAAGGCCGAGATTGCTGCGGGCTGTCGCGGGATCTGTTGCGCCGGTTCCACCCGAGGCGATTGTCAACGGCAGCGACACGGATGCGGCGGAGGCGGCTGCCGCTCCCGCACTGTCCGCCGCGTTCGCCGCGGCGGCCACCGCAGCGGCGGCACCATTTTGTGCAAGCGACGCATTTGTGGCGATGGCATTGAAAGCGGTGGAAGGATCTTCGGTGCTGGATACGCCAACCAAGACGGCCCGGCCGATCTTCTCCGCCAGTTGTTGGCATTGATAGACAATGCGGTCCAAGGCGCGTTCTATCACAGCCGGATAGAAACCTCCTTGGTTGGTAATGCTCGTCTGCTGGTCATAGCTAACAACGCGCAGCAAGGTGATCTTTTCGGCTGACGTGATCGGCGCGCCGCTGACCGGATAGGTCACGTTGACGCCGCCAGGATCGCCGAAACCGCCCACCCCGTAAAGCGCCGGATCGAGCAAAGCTTCGTTGCCGGCGGCATCAGTATGATAGACTTGCAAATCTGCTGGCTGATCGATCCGAAACCCGCTGTTCCACAACCGGGTCACGTCGTTTCCGACAAAGGGGCCGGCTTTGCTGGAAGTGGTCTGAACGGTCATAGATCCCTCATCGAACGATGTTGTGATTATGGCATATATGTTGCTTTTAACGCAACATTCCAAGAATCGCAATCGGCCGGCTATCCTGGGCCAACGCAGGAAAACCTCATCTCCTGCCTCGGCATCGGCGGCTACGCACCCAGGCTACGACCGGCGGGCGGCGATCGCCTCAATGGCAATGCTACCGATCCGACGACGGCTCCGCCATGATACGCTGCGTCTCATGGCCTGCATCATTGATGAAGCGAGCCATTTCGAGATGGCGGCTTACCGTCGCGAGATCCTGCGGAAGCAGGTCGCCTTGCCAGCGTCGATGTATGGAGAGTGCGTTCGCCAGATCTCCTTGATCCAGTGCTCCTCCAATGCGCGCAACGAGCAACTCGCTGGCGGTAGCCGCACGCGCAGCCAACCCCGCTGCAGAGACAGCGACCGGTTCCACGTGTTGATCCGCATCCTGCAACTGCCGCATCGCCAGATCAGTCCGCGCCTGGGCGGCGACATGCAGTTGCCGTACGAAATTTTCGTCATCGTTGTAAAGGAGCGCGACGGCATCCCGGCTCTGCCCAAGCTGCCCCCTATCGAGATCGTCGTCATAGACGCGCTGCTGCGCGACCGCGTGACGTTGGATGGCTTCCTTGGCCGCCTGCCCCCAGCCCACGATCGCCGATTGAGCCAGTCCAGCCGCGGCGGGCGACCCGGCATTGGCCAGCGTATCCGACTGCAATTGGTCGACGTTCCCAAGAACCTCCGGCAGGGCGTCAACTGCAGCCTTGCCGGTCAACCCGAAATAGTCGCTTTGCAGTTGATAAGCGCCGCCATTGAAATCGTTGGTAAGACCGATTGCATCGCTGATATCGGGCGTGAACTGTGGCATCGGCAAAGTCAGCAGATCAAAAGGCGAGCGTTTTTCATCCTCATTCTGTTGCGCAATTTTTTGGCGTTCTTTTTCCTGCTGGCGATAGGTAGCGACGCTCTTGTCTGCCTGGTCGGCCACATCTCCCAAGCCCTTGCCGAGAGACAGCACCGATTTGCCGATACCTGCACCAAAGGCGTCTTCGCTGGCGCTTATCGTGAAATAAGGGGTATTTGCCGCAGCGGGCCTGACTTCGCGCTGATTCACACCTGGGATGATTGGCATATGAGCCCTCGTTTATTGATTCGTGGCCTTGTTGGCGGCGGTAACGCTTCGTCTTTGAAGTCGGTGCAAATGGCCGAGGTCAGATATAGAGGCCGCCGATCTTGGACACGCCGCCAAGCAGCGAGGTACCGAGATCGAAATAGCCGGAAGTCTTCGCATTGGCCGCCTGCATGCGCTGAAGCTGGCTATCTGCCTGGAAATTCATGCCCTGAATCTGATATTGCCGCGCCTCAAGGGTCGCATTGCGGCGGATCGTCAGCGCGTCCAGCTCGCCGGTCCCAGCAATGTCGCCCACCAGATCGAGGGCGCTTCCACTGGAAAGATCTGCGCCCTGCGCCGCCAGGCTGCTGCGCTGCTGGCCGATCAGCAATTGGGTCTTCTTGCGCTGCTGCTGCTCTTCGACTGCCCCACGATCGAGCGCATCCTGTGCGTTCTGTTGGGCGATGATCCGATTGTTGTGCGCGACGGCAGCATTGTATTTCGCCTGCGTGGCCTGTGCGTGGCTCTGCTGGATGGCGCCATAGGCCGACAGCGCTGTCGAGGCGACCGTCGCGGCGACCGAAGCTGTTGCCATGGCCGAGGCCATGGTCGCGGAAAGGCCGGCAACGGCCGGAACGGCGATGAGACACATGATTTACCTCTCAGTTGGCTGGTTAGGCTGTCGCAGCCTGCGCCATTGTCGCCTCGCGCATGGAGCCCGCCGACGTCACCCAGATCTCATTTCGAACCGATGATGCGGCATACCGAAAGGCCCGTAGGGCGCCGCCGGATACAGGGTAAAGCCCATCCAGCCGAGCCAGCGGATCGCCGCGGCATAGCGTGCATCGACCCAGTTGACCAGCAGTGGAAAATCCGCACGCATCCGCGCCAAAAAGGGCCGATAGTATTTGAGGAAAGCCAGCCGATGCCTGTCGACGGGATCCGCAGATAGCAGCCACGGCATGCCAACGCCGCTCAGCAAGGATTCACTGCCAATTCCGAACATGCAGGCCGGTATATCGTCGATCAACCATGTCCACGCATAGAGCGATGACGCCAGCGATATCTCCAGCCCGGCTGAGGGTGTCAGGCCCGCGGCTGCCCAGACCTCCTGACGATCGCTCTCCCGCATGATGCCCGCCATCCTGTCCACATGGACAGGCCTGGCCGCGACTACGTGATAGCGGCGACAAATCGCCTCAATTTCCAACATCGACCTCCGGAATTGCGGCGAGGATCGTGCAGGGCAAGGGGTTGTCCTGGCGGATCAGGATGCGGCCATTGCTGTTCCAGGTGGGGTCGAGGATGACGCGTTCCTGCCCGGTCAACAGACCGATCGGCGTACCGTACATCTGTGTGCTGCGTTCCTTGACTTCCGTCAGCCTGGTATAGTCGCCGTTATCATAGACACCGCCGATCTTGATGCCACGGCTGTTCTCCAGTTTGACGGTCACGGCCGATACCTTCTTGCGCTTTCCCTGCACAGTCGGATCGCCGAGATCAAGGTCCAGCGTCTCCAGTTCAGCCGCGAAGGGAAGCCCGATGATGATGCGGCTGGCCGGATTGTCGAGACTGATCGTGCCGCCGCTGACGGTCGCGGGCGGAAAGACATTACCATCGCCCAGCACACCGACAGTCTTGCCCTCGAGATGCCCCAGTCCGCTGACGGTATCGGTCGGGCCGCCGTCATACTCAAGTGCGCAGTCGAGAAACCAGGCATCCGCGACATTATCGAACTGGCGGCTATGCAGGCGTTCGACATAGCGCCTGTTCTGGCCATTGACGCTGCGCCGCACGATGAAGTAGGCGACGTCCTCGCCGGCCTCGGATATGACGGCAACACTTTCAAAGAACCCGTCGGTATCGTGGCGGTGCCAGCCGAAGACCGATTGCTCTTTCATATAGGTGAAACCAAGCAATACGCCATCCTCGCGCACTGCCCATATGATGCGGAAGGGCTCCTGGGCATAGCCCCATTCGACGATATTATGGCCGTGAAACAAGTGGTCTGCCCAGACGGATCGGTCCGTGCCGGTATAGCTGTCGCTGGCGAATTCATAAGAGATGTCGCGGACGACGCTGCCCTTCTCCTGGACGAAGAGGATCGTGTTGTTGGCGGCGATAGGCTGCAGATCGGATGCGCCGTTATAGCTCTGCGGCTTGGTGTAGCAATTGGCCGGCGTGATCGCGTCGCTGTTGGAGCCGGCGAAGCATTTCCACTCGGCGCCGCTGGTCAGCAGGATGAGCACGTTCATCGACACCATGTGCTTGATGGCATTGACCTGGGATGCCACCAATGTCCGGGTGATGGCATCGTCATCCTTGGTTGGCGAAGAGACGTTCATATTCTTGAAATTTCCGGTCTGGGTCGCCCAGAGGGTCTGCGGTTGCTTCAGCGAATTCGCGAAGAACTTGCGCTGCTCGTGATAGGCGACGGTACTCGGCCAATTGCCGCCGGCAAAAGGATCGCGGCCCGCCGGCGGCGTATTGCTGGTATCGGCCTTGATGAAGGTGTCCTTGAAGGAGGTCGCGGCCGACGAGCCGATGATGCCGAAGGTGCCGCTATCTTCGCGATAGACATTGAACTTTGCGACACCCGGCTGACTGGCCCATGAGATTGTAATCGGCGTGGTCGTGGAAAGGGCGGCAGCCGCCGTGGTGCGCGTGAAGCAGAGTATGGCCGTCCCGCCGCTCGCATAGGCGCTATAGCCCGTGCTATCGAGATTGCTGTTGTCGAGCTGGCGCAGTTCCGCCGTATTCGATCCGGTCACATTGACCAGGCAGGCATGCCCGTTGATCTCCGTCATGCCGGCAACACCGGTAATTAGAATCTCGTCGCCGCTCGAGAGATTGTGGGCGACGGCCGTCGTCATCACCGCTGGATTGGCGCGGGTCAATCCACTGATATTGACCGAGACACCAAGGCCGGACAGGCTTTCCTCGGTATCGTCGGCATTGACCGCCGTCACCTTGTAGCGATAGGTCGTGCTGCCGGTGCTCGGAACCGACAAGGCGAGGCCACTTGGCCGTGCCACCTGGGGCGCAAAGGCCACCGGCGTAAAAGTCCAGGCGGCATCGCCTGTCCGGCTGAGGTCCTGAGGCTGATAGGCCGGATGACAGAATGTCATGACATCCGCCGACTGAGTATATTTCAGGAGGGCGAGATCACCGATGCCATAGGGTGTCGCGATCTGGTAGATTGCATCGGGGGCCGACAGGACGTAACCGCCATCCCTGATGACGCGCATCAGATGATCACCGAATTCCAGCACATAGGTGACCTGGCCATTGAACTGAAAGGGAATCAGACGGCCACGCTTGCCACTATCCACAATCTCGCCGATGAATTCCGTCCCGGGCCGATTACTGGCGCAGCCGCCTGGATGGACGAAGAAGTTGCGCATCTTGCGGGTGCCGATACGGTACAGTGCCTGATCGACCCGGCCATAGAGCTTCGGCGACAACTCGCCGGCCGCGAAGCTCGGTTGAATGACGCCGTTGCTCATCGGTCGAGAATCCAATCCGGCAAGACCATCTGCAGGTGGATGCCTTCATTGGCATCCGCCGTCGCCGCCTCGCTCAGCATCAGGCGCCATTGCGTCAGGCAAGCCTGCATCAGAGCCGTGCTGCCGGTGAGCGGAATGGCCAGTTGCGCCCCGCAAGCCCAGGTCAAGGCACTGATGAAGCCGGCTGGAAACAGGGCGGTATTGGTGATCCGCTTGGTGAAATAGGCGAGCGCCTGGGGCTGGTCGCAATAAATCACCTTGAGGTCGTTTCCCTGGGCATCGATGTCGACGGCGGCCTCATAGGGAACCGGTGGCGTATTGGTATTGAGCATGGCGGTATCGGCGACAGCGGCGGCGCCGACCGCCGGCATTGTCATCACGGCGCCGTTGCCGGCCTCTTGCGCCCCGAGCTGCTGCGCGAGCGGCTGATAAAGGCCACGAATCTTCAGGCAATCGCTGGGATAGGCATAGCGATACTGCCAGTCCGGCGGCGGCTTGCCGAGATCGGCCAGGTAGCGACGCGCCCGGGCGAAGCCCCAGTCGACCGCATCCAGGGTTTCGTCGCGTGCCTGTTCGTAGATCGTATTGAAGCCGCGGGCTTCCGGTGAATCCTCGGCCAGATCGGCGATGCTCGAGCGCGTGCCGATGCGCGACAACGACAGATTGGCGATCTGGATAAGATCGGCCATGGGAGCTCCTTCCCTGCTCGGAACGTACTATTTTCTGGGCTTGTTCTTGACCGCCGCTACGACCGGGGCCCTGACCGGTCCGCGCGGGGCGACGGCGATGCCCGACTTCATTGGGACAGCCGGTAGTTGACTGTGCCGCTGGTATAGGCGGTACAGTTCAGCCGATAGAGCACACCCTTTTCCGGCTCGCTGATGCTGAGGCTGGTCGGCGCCGTGAAGCTGGCGGCCGTGCCGCCGGTATCCCGCGCGACCGGGATGAAGGTGGTGCCGCCATCGAAACTGCGCTCGACCGTGACGGTGCCAACGAAGGTCCCCGACAAGGCGATATTGAAATCCCCCCACAAGGCTTTGCCGGCCGAGATGCCGGTAGCGGTGAAACTGCCGCTGAGCACTTCAACGGCTTCATCATTGGCGTTGCTGCTGCGTTTTCCCATGACCGGCTCCTCAGTTGAGATCGAGCGGAGCGGCTTCTTCGCCATCCGTTTCGACCGATTCATCCCGCAGGGTAGACAGGGCCGACGCGGCTTTGGCTGCCTTGCGGGCAGCGGCGTCCAACGGCAGCAGGTTGCTGCCCGGCAGGCCGTCATAGTCGATCTCGACATCCGTCTCCTGCAGGCGATCACCGATATATGAGAGTTCCAGGATGCGATAACGCGGCATCTTTTTCCTTTCCATGTATCGCAGAGGGTGTATCGCAAGGGCAAAGGCGAAGCCGCTGGCGATGACAGCCGTGCCGGCATGCCGGCATACCGTGCTTCCTGCCCTTGCTCCTCCGCCGTCCTCGGGTTTGACCCGAGGCTGACAGAGGAGCAGCGCGGTCGGATCGATCAGAAGCCGCTCACATTGAGCCCTTCGGCATAAGCGACATTGGCCTGCAGGTCGAGCGCCAGGCCCGCCGTGAACTTGCCGGCGGTGAGCGGTCCGGTCGCCACCGTGTAGGTGACGCCGAGATAGCGCTTGCCGGCGGTACGAGAAGCCGGCACATCGCCGCGCAGAAGCTGCGTACCCGCGGTCAAGCTGGCCTTGCCGATCGCATCGGTCTGTTCCAGGACGACGGGATTGGTCAGCAGGTCGGCGCTATCGGCCGCCACCAGCGCGAACTGCACCGTGGCGGCACCGGCGGCTGCCACATCCTGGGTGACGGCGACGAAGAATTCCACGTCGCGGCCGGGACCGAGATCGCGAGTGGCGCTGAGATCGATCACATTGGTGGAGTTGGCGGTCACCGTCACCGCCTGATTGCTGGAGAAGAGATTGGTACTGTCGAGAATCATGTTTTTGTCCTTTGCGGTGGAAGCGGACGGGTACGATGGCGCTTGCATCCGGCAGCGGCGCTTTTGCGCTACCGCACCCATTCGGCATTGATGAAGTGTGCTCAGACTACCCGCGCTTCCGTGTTCAGCAGCTGATCGACCAGCCGGATCGGAATGCCGCGGAAGGCCGTCAACGGATTGCCCTGAGCATCCTCGACCGTGTGGAAGCCAAGGGTCGGCTTTTCCGTTTGCTGGATGTCGGCCCAGGTCTTGACCGCACGGTTGACATAGAAGACCGGCCGGCCGAGCTTCAGGCTGGGGATCTTACCCATGGCACGGATGAACAGGCGCTGCAGATTGACCGGCGAGCCGCCCGACAGCGACGGCACGTCGATATTGGCGATGCGCACGGCAAAGCGCCAGTCGCGCACGGTCAGGCCACATTTCCACTGGTACTTGGTCTGATAGGCCTGGTACTTGCCACCGCTGCCGTCATCAATTGGCGCCGGCGTCGAGACATCCTCATGGGTCAGGCCGGCTTTGGTCTTCTTCGGATAGATACCGTGGATGGTGCGCTTGCCCCAGACGATCAGCCAGATGCTGGTATTGGTCGAGCCCGTGCCGCCGGCATCGATCACGTTATTGGCGGTCTGCGCCAGGGCGCTCTGCACCGTGTTGTAGCGCGGCGCGAGGCCCTGAAAACGTTCCGGATTGGCGGCGATATTGCCGTAGAAGAGGGTCTGCGCCATCTGCTGGTTCATACCCTCAAGAAAGGCTTCGTCTTCCGAGAGGCGGAAATCGGCCGCGTTGCCATTGAGATCGGCGAGATCCTTGTCGACGATGCTGTAGGTTTCCAACATGCCGCAGGTATCCGTGATCTGCGCCGTGGTCGATTTCTGCGGCTGGGCGCCCTGATAGAGCAGGCGCCAGGTTGCCTGCGGCAGGCCGGTGCGAATGGTCGTCAGATGGCCGGTCGGCAGATTGCCTTCCACCCAGACCATATCGTCCAGCACTTCGTTGGTTTGCGAAAGAATGTCGATCACATCCGCGATCTTGTCGTCAGCGGTCATCCGCTTCGCCAGATCCGTGATGCTCAAATACTGACCACCGATAGTCGCCATGAAGTACTCCTGTTGGTGACAGGCCGAAACTGCGACAGCCGTTCAGTCGCGCGGTTTCAGTGTCGTTGTGAGGGAAGCCGCCGCTCAGTCGCGCGGCTTCAGCGGGTCATTGGGATAGAGACGATCGGCGCGGCTGCGGTACTCATGGGCGACGCCGCGCCCCAGCACCAGAGCATCTTCCGAAATCGCCTTGCCGATGCGGATGAAGGCCCGGACAACATCCGGATGATTGCCCGCACCACTGATATTCAAGGCCTGCCGCAGCGCCTCGCCACCGAAACGGTCGACCGCCTTGGCCGCGATGGCGAGATTGCTGCCAAGCTTGGCGCCGCCGATCTCGCGATCGGCTTTGACGGCCTGCTGCCAGTCGCGCTGAGTATCTGCCCAGATCCGATAAGGCGTTTCGACGGCCTCTTTCAGCTTTGCCGCATAGAGGTCGACATAGGATTGCGCGCGTTCCTGGCTGAGGCCATCGGCAGCAAACAGCTGTTTTGCCTCGGTCAGGGATTGCGGGTCGACATCGATGCCCTCGGGCAGGGTGAAGTCCGCATAAGGGCCCGCCGCTTGCGTTTCGGCGTCATTCGCGCCTGGCGCATTTGCGGCATCGTCTTGCGGTCGCTCGGTGCCGGCCGGCGCTGGCGCCGCATGATCGGCAGTACCCTCCGATTGGCCGAGCATCGTCTGGCTAGGGGCGACCGCCTCGGTGGTGGACTGCGCGGTTTCACTGTCAGACATGGGATAGATCCTTTCGTGCCTCTTTGGTCATGGTGACGTAGAGATCGGGACAAAGCCGATTGATCTGCTCCAGGGCCCAAAGACCGATCTGCCTCTTGCCTTCGTTCATGAAGGTGTAGCTGTTGCCGGTCATGATCGGCTGGAACACCTGCGCCTCGCCCAGCAGCCGCCAGATGAAGGCGCGGAAGGCCGGCAGCTGCATCAGCGCCTTGAAATCTTCAGCCTCCTGCCGCGACTGCCGCCGCAGTTTTTCCCGGCGGTCGTCAACTTGCGCGTTGTCGCCGAGATCGATGTTGTCGCTCACGCATGCCCCCTTGTTTGACATCACGGCCACCTTCCCATCGCCCTCCGGGGAGAGGGTCGGGTAAGGAGAAAGACTGAAGGCTGCCGGCTTCACGCCAGCGATTTTTCACTGCCCGCCAGAAGACGCACCGCCCGGCAAAGTGCCACCGCCTGGGATCGCCGCGCCCAGCCTGCCGACCACCTGGTCCAGCGCCGAGCCACCGCTATTGAGCTTCGCCTCGGACAAGGTCTTGGTGCTCTGTACCGCCTGCTGCGTTGCCGCCATCATCTGCTGTTGCTGCATCGCCTGGGCGCGCGCCGCGCGTGCCTTGCCGACCTGGTCGCTGGCGAGGACGATGCGCGGCGAGATACCGAGGGCATCGCCGTATTCATCGACCGCGGCATCGAAATCGATCTTGTCGAGGACTTCCGGCTTGGCGCCGGCGAGATTGCCGACGAAGCCGGCGATGCGTTCGATGCTGCCGGTTTCCGCCGCCTTCTGCGCCTGGGCCAGTGTCGATATATAGTCGATATCAAGTTCCTGGCCACGCAGCTCCGCCGGCGGCTCCGGCAACAGGCCGTTGGCCAGCATGATGTTGAAGATGCGGTCGATGGCCGGGTCGAGCAGCTCGTCATGCAGCCGCTCCAGCACCGGGCCCAGCATCAGCAGCTTCTCCTGCTTGCGCTCGATGATCTCAGTCGCCGAACGCACGTCGTCGAGCTGCGAGATCATCAGGAAGAGATCGGCAAAGAAGGCCTGATTGATCTGGTTGCGAATATCCTCGATATCGGCGCGCAATTCGCCGAGTTGGATATTGACCTGATAGGCCGGCGTGAAACCGGCGCCGCTGCCGCTATTGGGGGTATAGGTGATGCCGCCCGGCAGAACCGACATCTCTTGGTTCTTCATTTGCACATTGGCGATCATCGGCGGATTGACCTGCTTGGCGATACCCTGGGCCTTCTGCTTCTGCTCGAACTGCAGTTGCCGGACGAAAGGCAGGGCATCCATGCCCGGTGAGCGACCATAGGTCTCGGCCGCAGTGAGATGCCAGCGTGCCGCCTGGAAGGGCCGTTCCTTGAAACCGCTGACACTGAGCGGCACCTCGCCTCCGACCTCCCAATAGACCGAGCGATAAGGCATATTGCCGTTATCAATATAGCCGATCACCCGCTTGTCATTGGGCTCGATCGCATGGCAGACGCGATGCTCGTGATCCAGCTGGCCATCGCGATAGCGCTGCTGCACTAGGTCGGAGCAATTCTCCAGCCCGAACCGTTCCACCATCCCGGCCACCGTCATGGTGAAGTCGCGATAGAGGGTGTCCACCGTCAGGCGATGATCCTGGGCAATGAGATAGTCGCCGACGGTCAGCGGATAACAGCGGATGACATCGCGTTCGTCTTCGAGCACCAGGTTGACCGCCGTGCCAAAGACCGCCAGCTCCTCGTAGAGTGTCGCGAAGGCGTTATAGAAATTCGACTTCGCCATCACCCGCAGCATGCGTTTGCGGACTTCGTCCAGCCACAATTTGACCGGCGCATAGTCGGCCAGCTTGGGGTCCGGCAGGCTCAGGCGAAACCACGGTCGCGCCGGCGAAGTGACACCCGACATCAGGCCGGAAGCACAGATGCGCGCGGCAATGGTGCCCGTGCTGTCGATGATGCGCTGGTTCCGCTTGCCGCCGCGACTACTGTCGAGCTGGCCATTGATGAGCGCACGGCCACGACGCGGCAGGATGACGTCGCTGAGATCCTGCCAATGGGTCAGATAGCTGCGCCGCTCGTCCTCCAGCGCTGCCTTGCGGCGCGCCAGCTGCCGCAGCAGATCGCCCTGCCGCGACGTGGAGTTGGACGCTTCTGTCGCAATCGCCGTCTTCATATCACTGCCGCGGGAATAGCCTGAGCCATGTGTCTTCACCGAATGATTCATCCTGCTGTTATGCGGATGGAGCTTGCCGAGAGCGGCAAACGGACCGAGGCGGCCAAACCATCGCGCGCGACCGTCAATCAAAGGCGGCTCCCTCATCGCCCCACGCTCGGGAGCAGCGCGGTCGATCGGAGGAGGCACCATCGCAATCCGCTTCGCCCCGGCGAATGCCGGCGGGGATAGCGAAGCGGATCGGGATGAGGGAGCCCGGCGGCGCCCGTTACCGGCGCTGCCGATCAGGCGAACTCAGATCTGGGATCGCATGCGACCAGTTCGTGCCTGGGCGCTGAGGGAGTTGCGATCGCCTCCACACACTGCTTCGTCATCGGCCAGCCCTCACTGCCCAAGCAATGTCTTGCCCAGCGCCGCCGTGCTGCCCAGCCCCTGGCCATTGGTCAGAATGGTGCTGGCGGCACCCGCAGCCGCCAGGGCCCGGGAACGCGAATCGTTGCGCGCCTTGACCACGGCGGCGTCCTGTTCCTGGGGAACGGGCGGCGGCGGTGGGGGCGGCGCAGGCGGCTTCGGGGCGGAGGCACCCATGCACATGCGAATTCCTTTCGGTTGGAAACGGCGCGGAGGTCGTTGTGTATTTCTCAATAGTATGCGATCGCTGTGTTAAAATCAACATCTTTCGAAACGTTGAGTTGGTATCAACAAAACGTCGGCGCAATTCGCGGAATGACGGCAATGAGGGTAGAGCGGCGGGTAGCAGCAACGGCGTGATCCGAGCCGGGACCATCTGTGGCCGCAGCCATGACGGCCTCGTTCATCGCTCGGTCATGTTCCTGCAGGAAGATCGACGACGCGATACTAGGGCCCGTGTGTCAGCCAATCGTTACGATAGCGTGACACAAATCTGTCAGCGTCGGTTGATGCCGGCGACCGGATTGCCTCTGTGGAAGACGGCTGATGCCGATTGTTTGCGCCGGCCGCCGGCGATAGGTTGATCGACACATCGGGTGAAAATCGCGATGGCTTCTTGACCATAACCGGCGTCACCGGTGACAGGACGCGCGGAACAAGAAGTGCGCGATGCAAGAAGTACAGGGGGTGAAATACGATGACCAGGAGGTATGTCATGCTGAAAAGCGTATGGTTACATTGTGGTCTTTCATCGGTCCGCCGCCCATCGATTCATCTCGCGGTGATCACCCTTGTCTTGGCATTGTTGCAGTTTTCCGTTGATATGACTTCCGGCCCAGCCAGCGGCGTTGCGCTATCCCGCGCGCTCGCGATATCGCAGGCCGAGGCAGCGACCAGTCTGCCGGCGATCGACGCAGCCCTTGCCGCTCAGATGTCGGATAAGGCGCATAAGGACTGGAACCCCGACGCGGAGTTGATTCAGATCATCGCCACCACGACCGATGATGGCACGGCTGATGCCAGTGTCTCTGTACCGGTTTCTTTCTTTTTCCGCGTTGACGGTAAGGGTTATCAGATAACGCTCAGCCGTTATGGCGAGATCCTCGGTGCGCCGGCGCCTTTGCCACCGACTGCCGTCGAGGCGGTACCGGTTCAATTCATCAGCCTGAAGGATGCACTGGCCCTTGCCCGCGCCAAGGGCTTCAGCCAAACTGGCCCCCTGCATCCGGTGTTGCAATCCTTGACCAGCACTGACGGCTTGCAAAAGATTGGCTGGCTCTTTGCTGCGCCAGGCGATCCCTTGACCAAGCAGATCTTCGTCAGTGCGGAGGGCCATCAGATCGGCAGCGTCCAGCAACTCTTCGGCAGCGTCCGCCAATAGCGGCAGCCGCCCGGCGATTTGCTGTAATCAACAAACAAAAGATCGCGACGATGTTCGATCAGCGACCGGCAACCGATGATGCAGTGAAACGGAACGCATCATGTTGCCAGATGATCTGCCAGATAATGTCATCCCGCTGCGCCCGCGCCGTTCGTCTGACGCAGACAAATCCCGTCGCACCGATCGCGACCTGACGCCGCCCTCCCCCGCTGTAACGCGAGATCCGGCGGCGATGCCAGATCCGGCAAAACCGCCTCAAGCCGCAAAGCTGCGAAGCCAGAAGAGCGCGAAGCTGTATCCGATCTCGGATCGGATGCGACCGCAGGCCATACCGCCATCCGGCTCGCCGTCACTCGCCCCGTCCGGGCCGCAGAAGCCGACACACCCTGCGCCGTCATCTCATGTTTCACTGGCGCATGTTGCATCGACTCATGTTTCCGCGGCGAGGAACAATGAGGCAAGCGAAGCGCTTTCTTCCGCAAACGCACGATTTGAGAAGGCGCGTGCGGCGGCGGCGCGGGCTGCCCAATCGCAGGGCCCAGGCCCATCGACTCCGGATCAACGCCAACCGGCGCAACAACAGGCCGAGCAGCGGGCTCCAGCACCGCTGCCCGATCAAGCCCATATATTATCCGGTGCGGGAACGCCAACTGTGACCGCGGTGACGCTGCAGAATGCAATGGCCCCGTCGCCGGCCCTTTCGGCGGAGTTGTCAGCGGCCGCTTCAACTAAGACAGAACCAGCCATGCCAGCCATGAAGATGCAATCGCCGACGAAGCCATCCATAACACCCGTCCCCTGGCGCCGCATCGGCTTGACGCTGGCTGCTAGCTGTCTTCTGGGCATTGCCATTGCATGGATCGCGATCGCCATCGGCGCGCACGTCGTTGGCCTGTGGCCACATGGTTTTGCCTTTTATGCAATGTTGGCCGGGGGTGGTGTCACCATGCTGTTGACCGCCGCCTTGATGACGGCCGTCTTCTATAGCGACAGCAGCGGCCATGACGATGAGGTTCAGCAGTTTCGGCCCGGCATGCAGCAACCGGCCGATAAGGAGGCCGGTGACGATCGGGCTGAAGGTGATGGTCGGGCTGGGCCATGACTAAGCGGACAGAGGGGCTAAAGCGCGGGACCGCATGACGGCTCATGGCTGCGGGTGCAGCGGTGCTTCGAGAGAGTCGAGTGCGATGCGCGCCCCCAGCAGCATGTCGACATGTTCGCCATCCTCGGCCAGGGGCAGGGTCAGGTGGCCATACTGGATGAAGTTTCGGTCCGGATTGTTCAAGCTGGCAATGCCGAAATCAGGCAGCTTCGTTTCGATCACCATCACCAGCCGCTGATGCAGTTCCGGATAGCGCGGCGCATAGGCAACTTCATCGAGGAAGCGGCCGGAAATCTCCTTGCCGAGAAGCTCGACGAAATGGGTGCCGACCAGTCGGGCCCGGAACCGGTAGCCCTCGGTTGCGCTGACGATATCGTAGAGGATCAGATAAGGCAGCAGCCCAGACAATTCCTCCGGCCGAATCTGTCCCCGTCCCGGCAGCCGCCCGGCTTCCCGCTTTGCCGACCAGTAATCGACCAATTGCCGAAACCGCCGGTCCAGCTGTGCAGCCCGGAAGGCGGGATCGCTCCCGGCAAGCGGGTTGGCCATCGGATCAGTGTCAGTTCGCGACATGGCGTTGCTCCCGATGCACCCGTCCTCGGAGGATCAGCCCCGGAACGATCAAAAATGACGCGCAAAGAGGCATCACATCCAGCAGGAGCCATCGGAGGAACGCCCTGGTTTTACTTCCTAGAAGCTTGAAGCGATTCTTAACGCGGCGCAACATAGGAATTAAGTGCGAGATCAGCGCAAAAAACGCACAATTATACGAGAAATATCCTTAATAAGGGCAATGGTAAGGTAAATAAACCTTCGCTGCGGCAAGACCGAGCCAAGCTGGCCCTTGCATCCGACGCTCAATTCCGCAGTGAGCCGCAGCCACGCCAACATAAACCTTCGCCGGAGCGATCTATGTCAAAGCGACGTACTTGCACCATTCCATACTTGTTTTAAGAGACGCATCCGCTGGCCAGCCGATGCAAGCAGATGAAGGACGCAGGATGACGGAGAGAAGGCTGATATCGGGCTTTGCGGTAAACACAATGCGGGCACCGGCGACGGAAGCCGCGGGAAGTGCGTCGGGGTTACCGGCAACGCCGTTCAGCGGCGAAGTGACGACCGATCCGATACATACGGAAATCATCGCGGCCCTGCGTGATGGAAGCCTGCTCGCCGCTTGCCTGTCCACGTCCCGGCCCGCTACCGCGTCTCCGGCGCAAGAGCCGGCGGCAACCGCCCGCCTCGCCCCCGGGCAAATGAAGCCGCAGCATATTGAGACCCACTGTTCTCACATCTTCCTGATCGGAGACCGTGCCTTCAAGCTGAAGCGGCCGATCGCCTTCTCCTATCTCGATTACAGCACCCTGGAAGCGCGCGAACGCTGCATCAGGGCGGAGCTTGAACTCAATCGCCGCACGGCGCCGCAACTCTACCTCGCCTGCCACAAGATCGTACGCAGCGCCGATGGCGGGCTTGCATTGGTATCGCCCACGGATCCCGCACCGGCGCTCGACTGGATTCTGGAGATGCGGCGTTTTCCCGACGATGCGCTGCTGGCGGATCGCGCCGACCGGGGACAACTGACGACGGGGCAGATGCGCGATCTCGCCGATGCCATTCACGACCTCCATCAGGTCGCGGCGCAGCGGCCGGACCATGGCGGTGCGGCGGAAATGGCGCGGGTGCTCGATGAATGCATCGACAATCTGCGCCTGCGCATCCCCCCGCTCGAGGCACGGGCCGTCGAGGATCTCGCCCGCGCCCTCGACCTTCACTTCGCCGGCCAGGTCGGCCTGCTCGACAGGCGACGGCAGCTCGGCGCCGTCCGGCAGTGCCATGGCGACCTGCATCTCGGCAATATCTGTCTGGTCGATGAGCACCCTGTCCTCTTCGACTGCATCGATTTCAGCGATATGCTCGCCTGCACCGACATTGCCTATGATATCGCCTTTCTGCTGATGGACCTCTGCCATCGTCGGCGGGTCGATTTCGCCAATCTCGTGCTCAACCGCTGGCTCGACCGCAACGGCGACACCGGATCACTGGCCCTCATGCCTTTTTTCCAGTCGCTGCGGGCTGCCATCCGCGCACATATCGTCGCCACCACCCATCGCGACGATCTGGCACGCAGCTATCTTGCCAGCGCCTTTGCCCATCTGCATCCCGCGCAACCGCAGCTGGTTGCCATCGGCGGCCCCAGCGGCAGCGGCAAATCCACGCTGGCGATGGGCTTGGCGCCGGAGTTTCAGCCACTGCCCGGCGCCCGCATCATCCGCAGCGACACCTTGCGCAAGCGCCTGGCCGGCGTGGCGCCGGAAACGCGCCTGCCGGCCACGTCTTACACGCAGGAAATCTCCGACCAGGTCTATGCCGCCATGCAGGCGGAGGCGCGCGTGGCGCTGGCCGCCGGCTATGCGGTTATCCTCGACGCGGCCTTCCTGCGCCTGAGAGAACGCGAGGCTGTTGCGGCCTTGACCCGGGAAATGGGTATAGCCTTCCGCGGCTTCTGGCTGGACGTGCCGGAACCGGTTCTGCGTGCCCGCCTCGACGCCCGTCGCGGCGATGCCTCGGATGCCGATACCGCGGTCCTCACGGGTCAGCTGGCACACGATCCGGGCCCCATTACCTGGCAGCGCGTCGCCGTCGGCGGCGATCCGGCACAGAACCTGATCGCCCTGCGGCTGGCGCTGGCGGCGGCGTGAGCGGATCGACGAGCGCTCGCCCCGGTGGCGCGTCCTCAGTTAGCCGCCGAGTTCCGCCAAATAGCGCGCCGGATTGCGCAGGAAGGCGCGCGTCACCTTGACATGCTCCACCTGCTCCCACTCGACCGGAGCGATACCCTGCTGCGATACTTCCATGATCACAGCTTCCGGGAAGGCCATCAGGATCGGCGAATGCGTGGCAATGACGAACTGGCTGCCCTTGGCCACACCGTTATGGATGAGCTGCATCAAGGCCAACACGCGGCTGGGCGACAGCGGCGTTTCCGGCTCGTCGAGAATGTAAAGGCCCGGGGCCTGCATACGATAGGCGAGGAAGTCGAGAAATGTCTCGCCATGCGACCGGCCATCCGGATTGTCGCCATAGGCGGCGCGAAAGAGCGACGCTTGACCTGAGGGGTTCTCGCGAATTTCCCAGTCCATGCGCTTGACGAAACCAAAGACATCTTCCGCGCGCAGGAACATCCTCGTCCGCGCGTGTTTGTGCCTGACATGGCGGCAACCGCCGGCAAAGGCCCGTGCGGGGTCCAAGGTCGGGTCGTTCAGCAAATCATGGCTGCCCATGGCAACGGCATCAACCAGGACGGCGATTCCCTCCAGCAGAGTCGATTTGCCGGAGCCGTTCTCTCCGACCAGAAAGGTGACGGCGCGCTGGAAACGCAGCTCCTCGAAGCCGCGCAGCGCCGGCAGCGACCATGGAAAGCGGGAATCGTCCAGCGCCTCCGGCCGGCGCGTGATTGCCGTCAGAAACATGCACTTGCGCGCTTCATCGCCCCTCTCCTGCTCCGTTGACGCAGCTTCCTTCCGCTTGCCCCTGCAGCATGGCTGCCGACGGCATCATGTTGCAAGCAGCGCTGCCTGCAAAACCCGGACCGGTGCCGGCGCGGGAAGTCCCTTCGCTGTGGATAACCATGTCGGCCTGGGGTAGGGCTGCGACGAACTGGCGGGCGACGCGGCCACGCAACAAACCGACTCGTTTAGTAAACAAAACTAAACAACCGTGATTTAGCGAAAGACAGTTGACGCTGCCCGCAAATAACAACCAATATCCCGCCACATAAGCCCGGAACAACGGGTTGAACGCAAAAATACGTGTTTATTAAACACTCGTGGATATCGCCCGTTGCCCGGTTACCTGATCGCAATGAACCGGGGCCGCGGCGGAGCACCCGCGTGACGATCGACACGACGCATTTAACCAAGGGGAGGCACGCATGCCCAATCGTCGCAATCTGCTGAAACTTCTCTCCGGCGTGGCGCTTGCCAGCATGACGCTGGGAACCGCGCTGCTGGCGCCGGCCGCGCAAGCTGCCGACACCAAACCGGTCGTCGCGCTGCTGCCCGGCGTGGTCGATCCCTTCTATTTCACCATGCACCGCGGCGCGCAGCAGGCGGCGGATGAGGAAGGCATCGATCTCCTGTTCCAGATCCCCAAGGCCTGGAACACCGCCGACCAGGTACCGATCCTGAAAGCCATCATCGCCAAGAAGCCGGCCGTGCTGCTGGTTTCGCCGGTCGACAAGACGCAGCTGGTCGAACCGCTGAAGGAAGCCGCCGACGCCGGCATCAAGGTGATCACCGTCGACACCTATATCGGCGACGGCAAGTATCAGACCGGCAAGGGCAACGCCGATTTCCCGATTTCCTATGTGGCGTCGGATAATACCGAGGGCGGTCGTATCGCCGCCGATTCGCTGGCCAAGGCGATCGGCGACAAGGGCACGGTCTATGTCGAGAACAACAAGCCCGGCATTTCCTCGACCGACCAGCGCATGGAAGGCTTCATCGATGAGATGAAGAAGCATCCCAACATCAAGGTGCTGAAGACCCAGTATAACGAGGACGACGCCAACAAGGCGACGGCGCATGTCGCCGCCGTCCTCGCCCGCGATCCTGACCTCGCCGGCATCTTCGGCGCCAATACCTTTTCCGGCATGGGCGCCGCCGAAGGCGTGAAGAAAGCCGGCAAGACCGGCAAGATCAAGGTTGTTGCCTTCGACGCGGTGCCCGGCATCGATAACTCGATCAAGAGCGGCCTCGTCGATATCGCCATCGCCCAGAAGCCGGCGGAAATGGGCTATATCGGCGTCAAATTCGCGTCCGACCTGATCAAGGGAAAATCGATCCCGGCCTGGAAGGGCACCGATTTCGTCGTCATGGACAAGTCGAACATCGATGACCCGGAGGTGCGGAAATACATCTATTCGAACTGAGATAGTTCGACGGGGTGATGGGCCGGTGGCGATTGCGTTGATGGTCCACAACAGCGCAGTTGCGACCGCCCCTCACCCCAACCCTCTGCCCGCTTGGCGGCGGGGGGAGTTGCTGCGAAGCCAATATACTTGCCGGCTACCTCCGCTCCGCTGCCACCCTTGGGCTTGACCCGGCGTCATGGGAGACCGGTGCGGCACCGTCAGCATTGGATTGCCGGATCAAGTCCGGCAATGACAAAAAGATTGAGCCCTGTCGTTCGATGCGGACCGTACCAGCCGGCCAAAGACAATAAAGTACCGACCACTGAAAATTGGAGACCAGCCTCGATGGCCGACGCCACGCTTGATGACCGATTGGGTCGCGTCACCCTGCTGACCCGGCTCTGGCCCTGGCTGTTTCTCACCTTGCTGCTGGTCTTCTTCGAGGCCTGGGCGCAGATCGAGGTCGGCCGCAGCTTCCTCTTCAGCACCTATAACGTCCAGGCGATCCTGCTCGCCGCCAGCGCACCTCTGCTGCTGGCCCTGGGGCAGACCTTCGTCATCATCACCGCCGGCATCGATCTCTCGGTCGGCTTTGTCATGGGCCTCGCCGCCGTCACGGTGGCGCAGGTGGCGCTGCTCGGCGGCAATACCACCCTCGCTTTGGCCCTCGGCGTCGCCGTCACCGTGATCGTCTGCCTGTTCTCCGGCTGGGTCAGTGGCACGCTGGTCGCCCGCATGGGCGTCCCCGCCTTCATCGGCACGCTCGGCATGTATGGCATTTCCCGCGGCGCCGGCTTCCTCACCGCCGGCAGCGGCATGACCGTCTCGATCGACAATCCGATCCTCGGCTGGCTCGGCGACGGCTGGACGCCGATCGTCGTCACCGCGATTCTGCTGCTGGCCCTGCATTTCGTGCTGTCGCAGACCCGCTTTGGCCAGCACACCTATGCGATCGGCGGCTCGCTGCAATCGGCGGCCCGCGCCGGCATCAACGTCAAGCGCCACCTCACCTATGTCTATATGCTCTCCGGCTTCTGTGCGGCCGTGGGCGGCATCATCTATACCGCCCGCTATTCGGCGGGTGCCGCCAATGCCGGCGAATCCATGCTGCTCGATTCCATCGCCGCCGTGGTCATCGGCGGCGCCAGCCTGTTCGGCGGCACCGGCAATGTGATCGGCACGCTGATCGGTTCGCTGATCATCGCCGTCATCCAGTTCGGCCTCATTTTCATCGACATCGATGCCTTCTGGCAGTTCATCGCCGTCGGCGCCGTCATCATTCTCTCGGTGCTGATCGATCAGTACAAAGACCGTCTCGCGAGGTCCGCATGAGTACCCCATCTGCAGACAAGGCCCTGCTGGAAGTCGAGAACATCTCGATCCATTTCGGCGGCGTACAGGCGCTGAAGAATGTCTCGCTAGCCCTCTATCCCGGTGAAGTCCTGGCCCTGGCCGGCGATAACGGCGCCGGCAAGTCGACGCTGATCAAGATCATCTCCGGCGTCTATCGCCCGAGTTCCGGCACCTTGCGTTTCAATGGCGAAGAGGTGGAGCTGCGCGAGCCGCAGGACGCGCGCGCGCAAGGGATCGAGACGATCTATCAGGATCTTTCGCTGGCCGACAATCTCGACGTCGGCAGCAACATCTTCCTCGGCCGCGAACCGATGCGCCGCGTCCTCGGCCTGCCCGTGGTCGACCGGCCGCAGATGAAGAAGGTCGCACGCGAGGTATTGTCGAAACTCGACATCGTGGTGCCGGAACGCAAGCTCGGCGGCCCCGTTCGCGTCCTCTCCGGCGGGCAGCGTCAGGCCATCGCCATCGGTCGCGCGCTCTATTGGAACGCCCGCATCCTGATCATGGACGAGCCGACCGCGGCGCTCGGCGTTCCCGAGCAGCGCAAGGTAATGGAGGTCATCAAGGGGCTGCGCGCGCAGGGTGTGGCCGTCATCCTCATTTCCCATAACCTGCATGACATCTTCTCGGTCGCCGACCGCATCGTCGTCCTGCGCCGCGGCGAGATGGTTGGCACGCGCAAGGCCGGTGAAACCGATGGCGATGAGATCGTGCACCTGATGGTGGGCGACGAATATGCCGCGACGCGGGCCGGTGCGTGAGGCAATGTCACGGCCTGTCGCGATGACACCGATGTTCAGCAGATAGATCAAGATCGTGCCGATCCTGCCAGCCCTCGACCTGCCTATGCCACTGCCCCTCGGATCGAGCCCGACGGCGACGCGGGGCGCGGGCATTCGGCGCAACAGCCAGGTTGCCGCATGAATGCCATGCGCGAAAACACCGTCTGGACGCTCAGCTGGCCGCATGGCGAGGCCGAAGTGCAATCGCTTGGCGGCATGTTGGCGCCGGTTACCTTCACCTTGGATGACGGCCGGCCGTTCCAGCCCATGCATGTGGCGCCGTGGGCAAACGATCCCTCGCCCGCGCGATCATCGGCGCATGAAGCGGCGACAGCACGCCTTCCCGGCATCCTGCAGCGGCTGCGCGGCGAATGGCCCTGCGTGCCTTTCGGGCGCGATGATCGCCCCCGCGACCTGCCATCGGACTGGCACGCGCCTGCTGCGTCGGCGCGCGAGGACAAAAAATGGGGGCATGGATACGGCGCGCATCATCACTGGCATCTCGTCGACCAGAGCGCCGGACGCCTGCATATCGCCATCGACTATCCCGCCGTCTCCGCCATCCGCCGGTTGGAGCGTGAGATTATCGCCGTCCCCGGCAGGCCGGCACTCGACATCATCCTCACCATCTTCGCCCGCCGGGCGGCCACCCTGCCGGTCGCCCTGCATCCGGTCTTTCGTCTGCCGAAAGCGCCCGGCGGCGTCATCCTGGAACAGC
This sequence comes from Dongiaceae bacterium, assembly GCA_035539215.1. Classification (GTDB taxonomy): domain Bacteria; phylum Pseudomonadota; class Alphaproteobacteria; order Dongiales; family Dongiaceae; genus Dongia_B. The sequence continues at coordinate 28,531 of DATLIX010000013.1, read as the reverse complement.
TCGATTACGAATGCGCGTTGATCTATCCGGTGCCGGCCGAACCCGGCACCTCGCGGCTGGAGCCTGGCGCGGTCGCCATCGATCTTGGTGCGATGCCGGGGCTGGACGGCCCCCTCAATCTCACGCGCCTGCCGCTGCCCTTTGCGACCGAGGAACTTCTCCAGCTCAGGGACTGCCGCGCGCCCATCGTGCTGCATTACCTGGAGGAGCGCGCGCATGTCGGTCTCTGGTGGGACCAGCGCCAGCTGCCCGATGTCATGCTCTGGCTCAGCAATGGCGGCCGCAAGGCGGAGCCCTGGGGCGGCCGGCATTACGCTCTCGGCGTCGAGCCGGTAAACGGCGCTTTCGATCTCGGTCAGGTGGCGATGCCGCCCGCCGGGCATCCCTTGTCGCAGCAGCACGGCCTCGCCCTCTCTCCCGATCAGCCGCGTACCATCCAGGCGCAGCTGGCGGCGTGGTAGGAGGAGACGCGATGACGGTGCGGCAATCGAAAACGGGAGGGGGCGACAGCGGCAGTGATGCCGGCGCCAGCGTCACCATTCGTGATATCGCCCGCAGTGCCGGCGTCTCGGTCGGCACCGTTTCGCGCGCGCTGAAGAACCAGCCCGGCCTCACTGAGGAAACCCGCCGCCAGATCCAGGCCGCAGCCGACCGACTCGGCTATGACCGCAGCAAGCTGCAGCGCGGCCGCATCCGCCGCGTCGCCTTCCTGCTGCACCGCCAGCACAACACGCTCGCGAGTTCGCCCTTCTTCTCGCCGATCCTGCACGGGGTTGAAGAAGCCTGCCGCCGCGAAGGCATCGCCCTGTCCTTCCTCTCGCTCGGCCCCGCCGATCCCATCGCCGACCAGCTGCGCCTGCATCACCCGGATGCCCTGCTCTGCGCCGGCTTCTTCGAGGCGGAATTGCTGGCAGTGCTGCGCCAGAGCGGCAAGCCGATCACCCTCATCGATGCCAAGGCGCGCGGCTTCACCTCGGTCAATCCCGATCACCGCGGCGGCGCCTATCGCGCCACCTGCCATCTGATCGAGCGTGGCTGCCGGCGCATCGCCTATCTCGGCGGCTGGCCGGCCCATTACAGCATCCGCGAACGCGCGCAGGGCTATCGCCAGGCCCTGTTCGACCACGGCATCCTCGCCGATCCCCGGCTGGAGACCTTTTTCCAGCCGGGTACCGATCTCGAACAGGGGGCGCAGGAGGCGATGCACTATCTGCTCTCCCTGCCGGAACCGCCGGAGGCCGTCTTCGCCTTCAATGACAGCACGGCGCTGATTGCCATGCATGCCGCGCAGGAACGTGGGCTGAGCGTGCCGCGGGACATCGCCTTCGTCGGCTTTGACGACATCACGGCGGCCGCCCTCGCCCGCCCCCCGCTCACCACCTTGCGCATCGACAAGGAGCAATTGGGTGCAGAGGGCCTGCGCCTGCTGCTGCAGACGGCGCCCGACGAAATCACCGATCACGTCCTGCCGGTACAGCTGATCGCGCGCGAAAGCTCCGCCATCCAGCCGAAGCAGGCGGGCCTTGCCACCACCGCCCGCAGCAAGCAGCGCCGCAGCGACGGCAAGGCAGACAGCAAGGCGGCCCGTGCGCCGCACAAGGGATAGCCGGCATAGCAGCGTCTCATTGCCGCTCTGTTCAAAGCTGCCGGCTTGGGTCATAAAAGAAGGAAGCCTGCCGTCCCACTCTGGGATCGCAGCCGAACTGGACGCGAAAGCAAGATTATGCCGCTCGATACCTATCTCGCCTGGATGCGCAACGATGCATTGCCCGTCTGGCTCGATATCGGTTTCGACCGTGACCGCGGCTTGTTTTACGAGAAGCTGCATCTCGACGGTACGCCCGACGCGCGGGCGGATTTGCGCAGCCGCGTGCAGGCGCGCCAGATCTACACTTACGCCCATGCCGCCCTGCTCGGATTCACACCGGCGGATATCGGCCTGGAACGGGCCAAGCAAGCCGCCGACAGGTTGCATGCATTGGCCTGGTCGCCGGACGGCCGCCCCGGCTGGGTCCACTGCCTGAAAGCTGACGGCAGCATCGCCGACGACCGGCGCGATCTCTACGATCATGCCTTTGTGCTGCTCGGCCTGACCTGGCTCGCCAAGGCAACCGGTGAGGCGCGCTATGCCGGCTGGGTCGAAGAGACGCTCGATTACATCGACCGCGAACTCACGTCCTTTCACGAAGGATGGAAGGAAAGCGATCGCGATGAGCTGCCGCGCCGGCAGAACCCGCACATGCATCTGCTGGAGGCGAGCCTCGCGCTGTTCGAGACCACCGGCGATACGCGCCATCTCACCCGCGCCGATGCCATCGTTTCCCTGTTCGACCGGCATTTCTTCGATTGCAAGGCCGGTCTCCTGCGCGAATTCTTCGGCCGCGACTGGGAACAGGATGAACGCTATGGCTCGCATCGCGTCGAAGCCGGCCATCACATGGAATGGTGCTGGCTGCTGCGCCGTCATTCGCGGTATCGCGACCTCGATGTCGATTGCATCAGCGCGCGGCTGTTTGCCGCCGCCTGCGAGCTCGGCCTCGATGGCGGCAGCGGCTTCCTGGTCGATGAAACCGATGACCAGGGAAAGATCCTCGCCGCCCGGCGGCGCCTATGGCCGCAGACCGAATACCTGCGAACCCTGATCGAACAAGGGAGCTCGTTGGGCGATCCCACGCTGATGGTGGCGGCGCATGATCTCGCCGATCGGCTGCTCGCGACCTATCTGGCGCAGACCCCGCACGGTACCTGGCGCGACCAGTTCGACCTCGCCGGCACGCCGGTCGCCGACCACATCCCCGCCAGTTCGCTCTACCATCTCTTCACCGCCGCCGTGCAGGCCCATCACTTTCTGTCGCAGCTGTAAAGCCGGCATCGCCGCCGTCATTCATCCTCAAAGGTCATTCATCCTCAAAGCCGCCTTGCGCCGCATTCTGGTGGCAGGCGCCGCAATTGGCTTTGCTCTTGACCTTGGGATGGCTGAAAATCGAGTCAGGGATTTCGCTGTGCCGACGGATCCAGTACGGCGTCTCGCTGATCCGCAGCGGCGTTGCCGCATCCGGCAGCCCCATGAGGAAACGCTTATCCTGGCCGGGCGCATCGGCCGCATGGCTGACGAGATAGTCCAGGATCGTCTTGCGGGTCGCCGCATCCAGGCTGGCATTCTCGCCGAAATGGTTGTCGAGGCCTTTCATCAGCGCCTGCCAGGAACGTGCCGGCAGGAATTGCGGCAGATAGGCCATATGGCAGGCACCGCATTCCTTGGTCGTCGTTGCCTCCGCATCGGTCGTGGCGGGGCGTGCCGGCGAAGCGCTGAGGATGAGTATCAGCGTGGCGATCGCAGCACCTAAGATCGCCGCTCCGGTGGCAATAGAATGCCGATATGTCATGTGTCGATCCTCTGCTTCGTTATCGCAACGGTTTTCGGGAGTGCAGCGGTCTGAAGCGGCTGCTACAGCCCCACCATGTAGGTAATGAAGTCGCCCTTCTCGCGCGGCGTGCAGGCGCGGCCCAGCACCGTGTCGCAATTGCGGGCGAACCATTTCTCCGTCTTGTTGATGTCGCCGAAGCGATCCGGTGTGCGCGACAGCGCCATCGGGTTGATCTCCTTGCCCGCCCGCGTATGGCCCATCTGGCGCGGATCGGTGGTGTGGCAGGTCGAGCAGGAAGGCGTGTCGCCGTGACCGGCCGCCGACTGCGCCAGGAAGAAGGCCTTGCCGCGATCGGCGGAAAAGCCGTTGAAACCCGCATCAGCTGTCTTCGCCTGCTGGGCATACTGATCGAGCACCTGCTGCTGCGCCGTGCCGGCCGCCGCCATCGCCAGCGCCGTCGGCGCGGTCAGCAGCAGAAGGATAAAGGCGCTGCGTCGCACGCGCCGCTGCATCAGCCGGCTGATGATCATGGTCTGGCCTCCGTCGGAACGAGAATGGGGGGAACGAGAATGGATTGCGGATCGAAACGGCCGGTGCCGGCATCGCGATGGCAGGCATTGCAGGCGCCCTTGGCCCCCACCGCCGGCAACTTGAACAATGCTTCCGGCAGTTGGCGATGCAGCCGCTGCCAGAAGGGTGTGGCCGTGATGCGCAAGGGATCCGCCGGGTCGCGCTGACGGAACAGATGCGCCGGCCGGGTGTCCCACTTTTCCGCTGCATTGGCCGTCAGATAGTCGCGGATATGTGCCGCCGTCGTCGCATCGAGGTCGGCATTCTCGCCGAAATGCCGATCGAGCCCCTCCATCATCGATATCCAGACGGCGGCCGGGGCAAGGCTCGGCGGATAGGCGAAATGACAGGCGCCGCATTCCTTGGCATAGATCGGATCGAGCGTCGCCGGTGGCACGCCGCGTCCCGGCAGGCGCGCCAGAGCGATGGTCGCCGGTACGATCGCCGCCGCCAGCACCAGCAGGACGATCGCCGCCATGCCCGGCCGCGCGGCCTGGTGCGGCTCCGGCGTCGCAGCGCCAGGAATCGGTTTGCGACCGGTGATCATCGCCGCCGCCAGATTGATCTTCTCGCGCCGGCTTTCGAAGATGACACCGGCCAGATGCGCGCCGACCATGCACAGAAGGGCGATCGCCAGGACCTGATGCAGATCGCGGATCAGCAGGCCGAGATCGAAGGATACCAGGAAGGCCAAGGGGCCCTGCTTGACCACGCCGCCGAGTGCTACCGCCCCCGTCAGCACCGTCAGCGCGATCGCCAGCAGCAGCGCATAGACCATCGCGGCGCCGAGCGGATTATGTCCTGCTTCCGGATGATGGCGGGGCGGCGCCCCCAGTCGTTGCGAACCTGGGTGTCGCTGTTCCGCCTGGCGATATTCGGCAATGATCGCCGCCAGGTGCGCCTTCATGGCTGCCGGTGAGAGCGGAAAAGAGTGGAACCGGGCATAGCGCGACCCCAGCCATCCCCAGACCAGGCGGAAGATCACCAGCGCGCCGGCCGCAATACCGGCGATGAGATGCAGATTGAGCCAGTTGCGCGGACCAAGGAAACCGGTATAGGCCGCCAGCGCGAAGCTGATCACCAGCGCCCAGTGGAACAGGCGCACACCGAGATCCCAGACCATGAGACCCGATTTGCGCCGCGCCAGGCTGCCGCCGCCGCGATTCATCGCGCCGGCACCGCTGGCCAACATTGCTTCGGCAATGCCACTGCCTCACCCTTGACGCTGCGGCGACTGTCAACGTGCCACGAGATTGGCACAGCCACCGGATGACGCCCCCGTCTGCTATCGGGCCCCCGTACGCTCGCCTCCTTCACGTATGCGTGCCGACGACGAGCGAGTTCAGACTGGGCCGGTCACCTTGCAATTCGATAACAGGCAGAGAGTGCGGCCCGCGGGATGCCATTTGCGGGGATGCCTCCTGCAGGGAGCCGTTCCGATGCCGAAGGCGAACGCGCAAATCAAGCCGGGCACACCGCCGCTGCGACGTGATCGACCGTCATCCTTGAAGCATGGCCCTTGCATGACGAGATGACGGTCCGGCGCGATACAGCCACAGCGGGAAGAGAGCGCGGATGACGATCAGCACATCCCTCGTTTTTGAGGCAAATTTTCGCGACCGGAAATTTGCCCTGGCATCCGTCTCCGATAGGCCATTCCTCACACCGGAATAGGTATTCTATCAAACTTTAAGCATCTTAACTTGACGGATGTCGCCTTTCCCGCTGAATTGCCGCCAGAAACCTTGCCGGTCACCCTGCTGGAATGAACGGTATCCACTTACACGATTATTGACTGAATTAACTATGGTGCCCCGGCTCCCGTCGGGCTGGCGCCGCCGAGGTCGGCCAACCAACGAAGCCGGCCCGCTTGGGGTGAGACATTAGCCATGAAGAAGTTCTTTCTGCTGCTTGCAATCGTCCTGATCGTCCTCGGTTTCGGCGGCTGGTTCTTCGTACCGGCCACCATGCTGCGCTCCCCCCATAGTCTCGATCATGGGGCCGAGGCCATCTATGAGAAGCTTGAGCAGCTGGCGTTCAACAAGGCGCTGACCGACCTCTATGACGAATTGCAGATGGCGGCGGACCAGCATCTCAGTCTCGACCATCGCAACAAGGCGGGCATGCGGGCGCTGGATATTGCCGCCAGCAACGATCAGCAGATCGCCGCCGCCGCCTTCGTCGTGGCCGGCGCCAATATCAACGATGCCGATGCCAATGGCGACACGGTGCTGCATATCGCCGTCCGCCACCATGCCTTGCATGTGCTGAAAGAGCTGCGCCGCTTCATGCCCGACCTCACGCGGCGCAACAAGGCCGGCCTCACCGCGTTGGACCTCGCGCGCCAGCTCAACGACGATGCCGCCGCCGCCATCCTGGCCGCGCCGTTTTCACAAACCTGATCCAATCGCGCGCGCCAAGCCTCTTCGCGACAGCGTTCCGCGCGAACCAGTTTCGCTATCCTCAGCTCTTTGGAAACAGGGCGGCAAAGGCCTGCCGGCCGCAGACGCCTTGCACGCGGCGATATTCTTCCGCCGTATCGATTGCAATCTGCTGTTGGTCGCGCATCGCCGCATAGCTGCCGATGGCATGGCCCACCACCTGGCGAAATGCCGTCCGCAGCCGCGCCGCAGCTGCCGCCTCGTCAGGTCCTAGGACGGAATAGGTAGCGACCTTGTCGACGGCGGCTTGGAGCTGCTGCCGCAAGGCCGGCTGCAGCTGGCGATCCAGGCTGACATGCTTCTCCTCATGTTCACGGACGGCGCGGTAAGGACAACTCCCCGGTCGCAACTCAGAGGCCAGATAGACTCGCACCTCATCCGTGAGATGGATGGTCAGCTGGGTCGCCCAGGCGCAGACCTGGCCGCTCGGCATTACCACGGCTTTAGCGTCGCCGCCGAATTGGCCGCCAAGTTTCACGTGGGTAATGCCGAAGGTGACGGCGCTGCGCTCCATCGCCGGCCCCCGGCCATCCGTATCCTCATGCGACAATTCGTGAAGACTGCGGGAGCTATCGTCGATCGGACCGACAAAGGCGATATCGATCGCCACCGCCGGCGGGGGAACCTGGTGGCAGCCATCGTCTACGACCGGCCTGTCCCCCTGGCCGGTCGCACAGGCTGCCAGCAGCAGGAGGCCGGCCAAAGCGATCGTCAATCGCATCATCTTTCCCGCCTCGATAGAGGGGCGTCAGCCACCTAACGCGCGATCCGGCCGGTTAGTTGCCGGCTGGCCAGGGCTCCTGCAATCCTCATCGCAAGCCTGGGCCAGATCCTCAGTCTGCAGCGTTGCATTGTCCGGCGCCGGGGGCAACCCGCGCCATGGGTGGCGATTCCACGCCGCCTATGCTGTTGCCTCGGCCCTTTCCCCGCCCCTATCGTCATACCATGAAGATAAAACCCGACCTCGCCGGCGTGCCGGAGACCATGCTCTGGACCCTGCATAACCGCGCCAGCGAAGCGAAGAAGCCGCATGGCCTCATTCACGATCCGGAGGCGGCCCGCCTCTATGACGCGCTGGATTACGATTTCGAGCAGCATTTCGGCAAGGCCGACGGTTCCCACGCGGTGCGCGCGGCCGAGATCGACGCGATTGCGCGGCGCTGGATTCTGCGGCATCCCGATGGCTGGGTCGTGTCGCTGGGCGAAGGATTGGAAACGCAGTTCAGCCGCATCGATAACGGCCGCCTGCATTGGCTCACCGTCGATCTGCCGGAGGCGATGCGGCTGCGTGATCTGTTGCTGCCCTTGCGCCCGCGGGAACAGCGCTTCACCGGCAGCGCCCTCGACCGTACCTGGATGGAAGCCGTCCCGCCCGGCATCGGCGGCGATGACGTCTGCATCATCGCCCAGGGCCTCTTCATGTATTTGCCGGCGGAAGAAATCCGCCGCCTGCTGGCCGGCCTGGCGGCGCGTTTCCCGGGTTGCCTGCTGATCTTCGACAGCATTCCCCATTGGCTCTCCCGTCTGACCCATCGCCCGGGCGGCTTTCGCCGGACGCCCCATTACGCCGTGCCGCCGATGCCCTGGGGCATCGATTGCAATGAGGTGGCGGAAACGCTGCGGCGCTGGAATGTCAGCCGCGAAAGCGAGACGAAACCTTATCGCCTGCCCCGCGGCATTCCGCGCCTCGCCACCTTCGTCTTCTCGCTGATACCGCGTTTGCGGCCGCAGGTGCCGGCGATCACCGCCGCGGTACTGCGCCCGCTCGATCCCGCGCGGTAAATAAAACCGTTGAAGCAGGCGATCAGGGCAGGCCGAGCGATTGCATGAAGGCCTCGACCTTGTCGGTATAGGCGCCGGGCTCTCCCAAGGTCACATTGATCTCCTCATGCGACAGGTCCTCCGGCAACACCTGCGCTTGGCCGCCCAGCGACACGGCTTTCGCGGCGAAAACTTTGGCCGGGCCGCAGGAATCGAGACGCCGGCTGGAACAGACCAGCAGCATCGGCGTCGGCTTTGTCGTGAGCCGATCGATCGGCGAGACCTGGCGCCAGAAGTCGGGGTCCTTGCCGAAGGCGCCGTCATAGAATTTCGCATGCCGCTTCGCCATGATCGATGGCACGTCATAGGCAGCGCTATCGAGCGCCACGGTCCCCAGCCAGGGCTTGGCGCCGGCTTTGGCCGCGATCTGCGGATCGGCCGCCAGCAAGACCACCAGATGGGCGCCGGCCGAATGCCCCATCAGCACGATGCGCGCGGCATCGCCGTGCCAGCCCGCGGCCCCGGCCTGGACCTTGGCGATGGCGGCAGCGACATCCGCCGCCTGCTGCGCCGGATCGGCCTGCGGCACCAGGCGGTTATTAACCGAGACGAAGATGTAGTTCTTGGCCAGCCAGTAATCGGCTTTGTTGCTGACGACGCCGGGCGACGCCTTGTCGCCCCAGCCCCAGGCGCCGCCATGCACCATGATGAGGATCGGCAAGGGTGACGCGGCGACAGCAGCGGGACGATAGACGTCGATCCGCTGCTTCGGGTCACTGCCATAGGCAACATCGCGCAGGATCTGCGTGCCCGGTGGCAGCTTCTCGTCGGCAACACTGCTATCCTGTGCCCGCACGGTATTGCTGTTGCCGGGCGGCTCGGCCGACATCTTGGTGCGCTGCTGCGCCATTCCCTTGCAGCTCGCGGACAGTTCATCGGCATGCTGGCGCAGACAGGTCAGGATGGCGCCATTGCCGGGCTGCATGCCGGCGCAGAAGCGCTGATAGTCGCTGCGGCAGGCCTGCACGAAAGCGCGGAAATCGGGCTTGCCCGTCTCCTGCGCCACGGCAGATGAGATACCAATCACGGCCGCCATGGCAAAAGCTGCGGCGATATCCAGACACTTCCCACGCATCTATCGACTCTTCTCCTCTTTCCCGGGCCTACGCTCGCTGGCCGTCTGCGCCCCATGGCGTCAGACGGATCAGGCAGGCCGGCCGAAGAGCATCGTCAATGCCTGTCCTGCCGACCCGGCACGCGGCACCGCCGCGATCGGCTCTTCCCAATCCCCCGAAGGCGATGGCAAAGGGATTATAGCTGCGCCGACGGCCCAGTGTCCCGTATTGCAGCGGCTCGTCCGGTCGCATCTCCACGAAGGCGCCGAACAGGCGTCGCGGCGGCGACGCCGCCTTTCTTTGCAATGTTACAACTGTAGCTTGCCGCCTCCGGTTCGGAAATACCGGTGTAACGGCGTTGGGCGATAAGGCCCCCGCTGCGCATAACCGGAACAATGGAACGAGCCAAGCAGGCAATCGGACAACCGCAGATCGGATACAGATCGAACAGCCCGCGGACCTGAAACGCTACCGGCCGGACTTGATTGTCCGATCGCCGTTTCGGCGCCCCACCGATCGCGAAAGGCTATACCTGCCGCGCCTCCGCTCCCCAACGCCAGAAGTGGGTTTATGATGCTGTCTTTAGCTCCCGAGCCGCCCCTCGATGCCTCAAGCGCCGTCTTCAAGGAAATGATGGCGGAGGCGACATCCTTTCTTGCCGCGTTTCTCGATCAGTTGCCCCAGTCGCGGGCATCGAACCTTTCCGCCGCCGAGGCTCAAGCCTTTCTCGCCGACCCGCGCAACCGAGCCTTGCCGGCGGAACACGGGCGTCCTCTAACCGAGCTGCTCGCCACCATCGGCGCGGCCGCGCAGATCGGGCTCAATACCGCGGGCGGCGGATATCTGGCCTTCATTCCGGGCAGCGGGCTGGTGACCGCCGCGCTGGCCGATCTCATCTCCGGCGTACTCAACCGCTATACCGGCATCGCTGCCGGCGCCCCCGCCCTTGTCGCTTTCGAACTCGATATCATCCGCTGGCTTGCCCGGATGATGGGGCTGCCGGATGATGCCGGCGGAATCCTGACCTCGGGTGCCTCCATCGCCAACCTCTCGGCACTGCTGTGTGCGAAGGCCGCCTATCTGCCGGATGATTTCCGCGCCGGCACCATCTATGCGACGGATCAGGCGCATCATTGCATTGCTAAGGCGGCGCGCCTGGCCGGCTTCCCGAAAGACGCGCTGCGACTGGTTCCCACCGATGACCGGCTGCGGATGGACGCAAACGCGCTGCGCCTGACGATCGCCAGCGACCGTGCCCAGGGGCGCCAGCCGTTCTGCATCGTGGCGAATGCCGGCTCGACCAATACCGGCACCATCGATCCGCTCGACACGATCGCCGATATCGCCCAGGCGCATCGGCTGTGGTTCCATGTCGACGCGGCCTATGGCGGTTTCTTCCGCATGACGGATCGCGGCCGCCAGAAGCTGAGCGGTATCGAACGGGCCGACAGCGTGGTGTTGGATCCGCATAAGGGATTGTTCCTGCCCTTCGGGACGGGCTGCCTACTGGTCAGGGACAGCACCGTGCTGCAGCGCGCCCATGCCGGCGATGACGCCGCCTATCTGCAGGACCTGGAGGACGCGCTGGTCAACTTCGCTGATAACAGCCTGGAACTGACGCGGCCGAACCGCGGGCTTCGCCTCTGGCTTCCCTTGCATCTGCATGGCACGGCCGCCTTCCGCTCGATGCTGGATGAGAAGATCGATCTGGCGGAAGAAGCCCATCGAGCGCTGTGCAACATCCCGCAGATCTCCGTCTTCGGCCCGCCCGATCTCTCCATCGTCGCCTTCCGAAGCCGGTTACCGCAAGGTGCGGCCGAAGGCGAGGATCGCGCGACCACGGAGCTGACCCGGCAGGTCAATGCCGAGGGGCGCGTTTTCCTTTCCACGACGCGGATAGGCGGCCGCGTCATGGCGCGGATCGCCGTGCTCAATCACCGCACCAAGACAGCCGATATCCGGGCGGCAGTCGATGCGATCCGCCGGGCTGCAAGTGTCCTGTCGCGGGATGCCGCGGCCGTGACGCAGGAATCCCCCCGCTGAGACGCCGCTAAGCGATACCGCCGCCAGTCCATCGACCACGGTCATCATCGATCGATAGCGGCAATCCCGTCACGCCAATACTGGGTCACGCCACCCTCGACCTCATTTCGACACCGGCGATATAGCCGCTGTCGTTCAAGATGACGGGTCCGCCCGCTTCTGGGTGGGCGCCCCGCCCCCGGGGCCGATGCCGGTTGCGCCTTGACATTCTGGATCGTTCGCTCCATATCGTATTTTGGATCGATTGCTCCAGAATGGAAGAAGGGAAACCATGGCGAGACCTCGCGGATTTGACGAGGGAAAGGTGCTGGAAGCTGCTGGCGGCGTATTCTGGCGCGGCGGTTACGAGGCGACGTCAACGCGCGAACTGAGCGCCGCAACCGGTCTCACCGCGTCCAGTCTTTATGCCGCTTTCGGCGACAAACAGACCCTCTTCCGGCGGGCGCTTGACAGCTATCTTGATCGCATTCTGCATGAACGCATGCAGCGGCTCAGCGAAAGCGTCTCTCCCGCCCGGGCCATCACCGCTTTCTTTCACGAGATCATTGAGCGCAGCGTCAGCGACCAGGAGCAGCGCGGTTGCATGTTGGTGAATTCCGCTGTCGAAGCATCGCCGCGCGACGCCCATTTTCGGGCGGCGCTTGCCGCCGAGCTTGCTCTCATCGAAAATTTCTTTCGTGATCGCTTCATTGCGGCTCAACGAAGCGGCGAGATTCCCGTGACTCACAGCGCCGACGATGCGGCGAGCCAGTTGCTGGCATTGCTGCTTGGCATCCGGGTTCTTGCCCGGGTCAGGCCCGAGCGCGAGCTGCTGACGGCCGCCCTGCGTCAAACCTTGAAGCTGCTGGACCTGCCGCCTTTGCCGAAACCCGGCAGCGCCAGATTCGCAGATTGAAAGCCGTGACTACCGCCTGCAAGGAGCGAAGACCATGACCAAACGCAGCTTTCTCGTCACCGGCGCCAGCAAGGGTATCGGCCGCGCCTTGTCGGAACGTCTCGCCGCAGCCGGCCATCACGTGGTTGGCGTCGCACGTGGCGCCGATCCCAGTTTTCCCGGCACGCTCGCCGCGATCGACCTCAACGACAGCAACGCAGCAAGCCAGGCCTTCAGCGAACTCGCGAAGCAGCATAACTTCGACGGTGTCGTCAACAATGTCGGTCTGGTGAAGCTGCACCGCATCGGCGAGATCGATCTCGCCGATGTCGACGACATCATGCGAGTTAATTTGCATCCGACCATCCAGACCACCCAGGCCCTGCTGCCCGGCATGAAAGCCAAGGGATGGGGCCGCATCGTCAACCTCTCCAGCCTGACCGTGCTCGGCATCGCCCAGCGCAGCGCCTATGCCGCGGCCAAGGCAGCGATCAATACATTTACCCGCATCTGGGCGCTGGAACTGGCAGAGACCGGCATCACCGTGAACGGTGTGGCGCCGGGTCCGATCGAAACCGAGCTCTTCCGCCAAAATACACCTGCCGGCAGCGAAGCGGAGCAGCGCTTTCTATCGCTCATTCCCATGCGTCGCCTGGGACGGCCGGACGAGATCGCGGCTACAATCGCCTTTCTGCTGTCGGACGAAGCCAGCTTCATTACCGGCCAGACCATTTTTGTCGATGGCGGCGGGTCGATCGGCAAGGCCGCGGCCTGACATCGAACAGGCGCAGCATGTCCAGTGGTGGCTGCGCCATTTTTTCCTGACATGCGGCGAATGGCGCTATACTGGACCAGCGTCATCAAGCCAGGTCGATCGGTCGCTGTCGATTAGGGCGGCATCAAGCTTGCCTTGACTGGCGCGATACCACAGGCAAGGTTTCAGGCGATCGTGAGGCGGCATCATGCCGGCTTCTGCAGCGGCGATTTTCAACGGCGACGAAGCAACCCTTGGTGAGGTGCCGCGGCGCGGTCGCATGACTGCCGGGATCGCCGCGTCGATTGTCCTGCATCTGTGCGTTCTGCTGCTCATCGCCGCGGGCCTGCTGCGGCCAGCGGAACTGCCCGCGCCAGCCGACCTCGCCATTCCGGTCGATCTCGTGCGGTTCGGCCCGGTGACGGCGGGGCCGGTGGTGAAGCGGCTCGCCGACTTGCCGCAGGAACAGGCGCCGCGCGCGCCGCAGCAGGCGCAACAGCCGCCGCATCCGGCGCCGCTGACGGTACAACCGCCGGCCCCGGCGCCAACGCCGGTCGTTTCCGTCGCCCCCGCCCCGGTGCCCAGCGCGCCGCCGGCGGCGCAGCGCGCGCTTGCCGCGCTCATGACGCGTCCCCAGGCGAAGCCGCCGGCGCAGAAGCTCGAAGCCCATGACAAGACCGCCACGCCGCTCGACAGTCGGCGCCAGGCGGCACCGCCCGACCCGTTGACAATGCGGCTGCAGCAGCTGGCGAAATTGAAGCTGGGCTCCACGCCGGCGCAGCCCGGCACCGGCGACCCCGCCGCCAGCGGTCTCTCCAATGCAACGGCCGCCAGCGCCGATGCCGCGCCGGGATTGAGCGCCAGCTATAGCGTCAAGGACTTCCTGCGTGCCCAGGTGATCCGTCACTGGAATCTGAAGACGCAGCCCTCGCAGACGGCAGGCTGGACCGTCTCCATCCATCTGCAACTGCGCCGCGACGGCTCGGTTGCCCTGGTTGAGATCGTCGATCCGGCGCGCTATCGCCTCAACCGGCCCTATTTCGAATTTGCCCTCAGTGCCCGCAATGCCGTGCTGCTGGCCGCCCCGCTGGTGATTCCGCCGGGCCAGTATGACCTCGCCAGCGATGTCGTCCTGCCGTTCAGCGCCCGGGACGTCGTGCAATAGGCCGGCACCGATCAGCCGGGGCTGCAGCTGTGGCTGCACCAGGCGTCACGGCAATGTCCGCGCCACCCGTAAGCCGGCATAATTCGACCAGTCGGAATCGGTCCCCAATGTATCGGCGCCGATGCGCGTCGCCGCGCGCACGAAGATCGGCACATTGCTCCAGGAGCCGCCGCGCAGCACATGCTTGCTGCAATCGCCATGTTGTAGCCAGGCGCTGCCATCATCCGGCGCGCCGGCATAGTTCTCGTGCCAGCAATCCTCGACCCATTGCCAGACATTTCCCAGCATGTCGTAAAGGCCGAAGGCATTGGGGCCGAAACTGCCGACGGGGGCCAGCAGCCGCCCATCCCATTCGCTGCCGCAGCCATCGCAATTGGCGTGATTGCTGCCGATCGACGTCCCCCACCAGCGGGCGGTCTGCGTGCCGGCGCGGGCGGCATATTCCCATTCCGCCTCGGTCGGCAGGCGATAGGGTCCATCGCCCTGTTTCCCATGCCGAGACACCGCTGCCGAAGCCAGGCCGCGAACCTTGCCGTTCAGCCAGGCGATATAGGCCTCGGCATCCTTCCAATTGAGACAGCTTGCCGGCCATAACCGCGGATCGCTGATGCCCGGCGCATAAGCGAGGCCATGGCCGGGCGAATGCCAGCCCAGATTGAGCAGCGGATCACACGGCAAAGGTTGATAGCCGGTCTCGCGCAGGAAGGTCAGGAACTCTTCGCTGGTGACAGCCTGCTGGCCAAGGGCAAAGGCGCGGACCGTCACACGATGTTGCGGCCCCTCGGAATCGAAACGGCCGGGCTCGCCCCGCGGACTGCCCATGACGAAGCTGCCGCCGGGAATGCCCACCATCACCGGACAGACCGTGCATTCGCGGAATTGCCGATCGACCTGCTCGGCCTGCAATCGGTTGGCGCCGCCCAGCGCGGCGGTGATCAACAAGGCAACCGCCAGCAGCCTCAGCACCGACAGGTGCCGCAGGCTTCGCCCTGCAATCCTCCGGAGCGAGGGAACCGCTCTTGAAAGGACGCGCTGTGAAAGAAGATCTGCCGATCGCGAACGCTTTCGCAAAATCGAAGAAGAGCCCTGCCGCATGACGTTTCGCACCATCCCAGCGCGCCGGCCACCGACAGGTTGAGAATCGCCTCAACTGCTCTGCCATCTGCCGGCCGACGCCCGCCTTTGCCGAAAACGCTTGGCGGAGATCGGCCCCTCTCTCCGCCATCGACACCGCTTCGGAGCATATTCCGGAGGGCATCGATCCGTTGGACTATATGGCTTCGGTGCTTGCTTGTGAAGCGGCGGAAAGGTGGATCGAGGAAGGACGCGCGCCGGGCGAAACGTTACTGCATATATTTGCCGCCGTTGATCGACAGGGTCTCGCCGGTGATGAAGGCGGCATTGTCGCTTGCCAGGAAGACCACGCCGGCGGCGATCTCTTCCGGCTTGCCGAGCCGGGAAACCGGCACGGTGGCGACGATCTTCTCCAGGATATCGGCCCGCACAGCTGCCACCATCGCCGTATCGGTATAGCCCGGCGCAATCACATTGACGGTGATGCCCCGCCCCGCCCCTTCCAGCGCCAGCGCCTTGCTGAAGCCGATGATGCCGGCCTTGGCCGCGGCATAATTGGTCTGGCCGAATTGCCCGGAAAGCGCGTTGATCGAACTGACATTGATGATGCGACCGAAACGCCGCTCGCGCATCGGCTCGACCACCGCCCGGCACATGTTGAAACAGCCGCCGAGATCGATATCGATCACCGATCGCCACTGCTCCTTGGTCATCTTGTGCAGGATCGCGTCCTGGGTGATGCCCGCATTATTGACGAGGATGTCGACCGGCCCCAGATCCTTGGCCACCTGGACGGCACCGCGCTGGCAGGCGTCGAAGTCCGACACGTCCCATTCATATACCGGCATGCCGGTCTCCTGATGGAAGCTCGCGGCCGCGTCGCCATTGCCGAAATAATTGGCGGCCACCTTATAGCCGGCCTGTGCCAGGGCCTTGCAGGTCGCGGCGCCGATGCCGCTGACGCCGCCGGTGACGAGCGCAATGCGAGTCATGATCGATTTCCTTGGTTGCGGGGGACGAGGACGACGGGAACGGAATCAGGCTTCGATGATCACCTTCAGGGCCTGGCTCTTGGCCGCGTGCTCGAAGGTGTCATAGGCATCGATAATACGCTCCAGCGGGAAGCGGTGCGTGATCAGTTTGGTCGGGTCTATTTTCCGCGACTGCACGGTCTTCAGCAGCATCGGCGTGCTGACGGTATCGACCAGTCGCGTGGTGATGGTGATGTTCTTGGCCCAGAGGCGCTCCAGATGCAGGTCCACCTTCATGCCATGCACGCCGACATTGGCGATGGTGCCGCCGGGCGCGATGATATCCTCGCAGGTGATGAAGGAAGCCGGCACGCCGACCGCCTCGATCGCCGTATCGACGCCGCGCCCATCGGTCATCTTCAGAACCGCCTCGACCGCCTTGCCGTCAGTACCGTTGATCACCGCGGTGGCGCCAAAACGCTTGGCGACATCGAGCCGGTTATCGTCGAGATCGATCATGATGATCTCGGCCGGGGAATAGAACTGCGCCGTCAGCAAAGCGGCGAGACCGATCGGTCCGGCGCCGACGATGGCGACGGAACTGCCAGGCGCCACCTTGCCATTGAGCACGCCGCACTCGAAACCGGTCGGCAGGATATCGCTCAACATGACCAGGGCCGCCTCATCGACGCCTTCCGGCAGGCGGTAGAGGCTGGTATCGGCATGGGGAATGCGCACATATTCCGCCTGGGTGCCGTCGATCTCATTGCCGAGGATCCAGCCGCCGGTGGTGCAATGCGAATACATGCCGCGCCGGCAATACTCGCAGCGGCCGCAGGCGGTGATGCAGGAAATCAGCACGCGGTCGCCGGGCTGAAAGGTCGTTACCCCCGCGCCCACCGTCTCGACCACGCCAATGCCTTCATGGCCCAGGATGCGGCCCGGCGCGCAGGTCGGCACGTCGCCCTTGAGGATGTGAAGATCGGTGCCGCAGATCGTCGTCTTGACGATCTTGACGATGGCATCGCCGGTTGCCTGGATTTCCGGTTTCGGCCGCTCCTCGACCGCCTTGCGGCCGCGGGCCTGATATACGAGCGCTTTCATCTCGCCTCCTGAAGAAGCTGGGGAATTTCCGCCGTGACATCGGCGCGTCCGCTGAACTGATAGCGCAACTTTATACCGGCCGACCGATCGGCCTTTGACCTGTGTCAAGAAAGCGGGCAAAGACCGCGCTGTCCCGACAATGTCACAGAGCCAATGTCATGTGGCGCTTTCATGAAACTGCCATCCCTCGGAAGCGGCGATAGTGCCGCGGCGTTTTACGGTCATGGCGTTCCGCGGCTGCGCCGCTCACCGCTTACGTGAGATCACGCAGCCGCCGGTTGCGGAAGCGGGAACTGCAGAGATGGATTTTGCCGGATGTGCTTCGGCTTGCCCCGGCAGGCGGGGCTACGCCACCTTGGCCGCCTGCTGCCGCCAGCTATCCTGCTTGGCGGCGCGATAGATGGCGAAGGCGCCGGGCAGGTCCTTGGCGACATGAACCAGTTTCGAGGCGCTGGTCCACTGCTCCACGAAACCGCTGACCTTGCCATAGGAATTGTCGAGCACGACATGGGGGATCTGCAACAGCAAGGCGATGATATGCGCGTGCAGCCGATCGGTCAGGACGAAGCGCCCGGAGGAGAGAAGCTGCGCGCCGCGCCGCAGCTGGCAGCCGGCCAGGGCGTTGAAGAATTGGTATTTGCGATCGGCGGCCGAGAGAAAGGGATTGAGCGGTACCGATGAGACTTTGTTGATGGTCCGCGCATGGCGCCGTAAGCGGACCCAATCGCCAATGACGGCTTCCGACGGGAACTCCACCGCCGCCGCTGAAGCATCGTTGCGCTCGCGGTCGGTGCGCATCAGGCAGAACAGGTCCGTGCTCGGTTTCACCGGCCGCGCCAGCGGTCCCAGATAGAGTGCCGAATCCGGGCACAGCTCGACCGGACAATCGAAGGCGTTGGTGGCGATGTCGTAGCTGCGTCGGTCGCGCACGAAGAGATGGAACTTGCCGTGCCGCGCGATCGCCGCGGCCGTGCGCTGCAGCGCCTCGTCGCTGCCGAAATGCAGCGATTGCGGCAGTTGGATGATCTGCCGGTCGGGGAACTGCGCCAGCAGCGTTTCGCGGAATTCCTGATGGGCGGGCCAGATATCGCCGAAATTGCCGCCGCCGTGAATGAGGATCGGCCCATCCGGCACGGATCGGCGCAGCTCTTCCGCCGCATAATCGCCGAAGGTGCAGACATAAGAGGGCCTGACGCCGCGCGCCGCCAGATAGGCGACCTCGCCCAGCCAGATCGCGCTGTCGCCGACATTGTCGTGCTTTGGGAAATCGACCAGCGCGAAAGAAGAAAGATCCGGCAGCACCTGCCCCAGCATCGTCTCGATGCGATCCTCCAGGCCCGCGATCAGGGTCATCTCCTCCGGATCCTGCTGGTCACGATGTTGGAAGATGTTCCGCATGGTAAGGGCCCTCGATTGACCGGACAGAATGACATGCCCGGTCGCACCCATTGCAGGCCTCCAGCAATCATGTCATCGGCGCAATGTCCCGCGCAGCACCGTCAACGATGCAGGGCTACCAAAGTTCCGCAGATGCGAAAAACTATTCGCTCCAGCAAAACCCTCCCGGCGGAATCGGCCGCCAGAATCATGCCGCGAGAATCGTTCCTGAGAAGGAACCGTCACTGGAAAGCATTCGTGGTTGGAAAAAATGCGCGGCGGCAGATTGACGCAGGCGGCCGTCGCGCGACGCACAGGCTTTTCGCGCCGCTTGCACCGCCCTCACGCGAATTCGGATTTCACCCGCGCCTTCTTCATCTCGGCCCTGGCCCGCATGGCGCCGAGCAGGCGACGTCCGAGCTGGACGCCGGGCCGCTCGACAGCGATATGCAGCAGCCAAGCCACCAGATAGACCACCGGCACGACGACCGCCACGGTGCCGAAGAAGAGCACCGGCGCCGACAGCGGATGCTGCAGCATGATGATGGCCTGCATCACCGGCAGCATGACCAGGAGATGCAGCAGATACACGCCATAAGAACTGTCGCCGAGGAACGTGGCGATACGCCCGCCGAGGAGGGTGGAGAGCGCCGGGGCGATGCGGTGAAGCCCGGCCCATTGCGGCAGACGGTGGCAATCGGCGAGGATCGCGAGGATCGCCAGGCAGAGCAGGCGGATCTCCGGGGCAAGACCGAAAGCCGGCGCGCCGCGAACCGGCGTCAGGCAGATCACGGCGGCGACGGCGAGCAGCAGCAGGCGGCGCCAGCCGATCTCCGGCAGCGATGCCGCGACCAGCATGCCGGCCAGGAAGATCGGCAATTTCAGCGCCAGCATGGAGGGCTCCTGGAAGCTTGTGAAATAGCCGGGGAAGACCGCCGAGAGCAGATGGCACAACAGGGCAACGCCGATCGCCATCGTGATGAAACCGAAACGCGCGACCAGCAGCATCAGGAAGGGAAAGGCGGCATAAAAGGCCATTTCCAGGCCGATACTCCAGTCCGGCAAGGCCGTGCGAAAGCCGTAGGCGGGGCTGAAGCCGAAGACGAAGCTCAGATGCAGGGCGAGATTTTGCCAGCTCTGGTCGAAATAGCGCGCATCAACCGTGCCGGTGCCGGGAACGGCGCCGGCAATGACGTCGCGCGCAGCACCCAAGCTGGGGCCGGCAAGAAGCGCCGCGATCAGCAGCAGATAATACAGCGGCGCGATACGGAAGAAGCGCCGGGTCCAGAACGTCGTCCAGGTTGCCGCGGCCTGCCATGGTTCGCGCGCCCGGCGCTCCATATAATGATAGGCCATCAGGAAGCCGGACAGCATCATGAAGAGATCGACGGCGAGATCCGGCGAATGGATCAGCGGAATTCTCCAGCCGGACAGCAGGCTGGCATGCCCCAGCAGGACCCAGAGCGCCGCCAAACCGCGCAAACCGTCCAGACACTCGATCCGCGCCGTTTTCATGGCTCCTGCCGCTCCAATCTTGCTGTCGGTATCGTCCGTATGTGTCTAGAAGGACCTGGATCAGGTGCTAAGCCCGGCCCGGAAGCCGGCGGAGTCGATAAACCGAACGCATTCTGCGGGCAGCAACGCGCCAGAACCGCATAAGGTCCCCGCCTGATGATCAAATGTGCGGATGGCGAACTTCCGGCACCGTCCCGTGCATCTCATGATGCAGGCTCCCGACCGGCCGACACGGACGTCGGGTCTCGCATGGGGACACGGAAACATTATATCTATGCGGATATTTCGCTGCTAAAAATGAGCGCGAAAAATTCGACCTCGGTCCTGCAGCCAGACTGCCCAAGACATAACGACAGGTGCGAAATCATGACAGGTGCGAAACCATGATCGGCATTTCACGCGCATCCGAGCGGCCCTGCGACCATCACCGTGAGAACGACTGCCGCGGATTGGCGGGGCGCCGCCGCCGCCCCCTCTCCCGCCTCGCGCCGCTCTTTTCCCTCTTGCGCTGCATCGCCCTGGTTCTCTCCATCGCCGGGGTGGGCGCCGGCAGCGCGACGGCCGACGACACCCGGACGATCGTCGACGATGCCGGACGCCAGGTCACGCTGCCAGCGGTCGTCAATAAGGTCTTCGTCGCCGGCCCGCCGGCTGCTGTCCTGCTCTATACGCTGGCACCGGACAAACTGATAGGCTGGAGCGAGAAGCTGAGCGACACGGCCAAATCCTATATCGCGGCGCCCTATGCCACCCTGCCGGTCTATGGCCGGCTGACCGGCCGCGGTCAGACGGTCGATGCGGCAACGTTGCAGCGCCTGCATCCCGATCTCATCCTCGATGTCGGCGATGTCGATGCCGGCTATACGAAGCTTGCCGACCAGGTGCAGCAACAGACGGGCATTCCCTATGTGCTGCTGAACGGTCACCTCGACCACAGCCCCGTCACCTATCGGCGGCTCGGCGCCATGCTCGGGGTCGAGGCACGCGGGCAGCAACTGGCGCTCTATGCCGAGCATGTGCTGCAGGCCCTGCCGGCGGCGATCGCCGATCTGCGCGCCGATGCCGCCGTGACGGCAAAGCCGCGTCTCTATTACGGCCGCGGCGATGACGGTCTGCAATCGGCCGGGCCGGGCAATATCAATCTCGAGCTGCTCGATCTGATCGGCGCCGAGAATGTCATGGCCGATCGGTTGCCGGACAAATTGACCAAGACGACGCCGGCCGAGATCGGGGCGGCACAGCCCGATGTCATCCTGGCGCAGCATGCGCGCTTTGCCGCGACGATCGCCGCAGCACCGCACTGGCAGAAGGTACCTGCTGTCGCGGCGCATCGCCTGTATGTCCAGCCGCTCGAACCCTTCGGCTGGGCGGATGATCCGCCCGGCATTAACCGCCTGCTTGGCGCGCAATGGCTGGCGCTGCGGCTCTATCCCGGCTTACACTGGGGTGACCTGCGGCAGACGGTGATCGCCTTTTACGATCTCTTCTATCAGGTCAAGCTCAGCGACGCGCAGGTCGATGCGCTGCTGCATCAGGCCGCGGCGCGGAATTGACGCGATACCCCGATTGACACGTTATCCCCGTAGAAGGAGACAGAGATGAAGCTCAGTGCCCGCAACCAGTTGAAAGGCAAGATCGTCGAAGTGGTCAAAGGTCAGACCACCGCGCATGTACGGATCGATATCGGCGGCACGATCATCACCTCCTCTATCACCAATGAGGCGGTCGATGAGCTGAAACTGCAGGTGGGGCAGCCGGCCATTGCCGTGATCAAGGCGTCCGATGTCATGATCGGCATCGCCTGAGCATCCCTTCTGATCCATATCATCACTGAGCATTATCTTCAGCGCGATCGCGGCGCGATAAGGAGCCTGAAGAGAGCCGCCAGCTGAGCCGATAGGACGGCCGGTTCTGCTGCTGCCAGAGCCGGCAGCCGGACGACTTGCCGCATCACCTGGAAGCCGGCCATCACCGCCAGCAGCAGAGCGGCGCGCGTCGCGGCGTGATCGCCGGCCAGCAGGGCGCTCAGGTCCTGCTGGTGGTGCCGCTCAATCTGCTTGCGCCAGATCGCCATCGCCTGCTCGCTGGCGGTCGAGCGCAACAGGATCGAGAAGCCGTCGAGCAGCGCCTTCTCCGCGGGTGTCTTCGCCACCAAAGCGGCGGCGACCATATGCGCGAAGGCCGTGCGGTCGCCCTCCGCGCTGACGATATCCGCCGTCAGGATGTCAGGCGACGCCATCGTGCCTACGACCACCTCGGCATAAAGCCGCTCCTTCGAGCCGAAATAGCGGTTGACCAGCATCGCCGTCACCCCTGCCCCCGCGGCGATCTCCCGGACGCCAACCCCGTCATAGCCGGCGCGCGCGAAAGCCTTGCGTGCCGAGGCAAGGATCGCCGCACGCGTCGCCGCCGCATCGCGCCGCCGCGGCTTCGCCGATGTGCCGGCAGGCCGCGCGGCAGCAGGCTTGGTCGCCGGCGTTTTCCCGGATATCCGCTTGGCCGTTTGCCGCATCCATTCGCCCTCGCTCGACTGCCCCGGGGGCCTGTGCGGGGACTTGCGCGGGAACCTGCCCCTGGACTTGATTGCGCGGTAGGTAAGTCTACATATGTAGACTTAAGCCGGCAAGCGCGCTACGGGCGGCGGCGGGCCGACCCGGCCAGGATCGGCGGCGGGTTGCTGGCGATTGTCCGGTTCTCGTCGCCCGCCCGCAACCGGCCCAGCGCCTTATCCAGGACAGGAGAACTCGATGCCACAGGTCTGGCTGATCACCGGCAGCTCACGCGGCCTCGGCCGTGCTCTCGCCGAGGCGGTCCTGGCGGACGGCCATGCCCTGGTCGCCACCGCGCGCAATCCCTCGCAACTCGGCGATCTCGCGCGACGTTACGGAGATCGCCTGCGCACAGTGGCACTCGACGTGACCGATCCGCGCGCCGCCATGGCGGCGATCGAGACGACCGCCGCCGCTTTCGGCCGGCTCGATGTGCTGGTGAACAACGCGGGCTACGGCAATGTCGGCTCGATCGAGGACACCAGCCTTGACGACATTCGTGCCCAGATCGAGACCAATCTCTTTGGCGTCATCAATGTCACCAAGGCGGCGATCCCGCTGCTGCGGCGGCAGTGCGGCGGCCATATCATCCAGCTCTCCTCGGTCGGCGGCCGTGTCGGCGCCATGGGTCGGGCCGCCTATTCGGCCGCGAAATGGGGCGTCGAAGGCTTCTCGGAAGTGCTGGCCAAAGAGGTCGGCCCGCTCGGCATCAAGGTGACGATCATCGAGCCGGGCGGCTTCCGCACGGATTTTGCCGGCGCCTCAACCACCATCGATGCGGGCCGGCCGGAATATGACGGCACCGTGGGTGCCGCCGCACGTTTCCAGCGCGCCTATGACGGCAAGCAGCCCGGCGACCCGGCCAAAGCCGCGGCCGTTATCCTGCAAATCGCGGCATTGGCACAGCCGCCGTTGCGCCTGCCGCTCGGCAGCGACGCCGCAAGGGCCATCGAGCAGGCCGATCTCGACCGGCTTGCAGCCGACCTGCAATGGCGGGCATTCAGCCTTTCCACGGATTTTTCAACCTGAGATAGCGGCATATCTCGCCTTGCGGAGAGCTTTCGGTTCCATATGCCCATGCCAAACTCACATGGACGTATAAGGTTGCGAAGGGATTGATGATCATCGGAAGTTAACGTCGGCGCCTCAGCTTTCATAGCCGATCAAAATCCGGTGTTCAAAGCACGGTCACGATTTGTTTTGTGTTGCGTCGACCGAGGCGGGTGCAGGATGTTTTGTCACTTGCATCTGTTCAACTGCCGATTCAATCCAAGACGGTTCTTACCCGATATGGGAAGCCGAGATGATGGGATGACCCCGTTGGTTTCAGATGCTGAGCGAGCAGGCATAGCGGGGTTTTATTCTTATGGTAAGCGCCAATGCGGGCGAGATGGAGCCGGAGCCTTTGTCACAGGAGCTTGATATCCTCCTGGTAGAGGACGAGGTTCTCAATCGATGGCTCTTCGCAGAGGAACTTCGCACCGCCGGATTTCGTGTCATCGAGGCCGGCTCCGCGGACGAAGCCTGGGCCTATCTGACGGCCGGCGGCAAGGCCGATCTCGTCTTCTCCGATATCGTCATGCCCGGCGCCATGGACGGTAAAGAGCTGTGCAAGCAGCTGAACGATAAATTTCCCGCGATCAAGATCGTCCTCACATCCGGAAACTCCGGTCCGCTGCGCGATGTTAAATACGAGCGCTTTTTGCAGAAACCCTACCATTTCGATCATGCGATTTGGATCATTCGTAAAGCGCTGAGAACGTAATCAGCTGAGGATCTAATCACTCGTGACACAATCGACAATTCTTCTGGTGGAAGCGGATATCCTGGTCCGCACTCCCCTGGCGCAATACCTGCGTGAATGCGGCTATCAGGTGCTCGAAGCCATTGACGCGACGGAAGCCCGCGCCCTCTTCAATGCGGCCGAAATTTCCATCGACGTCGCCTTGATCGATGCCAGCGCGCATGATGAAGCGGCCTTTGAACTGGCACGCTGGATCCGGCAATCCACGCCCCAGGTGGAGGTCGTCCTGACCGGCTCGGTCACCAAGGCGGTCAAGGAAGCCACCGATCTGTGCGAAGACGGCCCTGCCATAACCAAGCCCTATAATCACCAGGCAGTGCTCAGTGTTATCCAGCGCCTTCTGGCCGCCCGTAAACGACAGACGGACGCCGAATAGGGATGCGGCGCGACTAGCTCTCCGCTTCTTCCTTTCCGCCAGGCGGAGCTTCGCCATCGGCCTGCATCAGGTCCCGCGCTTCGATCCAGCCCAGCAGGGAATCGAGCGCGGGGCAGAGCGACTGGCCCCAATCCGTCAGGCTGTATTCGACCTTGGGCGGCACGGTCGAATGAATCCGGCGGTGCACCAGCCTGTCCGCTTCCATCTGGCGCAGCTGCTGCGCCAGCATCTTCTGCGAGATCGCCGGAATGGCGCGTTCCAGTTCGGAGAAGCGCTTCACCCTGCCGCCGAAAAGATGGAACAGGATCTCCAGCTTCCACCTGCCCTCGAGAATCTGCAGCGCCCGCGTCACGCCTTTTGAGGCCGAGACCGGCGTATAAACGGGACGTTCGCGTGCAGGCTCACCGGCCGGTAAGGGGCTTACTTTTTCGTGCGTTCTTGTCATCGCGGCAGCTTATTCGCATCTTCCGGCAGAGGCAATCGCAGCACCGCCTGCATCCGCCGACAGCCGATAGAGGAAGCCCCATGCCGCTTGACCTGCCCCCCTGCATCGCCCGCTATCTCGCCTGGGAGAACGCACCCGAGACCGGTACCCTGACCGACTGCTTCGCCGCTGACGCCGTGGTGCGCGACGAAGGCCGGGAAATGACGGGCCTCGACGCCATCACCGCCTGGAAAACCGCCTCCAGGGAAAAATACCAGCACAGCATCGAACCGCTCGAGAGCGCAACGCGCGACGGCAAGGTCGTCGTCACCGGCAAGGTCACGGGCAACTTTCCCGGCAGCCCCGTCAATCTGCACTTCGCCTTCACGCTGCGGGGCGACCGCATCGCCGCCCTCGAAATCCAATGAGGAAGAGCCCGTAATGACCGAGGCCGCTTCATTCTCCGCCGATCCGCAGGAATTCGCCGGCCGCCGCGTGCTGGTGACCGGCGGCACCAAAGGCATGGGCGAGGCGATCGTCCGGCGTCTGCGGCGCGGCGGCGCCAAGGTGGCGACGACGGCCCGCCAGCCGCTGCCGCAGGGCCAGTCGCCGGATCTCTTCATCCGGGCCGATATCAGCAGCGCCGATGGTGTCGCACGGGTGGTAGATACCGTCACCGGCGCCTTCGGCGGCCTCGATATCCTGGTCAACAATGTCGGCGGCTCTTCAGCGCCGGCCGGCGGCGTCCTGGCCCTCAAGGACGAGGACTGGCAGCGCGCCCTCGACGCCAATCTCTTCGGCGCGGTTCGGCTCGACCGCGGCTTCCTGCCGGCGATGCAGCGCCAGGGCCGTGGCGTCATCCTCCACATCTCGTCGATCCAGCGGCGCCTGCCGCTGTTCGAAGCGACGCTGGCCTATGCCGCCGCCAAGGCAGCCCTGACCACCTATAGCAAGGGCCTGTCGAAAGAGGTCGGGCCGCAGGGCATCCGCGTCAACAGCATCGCGCCGGGCTTCATCGAGACTACCGCCGCCACAGCACTGATCGCCCGGCTCGCGTCGCAAGCCGGCAGCGATGAGGCAACCGCCCGTAACGCGCTGATGGCATCGCTGGGCGGCATTCCGATCGGCCGGCCGGGCCGGCCCGAGGAAGTGGCCGAACTGGTGGCCTTCCTCGCCTCCGACCGCGCGGCCTCGATCCATGGCAGCGAATATGTCATCGATGGCGGCACCGTGCCGGCGGTCTGAGAGAAGCGCGACCCGGCCTCAGCCAAGCCCGACATGCTTGGCGCCCTGGCGGAACAGGGCCGCGGCATCGGCCGGGAACTGGAAGGTCTGCAGAAAGTCGTCGATGCGATAATGCGGCAGTGTCTTGTGAATGGCGGCGGCGAAGGCCCGCCCCTCCTCCACCCGTCCGGCGAGGCCCAGGCAATGCGCCGCGATCGCCAAGATGATGACATGCGCATTGGGGCGCGTCGCCGCCTTCAACGCCCATTCCGCCGCTTCCTCGAATTGGCCGAGCCGCACATGCGACATCGCCCGTGCGCCCAGCATGCCGAACAGCAGCGGATCGAACGGGCTGAGATGGCGCGAATGGTCAGACGCGCGGATCGCCGCCCGGGGATCGCCGGATTGCGACTGCACGAAGGAAAGCGCGTAATGGCCGAGCGCGAAATTGGGGCTGAGATCGACGGCGCGCTCCAGTTCGGCCAGCGAATCCGCCTGGCGGCCGCGCAGCCACAATGCCCGCCCCATGGCCCAATGGGCGGCCGGGTTATGCTCGTCGACCATCAGGCTCTGGCTGGCGGTTTCGAAAGCGCGGTCGCTCTCCTGCTGCCGGTCGGACCAGTGCTGGAACGCGTTCTGCCAATGGGTGAAGGAAAGCCCGGCATGGGCGCGGGCGAAGGTCGGGTCCAGCGCCACCGCCCGCCGGAAGAAATGCTGCGCCTGCTCGTTGTCGTCGCGCGTGAAGCGGTACATGTGCCAGAGGCCGCGGTGATAGGCAGACCAGGCATCGAGCGAATTGGGCGGCAGCAGCACGGCGCGGTTGCGTTCCACCATCTCGATCTCGTTGGCGATCGAGGCGACGATCCGGTTGCCCATTTCGTCGAGCACCAGGAAGGCATTGTCGAGTTTCTGGTCGAAGACCTCCGCCCAGACAATTCGCGCCGTGCGGGCCTCCACCAGTTCGATCGAGACCGTGATGCGGCCATGCGCCTGGCGCAGGCTGCCGGTGGCGATGTAATCGACTTTCAGCCGCCGCGCCGCCTCATCCGGCGTCACCCGCTGCTCCGACAAGGCAAAGACGGAGCCGCGTGCGATGATGAAGAGATTCCGCAGCTTGGCGAGGCGGGTGATGATGTCATGGGTGAGGCCGTCGGCAAGCCCGCCGCGCGGCTCGCCATAGATGCTGCCGCGCGGGTCGTCCATTTCGGTGAAAGGCATCACCGCCAGCGAGGCCCGCGGCGCAGCGCGCGGCGCGAGGGCCGCATCGGATAACGGGTCCCGCCGATCGCCGCCAGGCACCGCGCAGATCCCGGTTTGCCCCTCCCCGGCACCCGCCATTTGCAGCCGCGGCGGTCCGCCCAGGCGATGCTCGCGCGGGCGCCGCTCGCGCAGGCTGCGCCAGGCCGCGCGCAGCGGCAGCACGTCCAGCCCTTCGGCGTCGAACAGGCGCGCCGTCGTCTCGAGATGCGCATCGCCGGCGGCGAATTGCCCGCGCTGCGCCAGGGCGCCCAGCAAGGCGATATGCGGGCCGTCGTCGAAAGGCGCCGCCGCGATCCATCTCTCGAGATAAGGCATCGCCTCGTCAGCGCCCCGCGGCAGGCACGCGACGATCCGCTCCAACATGGCGAGATGAATGCCCTGGAAACGCCGCCGCTGGCTCATCAGCCAGTTGTCGAAATGGGGACTGCGATCGATCTCCAGCCCCTCCAGGAACTCGCCGGTGAAGAGCGCCGCGAGCGCCCGCAACTGGTCGAGGCCCAGCCGCTCAAGGCCTGGCCGCTCGATCCCCGCCCCGCAGGCGGCTTCGATCTCATGCGCGTCCACCTGCCAGCCGGCAAGGTCAAGCGCCACCATCTCGCCGGCCGTCACGATGCGGGAACGCTCCGCATCATCGAGGGCGCGGCGCAGCTTGCTGAGGCACCAGCGCAGCTCACCCCGCGGATCATTCGGCACGTCCCAGAGCAATTCGCAAAGCCGGCTGCGGCTGACCGGATGTGGCGCCAGCGCCAGATAGGCAAAGAG
>DATLIX010000012.1:0-135868 GCA_035539215.1 Dongiaceae bacterium | reverse complement strand
CGATTCCTCGACGATCAGGCGCGAACCGGCATTGCAGACCTCGCCCTGGTTGAAGAAGATGCCCCAGGCCGCGGCGGTCGCGGCGGCATCGAGATCCGGGCAATCGGCCATGATGATGTTCGGCGACTTGCCGCCGCATTCCAGCGAGACATGCTTCATGTTGCTCTCGCCGGAATATTTCAGGAAGTACTTGCCGACCTCGGTCGAGCCGGTGAAGGTGATGCAGTCGACATCCATATGGCGGCCGAGCGCCTGGCCGGCGGTTTCGCCGAAGCCCGGCACCACATTGATGACGCCTTCCGGAATGCCGGCCTCGGCGGCGAGCTCAACGAGACGCAGCAGCGACAGCGGCGACTGTTCGGCCGGCTTGATCACCATGGTATTGCCGGCGGCCAAGGCGGGACCGATCTTCCACGAGGCCATCAGCAGCGGGAAGTTCCACGGCACCACGGCGCCGATGACACCGAGCGGCTCGCGGCGAATGAGCGAGATCGCCTCCGGATTGGTCGGCGCCACTTCGTCATAGAGCTTGTCGATCGCTTCCGCGTACCAGCGGATGCACTGGGCCACCAGCGGCACGTCGATCTTGCTGCTGTCGCCGATCGGCTTGCCCATATCCAGGGTTTCCAGCAAAGCGAGTTCGTCATTGTGCTTTTCGATCAGATCGGCGAAGCGCAGCAGCAGCTTCTTGCGCTCGCCGCGATGGCGCGACCAGCTGCCGTTCTCGAAGGCTTTGCGGGCGGCCTTGACGGCGCGGTCGATGTCTTCCTTGTCGCCAGCGGCGACCTTCGTCAGCACCTTGCCGTGGATCGGGCTGATATTGTCGAAGGTCTTGCCCGAGGCCGCCGGCACGAACTGATTGTTGATGAAGCACTGGTTGCGATAGGTGAGTTGCTCGGCCTGATTCTTCCAGGCATCCAGGGACAAGGCAGCGGACATCGGTCTCTCCTCGGGTTGTGCCGGCGAAAGGGCCGGCTGAGATGACCGGCAATTTACCCGGCGCACTTAGGCTCTGCCAAGCCGCCCGCCCATGCGAAAAACTCAAGGCGCCGGGCTACAAAACGGATTTGCCATGCCGGATATGAGCGGGGACGGCTTGTGACACCGCTCACAGCGCGCCAGGCCGTCGCCTGCTAAGGTGCAAATCGCAGAACAGGCGACACCCACCGTCCCCAATGCGCGTCTGTTCGGCGGAATTGAGCACCCGGCACTCATCCTGCCGGGTGCTCTTTTACGCCCGCAGCCATGGTGCCGGGATCATTCCTTGACGAGTTTCAGGACCGTGCCGTTATGGTCCTCGCTGATGAAGAGGCCGCCATCGGCGCTGGGCTTAAGGTCGACCGGCGCACCCTGCGGGCCGTTGGCGCCGGCCTCCCAGCCCTTCACCAACTCCTTGAACGGCGCCACCGGCAGGCCATCCGGGCCGAGAGCGAACCAGACGATGCGGTGGCCATTCTTGCGATAGCCGTGGAAACCGACGGCAAGGCCCTTGTCGAACCAGGCCATGCTGAGCGGCGCGGCATGACCCGGCAGCAGGATCAATGGCGCGTGCTCATGGCTGCAATCCCATTTGGGATATTCCGGGCTTGCAACATTGTCGCCATAGCAATAGGGCCAGCCATAGCTGTCGCCATCCTTCAGCACATTGATTTCGTCCGGCGGCAGGTCCTCGTCGTCTTTCAACGACGTGATAAGATCGCCGATATTGTCGCGGCTGTTCTCGGCCTGGAGAATAACGTTGGTGGTCGGGTTCTCGATCAGGGCGATGGAATTACGCAACCCGCTGGCAAAGGTACGCAGCCCGGTCGCCTGTCCCGTGGACCAGTCGAAAGAGACCTCGCGCACCACGCCGCGCGGCATGACCCGCTGCGTTTCGGGACACAGCTTGTCCGGTGTCGGCAAGGTCCCGTTCGCCGTTTCGCAATTATCGGTTTCCGATCCGCCATCGAGCAGCAAGGTCTGGCGATCGGTAAAAAGCAGACTGATCAGCGGATGGCGGCCATCGGTCGGAAGGCCGCTGATCTTCGCCTTGCCGCCAATCACGTCTTCCAAGCTGCCGCGCGGATTGGCGGGATCGAAGCGTTTCACGCCGCCGACAATGCCGATATAGACCTTGCCATCCGGCCCCAGCGCCAGGCCATGCGGCTGGTTGAGCTTGTCGACCAGGACAGTGCGGGTCACGTTGCCGTCGTCATTCCGATGCAGACGGGTGACAGTGCCGCGGGCCACGCCCCAGCCGACCATGTCCGCCACCAGCAAATCACCCCGATCCAGCACCAGCAGGCCGCGCGGAAACTTGAAACCCTGGGCATAGAGGCCGAGACAGAAGCCGGGAGCTGTCTCCACCTGTAGCCGGGGCAAGCCGCCGCAGCTTCCTTTGGTGTGATAGGAATCACCGCCCGCCGCCTCGGTGGGCTGGCCAGCGGCAAAGATGAGCAGCCCGACGCCGAACAGCGCCGGCAGGCAGCCCTGCAGCAATCGCTTCAAGCGGCTGCCTCCTCCATAATCGTCGCGCGGAAACGTCCGACCCGATTGGCAATCTCGTCCCATTCGCCAGCGGCGATGGCGCCTTCCGGCACGACCCAGGAACTGCCGACGGCGATGACATTGGGTAGCGAAATATATTCCGAGGCATTGCCGAGATCGACACCGCCGGTCGGGCAGAACATGACATGGGGCAAGGGCGACTGCAGCGCCTTCAGCATCGAGATGCCGCCAGCCTGCGCGGCGGGAAAGAATTTCAAGGTATCGAGGCCCTCTTCCATCCCCATCAGGACTTCGGAAGCCGTCACCGCGCCCGGCAGATAGGGCATGCCGACATCGCGCGCCGCACGGATCAGCTTCGGTGTCAGGCCGGGACTGACGGCAAAGCGGCAACCCATCTTGGCGAGGCGCTGCATCTGCTCCGCTGAGGTGACACTGCCGGCCCCCGTGATGATATCCGGTACCTCGGCGATGATCCGCTCCATCGCTTTCCAGGCGCCTGGCCGGCGCAAGGTCACCTCGATCATGGTGACGCCCGCCTCCAGCAGGCAACGCGCCAGCGGCACCGCCACGGCTTCATCGTCGATTACGACGACTGGAACCACACCCGTCGTCTTCAAACTTGCCCGAAGGTCGAGACTAGCCATTGGTCACCCCGCTTGCGATTTTTCTATTGTCGTTCAGTTCCGTGTCCAGGCGCCAAAGGTCATCGCGCCCTGCTCTGCTGCGGTCGCCAGCTCGCGCATGCCGGCGAACAATTCACGGCCGACGCCATCCTGTACAGCCCGGCTTTGCCAGATATCGCGCCCGTCCAATTCCGCCGGTTCCAGATGCACGCTCAACTGGCTCCGCTCGGCATCCAAAGTGACGACATCGCCATCCTTGAGCCGGGCCAGGATGCCGCCCTGGGTCGCTTCCGGCGTGACGTGAATGGCAGCCGGCACCTTGCCCGACGCACCCGACATGCGGCCATCGGTGACCAGCGCCACCTTGTATCCGAGATCCTGCAGGACGCCGAGCGACGGCGTCAATTTGTGCAGTTCCGGCATGCCATTGGCAGACGGTCCCTGGCCCCGCAGAACGACGATCACGTCGCGATGCAGCTTGCCGTCCTTGAAAGCCTGGACCACATCGTCCTGGTCCTCAAAGACAGCGGCCGGCGCCGTGATGTGACGATGCTGCGGCTTGACGGCCGAAATCTTGATGACGGCACGGCCGAGATTGCCGGTCAGCAGACGGATACCGCCTTCGCGATCAAAAGGATCGTCGACGTCGCGCAGGATGTCGGTGTTGTGGGATGTCGGCGTTCCCGGCCGCCACACGACCCGGCCGTCTTCCAGGAAAGGCTCGGTCGTGTATTGCGAAAGCCCCTGCCCCATGATCGTCTGCACGTCTTCATGCAGCAGGCCGGCTTTCAGCAGCTGACCGATCACAAAACCGATGCCGCCGGCGGCCTGGAACTGGTTTACATCGGCGCTGCCATTGGGATAGACCCGCGCGAGCAAAGGTGTCACCTGCGAAAGCTCGGCGAAATCCTGCCAGTTGAGCTGAATGCCGGCGGCGCGCGCGCAGGCGATCAGATGGATCGTATGATTGGTCGATCCGCCGGTCGCCATCAACCCGACGACTGCATTGACGAAGGAACGCTCGTCAATCACATCCGCGATCGGCCGCGGCGTCTTGCCACCGATACCGATTTCCACGGCATGGAGGGCCGCGGCCTTGGTCAACGCCTGCCGCAGCGGCTCGCCGGGATTGACGAAGGCCGTCCCCGGCATATGCAGGCCCATGACCTCCATCAGCATCTGGTTGCTGTTGGCGGTGCCGTAGAAGGTGCAGGTGCCGGGCGAATGATAGGAAGCCATCTCGGCCTGCAGCAATTCATCCCGCGACGCCTTGCCTTCGGCATAAAGCTGGCGGACGCGGCTCTTCTCCGAATTGGAAATGCCGCTCGGCATCGGCCCGGCCGGGACGAAGATGGTCGGCAAATGCCCGAAGCTCAGCGCGCCCATCAGTAGCCCCGGCACGATCTTGTCGCAGACGCCAAGACAAAGGGCGGCATCAAACATGTCGTGGCTGAGGGCGACCGCCGTCGACATGGCGATGACGTCGCGGCTGAACAGCGACAATTCCATGCCCGGCTGGCCCTGGGTAACGCCGTCGCACATCGCCGGCACGCCGCCGGCCACCTGCGCAACGGCACCGATTTCTTCCACCGCCGATTTAATCAGCTCGGGATAGTCGCGGAACGGCTGATGCGCCGACAGCATATCGTTATAGGCCGTGACGATGCCGATATTGACGATGCTCTCGGCGCTCAGCTTGTGCTTGTCGCCGGATTCGCAGGCCGCCACGCCGTGGGCGAGATTGCCGCAGGACAGACCGCGGCGGCGCTTGCCCTGCTGGGCGCGCGCAACCTTATCGAGATAGGCCTTCCGGCTGTCCTTGCTGCGATCGCTGATACGTCGGGTAACATCGCGAAGGGTGGCATGCATGTTCGGCCTCTTCAATCTGTATAGTGGATCTCCACCGCAACACGCGCCTGCCGGAGAACGGCGGCGATTGGCAGTTCGGCGGGTGATGCGGTCTTGGCGCGCTCGATGACCTGCAACTTGTCAACACCTCGTATCGCCAGCAACAGAGCGCTGGTGTTCAGCAGCAGCGGCAGCGTCAGCGAGATACGCGGCTGACCATTGATCGGCGCATCGCTGGCAACACAGTTGCCTTTGCCGTCAAGCGCCAGGCCTTCCGCTAATGCCGGCATGCCCGGAAACAGCGAGGCGAAGTGGCCGTCGCCTCCCATGCCCAACATGACCGCATCGAAGGGCAAAGGCAGTTGGCGGAGACGCGCTGCAACCACGTCAAGTGCCATACCAGGCTTAGCGGCATCGGTATGCAGCCCGATTACCTGTACCGCCTGCGCCTTGCCGCTTACCAGGCGCTGCCGGAGCAGATACTCGTTGCTTGCCGTATCAGAGGTCGGTACCCAGCGCTCATCCGTCAAGGTCACGGCAACATGCGGCCAGTCGAGATCGCATGTCGCCAACCGGTCAAAAATCGGCCCTGGCGTCGAACCCCCAGGCACCGCGAAGGACGCCCTGCCGCGCCTCCGCAGGCCGCTGTGAAGTTCGCCGGCCAGCCGATCGGCGATGGTCGTGATGAAGGCCTCGGCATTCTGATGGCGATGCACTGTAATCGTTGCGCCACTCATATCAGCGCTCTTCGTGGTTTGGGGCCGGCGGTTGGTCGCTGCCGGCCGGTTCAGTCTTCCTCATGCCAGGTGCGGCCATCGCGTTCGATCAGGGCGATCGCTGCCGACGGGCCCCAGGCACCGGCGGTATAGTGTTTGACGGGCGTACCCTGCTGCTGCCAGCTCCTCAGGATGGTGTCTGTCCAACGCCAGGCTGCCTCCAATTCGTCAACGCGCATGAACAAGGTCGGTCGGCCACGGATCACGTCGAGCAGCAAACGTTCATAGGCGTCCGGAATGACCGTCCCGAACTCATCCGCAAAACTGAGATTAAGCGCGGTCTGGCGCAATTTCAGTTCACCCGGACCCGGCTGCTTGTTCAGCATCTGGAAGCGGATGCCCTCGTTCGGCTGAATGCGCATGACCAGCCGGTTGGGCGGGAATGGACCTGCCGTCTCCGGATAAATGAAATGCGGCGGCTGGCGGAACTGCACGACGATTTCCGAGCAGCGCTGCGGCAGCCGTTTGCCGGTACGCAGATAGAAGGGCACGCCAGCCCAGCGCCAGTTGTCGACATGGGCCTTGATCGCGACATAAGTCTCGGTGTCGCTGTTGCCACGTGAATCCTGTTCCTCCAGGTAACCCGGCACCGGCTTGCCGTCGATCGCACCGGCGCGATATTGGCCGCGCACCGTCGCCTGCCCGACATCACTGCTGCCGATCGGCACAAGGGATTTCAGCACCTTCACCTTCTCATCGCGGATGGCATTGGCCTCCAGCGAGATCGGCGGCTCCATTGCGGTCAGGCACAAGAGCTGCAGCAGGTGATTCTGCACCATGTCCCGTAGGGCACCGGCACCATCGTAATAGCTCCAGCGGCCGGAAACGCCGACGCTCTCCGCCACTGTGATCTGAACATGGTCGATATGGGTGCGGTTCCATAGAGGTTCGAACAACGAATTGGCGAAGCGCAGCACCATGAGGTTCTGCACAGTCTCTTTGCCAAGATAGTGATCGATCCGATAAAGCTGGTGCTCGGAGACGACCGAGCCAACCTCGGCATTGATCTCATGCGAGGATTCCAGATCGTGTCCCAGCGGCTTTTCCAGAACGAGACGCGTCACAGGCGTGATCAGTCCTGCTTCTTGCAGGCAGCGCGTGGTCGGACCGAAGAGGTCCGGTGCCGTCGCCAGGTAGAAGACACGCGGCACGTCTTCGCGCCCGGCCAGGAGTTCCTTCAGGGCGCCATAATCGGCTGTCGTCGTCGCGTCCATGCCGACATAATTGAGACGCTTGGCGAAACGCTGCCAGGTCGCCGGGTCGAAGGCCTTGGCCGGCAGAAAATCATGGCAGGCCTGCTCGACCAGCTTACGGTAGGCATCGCCGTCCATGCCGCCACGCGAGGCACCGATGATGCGGCCGTCCAGCGGCAGGCGATTTTCGCGGTCGAGCTGGAAAAGAGCCGGTAGAAGCTTGCGCTTCGCCAAATCCCCGCGACCACCAAATACAACGATATCAAATGGTTGGCTGATTAATGTCGGACGTAGCATCGGATGACGCACCTTCGGCAGGATGGGGCCCGCTGGAACCGGGGCAAGATGTTTCAATCTACTCCGCCCGGCCCGACTCGGGGATAAAAAGCAGGTTAACTTGAACGATCCTGTGCCACTTGTCAGCGGTTTTTGTTAGCGGTAACGCGCGTCTGGTATATCCCCCAGACGGCCATCTCGCGCCGCCGCCAAATATGCCGGCACGCTCGACCCGCCGTTTGCATCAGGTGCGGGATTGACCGTGGCCTCCGGGAGAGGGACAAGCAGAACTAACAAGAAATGCTGGGAGGCGCCATATGAACGACATCGCTCTGGATCTACCCGCTCTCCGCCTCAACGAGCGGCAAGGACAGCTCCTCGAAATGTTGCGGCGCGAAGGCGTCTGCAGCATCAGCGGGCTCGCGGATGCGCTGCAGGTCTCGACCGAGACGCTGCGTCGCGACATCCGCCTGCTGGCCGCCAAGGGCCTGGTGGTCAAGAGCCATGGCAATGTGCACTGGCCGGATCGTCGCGATGATCAGCCGCTGCAGCGCAGGCTCTCCGCCAATATGGCAGCGAAGCGGTTGATCGCCGCGACCGCCGCGCGCGAAATCAGCGACGGCGAATCCCTGCTGATCGATACCGGCAGCACGAATATCTATGTCGCGGAGGCGTTGCGCGGCCATCGCGATTTGACCGCCATCACCAATTCGGCGCCGATCGCCCAGCATTTGACCCAGGGAAGCGGCAACCGGGTCTTTCTCGCGGGCGGCGAAATGCGCGCCGACGACAATGCGTCATTCGGTCCGATCACGCTCGCCTTCCTCGAACAGTTCAATGTCCAGACGGCGATCGTTTCCGCCGCGGCACTCAGTGCCGATGGCAGCCTGATGGACAATCATCTCTGCGAGGCTGAGGTTTGCCGTGTCCTTATTCAGCACGCCGAGCGGGTCATCGTGGTGGGGGATCACACCAAATTCACGGCCACGGCGTTGATCACCGCCTGTCCTTTTTCCGATATCGACCTGTTGGTCACCGATGCGGAGCCCCCTGCAGCCGTCGCGCGTCAGTTGGAGGCGGCGGATGTGCAGATACTCATCGCCAAATAGCGGCCCTGGCACCGAGCCGGGACAAAACAACATAAATCGGTCAAATAGTGTTGTTTGTAGTTGCCACTTTCCAGAGCCGGTGGCAAGTTGCCCAAATCAAGGGGAAGGCAGATGACAGCGGCTGTGGAACGGGCGAAGTCCCTGAAGTTCTGGTCGGGCGCGGTGGCGCCGCTACAGATCAAAGGCGGCATTACCAATGCCAATTTTCGCGTCGAATGCGGCGGTCGGGCCTATTTCGTCCGCATCGGCGACGACATTCCCGTTCATGGCGTGATGCGCTTCAACGAACTTGCAGCCAGCCGCGCCGCCGCCCGTTGCGGCCTGTCGCCCGACGTGAGGCATGCCGAACCCGGCGCTCTGGTCTTTGATTTCGTCGAGGCGCGTACCTTCTCGGCCGAAGATGTGCGTCAGCGCGATAATCTCGGCCGCATCCTCGGCCTGATCTGCCGTTGCCATCGCGACATGCCGCGTGAGATTCGCGGCCCGGCACTGATCTTCTGGGTGTTTCACGTGTTGCGCGACTATGCCCACAGCCTGAAAGACGGGCGGAGCCGCCACCTCCCTGCCCTCGCCCGGCTGATGCGGATCGCCGAGGAACTGGAGCAAATGGTCGGGCCGGTGGATATCGTCTATGGCCATAACGATCTGCTGCCCTCCAACCTGCTCGATGACGGCCAGCGCCTCTGGCTGATCGACTGGGATTATGCCGGCTTCAATTCCCCGCTCTTCGATCTTGCCAATCTCTGTTCCAATAATGAGGTCGAGCCGGAAAGCGAGATCTGGCTGCTGGAAGCCTATTTCGAGCAGCGCGCCGATGACACGCTGCTGCGGCGCTATGGCGCCATGAAATGCGCCTCGCTGCTGCGCGAGACCTTGTGGAGCATGATCTCCGAGATTCATTCGACCCTCGATTTCGATTACGCCGCCTATACGGCGGAGAACCTGGCGCGTTTCGAGCGCGCCTATGCCGACCTGTCCCATCGCTGAGGTTTTGCCATGTCCGATTTTCCGAGCCAGGCCCGCGCCGTCATTATTGGCGGCGGCATCATCGGCTGCTCCACCGCCTATCATCTGGCAAAGCTCGGCTGGAAGGATACGATCATCGTCGAGCGCCACAAGCTGACCAGCGGCTCGACCTGGCATGCCGCCGGGCTTGTCGGTCAGTTGCGTACCTCCGCCAATATCACGCAGCTGCTGAAAAACTCGGTCGAGCTTTATAACCGGCTGGAACAGGAGACCGGTCTTGCGACCGGATGGAAGATGAATGGCGGCCTGCGCCTCGCCTGCAATGAGGAGCGCTTCACCGAAATCAAGCGCCAGGCGACGACCGCGCATTCCTTCGGCCTGGAGATGGAGATCCTCACGCCGCAGGAAGCGCAGAAGCTGTGGCCGGTGATGGATATTTCCGACGTGGTCGGCGCTGCCTTCCTGCCGACCGATGGCCAGGCCAATCCCGCCGATATCGCGCAGTCTCTCGCCAAGGGAGCCAGGCAGAACGGCGTCAAAATCTACGAAGAAGCGGCTGTTACGGGCATCGTCGTCGAAAAGGGCCGCGCCGTCGGCGTGACCACCGACAAGGGCACGATCCGCTGCGATGTCGTGATCAACTGCGCGGGTCAGTGGGCGCGCGAGGTCGGCCGACTGGCCGGCGTCAACGTGCCGCTCACATCTGTACAGCACCAATACATCGTCACCGAGGCAATGTCCGGCGTACCGAAGAATCTGCCGACCCTGCGCGATCCCGACCGTCTGATCTATTTCAAGGAGGAAGTGGGCGGTCTCGTGATGGGCGGCTATGAGCACAATCCGAAGCCCTGGCAGCCCAATGGCGCGCGCGGCGCACTACCGCGGGATTTCGCCTTCCAACTGCTGGAAAATGACTGGGATCATTTCGAGCCGCTGATGGAACAGGCCATGGCCCGCGTGCCCGGCCTGCAGAATGCGGGCATCAAGCAGATGATCAACGGGCCGGAGAGCTTTACGCCAGACGGCAATTTCATCCTGGGCGAAGCACCGGAAGTGAAGAACTTCTTCGTCGGCGCCGGCTTCAATGCCTTCGGGATCGCCTCGGGCGGTGGTGCCGGGCGTGCTCTGGCTGAGTGGGTAGCAGCTGGCGAGCAGCCAATGGATCTCTGGCCAGTCGATATCCGCCGCTTCGGCGCGGTGCATCGCGACAAGAATTGGGTACTGACCCGCACGCTGGAAGCCTATGCCCATCACTATTCGATGGCCTGGCCGCATGAGGAACTGATCAGCGGCCGCCCGGTGCGGACCTCGCCGCTTTATCAACGGCTGAAGGACCAGGGCGCCGTGTTCGGCTGGAAGCTCGGTTGGGAACGCCCCAACTGGTTCGCGCCCAAAGGCGTCGAAGCCAAGGACGTCTATACTTATGAAAGACAAAACTGGTTCGATCATGTCGCCCTGGAACACCAGGCGGCGCGCGAACGCGTGGTGCTGATCGACCAGACCTCTTTCGCCAAATTCCTGATGGTCGGCAAGGACGCCGAAGCGGCGCTGAGCTGGATCTGCGCCAACGACATCGCCAAGAAGCCGGGCAGCATCATCTATACCCAGATGCTGAACAGCCGCGGCGGCATCGAATGTGACCTCACCGTCACGCGGCTTGCCGAGGATGCCTATTACATCGTCACCGGCACGGGCTTCGCGACGCACGATTTCAACTGGATCAGCCGGCATATTCCCGACGGTCTGGATGCGCGCCTGGTCGATGTCACTTCGGCCTATGGGGTCCTGTCGCTGATGGGGCCGAAGGCGCGCGATGTATTCCAGGCCGTGACGGTCGACGACGTTTCCAATGCTGCCTTCCCCTTTGGCCAGATGCGCGAGGTGCAGATTGCCGGGGCGCCGGTGCGGGCGCTGCGCGTCACCTATGTCGGCGAGCTCGGCTGGGAGCTGCATGTGCCGGTCGAGGCGCTGGCTGCCGTCTACGACGCCCTGATGCAGGCCGGCGCGCCTCTCGGCATCGCCAATGCCGGCTACCGCGCCATCGAAAGCCTGCGCCTGGAGAAGTTCTATCGCGCCTGGTCCAGCGACATCTCGCCCGACCATTCGCCGCTGGAAGCCGGCATGGCCTGGGCCGTCAAACTGAAAAAGGATATTCCCTTTTTCGGCCGCGATGCCCTCATGGCTCAGTCCGCCAAGAAATTGCCGAAGCTTCTGGCCTGTTTCACGGTGGATGATTCGTCGATTGTGCTGCTTGGCCGCGAGACCATCTTCCGCAATGGGAAACAAGTCGGCTGGCTCGCTTCCGGCGGCTTCGGCTACACGCTCAACACCAATATCGGCATCGGCTATGTCCGCAATCCGCAGGCGGGGGTGACATCTGAAGACGTTCTAAGTGGCAGTTATGAATTGGAAATCGCTTGCAAGCGCTATCCCGCGAAAGTCAGCCTGCAACCACTTTACGATGCAAAAAATACGCGCGTTAAACTCTAAGTATTTCAATAAAAAGCGTTAAAAATATCTGATGAGACACATCATTGTGTAAGTTAATTCATAAAGGTCTATGAAAAACACAATGAAATCAGTATGTTAATGTGTTGTTTATATTTTTAGCTTAGATATGATCCACGCTCTGGATTCAGAGCAACTGTCGATTGAGCAAAGTGGCGGAATGAATCGGTACAGGTGATGTCGCGGTAGCGTTCACCGCATCCGATTCAAAGCTTCAAGCGCCAGCGCGATCAGGCAGTCGTCGCAACCGTGGAATGATGACGATGTGGATCACACGCCCGATGACAATGCCGGCAGCGATACGTGCCGGCTTGGCATCCCACAGCGCAGCCAAGCGCTCATAGCGCTGATGGCAAGCAACCGCGCCATAACGAGCTTGTTGGCCGGCCTGCGGCGATTCCGCCGCGACAGCCGCGGCATGGCTCTTGTGGAATTCGGATTGCTCGGGCCGCTCTTCATTGTCTTGCTGTGCGGCATTCTGGAAAACGGCCTGATCCTCTTCACCCAGACCGTGCTGGACAATGCGACAAGGGATGCTTCCCGGCTCGTCCTGCTGGGAAACACCAGCTCGAGTTCCTTCGCGACGGCGTTGTGCAACGGTGTCGGCGGCATCATCCCGTGTTCCAAGATCAAGTTCAACGTGCAGTCGGGTGCTGGTTTCTCGGGCCTGAGCTCGACGCTGCAGACCGACACCAATGGCGATATGACCAATAATCAGTTCGCACCTGGCACTTACAGTCAGGATGTCTTGATCCAGGTCTCGTATAACCGGCCTTTCCTCGTCCCGCTTTACGGCATGTTTTCGGGTGTCAATAGCGAGCTCCTCGTCTCGACGGTAGCTCTGAAGAGCGAGCCCTACTGATGTCGGCGATGTTGTTCCTTAGCGACCTCATCAGCAGGCTCGCCCGAGACAGCCGCGGCGCCGTTGCGGTCGAGTTCGCTATTATTGCCCCTGTGATGTTGGTGATGTATTTCGGCACGTTTGAGGCCAGCCGCCTGGTCCGGGCCTATATGGCAACAAACAGGGCCGCCCAGCTCATCGCCAATCTTGCCGCCGCGGAAGGTTCCGATGGCGTCGCAGCCGCCGACTCCGCAGATTTCTGCTCGGCCGGAAAATTGGCAATGTCGCCGTTCCCAGCCTCCGCATTCAAAGCGACAATCGCCAGCGCGACGAAGAATCTGAGCAGCGGCGCAGTCGCGTTTGATTGGCAGGATACCACCTGCGGCGGCGGTGCCGGCAGCTTTGCCAGTGCGGCAGCCGCATCGAATGGCCTGCTCAGCGCCAACGGCGACACAGTGATCATCGTCAAAGTCAGCTACGACTATAGCGGCCCTATCCACTTCGTCTTGCCCGCTACATTCAACATCAGCCAGTCGGCCTATCAACGGCCCCGGACTGGCAATACGATCCCTCATTCTTAGGATGCCGATATGTTTCACGACGGAAATCGATTGGCACAGCCTCTGACCCGAACCAACCGGCGAAGCTTCGCGCGCGATCGACGCGGCGCTGTCAGTGTCATGTTCGCCGTTTCGTTGATCGCGCTCGTGCCGGCAATTGGCATAGCCGTCGACTTTGCACGCGTTGTTCAGTTCAAGTCGGCGCTGCAAAACGCCGTAGACAATGCAGCATTGGCAGGTGCAAGCGCTTTCACTGACGCGACCCTGCAAAGCGCGGCATTGGCCACCGCCAAAACCTATATGTCGCAATCACTCGCCGGGTTGCAGGCAAACGGGGGGGTCACAGTATCCGATCCTGTTGGAAAAGTTCTGACATCCAACGGCTCTACGACCGGCTTTACGGTACAGATCGGGGCGACCGGCAGCATCAGCACGACATTCATGTCCGCGATCATGAAGACGATGGCCGTCTCGGTCACGGCAACGGCGGAAAACCCAATTCTCATCATCAACATTACGAAGCCATATGTGACATCGGATGCAGGCGATAAAAATGTGATCTATGCCTATCCCATTCCTCTCGACGGCAGCTTGCCGAAAGATGCCACCCTCGTGCCAATCGCCGATAACACAAGCTTGAGCAATCAAACTTCAGTGCCCGTCAAGTTGGCCGCGAGCCAGAATTTGGGTTTTGCACTCCAGAACACCACCGGCGGCAATACCTATAACAGCCAGCACGTGCTCGTTGGCTACGGCAAGAACAGCTATGCTGCGCCTTTCAAGTCGGTGAACACGTTTTATTCGCAATCGACAAAAATAAGTACCAACACCACACAAACGGATTCGACGAGCAAAGCCAAATATGCCGCGAACACCAAGAATTGTTCGCTCGTATCGAAGGATCTCGGTTCTGGCACGACCGCCCAGAATTCTTCGCCCACAGCGCCGACGACAGGTAGCTGCTTCAGTACGACACCCGGTCAATACACGCAGAATATGAAGCTCGATTGCACCAAGAACGCCGGCGAGACCATCCGCTATTTCTGGAATGACATGGGCGGCTCGGGGTCGGACGATAAGGATTATAACGACATGGCGTTCAACGTAACTTGTCCGAACACTGCCGGTACCCCCAAGGGCGTGGCGCTCATCCAGTGACGGGATTTTTTCGGCCTGCCTCGTGCTGTCGAGGCCGGCTTGGCGGGGTCTGGTTCATGTTTTGTCAACGCTTTAAGCATATTATCGGTGCACGCCAAAAACGATACATGTACGTGTGAGTTAGATTGTAAATATTACTGATAGCTTTTCTCGTATTTCTTACCGATTTTCGAATATTCGTAAGCGAAACAATGACTTGAAAGTCGATTTTTACTTGTGTGTTGCTGGGTATTACTGTATTCATAATTAGACACCTCGGCTATTGCGAGGCCGTCGCAATAAGTCTTCGAAACGAAACGGTTGGCCTCTGTTAGGCCTTGGTCAGGAGAACAAAGAGATGATGAAGTTGATCCGGAAACTGCGCCGCGACGAATCTGGTGTGACGGCGATTGAGTATGGTCTGATTGCCGCTTTGATCGCGGTGGTCCTGATTGCAGCACTCACCACCCTCGGCACCTCGTTGTCGGCTGAATTCGGCAAGGTTGCCTCGGCCGTGTCCGGCGCCGCCGCAAGCTAATACAAGCTCCGCAGTTAAAGCGCCGCTCAAGATTGTTCTATCTTGAGCGGCGCTTTGTATTTCTTGCTATACCTGGACCAGCCG
Organism: Dongiaceae bacterium; assembly: GCA_035539215.1. GTDB lineage: Bacteria > Pseudomonadota > Alphaproteobacteria > Dongiales > Dongiaceae > Dongia_B. Next base: position 120,922 of record DATLIX010000012.1, on the reverse strand, counting down.
CTACGCTTCCTCAAATGAGGCGGCGCCTCACTTGGTTTCGGGCAGGCATCGGGCGCTCTCGACAGATGGCAAATCGGAATTAAGTCGTGGAGCGGTTCCTTCTGGCCAGTCTGGCCATATTGTTGCTGATCGCGGCCGTTAGCGACTTCCGTCGATACACGATTCCCAACTGGCTCAGCCTCGCCATCCTGGCGTTGTTTGTCGTTCGCACAGTCTTCAATGCGCCACCCTTCCCTCTGCTGGTCCTGGACCTTTTGGGTGCAGCGCTGATCTTTGCGATTGGCTTCATTCTCTTTTTCAAAGGAATGTTTGGCGGTGGCGACGTGAAGCTGCTTTCCAGCGTCGCCCTATGGGTCGGCTTCGTCAATTTGCCGCGCTTTCTCCTCACGACCACCCTTGCCGGCGGCCTTCTCGCTCTATTGCTCATCCTCATCCGTTGGACCCGCAGCCGTGACGGCCGTGTTCACGACCAACGCGTCCCTTACGGCATCGCCATCGCCATCGCCGGGATCGACTACTGCGTCGTGCAGGCCAATCTTGCATTCTGGTGACCGCCGAGTGCCTAAATGGAACGACCCGGACTGCTATCGATTGCGTAGGATTCTATTGAAGTCATCCATGTAATTCTTTGACGACGCAGGCGATTTACTAATCGTTCACTATATCGTCGTACGGTTAATTCAAGAGGTTAATTCAAGAGGTTAATTCGGATCGAGACCGCTTCGAAAAATCCGAAGCGCGATCCACCTGGGGGACTCCGCGAAACATGCGACCTGTCGTTCTGGTTTTTGTCTTCTTCGCGGCGCTCATGGCACTTGTTACTGCCTATTTGGTGAAGGTGTGGCTGGATGCGCAGACGCCGGTGGTCGTGCAGCAACAGCAACCGGCGGAACCGACGGGCATGGTCAAGGTGCTCGTTGCTGCGCGTCCGATTGCCACCGGGACAAAGCTGACGCGCGATGACTTCAAATGGGTCTCCTGGCCGAAAGCAGCCCTCCAGGATCGCTTCATCGATACTTCGAAGATCAGCGAAGCGGCACTCGACGCACAACAGGCACCACCCTCCGGCGCCAGCACTCCGGTCGTGAATTCAAGCGGCGACGAGGGAGAAGCCGCAGCCGGAACGGTGCTGATCGGCTCGGTCGCACGCCGTCAGATTATGGCAGACGAGCCTATCGGGCTCGAGGCGATCATACAGCCGGGAAATCGCAGTATCGTTTCAGCGGTTATCGCGCCCGGGATGCGCGCGATCAGCATTCCGATTCAATCGGAATCAGCATCGGCCGGCTTCATCGGCCCGGGCGATCGCGTCGATGTCCTTCTCGCACAGAACCTGAAAGCGACTGTCGTCGACAAGATCAAAGGCCAGGAAGCGCAAGGCGAGCCTGGATCCGGCGAAAGCAACGGCATCTCGACTTGGGCGACGGAGACCGTCCTGTTTAATGCCAAGGTCCTCGCTGTTGACCAACAGCTGTCGCATGACGCGAAGGACGGACCGGCTGTCATGGGCAAGATCCTGACACTTGAAGTCAGCCCACGCGACGCTGAACGGCTCTTTGCCGCGCAGCAGCTGGGGTCTTTCAGCATCACCTTGCGCAGCCTGCTGAGCGATCGCAGCGATTCGGCAAAGGTCCGGGACACGGACAATCCCAGTTTTCATCCATTCACGGGAGATACCGAAGTCAGCCGCGCTCTGGACACATTGACGCGTCCGATGAGTGAGGAGACGGCGCCGCCAACAAAACCATCCTTGACCGCGAGGACGACTGTCCGTTTCAACCGCGGCGGCGTTCTTTCAGAGCAGAGCTTTTAATCGTGCAGACATTTCGGCATTTCACTGTTGCTATGGCTTTCACACTCCTGCTTTCGGTGACGCAGTCTGCGATTGCGCAGCAAGCGCCGCAGGCCCAGCCTGCCGCCACCGGCGCGGCAAGCGATCAGCAGCCGGTTGCACCGGTCGCGGTGCCGACGTCGCCGGTCGTGGCCCAGCCGCTGGTCCAACCCGCCCCTATCGGCAAGACGCCGGCAAAACTCGAAGGCGCGCCCCAGCTGGAACTGGTCGCGCAACAATCGGCGCCCACACCTGCTTCGGTACCCGCAGCGGCAGTGGCGGCCACGCAAGTCTCTCAGACCGCGCCATTGGCAAATAGCCCCGCCATATCGACGCCACCCACGGCGCTGCCGGCAGCGCCAAAGACGATCCAGATACCCGTCCCGGTCCTGCCGGCCGCCCCGAGTACGTCCACTTCCAATATGGTTCTTCCCCTCAACAAGACCCAGGGAATTGAACTCGACAGGGATATTCGCGATGTGATCATCGGCAATCCGGACATCGCCGACATTGTCATACGCTCGCAAAAGCAGATCTTTCTGATCGGCAAGAGGACCGGCGACACGAATATTTTCTTTACCGATGCCGACGGCAATCTGGTGCGCAAGATCGACCTGGTGGTTCAGCCGGACGTTGACGGCATCCAGAGCAATATTGAAGAAATCCTGCCCGGCGAACATATCGGCGTAAGGGGCATGGGCGATTCCGTCGTTCTCTCGGGTACGGCCAGTTCCGATGGCGCTGCAGCGAAAGCGCGCGACATCGCACGCCACTTCGTTGGCGGCGACAACAATGTGATCAGCATGATTCGCATCAGCAATGAACAGCAAGTCCTGCTGCGGGTACGGGTTGCCGAAGCGAAGAAAACGGTTCTCAAGGAACTCGGCGTCGATAACCTGCTCAGCCCGCAGACGTTGGGCCCGCTTACAATTCAGGCCGCCACTTCGGCGCTAGGTCTGGGAACGGACATTGCCGGCGCGATCGGCATCTCCAGCGGCGGCTCGTCTTCCACGATCAGACTTCTCGAGCAGCAGGGCTATATCCGGACCTTGGCCGAGCCCAATCTTCTGGCGGTATCGGGCGAGGTCGCGAGCATGCTTGCGGGCGGCGAATATCCGATTCCGATCGCTCAGCAAAACGGAACGATCTCGGTCGATTACAAGCCGTTTGGCGTCATCCTCTCATTCCTGCCGGTGGTTCTTGACAGCGGCCGCATCAGCCTGCGCATCAGCACTGAAGTCAGCGCACTCTCGGATCAGAATACGGTCTCGGCAGCGGGCTTCACCTTCAAGAGCTTTGTGACACGCCGCGCCAATAGCGTGGTCGAGTTACCGAGTGGCGGTGAATTGATGATCGCCGGTCTGCTTCAGAACGATATCACCGGCGGACTGAATGGTGTTCCCGGCCTGATGAACCTGCCAATTCTCGGTTCGCTCTTTCGCTCAACCTCTTTCCAGCGCAATGAGACCGAGCTGGTGGTGCTGGTTACCGCGGTATTGGCGAAGCCCGCCGATCCGCGGCAATTCGTATTACCGACGGATGGATTCGTCCCAGGGTCGGATGTTGATCGCTACTTCCTGGGCCATTTGCAGGACATGTATCTGAAAAAGCCTGCGACAGGACCCAATGCGCCGCAAACTCTCCAGGGTCCACTCGGTTATATCGTGCAATAGGTGGGCGGAATGAACGCAAAACTTCTCCTTGGCTTGTTGGCTCTGACGCTTGCCGGCTGTCAGCCACCGCAAAATTACGCCGACTACGACCCCCATTACGCCTTTCCGACGACGGCGACGAAGAAGACCGCCTATCTTGACCTCGCGCCTCTCGTCCAAGGCCACGCCGTCGCCGCCGATAGCCCCCGCCTCGACGATTTTATCGATGCCTATCACCGCCAGGGCGAGGCGCCGATCGCGATTACGATTAGTGCGCCCAGCCTGTCTGACATCGACGGCCGCAAGATGGCCAGCGACACGGCGGTCCTGCTGCAGAAACGGGGGATCTCGGCGCGCGACATCAAGCTCTATATCAATGAAACACCGATCCATGCCGGTCCGCAGTTGGCCTTTCCGATCTATGTCGTGACAGGCCGCGATTGCGGCCACTGGCAAACACCCATCGACCACGATGCGCAGTCGCAAAACACCGATAATTTCGGCTGCGCCATGCAACAGAACATCGATGCCATGGTCGCCAATCCACGTGACCTCTTGAGACCGAGCCCGTCGACGGGGCGCGACGGCACCCGTTCCTGGACAATCGTTGATAATTATCAGATGGGAAAGCCGGTTCCCGGGTCCGACGACATTCGGGCCGGCGTGATCACGTCAGTCGGCACCATCGGTCAGTAGGCGACGCGAGGAAAACGTGCTTCATCGTCTGAAGATCGACGCCTTTACTCTGACGCATGAGACTGCAGAAGCGGCGCTCGCTTTGCATAACCTGCCGAAATTTGCCCGTTGCCCCGTGCAGCATCAGTCCGGCGGATTACAGGCTGCCGTCCAGCACTATATGCAACAGCCTTCCGGCGACGTCATCATCGTGGAAGATGATGGCGACGTCGGCCAGCTGCACAGCCGATTGGAACAGCTTGCCGAAGTCGTTGAGCCCGGCCGGAAGCTGATCGTCATTGGCGCGGTCAACGACATCGGCTTCTATCGCAAGATCGTTTCCCTCGGTGTCGCCGACTATCTGCTCAGTCCCGCGTCGGTCGATGAAATCTCGGCGTCGATCGAACGCGCGACACACGATCCGCAACGACCGACGCATGGTCGCCTGTTGACGTTCATGGGCGCGCGGGGTGGTGTCGGCAGCAGCACCATCGCCCAGAACGTTTCCTGGTTGCTTGCCAAGGAATTCAATCAGCGTGTCATTCTCGTCGACCTCGACCTCACCTTTGGCACGAGTGCCCTCGCCTTCAATGAAGAGCCGCGGCAGCCGATCTCCGATGCCCTGACGGATCCGCAGCGTTTGGATCAGGTATTGCTGAAGCGCTTCATGGTCGGCGACGACGATAGACTGCAGATTTTGTCTACCAACGGCACCCTGCGCAGCAACATCATGCCGAGTAATGCAGCCGTCGAGAAGCTCGTCGATCTATCGCGGCAAATGGCCGACGTCGTGATCCTGGATATGCCGCATATCTGGAACCAATGGATCGAAGATTTCTCGGTTCTGGCCGATGATTTCATCGTCGTTGCCGGCCTGGACCTGCCAAATCTCCGGGATGCAAAGAGCATCTTGGATTTCCTGAAGACAAAACGCGGCGAAGGCCGTGACCCCAGGCTGGTGATCAACAAAGCAGATATGACGAAGCGCAGCCGGCTGACGATGCAGGACGCGACGCGCGCGCTGCCCATCAAGCCGCTGGTAACAGTCGGTTTCGACCCGGTTGCCTTCTCCGAAGCAATCAATGACGGGAAGGCGCTCGCCGAAAGGTCCAAGACCCATCGCGCCACAGCGGCGCTCCGGCAGCTCGCGTTGGAAGTCGGCAGCCTGTCCCGGCTCAAGGCGTCGCGTCGCAGTCTGTCCATGCCAGCATGGCTGACGCGTCGCAAAGCTTCTTCGGTAAAGGCATGACGGCATGTTCGGCAAACGCAGCGCACCACTGACCACGCAAACGCCTGAGGTCCGGATTCCCGTTGAGAGTCCGGCTGCCACCTCACAGGCCGCCGCCAACGCGGCAATCACGACCGTGCGTCCCTCGGAACTCAATGGCCGGCTCGCCGAGGTGAAGGCCAGCGTCTTCAACGATCTGATCGCAACCGTCGATCTCTCCGAATTGGCTAAACTCGATAGCAATTCCATGCGCGAGGCCATCACCGATGTCGTGACGGATATCGTCGGTGTGCGTAATCTGACGATCAGCGCCGCCGAACAGCAGCTTCTCATCACCGATATCTGCAATGATGTTCTGGGCCTGGGGCCGCTGGAGCCACTGATCGCCCGCGACGACATCGCCGATATCATGGTCAACGGCTGTAACAAGGTGTATATCGAGGTCGACGGGAAGATCGAACTCACGGATGTCAAATTCCGTGACAACCAGCAGCTCATGAATATCTGCCAGCGTATCGTCTCCGCCGTCGGCCGGCGGGTCGATGAAGCCAGCCCGATTTGCGACGCGCGGCTTGCGGACGGTTCCCGTGTCAACGTGATTGTCCCTCCCCTCGCAATCGACGGCGCTACGCTGACGATCCGCAAATTCAAGCGGGATCGCCTGACCCTCGACAAGTTGATGCAGTTCGGTTCGATTTCTCCGGAAGGCGCGCATCTGCTTCGCATTATCGGCAACATACGTTTGAATGCGATTATTTCTGGCGGCACAGGTTCCGGTAAGACGACGCTCCTGAATTGTCTCACCCAATATATCGATGTCGGCGAACGGGTAGTCACCTGCGAAGATGCCGCGGAATTGCAACTGCAGCAGCCGCATGTCGTCCGGTTGGAAACGCGACCGCCGAACCTTGAGGGCGTCGGACAAGTCACGATGCGGGATCTCGTGCGAAACTGTCTGCGTATGCGCCCCGAACGCATCATCGTGGGTGAGGTCCGCGGCTCCGAGGCCTTCGATCTCCTGCAGGCCATGAATACCGGTCATGACGGCTCGATGGGAACGATTCACGCCAACAACCCACGCGAGTGCATCTCGCGGCTCGAGAACATGATTGCCATGGGTGGCTATAACCTGCCGGCGAAGACCGTGCGCGAGCACATTGCCGGCGCGGTCCAGGTGATCATCCAGGCGGCACGTTTGCGTGACGGCTCCCGCAAGATCACCCATGTGACCGAGGTCATCGGCATGGAGGGTGAAGTCGTCACGCTGCAGGATCTCTTCGTCTACGAGATCCAGGGAGAAGACGCGGCAGGACGCCTGGTCGGGCGTCATAAATTTACCGGGTTACGGCCCTCTTTCTGGGACCGGGCTCGGTATTTCGGTAAAGAACGCGAGCTCGGCGAACTGCTCGAGAACGCCAATGCCTGACGCTTTGCGCTCCCTGCCGCCGGTCGTTGTCGGCATTATTGCCGCGCTTGTCGTCGCCTTCCTCTGTTTCAGCTGCTTGTTGTTTCTGGCCGTTTACGGCCCGCGCGCACGCTTTCAACGTCGCCTCAATGCGGTCGTCGGCGCCTCGACGGATGGCGGAAAGCGAAGCAAGGCAAGCACCGATCGGCGACTGAATGTCGAAGCGAAGCTGCGGGAAATCGAGCGCCTCAAAAACAGCAAGCGTGGCTACAAACTGAATGAAGAGCTGATGCAGGCCGGCCTGGCGATATCGCCGCGGACCTTTGTCATCGTCTCCGTCGCGCTCGGCATCGTCCTCTCTCTTATTTATGTTTTCTTCAAATTGCCGCTTATCGGCCTCCCCGCGGTCGCAATCATTGGCATGCTCGGTTTGCCGAAGCTGTACCTTCGAACCAAGGTCAACAGACGCATCAAGAAGTTCACCTCATTGTTTGCCGACGCCATCGACATCCTCATTCGCGGTGTGCGAACTGGCCTTACCGTCGGTGAATGTCTGGCAATTGTGGGGCGTGAAATGCCTGATCCGGTCGGGCTGGAATTTCGCCTCGTCACCGAGGGCATCCAGCTCGGCTTGACCACTGAAGATTGCCTGGCCAAACTTTATCGGCGCGTCCCCACGGCCGAGATTCGCTTCTTTTCCATCGTGCTCGTCATGCAGAAGTCGACCGGCGGCAACCTCGCCGAGACTCTGGAGAAACTGACCGACGTCATCAGATCGCGCAAACGGATGCGGGATAAGATCCAGGCGCTGTCGAGTGAGGCCAAGACTTCGGCCGGGATCGTGGGGTCGCTGCCGGTTTTTGTCGCCATGGCTCTATCCGTTCTGTCGCCAGAATACGTGGGGTTGCTTTTCACCACCGATACCGGGAACTGGCTGATCCTGATCGGTCTCATCTGGATGGCGATAGGTGTGTTCGTCATGGCCAAGATCATTCATTTCGACTACTAGGTCGCCGCGATGAAATTCGAGATTGAAAACGTCATTATTGCCGCTTCCGCCCTGGCGGCTTTCGCGTCGGTCATCGCCGTCGGTTTACCGTTTCTGCGCGGCGACCGCTTTGAAGCCCGCCTCAAATCCGTGTCGGAACGTCGCCGTGAACTCGCCAATCGCCGCAAGGAGGCCTACAACACCCGCAGCAAGCTGCAGCTGGGCGGTGGGTCGAAGTGGAAGGAACTGGCAATCCGCCGCTTTCGACTGCAGGATCTTCTGGAGGCGAAGACACTGCGCATCCAGCTGGCCCAGGCCGGGCGGCGCGGGCAGCGGGCCGTGGTCAATTTTCTCTTTACCCGGATTTCCGCGCCGATCGGCCTCCTGATCGGTTCCCTGATCTACACCTCGCTCGTCCTTTCGGATCGGCCGTTTGCCATGCGTATGCTGGTGGTGATCGGTGCGACAGGCCTCGGCAATTATTTGCCGCAGATCATGTTACGCAATCGCATCGCGAAGCGTCAGCTTAAGTTGCAGCGCGCCTATCCGGATGCGCTGGATCTGATCGTGATCTGTGTCGAATCCGGCATGTCCATCGAGGCCGCCTTCACCAAGGTAACGGAGCAGATGGTGGAAGGAACACCGGAGATTGCCGAAGAGTTCGGCCTGACGACCGCTGAGCTGGCGTTTCTCAACGATCGGCGCCAGGCCTTGGAGAATTTGGCGGAACGGACCGGACTGGCCGCCTTCAAGTCGCTGAGCACCACGCTGCAGCAATCGGAAAAATACGGAACGCCGGTCGCCGTGGGCCTGCGCGTCCTCGCGAAGGAGAGCCGCGATTCACGTATGGCTGCTGCGGAAAAGAAGGCCGCGGCTTTGCCGCCGAAACTGACCGTGCCGATGATCCTCTTTTTCCTGCCGGTTCTTTTCCTGGTCATCGCCGGCCCGGCTGTTATCCAGGTGATGGCGATATTCAAGAAATAGCGAGGCGGCGGAAGCTCTCGGTCAGTGGCCTCTATTGCGCGCCCAGGCCCTGATAGTAGCTTATGTTGTTCTGCGCCATATCCGCCGGCAGATCCGCGCGGATCAGACGCGTGGCGGCGGCATTGTCGCCTTTCAGCGCCAACATCAGTGCGAGATTTTGCCGCGTCTGAGCCGTCGCTTCCGGCTGTGAGGTCGCCGTTTGCAAAGCGGTGATCGCGGCATCGAGCTGGCCGCTCTGCGCCAGCGACAGCGCGTAATTATTGAGCAGAACCGGATTGTTCGCGGCTAGCTTCAGCGCACTTTCATAGGTCGCCTGGGCATCCTTGAAATTGCCCTGACGATCCTGCGCCACGCCGAGGGCGGAGAGGATCTGCCAGTTGCCCGGATCGCCCGCATGGGCCTGCTGCAGGACCGATACCGCAAGATTCAGTTGATCGGCCGCAAGGTAGTCCTTGCCGAGTTCGACCATAAGCGGCTCTTTCGTCCCCGATTTGGCGATGAGCTTGTCGATTACCACGATCGACTGCTGCGGCGAGCCGGAATAGCGCAGGTTCCGCGCTACGGCCAGCACGACGTCCTGCTCGTCGGGATGCCGCTCGAGAAGCGTCGCATAATGTTGCGCCGCCTCGCCGTAATTATAGCTCGCCTCCGCGTCGGCGGCAGCCTTGCGAACTGTCGCTTCCAGATTTGGGTCGGCAGCGGGTGCCGCCGCCGTTGCCGGACCACCGGAGGAAAATGCCTGACACCCTGCCAGCAGAACGGCTGCTAGGCTCAGCCCGAGCCATCGGGAATATCTTGCTTGCATAAAGGCACCCGGTCCACAAGTTAACGCAGAATTCACCAAATCCCGGTAGGCATAGTTGATGTCGACCGAAACCTGCGTTTCATTCACGCATCCTGGAATCTTATGATGAATAAATCCTTTATGCGCGCCTTTCTTTTGCTTTGTGCGATCTCAGCGGCGATCCCGGTTTATACTTCGCGGGCCCGCGCCGATGGTATTCTTTCCATTCCGCTCAACAGCGCCGAGATCATTCGATTGCAGGGCAATCCCAAGGACATCATCATCGCTAATCCCAATGTCGCGGATGTCACCTTGCAGACGCCTGATCACATGATCATCATTGGTAAGCAGCCCGGTCGTACCAGCCTGTTGATTCTCGACCCCGAGCAGAAAATCATCCTGAAGAGAATGGTTGTCGTGTCCGACGGCAATGACGGCTTGGTGATCGTTCATGGGCCGCGCGGCGGTACGATGAGCCAGGACAGTTATGCTTGCGCACAGAATTGCACGATGATTCCCGGCTCCAATATCGGCGGCAGCACCGGCGGCGGCATTTTCAGCGCCCCCGCTCCCGATACAAGCAGCCAAGATACCACACCAGGCCCGGTGACCCAGGTCCAAAGCAAGATCAAGATGAAAGTCTCTCCCAATGGTGAGGTCACCGGAACCAGGACCGATGTTCCGGTCTATGGCACGCCGCCACAGTAATCGGCTAAATATCGCGTGATCCGGCGGCATCCGACTTTTGCGCCGTCCAGAGACCATGCGAACGGGTGAACAGAATGCACAAACCCGCTGAATTAGCGCCCGATATATTCGACCGGACTTTCTGGCGTTTTGCGGCTTCCCTGCAACAGAAGCAACGAACTGCAACGAAAGTCCTCGCCCTGGCAGTGGCGATTGTCATCGTCTTTGCCGGGATGATGGCCGCTTCCCCGCGCATCCTGCTGTCAGACTATACCTATGACTTCTTCATTCCCCTGGATGGCGCCCTGCGGTCACTGAATGGGCAATGGCCTCACCTGGATTTCTATACGCCGGTCGGGGACCTCTATTATGTCAGCCTCGGCCTCGCGGCACGGATCTTCGGATTCACGCCCAAATTAGTCTTGTGGGAACAGCTCATCTTCCTGCCCTTCGCTCTTTGGGCAACGATACTTGCGACCCGTGACAGGCTTCCCGCAAGCCTGCGCGCCATCCTGATCCTCATGGTCGGCCTGTTATGTATCTCGCCGAGCGACCTGGATGATTCCTCAAGCCTCAGTTTTCTCGCGAGCTACAATCGGCATGGCTGGGTTCTGATGACGCCGCTTGTCGCGGCATGCCTTCTGGAACCGCTGCAGCATCGCAAAGGCCGATGGATCACAGACGCGATCCTGCTTTTTCTGCTCGCTTTGGCGCTGTTTTACCTGAAAATGACCTTCGCCCTGGTGGCGATCGTGACTATCTTGCTGGGGATCGTCCTGGTTCCCGCCAACCGCCGCAGCTGCTTCGTCGCAGGCGTGCTGCTTGCCGCCACGCTCTCCGTCATCTGGTGGTCCGGCCCCCTCATGGCAGCCTATTTCAGCGATCTGCACCGCACCTCTCTCGCCTCGCCGATCTCCGCGCAATCCTATGATCCCTTCAGGTTGGTCAACCTGAAAACCACGCTGTCCAGCGAGTGGTTCGCCCTGCTCGCACCGCTTTGTTTCGCCGTCTGGCTCGGGCGATCAAGCCAGACCCTGGAAGAGCGCAGAAGCGGAAACCGTACGCTACTGGTCTGCATGATCGCGACTGGCGGAAGCCTCGGACTTGCCTGGCAGAACCACGAGCATGCGATACCGAGCCAGGTCGTTGCCATGGCGATTGTCTTTGCGGCGATCTGGAAGCGGCAAATGCGGCGAGAGCAAGCGGCAACGCGCCCTCTCCTGGGATCGACGGACCGGCCGGCCGTCATTCTTGCGGGCCTCGTGCTCACTTTCATTGCTGGCTGCACCGTCCTGAACAGCGGCCGCGGCATTGTTCTGCATACGGTGAAGACGGCCTTCAACCTCGGTCAACCAGCCTCGACTCTGTCGCCGATCCTGCAAGGACTCACGGTTCCGATAGATCCGACACCCGGCATCATCGGCGATGTTCTGGCGGGAAAGATAGATCCCGCCCTCTACAGCGTGAAGTCGCTGACGAGCTGGCATAATGACATCGCAGGCGTCCTGGACGACGGCTACAAGCTCTTCGAAGCCAATAAGCCGAACACACCCCGTATCGTCACACTCTACTCGGCGCCGTTGATGACGGTGGCGACAAAGACAATGCCGCCGCGGCATATGGCTGCCTGGATGGATTATGAACGCACCTTTGGTCCGCGTTCCCCGATCATGCCGGAGAAGGATTTCAGCGATGCGAATGTGGTCATGGTGCTGAAGATCTATGACCACGAAAAGCTCTTCAGCATGGTGTCCGACTATCTCCATGCCAATTTCCATATCGCAGGCGAGACGCCGGTCTGGCAGATGTGGGTGAGGAACGGCAGCTGATCATGTCCTCACGGCAGCCCCCGCATATCGTCATCACGATGGCAGGTTTTGGGCAACGTTTTCGCAATGCTGGCTATGACCTGCCCAAGTACCGGATCGACGTACATGGACGGAGTCTGTTCTTCTGGTCGCTCTCCAGTCTCGCCAATTTCATTCGCGCCGGCAGTCCGGTCCTTTTTATTGCCAGGGCGGCAGATCAGTGCGGCACCTTTCTTGCGGCGGAAACGCTCAAGCTCGGCATCGCCGAGTGGTCGCTTCTGGAACTTGACGCGCCTACGGATGGCCAGGCCACGACGGCCTTCAAGGCTCTCCCGATGATCTCATCCGAGGCGCCGCTGCTCATTTACAATATCGACACCTATGTCGAACCGCGCGCCCTGCCATTCGGGGCTCCACACGGCGACGGCTGGATTCCCTGCTTCGAAGGTGCAGGCAACGGCTGGAGCTTCGCCAGGATAACCGACGCCGATGATCGCATTCTGGAAATACGTGAGAAGCAGCGGATTTCACCGCATGCGACGATCGGGCTCTACTGGTTCAGATCGGCTGCGCTTTATGCGAACCTATATCAGCGCTTCTACGGGACCTCGGATCGCCTGGAGGCCGGCGAGCGCTATATTGCACCGATGTATAATCAGCTCATTGCCGAAAATGGCCGCGTCTATATGCACCCTGTCCCCATCACGGCGGTGCATCCGCTGGGAACGCCGGACGAGGTCCGGCAGTTTGCCGACGACGATCAGCCGCCCCTGCCCTGAGGGGGCGGCGCCGGCCCGCCTCGCCCTATAGCACCGCGCCGCTCTCGAGCCGCGCCAGGATGTCCTCGGCATTGATCAGGAATGCCAGGGCCTTGCTTGGAACATCGATGTGCAACGGCACCATGGACAGGAACAGCGAAGCCTCATAAAGCCGTACGAGATGCAGATCGAAGCCGTGCGCGGCAAGACGCTCCCTGAACGCCTGCTTCATCTCGTCCAGCGGCGCTCTTATGTTTAAGGTGAGGCGCGGCTTCAAGCCCTCGTCCAGAACCAGGTCATACAGGCCATTATTGATGAAGTCGTAATTTCCCAGGATCGAATGCGACAGCTTGGCGAGATCATAATAGGGATCGGTCCACAAGTCTTCCGCCCTGAGCGCACCGCGCGGATCGATCAGTCGAATCAGATTGCTGTTCTTTTCATAGAGAATATTTGAAAAGCAGAAATCGCCGTGGCCGATGACAGTCAGCCGGTCCGTACGCTGACGTTCGAATCTGTCCAGCAGCACGGCATATCTTTCCACCAGTCGCGTAAAACTGTCTTCGGCGACGGCGATCCCCGTTGATCGCAGCAGGAAATCGATTTGCGATGCCGGCGTTGTCTTGCGCAAGTCATCCATCCGCGCAGTCAGCTTGTCGCGATAAAGGCTCCGGCGCAGCTTCAAGGCGACCTCGCGATCGACCGATTGAGTGGGACGCTGCAGGAGAAAGTGAAACGCGCGATCGAGAAAGCGGTCAAAGACGTTCGACGTGATGGCACCATGAATCCATTGCAGCGCCATATCAGGAATATGCAGGCGTTCCATCGCGTAGGAAGCGGTGTCCCCCTCCTCCATCAGATCGTAAGGTTGGACGAACCAGAATTTCATACGGTCCGGCAGCAGGCTCCAGTAAGTAAATTCCTGGCGGATCTTCTCCTTGTTCTGCGACGATTTGCGGATGGTGTAGTCGTCAAAGGAGATGGCGTTGAAATGGCGCACCTCGAAATGGCTGCCAAGGAACTTCAACAGATATGCCTTGTCACTGAGATCGACCAGATTGGCGCCGTTGCCGATATCGGCGAAACTGCCCCGGCGCTCGCCGTGGACGGCGGGGATCGTCCCTTGACATCGCTGTTCGATCAGCCGCTTGAAGGCGTCGATATCGAGCGCAGCCGCACCAGACCAGGCATTGGCGCCTCCGACGGCACCATGCGGCGTTCCGCCCGCGGCCGTCACCAATACGTTCTGCCGCAACCACCGCAATTTGCCGAAGAGCGCCGTCAGCGCCATCTTACCGCCCAAGGCGATGACATTCGACGGCAGATAGAGAAAGCGCCGTCCGACCTGCTGGTTGTCGATACTGTCCGCCAATGACTGCAGATCCTCGAGCTGGCGGAAGTGAACGATATCCTCTATGCCGGCACTTTCCGCGGCTTCGCGTACGATCGACGACAAACGTCGCTTGCCATGCAGGAGATCGCCGTAATGCCGAATACCGACGATATCGGTAACTTCGGGCGTGACAGTGATCGCATCGTCATAGATGAGTTTCATCATTGGGGTCTCTGCGCCGCCAATCGGTTGAGCGCTCCTGAGCCTGTTACAACAGAAAGCCGGCCGGAGCGTATCGCGGCGACCCAGGCAATCATCCCCAGAACCAGCAACGGCAGGCCGATCGTCACCGAATAGACGCTCAGGTCATTCAATTCTGGTGTGGAGGTTGGCGACAGCAGGCCTGATAGGAAGCGCAGCAGCGCCGTGGCTGACCCGCGGATTTCCCCTTTGCCCAGGATGAGACCGACAGTAGTAATTTCAGCAATCCAGATGACTGCGGAAATGGAGATCAGCGTGATATGCTTGCGATGCAGCATGCGCCGCGCATCTGCGGCCAGGTGATAGAGGCGGTCAATTGCACGCAGGACGGCGACGACACGATTGCCGTGATAGCGTCGCGCAAGAAACAAGGCCAATCCGTCAAGGTTTTCCGGCAGCACGAAAAAGGTCAGCAGCGTCACGATAATGAAGGCGATCATCGCCGCCAAGATCGGCGCGACCAGCCGCAACGTATCTTCCCCGATAGTCACGCCGAGGAAAAAGAGAAGGACGGCGATCGGCAAGGCGTCATAGACGCGTTCGATCCACATCACCAGAACCGCGCGCCAGATTCCGTAGTTGCGCCGGCGGCGCAATACAAAAGCAAGCTCCATGATGCGCAGAAGGTCGCCGATCTTGTATGGCAGGGCAAAGGATGCAGCCGCCCCCACCAGATGCGCTTGAACCAGTTGCCGGAGGCTTTTTCCCGGATCACCGACGATGATTGCCAATCGCAAGGCGCGCAATCCCTGCGATACGATATAGAGCGCTCCGGCCGTAACAACCACATTCCAGTCGGCAATCGCAGGCGACGTCGCTGAGAGCAGCACCAGGCCGGCAAGCATGGCGATGCCGCAGCCCATGAAAGCCAGGGCCGACATGTATCTGTACCAGTTCGGCGCGATGCCGAGCTCATCGCGAAACATCATCGCAGTACCGCCTTCGCCGCTTCGATCCGATACTGTCGCTTGACGATCTCTGCGTGATAGCTTCGTCCCGGAACGGCACGCCAATCAGCAGTCAGGAAGTGGTTCGGCCGGGCAATGAATGACAGCAAGATGGCAATCACTTTCCAGGCCTGACGAAACAGCTTCACGTTCGACCGCTGATCCTCTTCCCGCCAGGTCAACGGAAAGAAGCGCATCTTCCAGCTCTTTGCCGCACTGGCGAGGATCATGTAGTAGTTGAAAGTCAGGTCATCGGGAAAAGTCAGCCAGGCCCGGTCCTTCAAGGCGCCGACTGCATAGAGATTGAGGCCGGAGCCGAGATCATAGAGCCGCCGTTTGGCCGCGATCGAAAAAAGCAGGTTGAAGATCCTGTTGCCGAAAGTGCGGAAGGCGGAATAACCCTGCAATTGGCTGCCACGCATGAAACGGGCGCCCAGTAAACAGTCGACCTCCTGATGAAGGCCGCGATCAAGGTGGGGCACGAGGTCGGCAATCGAGCCCTGATCATCGCCGTGCAGCACGACGATGTAGTCAAACCCCTGCTCTATCGCCTGTGAAAAAGCGACCTTATGGGAACCGCCAAGGCCGTAATTCTCCGTGTTGCGTAAGATCTCCACGTCGATCCCCGCCAGTGACGCGATCGCCGCGGCCGCCTTCTCAAGCCCACCGTCGGTGGATCGGTTGTCGACGAGGATCAGCTTCGAAAACCGCCGCTGCAGCGGCGCGGTAAATTGGGCGACGACCCGCGAGATCTGCTCTGCGCAATTATACATGGGGACAAAGACCAGGATCTTCGCCCCGCTGGCTGCATGCTCCGCAGGAAGCGGCCCCTCGGTCACGAACTGGTCGGTCACGTCAATCCCATCCATCGGTCGCTTTCCGCTGATTGCCGGCAACAGACAATCGGTTCGGCAGCCGCCATGCTCATTGTGAGCGCCAAGTGCCTTCGCGCCAGCAGGATGCGTCAAACGCACTGCCAAAGAAGTCCGGGCGCGACGCCAAAACGCGCGCCCTATCCCATTGATTTTGGCTAATCAGGGTTAATTTTCGGTTGATTTACAAATCGCCGGCGCGCGTGGCCCGGCCCGTCTGGATGGACGGCCGGACCTGCGGATTCATCGCCATGCAGAGCTGTACGGGCGATGTCAGACGTAATCGGCGGCCGTGGTATCATCCGCATGCCGGTCCGGCGCACCGTATTGCAGCACCACGGTCAGGATGCCCGATATCACGATGTTCAGAGCGACGGTCGCCAGGGCGATATAGCACGGGAAGCTGTAGCCGAGGATATGCAGCGGGAACACCGCACCCTTGAAGCCGAGGCTGGCTTCCATCCAGGTTCCGGCAACCATGCTGACGGCCCAGCCGACCAGCAGCGCCCAGGAATTGAACCAGCGCGTGTACAGGCCCAGCATGATGGCGGGAAGTGTCTGGATGATCCAGATGCCGCCGAGAAGCTGCATCTGGATGGCATATTGCTGCGGCAGGTAAACCACGAAGAAGAGCGCGCCGACTTTGACCAGCAGCGACATCATCTTGGCCTGGCTGGATTCCTGGATATGGCTGCAATTGGGGTTGATGAATTCGCGATAGATGTTGCGGGTATAAAGATTGGCGCAAGCAATCGACATGATCGCCGCAGGCACCAGCGCCCCGATTGCAATCGCCGCGAAGGCCACACCGACAAACCAGGAAGGGAACATCGCCAGGAACAGCGCCGGCACGGCGAAGTTCGCGCCATATTGCTTGAAGCCGTCGGCGAATTCCGGCGCTTGGCCGACGCCCGCCGCCACCGCCATGAAGCCCAGCAGGGCCAGCAGACCGAGCACCAGCGAATAGGCCGGCAGGATCGAGGCATTGCGCCGGATGACGCGCCCGTCACTTGAGGAGAGAATAGCGGTCATCGAATGCGGATAGAGGAACAGGGCCAGGGCCGAGCCGAGGGCCAAGGTGGCATAGCCGCTGAAGGGAATCGTCGCGCCGTCGGCCGGCACCGGAAGAATGGCCTTTGCCGCATCGATCTTTGCAAAGATCGCGCTGAAACCGCCGAGCTTGGCCGGCACCACGATGACAGCGGCAATCACCGCGATATAGATCAGCACGTCTTTCACGACAGCGATCATCGCCGGTGCGCGCAATCCGCTGGTATAAGTGAAGGCCGCGAGAATGATGAAGGCGATGATGAGCGGCAGATCGCCGATCAGGCCTTCGGCATGAAAGCCGAGAGCGCCGATCACGACTTCCATGCCGACCAGCTGCAAGGCGATATAGGGCATGGTGGCAACCACGCCGGTCAGAGCGATCGCCAGCGCCAGCCAGCGATTGCCGTAACGCCCGCGCACGAAATCGGCCGGCGTCACATAGCCCTTGCGATGCGCGACCGTCCACAGCCGCGGGAACACTAGGAACAGGATCGGGTAGATCAAAATCGTATAGGGAACGGCGAAGAAGCCGACAGCGCCGGCACCATAGACCAAGGCCGGAACGGCAACGAAGGTGTAGGCCGTGTAAAGGTCGCCGCCGAGCAGGAACCAGGTGACGATGGTGCCGAAACGCCGCCCACCGAGGCCCCATTCGTGCAGATGATTGAGATCGCCCTGCCGCCACCGCGCGGCCGCAAAGCCGAGATAGGTGACCAGAACAAACAGCAGCACAAAGACAATGGTGGCGGTCCAATTCGGCATTTGTATATCCCCTGAAATCTCGGCAGCCTGATGCGGCGGTTTCGTCGATCGTGACGCGGCTAGTGGAGGCCGGTGGCCGGCCTCACCCCTCAGTCAGATAGATGAAATAGATCAGCACCGAGCTGATCAGGACCCACAGCAGCTGATACCAGTAGAAAAAGGGGACACCGCCAAGGCTGGGCTCGACGCTGTTGTAAAAGGGCACCCAAAGGACAGCGATGAAGGGTAGAATCAACAGCCAACGCGCCCATTTCTTGCCGTTTGATGACTGTTTAGTGGATTCCCTGGACATCCCGCCCCTCCCCGCCAAGAACCGGTGCTCTTCGGGCACCTCGATACATGAAGCCGGGGACGTCAGCACAATGCGACGGCAGAATCGTCGCGCCGCCCGCATCTATCCCCTCAGGTTCTGAGATGACGCCTGAAAAGGATTCTGTCAATTAGTTTGCGGGCGGTGCCTCGCGAGGGGGCGTTCGGGTCGAAGCCCTGCTGCTCCGACCCGAAAGCGTCGGCGCTACTCAGCCGTCCAGCCGCCGTCGATCGATTGCATCGAGCCGTTGATCGACTTGCCGGCATCGGAAGCGAGATAGACGGCCAGGGCGGCGACGTCTTCGACGGTGACGAATTCCTTGTTGGGCTGGGCCGCCAGCAAGACGTTTTTCTTCACATCATCTTCGCTGATGCCGCGCGCCTTGGCAGTATCGGCGATCTGCTTTTCCACCAGCGGGGTCCAGACATAGCCCGGGCAAATGGCGTTGACCGTGATGCCGAATGTCGCCAGTTCCAGGGCGGCCGTCTTGGTCAGGCCGGCGATGCCGTGCTTGGCGGCGACATAAGCGGATTTGAAGGGTGACGCAACCAGAGCGTGGGCGGAGGCGGTGTTGATGATGCGTCCCCATTTGCGCTGTTTCATGCCGGGGATGGCGGCGCGGATCGCATGGAAGGCGGCCGAGAGATTAATGGCGATGATGGCATCCCATTTCTCGACGGGAAACTCCTCGATCGGGGCGACGTGCTGGATACCCGCATTGTTGACCAGGATATCGACCGAGCCATAGGTTTTTTCCGCCTTGGCGATCATGGCGGCGATCTCAGCCCCCTTCGTCATATCCGCGGCGTCATAGCTGGCTTTGACGCCGTATTCGCTTTCGATCGCCGCGCGTTCCTTCTCGATCGCCGCCGCGTCGCCGAAGCCGTTGATCACCACATTGCTGCCCTGCGCAGCCAGCGCGCGGGCGATTGCCAGGCCGATGCCGCTGGTCGAGCCGGTTACGACGGCTGTTTTTCCCTTCAACATAGATTGTCTCCTTGCTTGCCTTGCGCGATGCGGGGCGCTGTCGATGAAACTGTGTGGTGAGGTTGGATTGTACGATGGACCATAGGATGCAGCGCCTTTTATTGCACCGCAATATGCTTTGGGACATGAAAATTTCTTGATGATGCCGCCCGATTGGGCTGCCCAATGTTAGGCCCTTTCTCCGGCGGAACGTATGGTTTTTTCCAGCACGGTTTCATAAGGCAGAAAGCCGGCAGCCCGATAGGCGGCGAGAGCCGCCTGGTTATTCGCCAAAGTGGAAATACGCACGCGCTTGACGGCGCGACTGGCGAAATGAGCTTCCATTGCCGACAGCAAAGTGCCGGACAAGCCGAGCCCGCGCCAGCGCGGCAACAGGCAAATGTCGGAAATATAACCGAAGGTCGTCGAATCTTCAGTCTCCGCCGGGTTTTCAGCCCGTTCCACCCAACCGGCAATGAAACCGACGAAAACATCTCCCTGGGAGGCGACCAGGCAGATACCGTCGAATTGCGCCACCTGGCCCAGCATCCAGGCAAGGTACGGCTCGGCCGTGGCGTGCGGCGGCAGCCTGCTGTCATGCAGCGCGCATTCATATTCCTGCAGCGCGATCAGGCCAGCTTTGAGACTGGGGTGATCCGCGGCTTCGGCTGGGCGAATTGAAATGCCATCCACCATATTTGAGGATCTCCCTGCGTGCCGTCGAAGAGGATGGAAGCGACCCCGCCGCCCCGGGTCATTCACGGCGATCGGTTGACATAACACCATCGCCGGTCAAGAGTATCCGCGAAAAGTTGAACGAAGATTCAACGATCATGGCCGGCCGCCAGACGGTCGATGTTGGGAGATC
This sequence comes from Dongiaceae bacterium, assembly GCA_035539215.1. Lineage (GTDB taxonomy): Bacteria > Pseudomonadota > Alphaproteobacteria > Dongiales > Dongiaceae > Dongia_B. Next base: position 100,753 of record DATLIX010000012.1, on the reverse strand, counting down.
GATATGAGCGCTACCGTAAGCAATGACCGCGCCTTCACCGCCGCCTCCTTGAAAGGGACGCAGATGGAGCCGACTTTTGCCGGCGCCCTCAGTTTTCTCCGTCGCAAATATACCAAGGATTTGGCGGGCGTCGATGTCGCGGTGACGGGATTCCCGCTGGATACGGCGACCACCAACCGGCCCGGCGCCCGTTTCGGTCCGCGCGCCGTGCGGGCCGCATCCAGTCATATGGCCTGGACACGCCCCTATGGCTGCCCGATCGATCCTTGCGAAGAGATGGCGGTTATCGATTATGGCGATTGCCTGTGGGATCATGGCCGTCCGGAGACGATCCCCGCCGCGATCGAAGCGCATGCCACGGCAATCCTCGACCAGAATGCCGCCCTGCTGTCGATCGGCGGCGACCATTTCATCAGCTATCCGCTGCTAAGGGCCCATGTCCGCAAACACGGTCCTCTCTCCCTCGTTCATTTTGACGCCCATTCCGACACCTGGAACGATGCCGCGGGAGATGGACGCGTCGATCATGGCACCATGTTCTATCATGCGGCACGCGAAGGTCTGGTCGATCCGCGGGCTTCCGTGCAGATCGGCCTGCGCACCCACAACGACGATCTCATGGGTTTCAATGTTCTGGATGCGAACTGGGTGCATGAATACGGCGTCAAAGCCGTGATCGCTGAAGTCCGGCGCATCGTCGGCGACAGGAAGGCCTATCTCACTTTCGACATCGATTGCCTGGACCCCGCTTTCGCCCCCGGCACTGGAACGCCGGTTGCAGGCGGGCTGAGCTCCGCCCAGGCATTGGCCATTCTACGCGGCTTCGCCGGCCTGCATTTCGTCGGCATGGACGTGGTAGAAGTTGCGCCGGCTTACGATGTCGGTGAAATCACGGCGCTGGCTGCCGCGCATATCGCCCAGGAATGGCTGGCCCTCTATGCACTGGGGCGGCGCTGAGTCATCCGGGTCAGCCACCACGAGCCGTCAGAAAACGCCGTAGATGAAGCGATAGGGCACTTTCTTGCAGTAGTCGCGATAGAGTGCGTCCTCCTGCAGGATGCTCTCTTCACGCAGCGCCCGCAGAATCTGCATGCAATAGAGGCCGACAATGACGACCAGGTTCACGTGATCGTAGCTGGTCAGCAGAAATGCGACATGGATGATGAAATAGCCGGCATAGATCGGGTGCCGTACGAAGCTGTAGGCGCCCTTCACCTTGATCTCGCGTTTGGCGGCCAGCAGGCCGAATGAACGGCCGAGCGACAGCTTGGCATAGATGATCCAGACCAGGCCTATCCCGGAGGCGATTGCGCCGATCGATTGCGGGATGAGGACGATATTGTCACGCACGGAAATGAAAAGCGGCACGATGAAACTGGCGCTGACCGTCAACGCCATATAGGCGGGGTGGACGTCACGTATCGTCGGTCGGCGCGACAGGATGATCGTGATCAACGAAATGGTTTCCGACATGACCAGCAAAACGAGAATGACGTTATTGGGCGCATCCAAAAACGCCCGCATCGCGCGGCTGACAAACCACGCTGTCACCACCGCCGCAGAGAATCTGAAGACCGGATCGATCCAGCGGGGAAGCGTGGTCGCGCTATAGAGCAATCAGATCTCCGCAAACTCAAAAGTCGGATTACCGAAAAACCGCTTCAGCGGCCGCACGGATCATTGCGGTCCGGCGATAACCACGCGCAGACCTGCATCCTTGGGACTAGAGGTTAACATTCGGTTCACGGCTTTCGATCCTAGTTACATCAGGACCGGATTGCGCTTCGGCGAGCAGCCAATCGCGGCAAGCGAGCATTTCGGGGGCGAGGCTACGCTGCGATGCAGGCGCGACGATGAAATGGGCCTGGCCGGTCGCCGCTTGCAGCGGAAGCGGACTGATCAGGCGCCCATCCTTCAGATATGAAGCAGCGAAGCACCGCAACACCAGCGCGGCGCCCAGACCGCTCACAGCCAATTCAAGGGCTGCGAGAGATGAATCGACCTTGATCAGCTTCCTGTCATTCAGCCAGGTCCGCTCGGCTTCGCTCATTCCTGCGGTTTTGCCGATCTCCCGCCAGAGATCGCCGGTCCCCAGAATATGGATGAAAGGCGTGTCGCCGAGATCCGACAGCGTCGTCATCGTACCCTTCCCGCGCCCCAGGGCCGGTGAGCAGACAAGTACCGCCGGCTCTTCGAGCAGCAGCTGGCTGGTGAAACCAGGCCATGTCCCGTCGCCGTAACGGATATCGATATCGATCTCGTCATCTGTCCCGGCGCCTGGCCAGTTCAAGGTCTGCAAGCGCAGTTCAATCTGCGGATATGTCCTGACGAAGCGGTGCAGACGGGGCGCCAGCCAGAGGGTGGCAAAGGCAGCCGGCGCCTGAATGGTGATCGACCGCCGCGCCGCCCGGCCGAAGAGATCGACGGTCGCATCGGATAGCTCGTTCAAGGCGCGCCGCACCGCCGGAAGATAGCCGCTGCCGATTTCGGTTAGCTGGACACTGCGCGGCAATCTTTCGAAAAGTGCCGCGCCAAGCCATTTCTCCAGGCTGCGGATATGGTGGCTGGTGCTGGCCTGGGTCATCCCCAGTTCCTCGGCTGCCGCCGCAAAGCTGTTCAGCCGTGCCGCTGCTTCGAAGGTTCGCAGCCAGTCCAGGGGCGGTAATCTGTCGCGCATGGCCGCTCAGCCCGCCTCATTCAGTTTGCGCCTGAGATTGTCGATCAGATCCGGATCCGCGCGCAGGTTCGGCGCCTCGGCATCGAGGATCGCATTGAAGAGACGCTGCCGGATGGCAGTGGTGTCGAGCGGTTGTGCCAGACGCGGCCCCACCGCCGACAGCAGCATGTCGAGACATCTATCGGCGGCGTTGAGCCGGCCCCAGAGATAGTCATGCTCACGCCAGGCGCGATTGAAGAAGGCGCCGAAATTCATCAGCGCCGTTCCCTTCAGCACGACATGCGCCTCGCCGATGCCGTGGGCATCCGCCGGGCTGATCCGATCCACCAGCACCTCATTGATCTCGTCCATATCCGTCCATTGCAGGATCGGAAAGGTGATGAGGTCGTAAAAGGAGAAGCCGACATAGGACATGGCCACGGCCCGCCGTGCCAGGGCCGGCAGATAGGCAAGCCCCATCAGCGAGATGATCTCATCGATATCATGGTCGACCTCCGTCAGCGCCATGACCTGTTCGAACGGTGCAAGCAGCGATGGGTCGATAGCGCCGCCCGCATCTGCCAGTTCCGCGATATTGACCGCCACCGCGACCACGTCCGGTCCATAGGTTTTCGGCTGCCACAACCGCGACAGGCGCTCGATGACGTCATAGAGCGTGGTCTTCAGATCGTCGATGGCGCTGGAGACGACCTGCGCCCGGTCGCTGCCGACGTCGCGGTAGAGCTCGTTCAGGCGCCGAATGACGAAGCGAACCCGACGCAGGCGGAAATCGATATCGAAGCCGCGTAGAAAGGGCACGATCGCCGTTGCCCCGGTCGAGCCGTTCAGGGCCACGGAGCGATCCAGCAACTCCTCGATCCGATCGCTGCGATTGCCGGCGGGGTCCGATTTTGCCAGGGCGGCAATGAGACGGGCCAGCCGGTCGATCAACCGGCGGCGTTTCAATGTCTGATAGCTGAGATAGGCGTAACCAGCACCGGCATGCGCCTTGTCATTGGCCATGGCACGGTAGCGGGCCACCTGTTCGATAGTGGGCGGATTGTCGGGATCGTCCTGCACAATCTCATCGACCAGTTTCTCGACCTGGGGATCTGCCGCCGCCAGGATCTCCGCCATGCGGCGCGACCGCTCATTCCATCCCTGGATCGCCATCAGATCGTCGGCGATGGGTTCGTTGCGGGGGATCACCGCCATCGAGGCCAGGATGGTGCGGAAAAAACCGGGCGCACCCGCTTCGCTATGCTGATGCCCGTCCCGGCGCGGATTGGGATCGACATAGATGATCCGTCGCACAACTTCCCGGCTCGCCGGTCGATTGCCCAAGGCATGAATGACCGGCGAGAACGGCTTATTCATCACCACGCTGCCGTCGATGAAATAGCTGGTGTTGTTTACCTCGCCGCCGCCGGCAAACAGCTTCTCCGTCAGGAACGTCTCGCGCGACGGCCAGGCGCGGCCGCGCCGTGCCAGGACCCTATCCATCTCGGCGATCGTCGCCGGCGGAAAGGCGCCGGGAAAAGAAGCGGTCGCACGCGCCGCAAAGACCAAAGATGGCACATGGTCGCTGTCGAACTCGCTGGTGATCTCGCCGGACAGCGCACGTTTGCAGGTGAAGGAGATGATGCGCCGGTGTTCGGTCTCTTCGACGCTGGGCGGATCGTGCAGCGCGATCAGATGGCTGTGCCCGCGATAATCCGTCAGGGTCACGAAAAGGTCGAGACGATGACCGGGCGGCAGCAGGCTGCCGCGGCGTTTGCCGCGCCGCTCCATCTTGTCGCAGGCATCAAGCATCCATCTGGTGAAGCGCTCGCCGGAAAAAGGCGGGGTGAACCACTGGGTTTGCATGAAGTAGCCCAGCTTTTGCCGCGTCTCCGGGTCGCGAATCTGCTGTCCGAACCGGCCCAGAAGCATGCGGTAGAGAACCGGTGCGACCACCGCTTTCGCCATGCGGTTGAACTGGCTGGTCGGCGGCGCGAGCCGGGTCACGTCGGCATTGCGCAGCCATAGGTATTGATGCGGCTCCAAGGGCAGGTCATGCGCCAGCGCCCGCGCCAGCATCACGCCATTGATACCGCCCGCCGAAGCGCCGGAAACCAGATCGACGACAACCCGCAGGTCGATGTCCCGCCCAAGCGCCCTCAGGACCTCCCCGTACACCGCCGTGGAATCGCCCTGCTTGCTGAAACCTTCCGCCTCCGCGTCATGCAGCAGCTTGGAGGCCCGCACCAGATTGAGGATTTCCCGGGTGACGCCGTGGATATAGACCGCCAGCGACACGCCGCCATAAAGCACAACGGCAAGCCGGATTTCGATTTGCTTCATCGATTCGGCTCCTCCCCCATGGCGGCCAGTCTAGAGCGCGATCGTTTGAGACGGAAGCCCGCAGGCTTCCATCTGAAACGTGAATCGCTCTCTATCTTATTGAAGAGAGGCGGATTCACGCTTTACGCGAAACCGCGATGCGATTTCATGTGAAGCGGTCCGACCCTGGAGCGCCCTTCCATGAGAGGGATGCGTCAGGCAGTCGCCTGCCGCGGGCCGCCATGCCGGCCGCCACGCGGGGGCCGATGGTCAGTAGAAACGGCCGTATCTCTGGTTGATCCGGGCAACCGTGCCATCCGCGACCAATGCGTCCAGCGCCCGGTCGAAGGCCTCCCGCACCGCCTGCATCTCAGGCTTCTTGGAAAAGCCGATATGTCCTTCGAGGATATCGACGGGCGGGGTCAACTCGACCACCCGGCCGGCAAGCCCCAGCTGGTCGATCGCCGCCTGCCCGGCCGATTCCGTCGTAATGACGAGATCGATGCGGTCATGCATCAGCATCTGGAACGCATCGGGCTGATGCGTCGTCTCTTCCAGTTTCAAGGACGCGCGATGACGTTCGAAATTGGCGCCGTAATACCAGGCCAATGTCGTCCCGATGCGCAAACCCGCGAGCTTGTTGAAATCACCCTGCCAGTCGAGCCGCTTGTCCGCCGGCGCGAACAGGACAACCTTGGCGCGGTAAATGGCCTGGACCGAAAAATCCATATAGGCGGCGCGCTCCGGCGTCGGATAGGGCCCGATCAGAATATCGGCCTCGCCGCGCTGCATCTCCGCCAGGCTGCGGCCCCAGGGAAAGACGGTGATGGTCATCGGCAGGTTCAGCTTGGCGGCAATCGCCCGTGTGATTTCGACACCGACACCGCTCAGGCTGCCATCCGGCGCCTTTTCGGCGATGGTGGGAAAGGCCTCGGCGATCACCCGCAATTCGCGCGCGTCTGCCCCGGCTGTCGGCCGCCAGAGGCCGGCTGCCAGGATCAGCAGTGCCGCCAATCGGTACGTCATCCTACCCACGCGTCGTCTCTCTTTTTCTGTCCTGCGAAAGGAATATTCAGTGCAGGATATTAAGATACCGCTGCCGCTTCGAGTTGCCGTGCAAAACGGCGAAAGCGCGCCCCTTCGATTGGGAGGCAACGTGATGTGGATCTGGACGGATCTACAAATTATGTGCCAGCAAAAGCTGGCGTCCCCAAGGGGATTCGAACCCCTGTTACCGCCGTGAAAGGGCGATGTCCTAGGCCTCTAGACGATGGGGACTAAGGGCCGGTGGCAGGCGGCAAGTGCCGCGCCACGGAACGGCGCTTATTTAGCCGCGACAGGCCCCAATTGCAACCCCGAAACGCTGAGTCGCCGGCTCCGGCGGAAAAAAGATGGAACCTGAGGAAGTGAATCCAAGTAGCTGATTTCAGGAAATAAAGAGGTCCCCTGTCAGCCTGCAGCCGCAGCATCCTCGATCTGCAGTTGCACCTCTTCCCGGCCCTGCCAGCGGTCGACCCGCAGATTGCCGGCCAGATGCAGCGTGGTCCCTCGGCTGCTCAACAGCATGCGCCCCAAAGGCTCCTCGGCGACCCGGAAGGCGATCGCCTTCAGCCGGGTGCCGTCGGCGCCTTGAATCTGGCACCGCACATGGCCGGTCCCGACCGGGTCGGCAAAGGCGATGCGGGCATCGGGCAGGACGAAACGCGGCTCCGGATTGCCGCTGCCGAAGGGGCCAATGCGCTCCAGCATGGCGACGAAATCCGGCGTCGCCGCGCGCGGCTGCAGCGCCCCGTCCAGCTGCAGGACCGGCACCAGCGGGCTGCCATCCAACTCGTCGGTGAAGCGGCTGGAGATGAACCGGGTGAGTTCGGCGAGGCGCCCTTCCGCCGTTTCGAAACCCGCGGCCATGGCGTGGCCGCCGCCCCGCTCGATGATTCCGGCTTCGCGGGCGGCAATGATGGCGTTACCGAGATGCAGCCCGGCGACCGACCGACCGGAGCCCTTGCCGTGGCCATTTTCATCCAGCGCCACGACGCAGACCGGGCGCTGGTAGCGGTCCTTCAGCCGGCCGGCGACGATGCCGATGACGCCGGGATGCCAGCCTTGCGCGGCCACCAGAATGAGATGCGGATTATCGGCCGCCTGTTTCTCGGCGGCGGTGATGGCGGCGGCCAGAACCTCGGCTTCGATGGCGCGCCTTTCGCCATTCAGGACGTCGAGGCGTTGTGCCAGGCCGGCTGCCGCAGCCGCGTCATCGCCACTCAACAGCAGGGCGCCGAGATCGGAAGCGCCGATGCGGCCGCCGGCATTGACCCGCGGGCCGAACAGGAAGCCGGCGTGATAGGTTCCCGGCCGCTCCGTCACCTTGGCAACGTCGCTGAGCGCGCTGATGCCGATATTGCGGCGCTGGCTCATCACCTTCAGGCCCTGCGCGACAAGGGCGCGGTTGAGGCCGGTCAAGGGCACCACGTCGCAGACCGTCCCCAAGGCGACCAGATCCAGCCACTGCATGAGATCCGGCTCCGCGCGCGCGGTATTATACCAGCCGCGCTGCCGCAGGCTGCGATTGAGCGCCACCACCAGCAGATAGGCAACCCCCACCGCCGCCAGCTGGCCAAAACCGGGTGCCTCATCCAGGCGATTGGGATTGATGACCGCCGCCGCCACCGGCAGGCCGGGCTCCGCCATGTGGTGATCGACGACGACGACATCGAGACCGACATCCGCCGCGGCCTGAAGCGGCGCAAAGGCGGTGATGCCGCAATCGACGGTGATGACAAGATCGGCGCCTTCCGCCTTCAGGCGGTGCATGGCCGGGCCGTTGGGACCATAGCCCTCGGCCATCCGGTCCGGCACATAAAGACGCGCCGGCCTGGCGCCGACAGCGCGCAGGAAGCGCATCAGCAGCGCGGCCGAGGTGGCGCCGTCGACGTCGTAATCGCCGAAAATGGCAATCTGCTGTCCCGCCTCGATAGCCGCCACGATGCGGGCAACGCCGCGATCCATGTCGCGCAGCGTCGACGGGTCCGGCAGCAGGTCGCGCAGGCGCGGATTGAGGAAGCCCTCTGCCGTGTCGATGGTCTGACCGCGCGCCGCCAGCAGGCGGCCGACGATTTCCGGCAGGTCGAGACGCTGCGAGATGGCCAAAGCCTGCCGGTCCAGACCGCCGGCCTGGTCCGGCGACCGCAGCATCCACATTTTGCCGCTCGCGGAACGTGAAACGCCCAGAAAAGGCGAGATAGACATGGCACTCACCGGATCAAATCAAGAGATGCCATGTCTATGTTAAACCTCTGGAACCGATTCGCGGGATGGCTTTCGCGAAAGGAGGTTCAGACGTCGAGGGGACGCTTGATCTTCCAGTTATGCTGCGCCTCGACATAGCGCACGGTGCCGCTCTTCGAACGCATCACCAGCGAATGGGTCGTCGCCATGCCGGCCGAGCGGCGCACACCGCGCAGCATCGCCCCGTCGGTGACGCCGGTCGCGGCGAACATGACGTCGCCCTTGGCGAGCTCGGCCATGACATATTTGCGGTTGAGATCGGTAATGCCGAGACGATGCGCCCTGCCCCGCTCGTCATCGTTGCGGAACAGCAGGCGCCCCTGCATCTGGCCCCCGATGCAGCGCAAGGCCGCCGCGGAGAGAACACCCTCCGGCGCGCCGCCGCTGCCGATATAGATATCGACGCCGCTATTGGGTGTCGCCGTGGCGATGATACCGCTGACGTCGCCGTCGGAGATCAGCATGATGCGCGCACCCGCCGCACGCACCTTGGCGATCAGTTCCGCATGGCGCGGCCGATCGAGAATGCAGGCGACCAGATCGCTGATCTCCATCTTCTTCGCCTTGGCGACATTCTTGAGATTCTCCTCCGGCGCATTGTCGAGATCGACGATTCCGTCGGGCAGACCGGGCCCGACGGCGATCTTGTCCATGTAGACGTCCGGCGCATTGAGGAAATTGCCGGCCTCCGCCATCGCGACCACGGCCAGGGCGTTCTGGGCACCCTTGGCGCAAATGGTGGTGCCTTCCAACGGATCGAGCGCGATGTCGATCTTGGGCCCGCCGGCGCCGACCTTTTCGCCGATATAAAGCATCGGCGCCTCATCACGCTCGCCTTCACCGATGACGACGGTGCCGTCGATCGAGAGGTCGTTCAATGCCCGCCGCATCGCATCGACCGCCGCTTGGTCGGCAGCCTTCTCATCGCCGCGTCCCATCAGACGCGAGGCCGACAAAGCCGCGGCTTCGGTCACGCGCACCGCTTCCAAGGCCAGGTTACGATCCATTTCTTGACTCCTAGCTGAAAATCCTACCGGACTGAAAATCCCACCAGCCGCGCGCAGCGTTGCGCCGCGCCGGCCTGCATAAACGCGATGCCGCGGCGTTGGTTCAGTCCAACATTTCAATCGGCATCACATGTGCCGGCTCAAGTATCGATTTCACCTGCTCCAGGCGCTTGACGACCCGGTCAATCGCCGTTTCGGTGGTTTCATGGGTTGTGATCACAACCGGTACCGACTGACCGGGATGGCGCGCGCGCTGGATCATGGCTTCCATCGATACCTGCTCGTCCCGCAAGGCGGCGGCGATATCGGCGATGACGCCGGGCTTATCCACCACCATCAGCCGCAGGTAATAGGCGCCGACATGACTGCCGCGCGGGGCCGCCGGCATATGCTTCAAGCTGGCGGCCGGTGCCGAGAAGGCCGGCAGGATCCGATCACGCGCGATGTCGATGAGATCGCTGACAACGGCCGAAGCGGTCGGCCCGGCACCGGCACCCCGGCCGATGGCGACATTCTGGCCGATGAAATTGCCCTTTGTGACCACCGCGTTGAAGACGCCGTCGACCTTGGCGATGACGCTGGCCTTCGGCACCATGCAGGCGAGAACCCGCTGTTCGATCCCGTCCTTGCTCGGCCGCGCCAGACCCAGCAGCTTGATGCGGTAGCCAAGCTCCTCGGCGAAAGCGATGTCCATCGCCGAGACGTTGCGGATACCACTGACACGGACGGCGTTGAAATCGACGGCACAGCCGAAGGCGACGCTGGCGAGGATCGACAGTTTATGGGCGGCGTCGATGCCGTCCACGTCGAAGCTGGGATCGGCTTCGGCATAGCCGAGAGCCTGGGCTTCGGCGAGGACATCGGCGAATTCCCGGCCGGTCTCCCGCATCTGCGTCAGGATATAATTGCAGGTGCCGTTGAGGATGCCATAGACCTGCTCGATCCGGTTTGCCGCCAGGCCCTCGCGCATGGCCTTGATCACCGGAATGCCGCCGGCCACGGCTGCCTCATAAGCCAGGCAGAGACCCTTGGCTTCCGCAGCCACAGCCAGGGCCGTGCCATGATGTGCCAGCAAAGCCTTATTGGCGGTTACCACATGCTTGCCATTGGCAATCGCCGCCTCGACCAGAGCTTTGGCCGGCCCCTCCGAACCACCGATCAATTCGATGACAACGTCGACCTTGGGATGGCTGGCCAGGGCCAGGCTATTCTCGAGCCATTCGATGTTCGAGATGTCGATGCCGCGATCCTTCGACCGATCACGGGCGGAAACGGCGACGACTTCGATCGAACGCGGGCAATGAAGCTGCAGGATGTCGCGATTCTCCCGCAACAGGCGCACGACACCCGCCCCGACCGTTCCCAGGCCGGCAATACCAACGCGCAAAGGCTCATGACGGTCAGCAGCCATGATCGTCACCGATCAGCTGCCACACATATATACGCTTCATAATCAATCAGTTGCTGCTGAGATAGACTTCCGCCCGCCGATTGGCGGCTTCGCCGGCGGGCATGATTTCCGGATAAAGGGGCTGGCTGTCGCTGACCCCGGCGATCTGTACGAAAAGCGGCCGCACGCCGTACCGCACCAATTGCTCCGCCACCGCCTTGGCGCGCGCCGCAGCGATATCGGTATTGGTCTTCCGATGCTGGTCCATCGTCATATTCTCGGTGCGCGAGCTGGCATGGCCGACGATCCGGATGACACCGCCATAGGCGCGCTGCAGATCAGCAATCTGCCGCAGCACCTGGCGATCCGCACCGCCCAGCCCGGTCGAGCCGATGCCGAAATAAACCAGCCCCACCGGCCGGCCACCGGGCGTCGTGGTGATCTGCGCACCGGTATCCGACTGCGACGCATAATAGAGGCTTCCCCCGTCACCAGCAGGCTGCCCCAACTGGGTCGGGCCGGCATAGGGCGACCGGTAGATCGACTGCGCCGGCACGCCTTGCGGCTGCTTTTGCGTCTGATCGTAGCCGGTATAAGGCGGCAGCACCGGCTTGCTGAACATCGTGTCGTCGGCACCGGTCACCGCAGACGGCGCGGTCAGGGACTGCGCCGTCTGCGGTGACAGATCGGCTGGCGCCGCCGGGCTCGACCCCGCCGTGGTCAGGATGAGAAGCTCGTGCCCCTGCGCCGCGCCACGAGGCTGGGGCACCAGCATAGAGGACTGCTTGGGTTTCTGCTCGTCGGCCGGCTGATCTGGGTTCGGCTGGTTTGCGTTCGGCTGCTCGGCATCGGGCACCGGGGTCGGGCGCTGCATCGGCACGGTGTTGATGTCGGGATAGTCGCTCGGATTGTTCTTGGCCGCATCGGGAACGGCCGGCGCCGGCACGGTTCCGGCGGGCGCCGTCGGGGACGGCTGAGCATTTGCGGTCGGCGCCGGGGCCGTACCGTCATTGCTCGTCGCATCCGGTGTCGCTCCCGGCGCCCCGGTATCGGCCGCCTTCGGCTCGGCGGGCGGCGGCGGCAAGGGACGCGGCGCCGAACCGAGCAGCGCCCGCAATTCCTGGTCGCTATACTGAGCGTTGGCGCTGTCGCCGGGCAATCCGTCCGGCACCGTGGCTATGCTTGGCCCGCCGCTGGTGGGGGGAAAGGCCGGCTCGTCGTTGGAGAACCAGCTGCAGCCGCCCAAAGTCAGCATCGCGGCGATCAAGGCGCCGCGCTTCAGCAGCGTTCCAGTGCCTGACCGCTCCGCAGCAATCGAGCCGATGGCATATTGTGGCTGCCGCCAGCGATGATCGCCGTTACCAAACCTATTCATTCTGGCCTCTTTGCTCCCAACCGCCTCGAGGTCACCACACGCGCGCCACTCCGGTTCTTCCACCAGATGACATCGTGGCCAGCCAACCTATATATTTACCATCTTCGTCAGACAATATACCGGTCGAATCCCCCTCGGGTGAGGTACTATAGCAGAGAAACCACGCCGTCGATTGCTATTTTCGCTGACGACTAATAGATTGAAATACAAATAAATTTGGGGGTTGTATGGTGGATCGCGGGGAACAGGAAAATCAGGCTATCGATCCCGCTGCCTGGTCAGCTTCGATGGCTAAAATCGCCGAGCAATCCCAGCGTCTCGTCAGCGAATTCCTCAGCCGCAACGCGACCGATCTCGATACCCAAACCGACCCGCTCAACATCGGCCGCGCCTTCATGGAGATGACGACACGGCTGATGTCGGACCCGCAAAAGTTGTTCGAGGCGCAGGTTTCGCTGTGGCAGGACTACATGAACCTGTGGCAGACGACGGCACGCCGGATGATGGGCGAGCCGGCTGAGCCCGTGATCCAGCCGGCCCCGAGCGACCGCCGCTTCAAGGACGAGGCCTGGCAGGACAACCAGGTGTTCGATTTCATCAAGCAGTCTTATCTGCTGACGGCCCGGTGGCTGCAATCGACCGTGCACGAGGTCGACGGCCTGGATCCCAAGACGGCACAGAAGGTCGATTTTTACACACGGCAGTTTGTCGATGCGATGGCGCCCAGCAATTTCGCGCTGACCAATCCGGAAGTCCTGCGGACCACGGCCGAAAGTGGCGGCGAGAACCTGATCAAGGGGCTGCAGCACCTGCTGGAGGATCTGGAGCGGGGCAAGGGCAAGCTGCAGGTACGGATGACCGATCTCGAGGCTTTCGAGGTGGGTCGCAACCTGGCCGTCACACCCGGCAAGGTGATGTTCCAGAACAATCTGATGCAGTTGCTGCAATACGAGCCGGTTACCGAACAGGTCGCCAAGCGGCCGCTGCTGATCATTCCGCCCTGGATCAACAAATATTACATCCTCGACCTCAAGCCGGCGAATTCCCTGATCAGATGGCTGACGGAACAGGGCCATACGGTTTTCGTCGTCTCCTGGGTCAATCCCGACGAAACGCTGGCCAATGAGAGCTTTGCCGATTACATGCGCGCCGGTCCCCTCGCCGCGCTGGATGTGATCGAAAAACTGACGGACGAAAAGTCGATCAACGTCATCGGCTATTGCCTTGGCGGTACCTTGCTCGCCTGCACGCTGGCCTATCTGACCGCCAAGAAGCAGCAGGATCGCATCGCCAGCGCGACCTTCCTCACCACCATGGTGGATTTTGCCGAAGCGGGCGAATTGTCGGTTTTCGTCGACGAGGAGCAGTTGCTGGCGCTGGAACAGCGGATGAGCCAGCACGGCTATCTGGAGGGATCGGCGATGGCCAATACCTTCAATATGCTGCGCGCCAATGATCTGATCTGGTCCTTCGTCATCAACAACTATCTACTGGGCAAGGACCCCTTCCCCTTCGACCTGCTGTACTGGAATTCCGATTCCACGCGCATGCCGGCCGCGATGCACAGCTTCTATCTGCGCAACATGTATCAGCAAAACCTGCTGAGCAAACCGGGCGGCATTTCCCTGGATGGCGTGCCGATCGATCTCACCAAGATCAAGACGCCGAGTTTCATCCTCTCGACCAAGGAGGACCATATCGCGCCGTGGAAATCGACCTACGCGGCGACGCAGCTCTATAAAGGCCCGGTAAAATTCGCGCTCGCCGCCTCCGGCCATATCGCCGGCGTGGTCAATCCGCCTGCCGCCAAGAAGTACAATCACTGGATCAATAACGCGAAGAGCTTGCCGACCAAGGCCGACGACTGGCTCGCCACGGCGGAAGAGCGTCCCGGCTCCTGGTGGCCCGAATGGCAGAAATGGATCGCGGCTTTCAGCGACGGCAGCGTTCCGGCGCGCAAGCCGGGTGACCACAAGGTAAAGCCGCTCGGCGACGCACCGGGCAGCTATGTCAAGGTGCGCTCCTAGGACCAGTTGCGGGCGAGCATTCCGCCGGCAAGCTGCCCCGCGGCCGATCCGGGTCTATTGGGCCGCGCGGCGCTGCTCGATGACCTTTTCGGCGAGCTTGCCCGTCAGTTCCTGGAGATGATCGAAATGCGCCTTATAGCTGCCCAGCCCCTGGGTCAGCGAGCGCAGCTCGATCACCAGGTCCAGGATTTCCGCCTGCGGCATCAGGGCTTCCACCACTTCCCAACCGGGCCAATCCGGCTCCGCGGCGAATTGCAGGATCTGGCCGCGGCGTGAACTGATCAGCCCGTGGATGCGCGAGGTGAATTCGGCGGGAGTCAGAATTTCCACGGCGTGGATGGGTTCCAGCAGCACCGGATCGCATTTCGGCATGGCTTCCTGCATCGCCATCCTGGCAGCGGTCTTGAAGGCCTGATCGGAACTGTCGACGGAATGGTATTGGCCGTCGCACAGCGCCACCGCCACGTCGACGACCGGGAAACCCAAGGGGCCGCGGTTGAGATAATCCTTCACCCCGTCTTCCACAGAGCCGATGAATTGGCGCGGCACCGCACCGCCAACGACCCGATCCTCGAACTGAAAGCCCTCGCCGCGCCGCAGAGGCCAGATTTCGATCTGCACATCGCCGAATTGACCGTGTCCGCCGCTCTGGCGCTTGAAGCGGGCATGTTGCGCCATCTTGTGGCGAATGGTCTCGCGGTAGCTGACCTGTGGACGATGCACGCGCACCGGCAGGTTGTAGCGGCTCTTTAGCCGCTCCGCCGCCACCTGCAGGTGGATCTCGCCCTGCCCCTGTACCAGCAGCTCATGCGTATCCGGGTCGTGCTCGAAACCGAGCGAAGGGTCCTCTTCCGAGAGCTTGCCCAGCGCCGCCGTGAGCTTGACCTCGTCATTGCGGTTTTCCACGCCCAGCGCGAGACTGAACAGCGGCTCCAGCGCCGGCGGCCAATCGATTTCCAGGGCCTTATTGCCGTCGGCGACCAGCACCTCGCCGGTACGCGCCTGTTCCAACCTGCCAAAGGCAACCACGTCGCCGAAAACCGCTTGGCCGACTTTCTCGGGCTGACTGCCCTTCAGACGAAAAATGCCGGCGATCCGTTGGCCATTGACGGTCTGGCCATCGGTGAATTTGCCGGCAAGAACACGCACCAGCGACAATTTCCCCGCATGGGCCTGGTGCAGCGTCTTGAAGACGACGGCGGCACTCGACTGCTCCGCAAGGCCGAGCCGTTGCACCGTCAATTCCGGCCCGGGTACATCATGCCGCAAGGCCTTCAGGAGCCGGCGTACGCCGTGATCGCGCTCGGCTGCCCCCAGCAGCACCGGCACAAGCAGATCGCCAGCCAGATCCTTGGAGATCTGCTGATAGATGTCACCGGCGCTCGGCTGTTCATCGCCGAGCAATTGTTCCAGCAGATGGTCGTCGAAATCGGCGAGATGTTCCAGCATGTCGCCGCGGGCTTCCTGCTCGCGCGCCATGATCGTATTCGGGAGCTGGATGAGCGCGGATTCCTTACCAGGCTGATAGCGATAGGCGCGCTCGCTCACGAGATCGACATAACCGGTAATCACGTCGCCATTGGCGCCGGCTTCGCGGATCGGCACCTGCCGCAGCAACAGCGGCCGCGTCGATACCGACTGCAAGGCCGCCATGATATCGCGCACCGCATAGGCCGCGACATCCATCTTGTTGATGAAGATGAGATGCGGAATGGCATGGTCGTCGAGGAATTTGAAGGCAGCCGCCAGGCTCAAGGCGCGGTCGATCAATGGCTCGACCACGACGACGGCAATATCTGCGACCATTAAAGCATTGCGCGTGTCCTGGCTGAACTCGACCGAGCCGGGGCAATCGATAAAGGTCCAGGTCTCGCCAAGAAAACTGGTTGTCGCCATGCAGAGTTCAACGGAAGTGCCCCGCTGACGTGCCTCCGGCGAATTATCGCCCAGGGCATAGCCGTCGCGCGCGTTGCCTTTGCGCGGCAATGCCTGGGTTACCAGCATCAGGCTTTCAAATAAGGCTGTTTTGCCCGAGAGATGCGGGCCAATGAGAGCGGCGCAACGCGGCGCCGTGGGATCTCTGCCAGGCATTCGATCCTCCCCAGTCGCGGCCGCGATGGTCAGTGCGGATGGTACCGCATCGCGACCTTATTGCTCAGCTGGGATGAATCAAATCAGTGTCTGGGAGGACTGGCAAGAGATTTTACCTCACCTGCCATACCGGTTGGTTCTTATTGGCCGGCGCACTTATGCGTCTAGGCCGTACCGACCATGGGCAAGAGCCGCTGTCGCAAATACCCATCGACCGACAGGATTCCGGCGCCACGCACGATGACGCTGAGCAGCAGCACCATCCAGAGATAATGTTCCAAGTCGTTATAAGCCGGATTGACGCTGCCGAGGACGAATTGAATGACCATCGACATGCCAAGCAGCGGAAGGGCGGCCAGCCGGCTGAAGAGACCGATCAGCACCAGGCTCGATGCGCCAAGTTCACAGGCAGCTGCCAGCACAGCGGCGATGTCGGTCGGCAGCACCGGCACCATGTATTCATATTTGAAGAGCTGCAGCGTGCCCGGCCAATCGTGAATTTTAACGAGGCCGGACCAAAAGAATACCCGAAACAGGGCCACCCGGATCAAGAGATCCACGGCCGGCGCGCCGATACGCTGCACTGCATCAACAAACCCGATCGCGCGGTTAATCGTGACCGTCATTATCACACCTTTATAAATGAACGCCCGCCTATAAATGAACGCCTGGCCGGAACGGCTTGTGAAAGCGGGTTAAGGAAGTGCGACCGCGCTGAAACTGCCGGCCTGCATTTCTGCCGCCAATACCGCCTGCAGATCGAAAGCCGGAGCGATTGCTGCCGCTGCTGAAAAAGCTTCCGTCAGACCGCGGCCCGCCATCAGGGCCAGCAAGAAGGCGGCGTGCGCCGCACCGAGCGCTTCCCCTTTCACGCCCTGCGACGCACAGACCAATCGCACGGCTTCATCTCGCCAGGGATCGATGTCACCGAAATCCGGTTCGCTCGCCTGGTGGGCGAGCCAGATGCTATGCGCCGCTGTCGGCGTGGCGACGACCCGCAGGCTCGGCACCGCTGCAAATGTCAGCGTCGGCAGGCTTTCCGCCGGCACGGCCAGCAGCATATCGGGCATCAGCACCGTCTCCGCGACGCCGCTGAAGTAGCTCTCCACCCGTGCCCATTCCAGCTGCGCGACATCGGCGACGTAGGCCAGTTCCTGCAACTGCGGCAGTTCCCGCAGCAGCTGCGGGAAAGTGCTGCCGTAGCGGGACAGGCGTGGTGCCGTCGGTGGCTCCCGCCGCACGAAATCGGCGGCAATGGGATCGAAGAATCCTTCGCCGACCAGCTGGCGCGTGACGGGGAAGGTCTGTCCCAGCGCTTCGACGAGCGAGCCAATCATATTGTCGCGATAGACTGCGAACCGGTGCGTCTGCTTACCGAG
The DNA here is from genome assembly GCA_035539215.1 of Dongiaceae bacterium. Classification (GTDB taxonomy): domain Bacteria; phylum Pseudomonadota; class Alphaproteobacteria; order Dongiales; family Dongiaceae; genus Dongia_B. The sequence goes on along the minus strand of DATLIX010000012.1, from coordinate 83,221 downwards.
GAATTCCTCGTCGTCCGGCACCGGCGCAACCGGCAGCGCGCGCAATTGTGCGGCGAAGCGCATTTGCCAATCATGCAGCATGATTGGTCGAATCCGTGAGCGGCTTGTCGCAAGCATCAAGCAGCTGTTGCGCCTTTGCCGCCTCGGCCAGCAAGGTGGCGAGCGGCGGCACCTGGTTATCCCATTCCACCAGCACCGGCAAAGGGCCGGTCAGCGCCAACATGGTTTGAAGCAGTTTCCAGACTGGATTCGGTACAATGCTGCCGTGATCATCGATCAGCAAAATATCTTCCTGGCCATCCGCCGAGAGCAAGCGACGTCGACTATGGCCGGCGACATGGAACTGCCCGATCCCCTGGACCGGCAGCTCCGACAGATAATCGACAACATCGAAACCCAAGTTATGCGCACTGATATGAAGATTATTGACGTCGAACAGCAGGCCGCAGCCGGTGCGTCCGGCTAGCTCCCTCAGAAAGGCGGGTTCGGAGCAGGTGCAGCCGGGCAGATCGATATAGCGCGATGGATTTTCGATCAAGAGCCGGCGCCCCAGGGCTTCCTGTGCCTGATCGATATTTCGACAGACGATATCCAATGCTTCATCGGTGTACGGAACAGGCAGCAGGTCGTTATAGTAGTTCCCGTCCACCACGCTCCAGGCCAGATGCTCCGAAACCATGAAAGGCTGCAGCCGGTCGTAAAGCACGCGCAGATCGCGCAAATGATCGCGGTCAAGCCCCTCGGCCGAGCAGATCGAGAGTCCGACGCCGTGGCAGCTCAACGCATGATCGCGGCGCACGCGCTCCAGCGCGACGGATCGCGGCGCGCTCGGCGGCAGGAGATAGTTCTCGCTGTGAACCTCCAGCCAGTTCAACCCCGATTTCGTGTCAGCGATTTCCGCCAGGTGCGGGTTCCGCAGCCCGATCGCTGCGCGTGAATATGACCGGGCTGCGGATTCCACCGCTGGCATGTCGCGTTCAATCGACGACATGACGGTGCGATCTCAAAATACAGACGATGGGTTACATCGAGGTCGGCTTGCCCATGCCTTCGAAGGCCTGCTTCTGACCGCCCATCTTCTCGCAGGTGCCCGCCGGGACCAGCTTCCAATCCGCCCCGGAGTAATTGACGGAGGAATGACCGGCGCAGGAATGGGCACCGGCATTGCTCGCCGCAGAACAGGCATTCTCGCCAGCCTTCGCGACGCCGAAACACTTTTCCTGGTCATCCGCAGAAGCGGTCCGCGCCGTGGTGAGGCCAATGGCGCTCAGGCTGAGTGCGGCACCGAGAACCGAGGCGGCGATCATGGTCTTGTTCATGGGTAACTCCCTTATCGCTGTAACTGAACTGCCCGGGTGAGCACCCCCTGGTGATCACCCGACGCCGAGTTATTCGAAGAGTTTGCAGCCCTGGTTACGCAGGGTCACCCTTTTTATTCGGATCAACCGGCGTTCCAAGCCGAATGCCGGGCTCAAAACGACGGTAATGGCCGCTGGTGAGGGCTGGAGACCTCGCAAATCCGCTTTTCCTTAACATGATCGCGCACTAGGGTGTCCTGGTCCGTCCCGAAGCGCGGTGCGGAAGCGAATCAGATGGCGAGTGACGGTGCCGGAGCAAGGCGAAACCAGCGATATCTCTGCGGCCTGGGCGGAATTGGCAGCCCTGCTGGTGCTTGCCCAAAATGGCGACCGGGCGGCCTATGCCGCATTGTTGCAGGGCTTGCTGCCCTATCTTCGCCGCCTGGCAGCCCGCCGGTTAACCCGGCCGCATGACATCGAAGATACCGTCCAGGAAATCTTTCTCTCCATCCATGCGATCCGCCACACCTATGACCCCAGCCGGCCGTTGCAACCTTGGGTCAACGTCATCGCCGAACGTCGGATCGCCGACCGATTGCGGCGGCTCTATCGTCAACGCGCCCGCGAAGCGCCTTTGCCCGACGATGCCCATGAAACCTTTGTCGCCGATGAAGCGAATATGACAAGTGAGGTGACCCTGGACATGCGGGCCGTGCATCGCGCCATCGAGCAGTTGCCGCCCGGCCAGCGCCAGGCAATCGGCCTCGTTAAGGTTCAGGGCTTGTCGTTGCGTGAAGCGGCGGCCCGGACGGGACAGAGTGAAGGGGCGGTCAAACTATCGGTCCACCGGGCTGTCAAAGCCCTCCGCCAATTGCTTGGCAAAGAGAACGGCGAAGCGGACCGAGGCGAATGACGGAAGAACCGATGACGGATCAGGCGGACCAATTGATTGCCGAGCTAGCGGCCGATCTGAAGCCGGTCCACCGGCTGGCGGCGCCTTTCTGGCGCGCCGTTGCCTGGGTCGCGATAGCGCTGGCCGTCAACACGGCGGCTGTCATCCTGCATGGCGGTGTGCGGGCCGACCTGATGCCCCTCTTGAAGACGGTCGCCTATTCCTCGCTGCTGGCGGCAACCATATTGACCGGTATCCTCGCAGCCTTGGCGGTCTTTCTGATCAGCATCCCGGGGCGATCCAAGTATTGGGCTGCCTTGCCGATACCGGGTGTCATTCTCTGGTTCGCCGCCGCCGGCTATGGCTGTTTCAGCGATTGGCTACGGCTGGGACCCGACGGCTTGCAGATGGGACATAGCGTCGATTGCTTCACCTGGATCGTTGCCATCAGCCTGCCGCTGAGCCTGGTGCTCTATTTCATGGTCCGGCATGCTGCCTGGATACGCCCGGGGCCGACCTTGGTGCTGGGCATGCTGTCGACAGCGGCCTTTGCCGCCACGGGCTTGTCGCTGCTGCACGATCTCGATACCTCGATGATGATCATGATCTGGCACGGCGGCGCGGTGGCTATCCTGCTTGGGCTTTCGGCCCTTGGCGTGCCGCTGTTCAAGCCGAAAAACCTCAGCGCCTGAGCTTCTGGCCCGCCTGTGGCAGCGAGAAAAACTCGCGCCATGCCGGTTACTTTTCGTTTGTCTACTAAATCAGTAGAGATTTATCCTCCTGCTCGACCCGATTCCGCCGCTTCCAGCCCTTTTAAAGCGGGATCGCCATTCGACGACGAGAGCGCAAAATGAGCAATCGCAGCAAGACGGACCATCTCACGGTGACGCCGCTCAGCCCGACGATCGGTGCCGTGATCGGCAATATCGATCTCGCTGCCCGGCTCGACGATGGCGCAATCGCCGAGATCGAACAGGCCGTGCTGACTCATCAGGTGATCTTCTTCCGCGATCAGCACCTGACGCCGGCCCAGCAGCGCGATTTCGCCGCCCGTTTCGGCAAGCTGCATATCCATCCGATCTATCCGACCGTGCCGGATGTCGAAGAGATCATCGTGCTCGACACCGACCGCGCCAATCCGCCGGATAATAACATCTGGCATACCGACGTCACATTCATCGAGACGCCGCCCCTCGGCGCTTTGCTCTATGCCCGGCAATTGCCGCCGTTAGGCGGCGATACGACCTGGTCCAATTCCATCGCCGCCTATCAGGCGCTCTCGCCGGCCTTCCGTCAGTTCCTCGACGGCCTCACCGCCAGCCATGATTTCGAGAAGTCTTTTCCGCGTAGCCGCTACGGCAGCACGCCGGAAGACGATGCACGCTGGCAGGCGACACGCAGCAGCCACAGGCCTGTCAGCCATCCCGTCGTTCGCACGCATCCGATAACGGGTCAGAAGGGCCTCTTCGTTAATGCCGGCTTCACCCTTTCGATCGACCAGTTGAGCAAGCCAGAAAGCGAGGCCGTGCTGTCGCTTCTCTTCGCCCATACCGCCAAGCCGGAATTCACCATCCGTTGGCAATGGCGGGAAAACGATCTCGCCTTCTGGGACAATCGCAGCACGCAGCATTATGCCCTGGCGGATTACATGCCGCATCGCCGGGTGATGCACCGCGCGACCATCATTGGCGATAAGCCGTTCTGATCGCCATTCCTATCGTAACCGGATTGCCGGAGCTTCCATGCCAACGACCTTGAGAAAAGCGATGGCGGCGCAATCGCCTGGACGAACCATCGCGGTGATCGGCGCGGGTTTCAGCGGCGCCTTGCTGACCCTGCATCTGCTGAAACGCTGCGGGCCGGAAGACCGCGTCCTGCTGATCGAAAAGAACCAGCATTTCGGGCTGGGCCTCGCCTATTCGACCGGCAATTCCAACCATCTGCTGAATGTCCGCGCCAGCAATATGAGCGCCTTCGCCGATCGGCCGGAGCATTTCGTGCAATGGCTGCGCGACCTACCCCCGGATCAGGCGGATACCCCGCATGAACAGCCGGGACCGAACAGCTTCGTGCCGCGCGGCCTCTATGGCCGCTACATCCAGCAATTGCTCGGCGACGGGATCTGGCGCCAAGGCAATGACAGCAATGTCTTCCTGGTCAGCGATGAGGCGGTGGCCCTGCATCGGCGCAAGGCCGATGGAAAGGACGGCAAGCCTGTGCGTGGCTGGGAGGTCGAACTCGCCGTCGGCCGGCGGCTCCCCGTCGATTGCGCCGTGCTCGCGATCGGCAATTTTCCGCCGGCCCGCGCGCAGCCCGGCATCTTCAAGGACCCATGGGATCCAGATGCCCTCGACAAGCTGGATCCGCAATCGCCGGTGCTGCTGATCGGTACCGGATTGACCATGGTCGATACAGTCATCTCGTTGCTCGACCGCGGCCACAAGGGTCCGATCCAGGCCGTCTCGCGCCGCGGCCTGTTGCCGCGCGTGCATGGAGCGGTCGCGCAGCCCTGGCATTTCGCCGCCCCGCCGCAGGTGCAGACGCTCGCCAAATTACTGCGGGAAATTCGCATGGCGGTCCACGAAGCCCGCAAAGTCGGCGTCGACTGGCGTGCGGTCATCGATGGCCTGCGGCCACATACGCAGCGCCTCTGGCTCGACATGCCGATCGCCGAACGGCGGCGGTTCCTGCGCCACTTGCGGCCCTGGTGGGATGTGCACCGGCATCGTGCCGCGCCCCGCATCCATGCACGGATTGAGGACGCCATGCGCCGTGGCCAGCTCAGCATTACCGCCGCCAGGCTGGGGCAGATCACGCCCTGTATCGGCACGGTCGAAGTCGAGCTGACGCTGAAATCCGGGGCCAGCAGCAAGCTGGCGGTCGAGCGGGTGATCGACTGTTCCGGCTTGCAAGGCGATTTCACCAAGCTCGATCGGCCGCTCATTCGGCAACTGCTCACCGAGGGCCATATCCGGCCCGATCATCTGCGGCTCGGCATCGATACCGATATCACCGGCGCGGTCGTCGACACCGAGGGCCATATCAGCGACGACCTCTTTGCCATCGGCCCGATTACCAAAGGCACCTTCTGGGAGATCATCGCCGTCCCCGATATCCGCCGCAGCTGCGAGCAAGTGGCGGCGCATATTCATGAACAGATACTGTGCGATCGTGTAAGCGGCGAGAATGCAAAGGCGCCGGCGACGGTCTGACGCGCCGCAGCTTATGCCATCAAGCTATGCTTCCCTGTGCGCGGCGACGATGCCCCGGCGGCGTTCCAAATGCACGCAGATAGGCGCGGCTGAAATGCGCCCTGCTGGCAAAGCCGGTTGCCAAGGCGATCTCCCCGACCGGCCGCTGGCTCTCGGCGAGTAATTGCCGGGCGCGCTCCAGGCGCAGCCGTACATAGAAGGCCTTGGCCGTCGTCTTCATCTGCTCGCGGAACAGTCGTTCCAATTGCCGCTGCGAAACCTGGCTCGCTTCGGCCAGCTCCGCCAGGCTCAGCGGCTCATCCAGATGGTCCTCCATGGCCGTAATCGCCCGGCTGACATAGGTGTTATCGATCTGGTAGCGCTCCGCCGGCGTCATGCGCTGCGGGTCATGGCCGGGACGGATGCGGGGATGGACGATCTGCTCGGCGATGGCATTGGCCAGCGGTTCGCCGGCCCGCAAAGCGACGAGATGCAGCATCATGTCGATCGGCGCCGTTCCCCCCGGACAGGTCAGCCGGTCGCGATCCAGTTCGAAGACATGGTCGCTGGTGGCGATGTCCGGGAATTCCTCGCTGAAAGCAGCGATGCTCTGCCAGTGCAAAGTCGTCCGGCGATCTTGCAACAGGCCGGCCCGCGCGAGGATGAAGGGGCCGGTATCGATGCCGCCGAGCAGCGTGCCATGCCGCGCCAGATCGCGCAGCTTCGCCTGGTCGCGCCGCCGGATGGTGGCTTCCGGTTCGAAACTGGCCATGACAAACAGGATCGGCAGGCCATGAACCGCCGCCAATGATTGGCTGGCCGCGACGGGAATACCGTTGCTTGCCGAGACCGGCCCGCCGTCGGCTGAGAGAAAGCTCCAGGAGAAATTGAGCCCGCCGAGGCGATTGGCGATCCGCAACGGCTCGATCGCACAGAACAGTTCCAGCATCGAGAACTGCGGCACCAGCAGAAACCCGATCCGCGGCTCGGCAAGCGTCCAAGCGCTCGCCCCATCCGCCGCGGCGTTGGTCGCGCCAAGCTGAGGTGGCGAGCCGCGGCGCGGCCGCTTCGTCCCGGGTTTTGTGTCCCCCGCTTTTGTCGATAACTTTCGGATCATGCGACGGTTTTTATCTTTTTTGCGACTGCGGCGAAAAATAGCACAGGAACGGCGAAAAAGACACCCTGTGTCGTTTCGCCTCGCCGTTAGCATCGGTTAACTGGTCCGGTCGCAAGATCGGGCGAACAGAATCAACGAATGATTGGGAGATGATAATGGCCGAGACGACGCGCCTGGCAAAAACCGCCAGCGTTAAAGACGGCATCCTGGCAATCGAATGGCAAGACGGCAGGCGGCAGCTTTTTCATCCGCTCTGGCTGCGCGAACGCCTGCCGGTCGATGATATCCTCGATGCGCGCACGGGCCAGCGTTTGATTGAAGCGGCGGAATTGCCGCTCGATCTCAAATTGACCAGCTGCGTGAGCCCGGCCGATGATCGCATCGCCCTCACCTTCAGCGACAATTACCAAGTGACGGTCGCGGCGGATTGGCTGCACCAGATCGCCAAGCCAGTTCCCGCGCGCCAGGCGACCTACGGCCAGGCCGCACCGGATCTCCAGCTCTGGGGCCATGATCTCGCCAGCCGTCCGGAAGCCGATCTGCCGCACCTGCAGCGCGATCAAGCCGCCGTGGGCGAGATGCTGCAGGCGCTGCACCACTACGGCTTCATGATCGTGCATAACGTGCCGGTCGAAATGGAGGGCGCCATGGCGCTCACCAATTGCATCGGCCCGATCCGCATCACCAATTGGGGCGGCCTCGCCGACGTCAAGGCCATTCCCAAGGCCTATGACCTCACCATGACGACGCGCGGCCTTGAGCAGCATGCCGACAACCCCTACCGCACGCCGGTGCCGGGCTACATTTTCCTGCATTGCCTGCGCAATGACGCCGAAGGCGGGGAATCCGTCATCGTCGACGGTTTCCGTGTCGCCCGTGAGGTGCAGGCACGCGACCCGGAAGCCTTCGACACGCTGACCACCGTGCGGCCGCGCTTCCGCTATGCCGATAATACCGCCATCCTGGAAAGCGACGGCCCGCTGATCGAACTCGACGGCGATGGCCGCTTGCATCAGGTACGCTATTCCAATCGTACGGAAATGGTCGATCATCTGCCGCTCGATATGCTGGACCGCTATTACAAGGCGCGGCAACTTTACTTCCAGCTGCTGAACGATCCCGCCTTGACCCTGACCTTCAAGCTTGGTCCCGGCGATTGCATGATCATGGACAATTATCGCCTGTTGCATGGCCGCAAGGGATTCAAGCTCGATACCGGCATGCGCCACATGCGCCAGTGCTACATGGACCGCGACACGGTCGGCAGCAAGCGCAAGATCCTGGCGCGGCAGGCCCGCCCGCTGGCCGCGGAGTGATGTAGAGATGGCGACATTCGACAACAATGAGAAAACAATCAACCGCGGGGAACCAGCATGACCATTGTTCGCTTCACCAAATTCGCCGACAGCACTGCCGAGGAATGGAAGGTCATCGGCGATAAGTTCACCGTCTATGAACATGGCCTGGTGGATCGCCTGCTCGGCGCCATTGAGCGCCTGAAGGGTGGCGATCTCGGCTATCCGGTCGATCGCTACGAGCACTCGCTGCAGACCGCCACCCGTGCTTTGCGGGCCGGGGCCGACGAGGAAACCGTGGTTTGCGGGTTGTTCCACGATATCGGTGACGATCTGGCGCCGGTCAATCACGGGGCGCTCGCGGCGGAAATCCTGCGTCCCTATGTGAGCCCGCTGAACTACTGGATGGTGCGCAATCACGAGCCATTCCAGGGCTACTACTACAACCACTTCTTCGGTGGCGACCGCTTCGCCCGCGAGAAACATCGCGGGCATCCGGGCTTCGAACGGACGGCAAAGTTTTGTGACGAGTGGGATCAGACGGCTTTCGATCCGAACTACGACACGATGCCGATCGCAGCCTTCCGGCCGGCCGTGGAGCGGATTTTCGGCCGCACACCCTGGGGCGATCATACCAAGGAATAATCCGGGGAATTGCCCGCGACGGAGCAAGCCGCCGGAAAAGAAAAGCCCCGCCGGGTATGAACGGCGGGGCTTTTTATTGCATCAGTCGCCTCAGACTTCTTCGTCTTCCTCTTCGGGCCCGGCGATCGGCCGGTGCGCATCATGCTGCCCGCGGCCGATTCTGGCCTTCACCCATTCGCGGGTATGCTGGAACACCACATAGAGCATGGGGATCAGGAAAATACCGACGGCGGACGCGCCCAGCATGCCGCCGAAGACCGGCGTACCGACCGCGCGCCGGGTTGCCGCGCCGGCGCCCAGTGCCGTGATCAACGGGACCAGACCGAGGATGAAAGCAAAGCTGGTCATCATCACCGGGCGGAAGCGCAGCCGGGCCCCCTCCAGGGCAGCATCCTGGATCGATTTGCCGCTCTCGCGCTGCAATTTCGCAAATTCGATGATCAGGATGCCGTTCTTGGCGGCCAAGGCGATCAGCACCACAAGGCCGATCTGGGCATAGACGTCGAAACTCAGTCCCGTCAGCACGATGGCAATGATGGCGCCCAGCACACCGGTCACCACGGAGAGCAGCACCGGCACCGGGATGGTCCAGCTCTCATACAAGGCCACCAGGAAGAGATAGGCAAACAGCACAGCCATACTGAGGACGATCGGCGTCTTGCCGGCGGCGGCGATTTCCTGCAAGGCAGTGCCCGTCCATTCAAAGCCGAAGCCCTGGGGCAGAACCTGCTGCGAAATCTTGTCCATGATGGCAAGTGCCGTGCCGGTGCTGGCTCCGGGCGCGGCGCTGCCGTTGATGGTCACGGCGCGGAAGCCGTTATAGCGCGTAATCCCCTGCGGCACCAATTTGGTGTCGATCGCCAGCAAGGAACGCAAGGGCACCATGCCGCCGGCCGAATTGCGCACATAGATATCGTAGATGTCGTCGATGCGGCGGCGGAACTGAGTTTCGGCCTGGATCTGCACCTGCCAGGTCCGGCCATAGAGATTGAAATCGTTCACATAGAGACCGCCCAAAGTCCCCTGCAGCGCGCTGAAGATGTCCGAAATCTTGACGCCGAGGGTCTGCGCCTTGTCACGGTCGATATTGAGATACAGCGATGGCGTGCTGGAAGAATAAGTGCTGAAGACGCCGGTCAGCTGCTTATCCTGGTTGGCCGCCACGACCATGCCGCCCATCAGCTGAGCCATCTGCTGCGTGGTACTGGTACCCGCGCGGTCCTCCAGCATGAACTGGAAACCGCCGGTGCTGCCGAGACCGATGATCGGCGGCAGATTGAAGGGAATGATCACGGCACCTGGAATGCCGAACAGCTTGCCGCGCAACCGGCCCAAAACCGCCTGGACCCGCATATTCGTCGCGGTCCGCTCCTCATAGGGTTTCAGGGCGACGACGAAAAAGGTCGAGTTCGACTGGGCAATGCCATCGAGAAAGTTGAAGCCGACCACCGACAGCACGTCGCGGACAGCGGGATCGGCCTTGATGATGTCCTCTGCCTCTTTGGTAATCACTGAATTACGGCCGACCGAGGCGGCGTCCGGCAGCTGCATCGAGGCAAAGAAATAGCCCTGGTCTTCATCCGGCAGGAAGCCCTGCGGCGTCCGGCCGAAAAGCAGGAAGGAGATGAGGGCAAGGCCGCCGATGACGACCACGCTGACGATGGCGATACGGATCAACCGCCGCACGATGGCGGCATAGCCGTCACGTACTTTGTCAATGCCGCGCAAGACGTATTTGATCGGCCCCCTGCTGCCGTGCCCGCGGGTCAGCAACACGGCACAGAGCGCCGGGCTGAGGGTCAAGGCATTGACCGCCGAGATCAGCATCGACACGACCACCGCCACCGCGAATTGCCGGAACAGCAGGCCGCTGAGACCGGGAATGAAGGCAACCGGCACGAAGACCGACAGCAGCACCAGGGTGATGGCGATGATCGGCCCGGTGATCTCCGCCATCGCTTTCTTGGTCGCATCCGGCACGCTGAGCAGCGGATCTTCCTCCAGCACGCGCTCGACATTCTCGATCACGACGATGGCGTCATCGACCACGATGCCGATCGCCAGCACCAGGGCCAGCAGCGAGACGGTGTTGGCGGAGAAACCGATCATCAGCAGCACGGCGAAGGTGCCGATGATGGATACCGGCACCGCGATCAGCGGAATGAGGGTTGTCCGCAACTTGCCGAGGAAGAGATAGACGACGATGGCGACCAGAACGAAGGCCTCCATCAGGGTCTTGATCACCTCCTCGATGGTCGAGGTGATGAACACCGTCGAATCATAGAAGACCTTGTACTGCACATCTTCCGGGAAGGACTTGGACAATTCGTCCATCTTGTCCCGGACCTCCTTGGCGACCTGCACCGCATTGGCGCCCGGCGACTGATAGATGCCGATGGCGGCGCTGGGCGCGCCATTGAAGCGAGTGTAGCGGTCGGATGACTGGGCGCCGAGTTCGACCCTTGCCACATCGGAAACGCGCACCACCGAGCCATCGGAATTGGCCCGCAGAATAATGTTCTTGAATTCGTCGACGGTGGTCAGCCGGCCCTTGGTGGTGAGGTTCAATTGCAGCTGCTGATCATTCGACATCGGCTGGGCGCCGATACGCCCGACCGCCGCCTGTATGTTCTGCGCCTGCAAGGCATTGGCGACGTCGGTCGGGGTGAGGCTGAGGCTGCTCAACCGATCAGGATTGAGCCACAACCGCATCGAATAGTTCAACGGGCCGAACAGGCTGGCATCGCCGACGCCGGGCAACCGCTTCAACTGGTCGATGATGTAGATGGTCGCATAATTGTTGAGAAAGAGCGGGCTGTTCGATCCCTTCGGCGAGAACAGGGTGATGCCATAGAGAAGGGCCGCACTCTTTTTTTTGATCGTCAGCCCCTGTCGCGTCACCTCGGCCGGCAAGTTCGGCTGCGCCAGGGCCGCACGGTTCTGCACGTTGACGGTGTTGATGTCGGGATTGGTGCCGAGCTCGAAGGTGACGGTCAGGTTGTAACTGCCATCGGCACCGGACGTCGATTGCATGTAGATGGCTTTATCGACGCCGATCACTTGCTGCTCGATCGGCTGCGCGACCGTCGTCTCGACAACGCCGGCATCGGCGCCGGGATAATTCGCCGTTACCGAAACCTGCGGCGGCACGATGTCCGGGAACTGGGCCACCGGAATCTGCGTCAGCGCAATCAAGCCCGCAATCGTGATGACAATCGAGATAACGAAGGCGAGGCGCGGGCGGTCGACAAAGACCGCGGAAATCATTGGCCCGCTCCCTTCGCGGTTCCGGATGAACTGCCGGCAGGCGCCGGCGCGCCGCTTTGCCCCGATGCCGGTGCATTGGCCGGCGGCGCGTTAGTCGCCGGCGGCGTGGCTGCCGGTGGGTTGGCTGTCGGCGCAGTCGCCGCGGGGGGTGCCGAACCCGGCGCATCGGATGCGGGTTGCGCCGCTGCCCCTGTATCCTGTTTGATCTCGCTCGGCGCGACCACCTGGCCAGGCTTAGCCTTCTGCAAGCCTTCGACGATCACCTTCTCGCCGGGCTGCAGGCCTTTATTGACGACATAATCGGCGCCCTCGGTCTGCCCCAGCTCGACGATGCGGGCGACCACTTTGTTATCGGCGCCGACCACCAGGACCTGTGTACCGCCCTGGGCGGTCTGGACAGCTGCCTGCGGCACAACCAGGCGATTTTGCGGATGCCGCTCCTTCAGGACGACCTTGACATACTGGCCGTCGATCAATTGCCGCTCCGGATTCGGCAAAGTCGCCCGCATCTCGACCGTATCTGTGGTCTGATCGACCTGCGGCGAAGTAAAATCCCAGCGGCCGGCATATTTGTACTGCGTCCCATCGGCGAAGCGAACGACGAATTCGATCTTGGTCAGAGAACCATCGTCCTGCTCGCGGGATTCGCGGACTTCCAGCAGCTTCTCCTGGCTTACCGGAAAGGTGATGTACATCGGGTCCTGGCTGACCAGCGTCACCAGGGCTTTGGAAGACGGGCTCACCAAGTTACCCACATCGTAGTTATGCGCACCGATCTTGCCGTCGACCGGAGCATAGATGTCGGTATAGCCGAGATTGATCTGCGCCTGTTCCAGCTGCGCCTGACTGAGCAGCACCTGCGCCTTGCCGGCATCGCGGGCGGCCTTGTCCTTGTCGACCGTGGATTGCGGCACGTTCTGGTTTTTGACCAGCTGCAGATCGCGCTGGTACTGGATCTCGTCATTGGCCAAGTTGGCTTGGGCCGCTGCGACCTGGGCCTGGTATTGATCCACCTGGGCCTTGAACAGATCCTTTTCGATCGAGAACAGCAGATCGCCCTTCTTGACCTCCTGCCCTTCGCGGAAATGGATGGCTTCCAGGAAGCCCTCGACGCGGGCCAGGAGGTCGACCTGGGTGACGGCTTTGACGCGGCCGATGAACTCAAAACCCTTGGCGACCGGACGCTCCTGCAGGGTGACGACACCGACCGCGGCCGGCGGTGTCGCGGCTGCCTGCTGCGTTTGCTTCTGGTCACCGCAACTGGCCAGGGCCAGCGCACACAGACTGACCGTGATGACATTCCGTAAGGCAGACATCATGCGAAGGCGACCCCTAAGCCATTGAAGGTCCGAAAAGGAAAGCGGCAAAGCCGCGTTCCACTGCAGCATGGCACGATCGGACAAGAGTTAGGATAGCTGGATCGCATCCCCTCGCCCTTTGGTCAAGCCCCATGCTGCGACTGCGAAAGGCTGCGACGAAACTATCACGACGGCCTTGCCGGAAACCCGCCCCGATATCAGCCAAACCGCCCGTTGCCGGGCGGCCGCCTCAGCGGGCAGTGAGATCGCGGCGGATGAAGGCGCCATGGTCCTCGCGCTGTCTGGAGACCCGGTTCTTCAGCCACGCGTATTTCTCCCCTGCCGTCGATCCTGCACTCCATCCTGCGTCGCCTCAAGGTTTGGTCTCAAGACATTGCCGTCACATGACATGTTCTTCGCTGTTGCACCTTATTGCATGGTATTGCATCTTTATCAGGGTAATCGGATGATTTTGTTAGTTTCAGGCAGCTTCATGCAAAATCAGGAATTTTCATTGCCGGAAGAGCGCCGCGGGTTCCTGCTGGATCTCCTGGCCCGCGACGGCAAGATCGTGGCGGCTGACGCCAGTCGAATGCTCGAGGTGTCGGAGGACACCGTTCGGCGGGACTTGAATGAGCTGGCCGCCGCCGGGCTGTTGCGGCGCGTCCATGGCGGCGCCCTGCCCCGCCTGCCGCTGACTCCTGCTGCAGCGCCCTTCGCCAAACGACAACGCGATGACGACGGCAGCCGGGTTCTGTTGGCGACACGGCTTGCCAGCCTGATAGAACCGGGCAGCACCATCCTGCTGGACAGCGGCACGACCAATCTGGCGGCGGCGGAAGTGATTGCACCGGATCTGCACGCCACCGTCATCACGCCGAGCCTGCCCGCGGCCATGGCCCTGATGGTCCATCCGCATATCGACCTGATCGTTCTGGGCGGCAGTGTCGACAAGGCCGAGCAGATGACGGTCGGCATCGCCGCCTGGGAGGCCGTCGCCGGTCTCTCCGTCGACCTCTGCCTGTTGGGCGTATGCGGGATTGACGCAACCGCCGGACTGATGGAGATGTCGCCCGATGGCGCGCGGTTGAAAGCACGCATGATCCAGTCCGCCAATCGCGTGGTCACGGCCGCACCGGTGCGCAAGCTCGGAACCAGGGCTCCCTATCGCATCGGTTCCATTGATCTGCTGACCAGCCTGGTCACGGAAAAGACCGTATCGCCCGCCATCATCGATCCCTATCGACAGGCCGGCGTTGAGATCATCTATGCTGGCTGAGCACAGCCGGAACGCAACAGTTGGAAGCTGAAGTCCGCATGTCGACCACCCTCGCCCAAAACGACACCAGGCGCCCCATCCCGTCGCCCCTGCGCGCAAGCATCGCCTGTCGCGCCATCTTTCTGACCAACGGCTTCACCCTCTCCGCATGGGTCCCCCTGGTGCCGCTGGCGAAGCAGCGACTGATGCTGAATGATGCCGGCCTGGGCCTGACCCTGCTGTCGCTTGGCGCCGGAGCGCTGGTATCGATGCCGCTTGCCGGCATGATCATCGCGCGCCTCGGCTCACGACCGGTCATCATCAGCGCCAGCATGGTCTTTTTCGCCATGCTGCCGCTGCTGGCTTCCCTGACCTCGGTGCCGTTGATCGTGCTCTGCCTTTTTATCTTTGGCGCCGCCAACGGATTGATGGATATATCCATGAATGCACAGGGCGTGGCGGTCGAACATCTCGCCGGCAGGCCCATCTTCTCCTCGCTTCACGGCATGTTCAGTATCGGCGGCATCTTCGGCGCCACCATCTGCGGCGGTCTCCTGCATCTCGGCCTAACACCGTTCACCGCCGCGTGCCTCATCGCCGCGGTCATGGCGCTCATGGTCTTCAGTCAGATGCCCAGCCTCCTGCGCGGAAGAGACGGCAGCAGCGAGCGCAAGCACTTCAACCGGCCGACCGGCCTCGTCGCATTGCTTGGCCTCCTTGCCTTCGCCGCCGCCATGACCGAGGGCGCGATGATGGACTGGAGCGCCGTCTTCCTGCATTTCAACCGCAACTTCGACGAAGCCGGTGCCGGCCTGGGTTTTGCCGCCTTTTCGGCAACCATGGCGCTCGGCCGCCTGACCGGCGACTGGGTCGTTGCCCGGCTGGGCGCGGCTCTCACCCTCCGCATCGGCAGCATCATCGCTGCCGGTGGGCTCTGCCTCGTGACGATGACAGATCCGGCGCCCCTCGTTCTAACCGGCTTTGCCATAACAGGTGTCGGACTTGCCAATGTGGTGCCGCAGCTTTTCGGCATGGCCGGCAAATTGCCGGGCTTCTCCCCCGGCGTTGCGATCTCAGCCGTGGCGACACTCGCCTATGCCGGCATACTTGCCGGACCGCCGCTGATCGGTCCGCTGGCGACGCTGACCAGCCTGCCCATTTCACTCTCGATGTTGGCGCTCGCCATGTTGCTGGTCGCGATCGGCGCCGGCCTGACGAAATTACGCGGCTGAGCTTTAGAACCGGATCAAAGGTGAATCCGTCTCAACTCGACATGATGGAGGTTTTAACTGGAAGCCAGGCCGCTGCCACTTAAAACGGTCGCACGCTAGCGTGCCTTTTGCGCGGCTGTCGCCTCACCGAGGATCCAGCGGCGAAAAATGGCAACCGAGCGGCGGCCCAGTACCTCGCGGCGATAGACCAGATAATACCCGTCTGCCGGCTTGCAGCGATGTGGGTGGGCAAGGACAAGCCTGCCAAGATCGATTTCGGCTTGGCTGATCGGCAGATAACCGAGCGCTATGCCCTGGCCCGCCGCGGCGGCTTCGACCACGACATTGGCGTCATCGAAGGTTTGACCTTGATGCGCAGCCTTGGCCGGCAAGCCGGCGCTGACGAACCATTCCTCCCACCCACTATAATCGCGATAATGCAGCAGCATGTGCCCATCGCCGCGGGGCTTGCGCAGAAAGGCCCGTGCCGACTTCAGCAAGGCCGGCGCGCAGAGCGCCACATTCTCGACCATCAGCAGCGGTTCAACCGTCATGGTCGGCCAATGTCCCTTACCCCATAGCACCGCCATATCGATATCCGGCGGATCATCAGGCAATTCATTGACCGAGTGATGCAGCCGCAGATCGATCGCGGCATGGCGGTGCCAGAAATCGCGCAATCGCGGCGACACCCATTTGGCGCCGATATATCGCCCCAGCTTGACCGTGACGAAATTGTTGGCTGCCGAGCCAGAGAGCTGGCGTGCCGTCTCCGCCAGATCGGCAAAGCTGCGGCCCGCCTGGCGCGCCAGCTTCTCGCCGGCAGGGGTCAGATCGATGCGGCGCGTCAGGCGAATGACCAAGGGAGTGCCCAGCCAAGCCTCGAGCAATTTGACCTGATGGGTCACCGCAGCCGGACTGACGGCCAGTTCCTCCGCCGCCAGCTTGAAGCTGAGATGGCGCGCCACGGCCTCGAAATGGCGCAGCGCATTCAGGGGTGGCAAGCGTCTTGTCATATCGCCAGTATGGTTTAGTTTATTTGAATCGTCGTCATAAAATATCAATTGCCGGCGGCGGCGTCACCGGTTTTCACTGAACCTCAAGACGTTGGCCGGATTACTGCCCAGATTGCTGCGAGGGGAACATCGATGCAGATCAAGGAAATCCGTACTTTTGTCGTCGGCAACCCGCCACCGCATTTCGGCGGCCGCTATTTCATCTTCCTCAAACTGATCACTGACAGCGGCGTCGAAGGCGTGGGCGAAGTCTATTCCGTGCCGTTCCATCCGCATGTCGTCGCCCAGATGATCGAGGATGTGTTTCAGCGCCAGGTGGTCGGCGCCGATCCCTTCAAGATCGAGGCCTTGTGGCGGCGCATCTATTCCAGCGGCTACACGCAACGTCCGGATCCTTCGCTGATCGGCATCCTGTCCGGCATCGAGATGGCCTGTTGGGACATCGTCGGCAAGGAAACCAACAAGCCGGTCTATGAACTGCTTGGCGGACGCATACATGAAAAGCTGCGCAGCTATTCCTACCTCTATCCGGAGCCCGGCGACACCGCCAACGTCTATCAGAATGCCGACCTCGCGGCCGAACGGGCTGCGGCCTACGTGAAGCAGGGCTTCACGGCGGTCAAATTCGATCCTGTCGGCCCCTATTCTGCCTTCGATCCGCGGCAATTGTCGCTGGAGGCACTCGATCACACAGAACGCTTCGTCCGCAAATTGCGCGAAGCGGTTGGCGGCCGCGCCGATCTCCTGCTCGGTACCCATGGCCAAATGACAGCTGCCGGCGCGATCCGGCTGGCACAGCGGCTGGAGCCGTCCGACCCTCTCTGGTACGAGGAACCGACACCGCCGGAAATGCCGGAGGAAATGGCACGGGTTGCGGCAGCAACGACCATCCCGGTGGCCGCCGGCGAAAGGCTCACCACCAAATACGAATTCGCCCGGCTGCTGAACCTCAAGGCCGCAGCCATCCTGCAAATGAATCTGGGACGCGTCGGTGGCATTCTTGAAGCCAAGAAAATCGCGACCATGGCGGAAACGCATTACGCGCAGATCGCGCCGCATCTCTATTGCGGCCCGATCGTCGGCGCGGCAAACATCCAGATCAGCGCCTGCAGCCCCAATTTCCTGATCCTCGAAAGCATCCAGACCTGGGGCGGCTTCCATAGCGAAATTCTCAAGCGGCCGATCCGGTGGCAGGACGGTTACGTGATTCCGCCGACCGAGCCCGGCCTCGGCGTGGAGCTCGACGAATCCGTTGCCCTGGCCCACCCCTATACGGGCGCGCAACTCCATCTCGAAATGTATGACCGACCGGTTTGACGGGTGAACGACGTATGACAAGACAAATAGGCTTTATCGGCATCGGCAATCTCGGCTTCCATCTGGCGGCAAGCCTGATCAAGGCCGGCTTCAGTGTCACTGTCCACGACCTCAACCGTGAGGCCGCCCTGCCGTTGCTGGAACAAGGCGCCAGCTGGGCCGACAGCCCGGCTGAACTCGCCAGTCGCTGCGAGACGGTCATGACCTGCCTGCCCTCGCCCGCAGCCGTCACCCGCGTCGTCAGCGGCGAAAACGGCGTTTTCAGCGGCTTGCGACGGGGCGGCACCTGGATCGACTGCAGCACCAACGACCTGCATGAGCTGAAATGGCTCGCCGGCCTCGCTGCCGATCGCGGCATCCATTGCCTGGAAGCGCCCGTCACCGGCGGCGTTCACAAAGCGGCCAGCGGCGATATCACCGTCCTGGTCGGTGGCGAGAAGGCCGTCTTCGTCGCCCATATGTCAATCTTCCAGGCCATCGGCGGCCAGGTGTTTCATATGGGGCCTTTGGGCAGCGCCTCGGTCATCAAAGTGATCACCAACATGCTCGCCTTCATCCATCTGGTGGCGGCCGGTGAGGCCCTGATGCTGGCCAAACGCGGCGGTCTCGATCTTGCCCAGGCCTTTCACGCCATCAAGGCCAGCTCCGGCAATAGTTTCGTTCATGAGACCGAAAGCCAGGTCATCCTGAACGGCAGCTACAATATCAATTTCACCATGGATCTCGCCTGCAAGGATCTGTACTTCGCCCATGAACTGGGGCGCGAATTCGGCGTCCCGCTGGAACTGGCCGGCCTGGTTGAGCAGACCTTCATCCGCGCCCGGTCGCAATATGGCGGTTCGGCCTATTCCAGCCAGGTGGTGAAACTGCTGGAAGATGCCTTGGGCACCGATTTACGCGCACCCGGCTTCCCCGCCACCATTGTCGCCGACAGCTAGAACGCGATCGTTTTAAGGGGAAGCACTGCGTGATTCGATCAAAAACGATGCAGCTCTAGGCGGCCTCAGCCTCAGGCGAAAAGCGGATCTTTCCCGGAGCCGGTTTTGCGGTACTAGATAGCTGTCCGCCATTACCGAGCCCTCGATCATGTATCTGCCGACGCACTTTACCGAAACGCGCACGGATCGCCTGCAGCAGGCCATCGCCTCCGCCGGTCTCGCCACGATCGTGACGATGACCGCGGAGGGTATGGAGGCGAGCCACATCCCATTGCATTACGACCCGGCCCCCGCGGCCGATGGCTCGGCGCCGCATGGGACGCTTTACGGGCATGTCGCAAAAGCCAATCCGCAATGGCGTCAGTTCCGCGCCGACCTCGATGCATTGGCGATCTTTCAGGGGCCGGACGCCTATATCACGCCCTCCTGGTACGAGACGAAGCGGGAAACCGGCAAAGTAGTGCCGACCTGGAATTACGTCGCCATACACGCCTATGGCCGGCTGAAAGCCTTCGATGACCCGGCACGGCTCCTGGATCTCGTCACGCGTTTGACGGCCCGGCGTGAAAACGGCCGCGCCAAAGCGTGGTCGGTGCAGGATGCGCCCGCCGACTATATCGACGCCATGCTGAAAGGCATTGTCGGATTGGAGCTGCCGATCGCGCGGCTCGAAGGCAAATGGAAGATGAGCCAGAACCGAAACGCCGCCGACCAGGCCGGAGTCATCGCCGGTTTGGAAGCCGAAGGCGAAGCGGAGGTGGCCGAAATTATCGCCGAGGTCACATCCGGTTGATCGGGCCGATCATTTCGGCCGTCAGCTACCTACGGCGATCCTATCCTCTGTTAGAAAATCCGCTGAGTTTTCCGAAGCCTGTGATACGATTGCTATTAATGGCTGCAGGCTGGTTAAAGCCACGATCAAACCGGCCAGGATCGGCTTGGTTGCAGGCGGGCTCCGGAGAGAAGTCTTGCTGCTGCGGTGGTTTCGTTTCTTCTCGTCAGTTGCCATGGCGGTCAGCCTTGCGCTGGTTTCACCACGCGCCGATCCTTTGCCGGATCTCGGCTGTAAACAGCCAATCCGCCTTGCCTTCTATGAATTCGGCACCCTGTTTCACCAAGGTGTCGGCATCGACCGCGATGTCGTCGATGAAATCGCCCGCCGCACCGCATGCAAATTCGAAACGCAGATCCTGCCACGCAACGAAATCTGGCAACGGCTTGAGAGCGGACAACTGGACATGACAACCAGCGGGACCGAAACGACATCCCGCGCCGCCTTTGCCTATTTCATCCCCTATCTCGGCCTGAAGAACGTGGTGGTCGCGCGCCATGCCGAGGCGGCGAAGATAAGCTCCTTCGACGACATTCTCGCCCGGCCTGACTTGCGCATCGGCGTGGTCGCCGGCTTTCTCTATGGCGGCTATTACGACAACCGCTTGCAAACGCCCGCCAATCAATCGCAGATTCGCACCTATCTCGACCAGCAGAGCCTCTATCTCGGCCTGGAAAACGACGACGTGCAAGTCATTCTCACGGCGGCGGTAAATTATGAATTCTATCTTTCGCCGGACGAACGCGAACAGCGTTTCGCCATCGCCGATCTGTCCCCGGCGCCGCCTTTGCCGCATGCCATGGTTTTTGCCCGGTCGCGCTTCACCCCGGCGATGATCAACGACTGGACCCGGGTCCTCGAACGGATGCGCCTCGACGGCACGCTGCAGCGGATTTATCAGCGCAGCCTGCCGCCGGACATTGCCGTAAGCCTCCTCACCTATTGAAACCGTCAACCGCTCCGGAGCAATGAGATGGCGGAAATCACACATGACCCCGGAATGACGGGTTCGCCGACCTTTGGCCGGCCGCATGTGCAGGCGCCGCGACAGACCAGACGCCGGCGTCTGCCGCTGCAAGCGGTCGCCGCCGTCAGCGTCATCCTGTTTCTGACCCTGGTTGCCGGCTTGCTCACCTGGCAGGCCTATCGTGCTTCGCAAGAAGCGCTGCTACAGGCATCCAACGATACGGTCGGGTATATCAGGGAAGCGGTGACAGAAAAGGCGCGGCGTATTCTCGAGCCGGCCGAAGCCCAGCTACGCTTTCTGTCCAGAGATTCCCTGTCGGGCGCGACGACCTTGCCTGAAAGGCTGCAGGAAGTACCGGCCATCGCCGATGCCCTGCGGCAAAACAGCCTGATCGACGCGATCTATGCCGGCTATCCCGACGGCGAATTCATTCTCTTCCGCCCCTTGGCAAACGACGATATGCGGCGGCGCTTCTCCGCTCCCGCAGCGGCGGTGCTGCTGGTCCAGTCGATAACCCTCGATGTCGGCGGCACGATGGTCGGTGAATACCGGCTCTATGATGCCGATAACCGTCTTCTGAGTTCACGGATCGACGCCGATTATCGCTTCGATCCGCGAGGCCGCCCCTGGTACAAGGCTGCCATCGGGCAGGCAGAGATCGCCACCACCAGTCCCTATGTCTTTTTCACTACCCAGGCGATCGGCATCACCCTGGCACAGCGCAGCCTGGATGGCGGCGCCGTCATCGGCCTCGACGCAAGGCTGCTGTCGATTGCCACGCAGATTGCCCAGTTCCGCGTGACGCCGTCAGCCGAAGTCGCTCTGGTCAATAGCGATAAACAGGTCATCGCCTATCGCGACATGCTGAAGATGATCGTGCACGGCAAGGATGACAGTCTGCGACTGGCAACGATCGATGAGCTCGACAACATACCGCTGAGTGAGGCGGCGAAGCTGGCCTTCAGCGGCTCAACCCTCAATCGCGCCGCAATAGAAGCTTATGGCCGAAACTGGCAGGTCATCCAATCGAATGTCGATGTCGGCGAAGCGCGCCAGTTCAAATTGCTGATCGCCATTCCCGATGACGAGTTCTTCGCTTCCGCAAGGCGCCTTGTCTGGCACCAGGTCGTGGTCGCCATCATCATCATGCTGCTAGCCATGCCGATTGCCTGGTGGTTGACACGGCAGCTCGTCAAGCCATTGCGCCGTCTGGCCAATGAAACCGCTAAGATCGAACGTTTCGACTTTACCACCGAAGTTAAAATTCGCAGCCACATCGCCGAGATCAACGATCTCGGCCGCGCCCTCGACCGCACGAAACGGACAATCCGAAAATTCCTGAAGATCGGCCGCGCTCTGGCCGCCGAACGCAATTTCAAATCCCTGCTCGACCGGGTGCTGCGAGAGACCATCGATGTCAGCGACAGCGATGGCGGCGGCATCTATATGTTTGACGACGATGAGAAACTGCTCAAACCCGAAGTCCTCCGCTGGCATGCCAGCCGGGTAGATGGGGAAATGGATCTCTCGGATATCTCCCTGCAACAGGAAGGCATCCTGCAGCAGATCGCGGCAACACTCCGGCAAAAGGATATTGCCGTCGTGCAACACCATCTCGATGAGCATGAATTAAAGGCCCTGGGATTTCGGAAAATGGTGCAGACGCTTGGTGTCGATCGCGTCGCGCTGGTCATCGTCCCCCTGCTCGACCGCAATCAGGTCCCACTCGGCATACTGCTGCTGGTCAAGGGATTGGCGCATGGGCAGGAAAGCTGGGCTGTCGAGGATCGCATGGTGCGGTTGATTCATGCGGTCAGCGGCAGCGCCAGCGTCGCCATCCAGAACAAGCTGCTGCTGGAGGCCCAGCGCAAGCTGATTGATTCCCTGATCAAGCTCATCGCCGGCGCGATCGATGCTAAATCGGCCTATACCGGCGGCCATTGCCAGCGCGTGCCCGTGCTCACGCGGATGCTCACGGAGGCCGCCGTTGCGCAGCAGGCCGGCCCCTATCGCGATTTTCGCTTGAGCGATGAGGAATGGGAGGCCCTGGATATTGCCGCCTGGCTGCATGATTGCGGCAAGGTCACGACCCCGGAATATGTCGTCGACAAGGCCACCAAGCTGGAAACGATCTATGACCGCATCCACGAGATTCGTACCCGGTTCGAGGTCCTCAAGCGCGATGCGGAGATTGCGTATTGGCGCGGACGCAGCGAAGGCGGCGATGAGCCGGTCTTGCGTGCGGCGATGGAGCAGGAGAAGCGCAGTCTCGACGCCGATTTCGCTTTTGTCGCCGCTTGCAACGAAGGCGGCGAATTCATGGAACCCGCCAAAATCGATCGCCTCAAGACCATCGCGGCGCGTAGCTGGTTGCGCACCATCAGCAACCGCCTCGGCATCTCGCATGAGGAGAAGAGCCGGTTCGATCGCCAACCCGAACCGTCACTGCCGGTCGAAGAGCACCTGCTGGCGGACCGCGACGACCACGTCATCGGATTGAGCGAACGGGATATGATTGCCGCTGACAATCCCTGGGGCTTCCAAATGGCCAGGCCCAAGGTGAAATATAACCGCGGCGAGATCTATAACCTCTCCATCTCACGCGGCACGCTGACCGAGGAAGAGCGCTACCGCATCAACGATCATATCGTCCAGACCATCATCATGCTGAACAGCCTGCCCTTCCCGAAACATCTGAAGAATGTCCCGGAACTGGCCGGCGGGCATCATGAGAAGATGGATGGCACAGGCTATCCGAAACGGCTCAAGGGCGGCGATATGTCCGTGGTGGCGCGGATCATGGCCATCGCCGACGTCTTCGAGGCACTGACCGCCGCCGACCGTCCCTATAAGAAGGCAAAGACGCTGAGCGAGGCGGTGAAGATCATGGGCTTCATGAAAAGGGATCACCACCTCGATCCCGACCTGCTGGATCTCTTCCTGACCTCCGGCGTCTGGCACGATTATGCTAAACGCTTCCTGTCGGCAGAGCAGATCGATGAGCCCGATATTGCTGCCGTGGTCGGCATGCGGCCGGCAGCCGAATGATCGGCTATTTGCCGGCTCGGATCTCGGCCAAACGGCTGACGAAGGTATCTACGCGCCGCTTCAGCTCCGCGGCATCGACCCCCGGCTTGTAGAGCGACGAACCGATGCCGAAGCCATCTGCACTGGCGGCGATATAGGCTGCCATGTTGTCCGCCGTGACGCCGCCCACCGGCAGCAACAGCGTCTCCGGCGGCATGACCGTGCGCCAGGCTTTGACCGCTGCCGGCGGCAGCAATTCGCCGGGGAACATCTTCAGGCCGTCAGCACCGGCGTGCAGCGCGGCAAAAGCTTCGCTCGGTGTGAACGCGCCGGGCAGGACCGCCATGCCGTAGGCCTTGGCGGCGCGGATGACCGCCGTATCGCAATTCGGCGCCACCACCAGCTTGGCGCCGATGGCATGCAGGTCTTCTACCTGCGCCACCGACAGGACGGTGCCGGCCCCTACCAATAGATCGTTTCCGGCGAGTTGCTGCAGCCGGCGGATGCTGTCATAGGGGGCGGGACTGTTGAGCGGCACCTCGATCAGGCGGATGCCGGCGGCACTCAGGACGTCGAAAGCCCAACCGACTTCCTCCGGCTTGATGCCACGCAGGATGGCGACGATCGGCATCTGCTGCAAGGCGCGACGAATGAGGTTCATGGCATGACTCCCTGCATGTGCGGGTCGGAAGCGGTTCAGCTTTGGGGCAGCAATGCCGCTGCCTTGGCCAGAGACAGCAAAGCGACCGGCAACAGATCCGCGCTATCCTGGATGGTCAAATCAAGATCGAGATGCCCGGCCGCCCGACGGTAAGCCCGCAACAGGCCCGGTGAACCGATCGCCGAAACCTTGTCGGCGAGGCCGCGCGACCGCAGCCACCCCAGTGCGTCATGGATCTCAGCACCGATCAACAATCCAGACATATAACTTGCGAGACTTGTGCGCGGTAGGTGGTCGAGCAGGCCCAGGGTGCGCACGCTGAAGAGACTGTGCAGCAGATTGGCGGCATCGGCGCCGCTGGCATGATCGACACCGCGCAGGAACGCGCCATCGTCGACGGCATCGCCTTCCATCAACTGACTGAGCGTGCCGCTGCTCTTGCGCAGCAGACCGAATATCTCGCCCGTCATATAGGTGCGGAAAGTAACCAGCTTGCCGTCTTCGACCAAGGCCCACTTGGAATGCGTGCCGGGCAGCAAAAAGGCGCCCTCTTGCCGGCCTGAACGCAGCAAGGCGGCGAGGATCTGACATTCCTCACCCCGCATCACCTCGGGCTGGTGCTCATCGTCGAGCACAATGCCCGGCACAATCCAGGCATTCTCGAATTCCGCATCCTCGACCCGGGCGAGATGCCGGGCGAGATCGGGCAAGAGAACCGGCGCCGGCTGATAGGGCACTTCCTGCCAGCCCGTCTTGCTGCCGACCATGCCCGCCATGATCACCGGAATTCGCCGTTTCCCGTCCAGCCAATCGCCACAGAAACCGGCAAAAGACTGTGCGAAACGGCGATCGGCATGGGCCAGCAAGCCCTGATCGTCATGCCGTTCCGCCACCACCGCACCATCATGCGCCAGCGCCCAGGCACGCCGATTGGTGGTGCCCCAGTCGGCGACGATACAGTCGATGCGCCCGCAGCTCATGACGCTCAAAGGACGCCGACACCGCCATAGGCGAAGCCGGTCTCAGCGGCCGGCTTCTCACCAAGGCGATTGCGCAGGGGCTTACCGAACTCACCCATCTCGATCTCGAAGATATCGCCGGGCTGGGTCTTGATGCCATCGGCGAAGCTCAAGGTAGCCGTGCCGAAGAAATGGATATGCACGTCGCCCGGCCGCCGGAAGAGATCATATTTAAAATGGTGATATTCGAGATTGGCGATGGTGTGGGACATATTGCCCTCGCCGCTCTGGAATGGCTTGCGCCAGATGATCTCGTTGCCGCGCAGGATACGGCTTTCGCCTTCCAGCTTTTCCGGCAGATCATCAACCAGCAATTCCGGGCCGATGCTGCAGGCGCGCAGCTTCGAATGGGCGAGATAGAGATAGTTCTGCCGCTCCATCACATGATCGGAATATTCGTTGCCCAAGGCATAACCGAGCCGCCAGGGCCGGCCGTCGTCACCGATCAGATAGATACCCGCGAGTTCCGGCTCCTCACCGCCATCGAGCGCAAAGCCCGGCAGTGCCAGATCGGCACCTGGCCTGGCGACGATGCTGCCATCGCCCTTGTAGAACCATTCCGGCTGGACACCCGGCCCTTCGCCTGTCGGCTTGCCACCCTCCAGCCCCAGTTTGAACATCTTCATGGAATCGGTCAGCGTCTCGTCACCGCCGCTCAGCGTCTGGTGCATCTTGTCGCGCGCATCGGCGCTGCCGAGATGGGTAAGACCGGTGCCGGAGACGATGCAGTGGGCCGGATCGGGATGATCCACCGGCGGCAGGACACGGCCGTCGGCGAGCAGCATGGCGTAGTTGAGCGCCATCCCCTCGCCGCGCTCAAAGACCAGGTCATCCAGCCGGACACCGGCTCCGATTGCCGCTCTTGCCAGATCGATCACGGTCTTTTCGTCGCCGGGCACGACAATGGCGCGGTCGCCATCCACCCGCGCCACAACGCGGCCCATCGACATTTCGATCTGTACCAGACGCATTTCAACCGACCTTCTTCAGCAGCAGGGCATAGGTAACCACCGAGGCGACAATGGTCAGCCCAGCAATGAACTGATACCAGAAACCGGTGAGCCCCAGCGAGACAATTCCGGTCTCCAGCGAGCCCATGATCAGCACGCCCATGAAGGTGCCCCAGATGGTACCCTTGCCGCCGAAGACCGAGGTGCCGCCGATAAAGACCGCCGCCAGGGTCGGCAACAGCATGCTGTCGCCATGGCTGGGGAAAAAGGATTGGTTGAAAGCCAGGCTGAGCAGGCCGGCGATCGCCGCCATGAAGCCCATCAGCATGAAGCACTTGATCTTCACCATATCCGTATCGATCCCGACCATGCGGGCGCTAACCGCGTTGTCGCCGACGAAGAGCACGTGGCTGCCGAAACGGTGCTTGCGATAGACCAGGCCGAGGCCGATGGCGATTGCCAGAAACCAGACGAATTGCGCCGGCAGGTAGCCGCCGATCTTGCCAACCAGCAGGCTGTTCCAGATGGTGCCGTCCATTTCGAACAGGGAAATGCTTTGCCCCTGTACCAGGACCTGAATGAGGCCGCGCCACAGGAACATGGTGCCGATCGTCAGCACGATCGACGGCACGCGCAGCTTGGTGATGACGACGCCGTTGAACCAGCCGAGCACCAGGCCGACCGCCATGCAGGCGAGCGCCGCCAGGATGAAATTGACCTCGTTGGAATAGAGATAGGCAAAGACATAGGCGCTGAGGCCCATGATCGACGGAAAGCTCAGATCGATCTCGCCCAGGGTGACGATGAACGTCGCCGCCACCGCGAGAATGCCGGAAAAGGCGATTGTTCCCATCAAGGCGGCATAGATGCCGGAATCGAGAAAGACCTCCGGCGCGCCGATGATATAGACCAGGAAAAGCAGCGCGCAGATCGCCGTCACCACGACCGGAATGCGGTTGCGGGTCAAAAACTGTTGCGCGGTCATGATGCGATCGCCCCCTTCTGATGCAATTCGACCATCATGTCGATCAGCTGATCGCGCGAGATCTCGGCCTTGGTGAACTGGGCTGCCACCTGGCCCTTGTCGAGGATGATGAAACGGTCGGCCACGTCATGGACGTGGAAGATGTTGTGATCGATGAAGATCGCCGACTTGCCCTTATCACGGATATTGCGGATGAAATCGAGCACCTTGCGCTGCTCCGAAAGTGCAAGGCCGGTAGTCGGCTCGTCGAGGATGATCAGCTCCGCGTTGAAATAGAGCGCGCGGGCGATGGCGACGCCCTGCTTCTCGCCGCCGGACAAGCCTCTCACTTCGGAATCGACATTGATGACTTCGGAGGTGAAGCCCATGTAGTCGCGCAGCAGGCGCCTCGTCTCTTCCTTCTGCCGCTTGATATCGAGAAAGCCCAGACCCGTCGTCAACTCGCGGCCGACGAAAACGTTGCGCCACAATTCCTGCTGATCGGCCAGCGCGCGTTCCTGATACACCGTCTCGATGCCGAGCTCGCGTGAGCGCTTGACAGAGGTGAGCGTTATCTTCTGGCCTTTGAAAAGGATTTCGCCGGCACTGGGATGATGCACGCCGGTAATGACCTTGATCAGCGACGACTTGCCGGCACCATTGTCGCCGACCAGTGCAACGATCTCCCCGGGATAGATCTCGAAACTGACGCCCTTGAGGACATTGAGGCGTCCGAAGGCAAGCTTGATGCCGTTAAGCTGCAGAAGTGGATCTGTCACTGTCGTACTCTCTATCGCCCTGCTTCTATCTGGTGGCCGCTGCGATATCCACGTCAGTTCGCGACCGGGTCTAGCATCTGCCCTGACCGGAGCGTGGCTGACTGTCTATCGGAGCGCGGAAAGAGCGGACCTGCCGCCGGAGGGTCAGCGGCGGCAGGTCCTGCAAAGGAAGTTAGCGGATGCCTTCTTTGGCAAGCGGCGCAACGGCATCGATATTGGCGCTGCTGATGATCGCGGCACCGGTATCAACGTCGAAGCCGGCAAAGCCGAATTTGGTCGTCAGATACATCTGCAGGATCGGCAGATAGCCCTGCAGGAAGGGTTGCTGATCGAGCACCGCCTTCACATAGCCGGTCTTGATCGCCTGGGCAGTCGGCGCCGAGAGATCGAAGCCGGCGCCGCACACCTTGTCCTTGTCGGCATTGGCGTTCTTGAAATAGAGCGGGATGGTCGCCGTCAGCGTGCCGTGATCGGTAACCACCGCCTTGGTATCGGGATTCTTCTGGAAATAGGCCGAGAAGACCGGCACGCCCTGCGACGGATCCTTGTTCACCGCATCGGAGATTTCCAGATACTGAACATCGATGCCCTTGGCCTTCAACGCCTCGACCACGCCTTTGGTGCGCTCGCCGCGGCCCTGCTGGCCCATCAAGCCCCAGACCAGGGCCTTGTCGCCGGATTTCAGCTTGCAGATATCGAAGACGGCGTTGCCGAGCATTTCGCCCGAGGGATAGAGCTTCTGGCCGACATAGCCCATGCCATCGCCTTTGTATTTGGCTTCGCTGTCAGGCAGGTCGACATTGGCGGTGGTGACGAGGATACCCTGAGCGCGCGCCTCATCGATCAGCTTGGAGAGAGCGCCCTCACCCGGATGTCCCATGATGGAAATGCCGGTCGGCTTGCGCGCGATCTGCTCCTTGAACTGGGCCACCATCTTTTCCGGATTCCAGTCCGACCACACATAATCGACGTGGCAGCCGGTCTGCTTCTGCGCCAGCTGCGCGCCGCGATAGACGATCGAGGCGAAGGTATCGCCTTCGCCGCCACCGGGGAAAAAGACGAATTTCTTGCCGGCGCAGCCGCCATCAACATCGGCATGGGCCGCCTGTGGTGCCAAGGCCAACGTCATCGACGACAGCAAAAGGCTGCCGGCCGCTATCATGAGTTTTTTCATCTGAGCGCCTCCCGTATATATCTTGCCTGACGATGGTTTCGCCTCGCCGGATCTTTTGTGATCCGTTGTCGGAAACCGGATCTTGTTTGAAACAGCGGCGTTTTATCATACAAAAAAC
Source organism: Dongiaceae bacterium (assembly GCA_035539215.1). Lineage (GTDB taxonomy): Bacteria > Pseudomonadota > Alphaproteobacteria > Dongiales > Dongiaceae > Dongia_B. Next base: position 53,987 of record DATLIX010000012.1, on the reverse strand, counting down.
AAGGCAGCAATGCCGTTTTGTATTACAAATGAAAACAGGCCATGGTAAAGTGGCGCGGACTGGAAGGGCCATGCAAAAGCAACCAAAAATCACGCGGTCTCGGCGGGGAAACAGCCTGCATCACAGCGTCGCCCAGGATATCGGCGCGCGCATCCTGAAGGGAGAATTTGCTCCCGGGACGCTGCTGCCCAACGAGGCGGAATGGTGCCGCGCGTACGGCGTCAGCCGCACCGCGGTGCGCGAGGCGATCAAGATGCTGGCGGCCAAGGGACTGATCGTTTCACGGCCGAAGATTGGTTCGCGGGTGCAGCCGCGCGATGCGTGGAACCTGCTCGACCGCGATGTCCTCGTCTGGTACTGCGCGGCCGCCGATCAGCACCACTTCCTCGCCAATATGCAGCAGCTGCGGCAGATTCTGGAGCCGGAAGCGGCGGCCCTGGCGGCGGAAAATCATACCGAGGCGCAGTTCGCGGAGATCGAGGCCGCCTATAACGGCATGCGCGATTCCCAATCCTTTCCGGATTGGAATGCCGCCGACGTGCGCTTCCATCTGGCTATCCTGTTTGCCGCCGGCAACGAATTACTGGTGCCGCTCGGTTTCGTCATCGAATCCGCGCTCGGCAACATGTTCGACTGGACCACGCGTCACAACGAGGATTTCCGCAGCGCCCTGCCGCTGCACGAACATATCCTGGTGGCGATCCGGCAACGGCGGCCGGAGGCTGCCCGCCGTGCCGTCCGCAAGCTGCTGGGCGACACCAACCGGGTCATCGGCCTCGCCCGCGGTGGCGCCCCGACGGATCGCGCCACCGGAAAATCGTGACCCTCCTTTCCTTTTCAACACATTGCCCCGACTCTGCCGGGCAAGGCAGACTCGGGCGGTAGAAGGAGCATGGCTATGGAGCTGGCTGCATATGCACGGCACCCCAGTCTGAAGGACAAGACGGTCTTCATCACCGGCGGCGGAACCGGCATCGGCGCGGCGATCGTGGAATCCTTCCTGGATCAGGGCAGCAAGGTGGCTTTCATCGATATCGAGGAAGCCGCCAGCACGGCCCTATGCGATCAGCTGCAGACGCAATACGGTGCGCGCCCGTTTTTCATCCCCTGCGATATTCGCGACGTCGCTGCACTGCAAAAAGCAGTGGCGCAGGCAAACTCGGCCTTGGGGGATGTCGGAGTGCTGGTGAACAATGCGGCCAGCGATACGCGCCATGACTGGCGCGAGGTGACGCCCGATTACTGGGACGACCGCATGGCGATCAATCTGCGGCCGCTCTTCTTTGCCATTCAAGCCGTGGCGCCGGGCATGCAGCGCAATGGCGGCGGCTCGATCATCAATTTCGGTTCGATCAGCTGGATGAAGTCGACGCCGGGCATGCCGGCCTATACCTCCGCCAAGGCGGCCATCCATGGCCTGACGCGCAGCTTCGCCCGCGAACTGGGTCCGGACGGCATCCGGGTCAACACGGTGGTGCCGGGCTGGGTGATGACGGAGCGCCAGATGAAACTCTGGCTGGACGAGGCTGGCGAACGGGAAATCGAGGCCAATCAATGCACCAAGGCGCGGGTCATGCCGGTCGACCTCGCGCGCATGGTCCTGTTCCTGGCCTCAAAGGATTCGGAAATGTGCACCGCACAGCAGTTCATCGTCGATGGTGGCTGGGTCTGAAGCATGGCACGATGCCGCCCTGGCGGGACGGCAAGAGGCGCAAGGGGAGGCGCTGATGAGCGAAGCAAATCTGGTTTGGGATATCCGTTCGGTTCTTGGCGAAGGGCCGCTTTGGTCAGCCCGCGATCAAGCGGTCTATTGGGTCGACATCAAAGGCTGCATGCTGCATCGCTACGGTTTCGACGGCCGCCAGCAGAGCTGGACCATGCCGGATTATATCGGCTGGATTGTCGAGCGGCGCGACCAGCCGGGCTTCGTTGCCGGCTTCCGCAATTTCGTCGCCGAACTCTCGCTGGCGCCCTTTTCCATTGGCGAGCGCTTCAAGCCCGAGCCGAAATTGCAGGGCAATCGCCTCAACGATGCCAAGGTCGATGCCGCCGGGCGGGTCTGGTTCGGCTCGATGGACGACGCCGAGAAGGCGGCGAGCGGCGCTTTCTATCGGCTCGATCCGGATTTCTCTTATCATCAGGTCGATAGCGATTACATCTGCGCCAATGGCCCGACTTTCAGTCCCGACGGCAAGCTGGTCTATCATACCGACAGCCTGCGCAACGAGATCTACCAGTTCGACGTCAAGCCCGACGGCACGCTGGCGAACAAGCGGGTCTTCGCGCGTTTCGAGGCCGAGGACGGCTCTCCTGACGGCATGACGACCGATGCCGAGGGTTTTCTTTGGGTTGCCCTTTGGGGTGGCTGGGGCATCGCCCGTTTCGATCCGACCGGCAAGCGCGAGCGGTTCATCCCCCTGCCCGTTTCCCAGGTCACCAGTTGCTGCTTTGCCGGCGACGCGCTGGACCGGCTGTTCGTCACCTCGGCCCGCATCGGCCTGACACCGGAGCAACTGCACAAAGAACCCCACGCAGGCAGCTTTTTCGAGATCGAGCCGGGCGTCGTCGGCTTGCCGACAGCGGCCTTCGCCGGCTGAGCTCGTCACATCCTGCCGTTAAATATACTTCTATTTTTTTAATATTATTTGTATTTATAGCGTTATAGTTGTATATTGACATAATGTCCGAAAGCGCAGTTTTGGAACAGGCATCGACACCCCCCTTCCGCTATAGACGCCGGCGGCGTTGGCTGGCAGTGATTGCCAGCCTTTCATCCCCGGCCTAGGCCAGCTTTATGCCGGCAAACTCCGGCGTGCCTGCCTGTATTTTACGATCTATCTGCTCTGCTACGCGGTTTTGTCGTCGACTTACCTCTTTCCCCTCGGCCGCGCCGCCTTTCTCGTGGTGATTTTCTTTCCGCTGCTGTGGTTGTGGGGCGGCATCGATGCCTGGCGGCAGGCCGGGCGACAGCACAATTACATCCTGCAGCCCTACAATCGATGGTGGATTTATCTTGCCGTGATTGGGATCGTTGGGCTGGGCTCTTTTCTGCTCGGCGGGCCAAACATCTTCAGCAAGACCACTCGCAGCTTCTATGTGCCGGCAGCGAGCATGACGCAGACCGTCACTGTCGGCGACTACATCCTGGCAGATGCATATCCGGCGCGCCTCAGCGCGATCAAACGCGGCGATGTGATCTTGTTCAACCATGAGGGACACGTCTTTATCAAACGTGTGGTCGCCATACCGGGTGACGAGGTTTCCATGACCGACGACATTCTATCGATCAACGGCCATACGCTAGCCCAGAAGGCGGAAGTGGATGAGCAGGAAACCGGCCTGACGCGCGACGATCTCAAGGCAGCGGCGCCCTACCGAGAAATCTGGCCGGACGGTCGGCGCGTGCTCATTCTCAAGCTGAGCAGCGATAATCCCTATCGCTCCTTTTCCAGCGTGACTGTGCCGGACGGCGCCTTCTTCGTGCTGGGTGACAACCGCGATAATTCGGTCGACAGCCGCATGTTCGGGTTGGTCCCGCGCGATCAGGTCGTTGGCAGCGCCAGCTTCATCTGGTGGTCGCACCATCCGGCGCGGATCGGTCGCGCGATCAATTAACCATATACCAGCCTATGGGCCGACAATCTTGGAGCGACTATCCGGTGGCGCAGCACAATCTCGGGAACCGAAATACAAGGCAGCTTGTTAGAGTGCTGAGACGATCGCACTGACATCGGATGGCAGCAGAAGATGGGACAGTGCTCGGGCATTCCTGAGAGGCGCACCATGTCTGCAAGCATCTGGGATGTTCTCGCGGGGGGCGGCCTCTGCATATCGCTACTGGCGATTTTTCTCTTTGGCACGTGGCGCATTCGCCGCCAGGCTTTCCTCGCTTTTTGCTTTCTGGCCCTTACTGCTTTTGCCTGGCATGCAGGATGTTGGTATCACAAGTTTGATTGTCCGACCGACAATAAGGCGACGACCCTGGCACAGGGCTGATTGGTCAGCATAGGGTCCCTATTCTTCGCAAAGCGCTGTTTCAGCGAGACGTGCCGCAGCGCAGCATGCGTTGCAATCGTGAACGGAGACATGAGGGGCGTCGCGCGCGCCGCGGCGTCATCGCTGGTGGGCCTCGCCTGCTTCGTCTGGATGCAGCTGGCCGTATCACTTCCCCGGCTATTGCAATAACCGTCTTGCCGGCCCCCGGGTCCTGCCCCGCCGAAACGTGATCGCGACCGAAGCCAGGAGCTGGCCCCATCTCCTCGCATCGCGCTCGTCCTTTATTTTTCGCCGGGGCCGCTTCCGCCCCCGCTTTCTGTATCCGTCATGGTGCAGTGCGAAACTGCTGCCGGTCGGATACCGACGCCGCCGAAACCGAACCCGTCAGCGCTATATTAAGCTTTTTAGCCGAATGTGACCTAGAATTGCTCATCCTTCGCAGGATTGCCGGCATGAAAGTCAACCGCCCCAGCTTTATCTTCAAGGCGACAGTCGGCTACGCAGTCTTCGCCGCGCTGTGGATTTTCCTGTCGGATTCTCTCCTCTCGCATCTTCTGGATGGGCAAGTGATTGCCCATCTCGGCATGGCGAAGGGCATCATCTTCGTCATCGTCACCACCGCCTTACTATTCCTTGCCTTGCGGCGCGCAGGCCATCGTGATCTCATCAAAGAACGTCCGTTTCTGGAAGGAGCGCCCCTGGGCCAACCCTGGCCGCAGATCGCTGCTATCCTCGCCCTCTTCACCGCCATCGCGCTGACCGCATGGGCGACCTACGATACGGAGCGCAATGCCACTCGACAGACGATGCTGCATCAACTGCAGGCCATCGCCAAAATCAAGGCGAAGATCACGCAGGATTGGCTGGCAAGCTATCGCATCGATGCTGAAGAGCTTAGCCATGATCCCGAACTGATCTCTGTCATGCAGAGTTGGCAAGGGAGCCATAGCCCGGCCGATTACCAGCGTCTAAGCGATATGCTGGATGCGAATAGCCGCGTGCACGGCGTTGCCTATCGTTCCATTACCCTCCTCACCCTCAATGGTGAGACGATTGTCAGCAAGCCCGACGCATCGTCATTTGCTCTCAGCCCGATACGCGACTGGCCAGCGCAAATCGCCGCAATCGCTCCCATTCTTGCCCGCGGCGAAACGGCATTTATCGATTTGCGCCGGGGTCCAGGATCGAGCAGCCTGCATCTCACCTTTATTGCACCCATCATGACGAAAGCTGCTCCAATACAACCGGGAGCCAACAGGCCGATCGCCTATGTCGCATTGGACCTTGCCCCCCAGAATTATCTTTTCCCGACCTTGCTCATGCTGCCTTTGTCCAGCGAGACAGCAGAGATTGTCCTCGCGCGGCGCGAAGGCGACATCATCCGCTATCTCTACCGTTCCAAATTCGGCCATGAAACCGCCTATGATGTCACCGTGCCGGTCAATGCACCCGACCTTCCCGTGGCGCGTTTCATGCGGCGTGGCGACGAGGTGATGGAAGGGATCGACTATCGCGGTATGCGCGTGCTGGCGGCCGTCGAACCGGTGCCGTCCACCTCCTGGGTTCTCGTTGCCAAGATTGATCGGGATGAAGCCCTGGCGCAGATACGCGTGCTGGGCGTAGCAACCAGCGTCGCAACTTTGGCCGGATTGATCATGATCATCGGCTTCGTCGCCTATTTCTGGCAACGGCGTCGCCTGCACCACGCCTTGGCGGAAGTCGCCGAGCGGCGTGCGTTGCAATTGGCGGAGGAGGTCTTTCGCGAGACCTTTGAGCAGGCGGCCATCGGAATCGCCCTGCTTTCACCGACCGGCCGGTGGCTGAAGGCCAACGGGCAGTTCTGCGTCATCTTCGGTCTCGATCAGGCAAAGGCGAATGCGGGCGAACTGGATGGCCAACAGATCAGCACCAGTTGGTCGCCCGACAGGGTTGTCATCGAGCGTTTGACCAAAGGAGAGATCCAGCATTATTTCAGCGAGTACCGGATCGAAAAGCCGAACGATGAAGATATATGGGTGGATGTCACCATCTCCCTGGTACGCAATGACGAAGGGAGTCCTGCTTATTTCGTCGTCTCCGCCACCAACACCACCGCCAAGCACAAGGCCGTGCAAGCACTGAAATCCGGCGAGGCACGTTTGCGCCAAGCGGCAACCGTCTTCACCAGCACGCATGAAGGTGTCGTGATTACCGATCCACATGCGCAGATACTCGCCGTCAATCCAGCCTTCTGCAGCATCACCGGTTACCAGGAGCATGAACTTGTCGGCCAGAACATGCGGCTCCTGCAGTCCGGCCGCCAGGATATCAACTTCTACCGCGCGCTCTGGGATGCGATCGCCGAGCACGGGTTCTGGCAGGGCGAGATCTGGAATCGGCGCAAGAACGGCGAGGTCTATGCCGAATTGCTGACCATCAGTTCGGTACGGGACGAAGAGGGAAAGCTGACGAATTTTGTCGGCACCTTCACCGACATTACCCGCATCAAGCAGTCGCAATCGGCGCTCGAACATCTCGCCCATCACGACCCACTCACCGATCTCCCCAATCGGCTTCTGCTGGTTTCGCGCCTGGAACATGCGATCATCCAATCGCGACGGCACCAGCAAAAGGGTGCGGTTCTATTCCTGGATCTCGACCACTTCAAAAACATCAATGACAGCCTCGGCCATCCGGCGGGGGACGAACTGCTGCTGGCGGTGGCGAAGCGGCTGGGGCGGCGCCTGCGTGAAGCCGACACCCTGGCACGGCTCGGCGGTGACGAATTTGTCGTCCTGCTGGAAGAAATTTCCAGCCCACAAAGTGCCGCCAAAGTGGCGCAGTCACTGCTGGATGAATTCGCCGAACCGTTCCAGCTGACCCAGGCGCAGGATGTGTATATCAGTACCAGCATCGGCATCAGTATCTTTCCCGATGACAGCAACAAGCCCAGTGAACTCATCCAGCATGCCGACGCCGCGCTCTATCAGGCCAAGACCGACGGTCGGGGCATCTATCGCTTCTATACCACCGCATTGACCGATGCGGCCAATGCCCGCCTAGCCGTCGAACGCAATCTTCGGCGCGCTCTGGAGCGTGATGAATTCGTCCTGCACTATCAGCCTCTCGTTTCGCTTGGCAGCCGTCGCGTGCGCGGTGTGGAAGCTCTCGTTCGCTGGCTTCGTCCGGAGGATGGCCTCATTCCCCCCGCCCGCTTCATTCCGGTGGCTGAAGAAACCGGTATCATCGTGCCGCTTGGCGAGCACATTCTGCGGATGGCCTGCACTCAAATGAAAGCCTGGCTCGACCAGGGTATCGACATCGACACCCTGGCGGTCAATCTCTCCCCGCGCCAGTTCCGTTGCGAGGAGCTGACGCAGCAAGTGGCCGACGTGCTCCGTGAGACCGGCCTGCCGGCACACTACCTCGAACTTGAGATCACCGAAGGCGCACTGCTCGGCGATACCGGCGAAAATGAACAGAAGCTCGCTGCGCTGAAGGCGCTCGGCCTGCGCGTTGCGATCGATGATTTCGGTACCGGCTATTCGTCGCTGGCTTATCTCAAGAGATTTCCCATCGACAAGCTGAAGATCGATCAGAGTTTCGTGCGCGATATTCCTCAGGATGCCGCCGACAAGGAGATCGCCGCGACCATTATCGCCATGGGCAAGAATCTGCGCCTTGAGGTACTAGCGGAAGGCGTCGAAACCGAGGCGCAGTTCGAATTTCTACGCGGGCTGGGATGCGATACGGCCCAGGGCTATCTCTTCAGTCGCCCCCTGCCCGCCGACGAGCTGACCAGCCAGCTACCGCGTGGGGCCCAGCCGATAACGCCGAAGCGGGCGAACTCATGATGCCCATGTGAGCGGGACAGCGCGGCGTGCAGGCTTGTTGGCAGGTTTTTCTGGTGGCTCTATAGTAGCGGCCAAGCCAAGATGGCGCATCGATCGCCCGGACCATGCAGAGATTTCCGACGCAAACTTCACCTGCCCAGGCTTTCCCCGAGCGCCGCGTGCTGCGGCGCGCCGCAGATCCGCAGCAAATGGGGTCGACTCCGGTCAACGACCTGCATCGCTATTGGCTGAGCAAACATCGGGATGATGCAATACCGGGTCGCGCACAGATCGATCCCACAGAAATCCCACATCTGCTGCCGAATATCCTGCTCGGAAGCATCGAATATCATCCCTTTCGTGTGTTCTATCGCTTGGTCGGCACGCGGATTACCGCCTTCCGCGGCGCACTCACCGGCCAATATCTCGATTCGGTCTCCTGGCTGGAGCCAGAGACGCGCAGCGCCACTCAGGAGATCTATGAGGCGGTCGCGCAATCACGTCTGCCGACCTTTGCTGAACTTGAAGTGCGCAGCGTCAGCGGCACGCCTTATCGCATCCACACCGGCCTTTGGCCGCTGGCTGGGCAGGCATATGGCCCCACCGACATGTTCATCGCCATAGAGGACTATGGCGACCTTGAGCGCATCGAACTCGATTTCTGAGGCTGATCGCAAGGCGAAAGGGCGATCGATACAACCGCGCGATGTAAACCTGACTGCAAGCTGACGGCACTCATCAGATTCACAATATAATGTCATAGGACTGCAACGCGATTGCGTTAACTGGATATCTGTGGCACTGCTTAATTGGATGCTAAGTCAAAAGAGCAAAGTCGGCCAAAGAAGCCGACAGGCATCCGGTGAGCAACTCCTAGCCGTCTGAGGGCGACGGCTTTCACGACAACTGAGATCGGGTGCTCGGCGATCTCCGCCACGTATATCGTGGCCAGGAGGATCGTCCGTGCCGGCTGCAGTGATGCGGCAAGGCATGATCGACATGGTCGGGGGGAGTTTACACGATGAGGGTGAGGCATGGCAGACGGCTCAATACCACTGAACGACACTGCGCCGATTGACGAACGGATCGATCGCGACGCACCGAAGCGGACCCAGCAACCGCATCGCAAAGAATTGCAGGCCGAGCGTGAAGCGCTGATCGCCGGTCTCGAGGACTTCCAGATCGCTTCGGTCGCGCGCAGTTTCTATCAGATCTCCACCACCCTGATTGCTTATGTCGCGGTCGTCGCGCTCATGTATGGTGCGCTCCCCGTCTCTTATTGGCTGGTGCTGGGCCTCGCTTTGCCGGCGGCCGGGCTGGTCGTGCGGCTCTTCGTCATTCAGCACGATTGCGGCCATGCGGCGTTTTTCCCTTCGGTGCGCGCCAATGAACTGACCGGCCGGCTTTGCAGCCTGGCGACACTGACGCCCTTCGCCAATTGGCGGCGGCATCACGCGGTGCACCATGCCGCCTGGAACAATCTCGACCAGCGCCATGACGGTCTCGATATCTATGTCAAGTGCATCACGCTCAAGGAGTATCAGGCTCTCTCTCGGCGCGAAAAGTTCCTCTATCGCCTGGGCCAGCATCCCTTCGTGACCCAGTTCCTGATCCCGCCTTTCGTTTTCCTGCTGGTCTACCGCACCCCCTTCGACACGCCCAAAACCTGGTGGCGCGAGCGTCGCAGCGTGTTCCTCACCAATCTCGTGCAGCTTGCCTTGTTCGCTACGCTGATCGCCTGTCTGGGCTGGCGCGCGGTGGCCATGGTGCACCTGCCGATCATGATCATCGCCTCGATCGCCGGCATCTGGATGTTCGCCGTGCAGCATCGGTTCGAGGGCGTCAAATGGCTGCCGCGGGACGAATGGTCCTCGACCCGCGCCGCCTTGCACGGCACCTCCTATTTCAAGCTGCCCCGCATCCTGCAGTGGTTCACCGGCAATATCGGTTTCCACCATATCCATCACCTCCTGCCGCGGGTGCCGAATTACAAGCTCGAAGCCTGCCATGAGACCTTGCTGGCACGTGGCACGCGGTTCCATACCCTGACCCTGCGCGACGCTTGGCGGGCGCCCCGCTTCGTCCTGTGGGACGAGGCACAGGGTGCGATGGTGCCGTTTCCGGCCTGAGTTTCCCCTTTAAGACTGCGATAGCGACCCGGGCGGCGGCGCAAGTTATCGCCGCCCGCTCGCCTGCCGTCATGCCGGTTTGCAGGCGCGATCGACATTGCTAGGCTGTCCCTGGCCGCCCCGCTCCGCCGGGACCACATCGCCAAGGGGAAAAGCACATGCAACCGCAGGAACAACCCGCGATCACCATTGGACAGCTGGAAATCCGTTATCTGATGGATGGCACCCTGAACGGCGCCGGTTCCGGCATGTTCGAACTGACCGTGCCGCCCGGAGCCCGCGTGCCCCCGGCCCATAGCCATAGCGGTAATGAAGAGATCGTCTATGTGCTCGAAGGCCGGCTACGCTACCGGGTCGATGAGGAGACCCGCGATCTGCAGCCAGGCGAGCGCATGTATACGCCGCGCGGCTCGGTACATGCCTTCAGCAACCCGCATGACCAGACCGCCCGGGCGCTCATCGTCCTCACGCCCGATATCGGTGCGCAATATTTCCGCGACATTGCCGAGGTCGCCACGGCCGCCGGCGGCCCGGATCCCAAACGCATGGCCGCGGTGATGACGCGCTACGGCCTGGTTCTGGCGCCGCCGCATGCGCCTGCCGCCTAACGCCCGCACTTCCGGCTCGCCATACGCGCCCCGGCTCGGCTAAATTCGCGGCAACGAGGCCGACGGGAATTATTATGCGTTCGATCATCAGGCGGCTGCGCCATGCCGCGACCTTCAAAGATCTTGGCCCCGGCCTCATTACCGGCGCCGCCGATGATGATCCCAGCGGCATCGCCACTTATTCCCAGGCCGGCGCCCAGTTCGGCGTCAACATGCTCTGGACGGTGGTGCTGACCTTCCCGCTGATGACGGCGATCCAGCTGATCAGCGCGGAGATCGGCCGCGTCACCGGGCGCGGCCTCGCCGCCAACATGGCGCGGGTCTTTCCCCGCCGCCTGGTGACGTTGCTGGTCGGCCTGTTGTTCTTCGCCAATACCATCAATATTGGCGCCGATCTCGCGGCAATGGGGGCTGCCGCCCGGCTGGTGCTTGGCTGGGATCAGCATCTCCTTACCATCGCCTTTGCCGTGCTCTCCCTGGCCCTCCAGGTCTTCGTCCCCTACCATCGCTATGTCCGCTACCTGAAATGGCTGACGCTGTCGCTCTTTGCCTATGTGGCCGTGGTGCTTATCGTACGGATCGACTGGGCCGAGATCGGCCTGCGCACGGTCCTGCCGCAGATGAGCTTCAACCGCAATACGTTGACCGTTATCGTCGCCATCTTCGGCACCACGATCAGCCCCTATCTTTTCTTCTGGCAAAGCGCCGAAGAGGTCGAGGAGGAAGAGCTCAACCACGCCGGCGCGTTGCTCGACCATCCGGGCGACGCACCGCGGGAGTTCCGCCGCATCCGCCGCGATACGGTGATCGGCATGTTCTTTTCCAATGCCATCGCCTATTTCATCATCCTGACCACGGCCGTTACCCTGCATCAGCAGGGCGTCACCGATATCCAGACCTCATCCGAGGCGGCCGAGGCCCTGCGTCCCTTGGCGGGCGAACTCACCTTCATTCTCTTCAGCGTGGGTATCATCGGCACCGGCCTGCTGGCCGTGCCGGTACTCGCGGGTTCGGTCGCCTATGCGATCGGCGAATCGCGCGGCTGGAAATGCGGGCTGGAAAACATGCCCTGGGAGGCGGCCGGCTTCTATACGGTGCTCAGCCTCGCTACCCTGCTCGGCCTGGCGGTCGATTACTCGCCGCTCGATCCCATCAAGGCCTTGTTCTGGAGCGCCGTCATCAACGGCGTCATCTCGGTACCGATCATGGCGGCGATGATGATCGTCGCCTCCCGCCGTCATGAGATGGGCAACTTCATCGCCTCGCCCGGCCAACGAATCCTCGGCTGGCTGACGGTCGCGGTGATGGCGGCCGCCGCGGCGGCAATGCTTGTTCTGTAGCACCGGGTCGCCAGCCCATCATCTACCCGCGCGCCGCGAACCCTGTGCGCGCCGGATCACCATCTGCCTCGCGGCATCCAGGGCGCGGCCAATCGCGGCCCGGCGATAGTCCCAGATCGGGTCGGGTTCCGGCGGATAGATCACCATGGTCGCATTGGCCTCGAACAGCAGCAGCGATCCGTCCCGCGCCAGAGCGAAATCGATACCGGCATAGTCGAGGCCGATCGTGTCGCGGATCGCCGCCAGCGCCGTCATCGCCCGAGCACCCAGCACCGCCGCCATGTCGTCGAGGAAAAGCCCCTCCTCGGCGCGATGCGCGGCATTGCCCGCCATATCCGCCGTGAAGTAATGCACCTTCCAATCGGCTGAGATCGCCAGATGCACCGGATGGATGGCGCCGTCGATGAAAACCACCCGATATTTGCGCGCCATGCCGTCGGCGCCCCGCGCATCGAGATATTCGATGGCCAGCAGGTCGCCTTCCGGCAAAGCGGCGATTGCCGGCGCCAAAGCCGCGCGATCGGCGATGAAGTGGAAATGCCGGCCGGTGTGATAGCCGGGCTTGCGCAACAGCAGCGGGAAACGGAGGTCCTCCGCCGCGACGAGGGTGGCCGGTGAGATCTCACGGATCGTGGGGGCGATGACGCCGCCGATGCCGGCCAGTCGCCGGGCGATCGCGGCGCGGCCGGTCCCGGCGACAAGGGCGGGCGGATTGATGACCGGGGCCGCGCTTCGCGCCAGTACCTGGCCGGCGCCGGCCAAAGCGGGCACACAGAAATCCGCATCACCGATCGCGTTTACCACCAGGTCGTGCGGCGGCAAGGGCTGGGCCGGGTCGCAGAAGTCGCAATAAAGTGCCGTCACCGCGAAGCTGCGATCGTCGATCCAATGCTGGGTGGGGATGTTGCCGCCGCGCGCCGCCACCAGCAGCAGCAGGTTGATCGCTGTGCCGCGCCCGCGATAGGGCCGCTTCACCGGAGGCTGACCGGCAAAGCCGCGGTGCCAATGCGGCTCCGCCGCCGCCGTGTCGCCCAGCGCGGTGAAAGCCCGCGCCAGTCCCTGATGCGCCGCGGCGAGATCGTCATCGCCCCCGAGGGCGGCCTGCAGATGCGTCTTCGCACCGGCCGCATCGCCCTCATCCAGCAGCAGATTGGCGAGATTGACCCGGCCGACCGGATTGGCCGGATGCAGCTGCACCGCCTGCTGATAGGCCGAGCGCGCCGCCGTGCGATAGCCGCCGGCCAGCGCCAGGGCGGCGAGTTCATTCAGCGCATCGAAATGAGTCGGATCGCGCTGCAGGATATCGAGATAGGCGCGCTTCGCGGCCGCGTCATCGCCGGCCGATGCGAAGCTGCGGGCCTGCCCCAAAATCGCCCCATGCGCATCATGTGGCGCATCGGCCGGATCGCGGTCAGGCGTCACGATGCCTCGCTCAGCAGCTTTGCATGCACGTCGCGGGTCAAGGCTTCGATCCGGGCGCTCAATTGCTGGGTCATTTCGGTGAGGCGGGTATTCTGCTCGAGGAGTTCGAGCATGGCGGCAGTCTGCTGCGCCGCCTGGATCTGCCGTTGCTCGCTGGCCTGGGCCAGCGCCTCGCGATGCTGCGCATCGGCCTCGGCATGCGCCTTGTCGCGATCGGCCTGCCGTGTCTGCGCCAGCAGGATCAGCGGCGCGGCATAGGCGGATTGCAGGCTGAAGGCGAGATTGAGCAGGATAAAGGGATAGACGTCGAACTTGGTCACGCCGGCGACGTTAAGGCCAACCCACAGGGCGACGATGCCGGTCTGCACGACGAGAAAAACGGGGGTCCCGAAAAAGCGCGCAAAGGCCTCCGCCTTCAGCGCGAACCAGTCATTGCCGAAGGTCGATTGCAGATGCGCATGGGGCAGATGAAAACGCATATGGTAACTGGCGCCGCTGACGATCGGGCGGCTCTGCGGATCGGCTTGAAGGCTCATCGGTGTCGCTTCCCTTGAGGTTCCATTCCCCTGACCGGACTATGCCACAAGCTGGGGATTAGCCAAGGAGCCCGGGGGGCGCGGCGGGGCGCGAAGATGAGCGGGCAGACAGGGAGCGCGCCGCCGCCACGGCCGACCGGACATCGATCGGGAAGATCAACTGTGTGAAATCACCGGGGCGAACTGACCGGAGTCATTCCATCCGGGTGACAGTCGCACCGGGGTCGCGACAGGCAGATCTGAGCCCGCGCGGATGCCGGCCGGCCGTGGCCGCGATGAGGGCGATTCTAGATGACGTTCACGGTCTTCACGGCAACCGTGCCATGATGGAAATTCGGCGTGTAGACGATGGTGACCGTGTCGCCTTTCTTGAGGCTGTCAAGATTGATCCAGGCTGGAATGACGTATTTGTTCCCGTCAGCCAGGGCGACCGACCGCGACTTTGCCTGGATATCCACGATGGTGCTGGTGTCATCGGCATCGGGCTCCGGTTTTTGGTGCTGGGGCCTGTTGGGGATGAACTTCGAAGATGACGACATCGCCAAGGCAGAACTGCTCGCCAGCAAGGTGACGAATGCACCGAGCACAAAACTCGACTTTCTCATTTCTGACTCCATGTGAAGGCTTGCGCCTGCGACTGCCGGCTCGAAACGGAGCCGCGCCTGGCCGTCACGCTCTGACGGCCTTAAAGAATTAACGTTGCATCTTCGAAATTTATTCCGCGATCCTGACGGGAAGCATACCGGCCGGACTCGCATCAGCTGTCGGAATGTTCGGGCTTTCGCGTCAGCAGCCTTACGATCGCCCAAGTGACATCATTGTTCGATGGATGAAGGTCAACACGATCGACGTCTCGTCCAATCGCGTCATGATCTATAGATTTTTGATTTTCAGGCCGACCACGCCGCACCTTGGCCACGCTCGTTACAATGGCTTGCAAATTCACATTGACTCTGCACATGCCCGGCCTGTGGGTGCGTGTCTCCATGATTGGATAGCCCCTACCGCCCCGTAGCTGCAGGTATGTGGAAATCTTCGCTTACCTCCTGCTGCCCGCGTCGCTCGATGGCGGTCCCGGTTCCGTCCCCTATTGGGGTAACAGCATTAATGGTGAGACGCTTCAGGGTTTCAGAATTTTTCACCGAAAACTTTCGGGCCACCTCCTACCCCCCAAGATTTTGTGGATTTAAACGAAGCCAAGCAACACACCTTGAAGTCGCGACAATTTGATCCACATTTTATGTAAGGACATCGGAAGGAGGTGATCGAGATGTCAGGGAAAAAGAGCGGCGGTACTCACCAGATCGGTCGGGACGCGAAGACCGGGGAATTCATTCGGGTCAAGGAAGCACAGCGGCGACCCTCCACCACAGTGGTGGAGACGATCAAGAACCCGCCCAAGAAGGGTAAGTAACTGGGATGCCCTGGTAATCCCAGGGCTACCCCCTTCATCACCAAGCAGTGGAGCATTTGTATGAGCCTCGAAGCTCTTTGGACCATGCAGTATCGAGACGCCGGTGGCTGGCAATCCGGTGGGGTCGTCGTCTTGGAAACTGGACGCCTCTTTGGCGGCGATTCATCCTTCTACTTCATCGGCGGCTACAACATGGCCGGCGACAAGCTCACGGCAAAAGCCGCTGTGGAACACTATGATGGCTCGAATTTCTCGGCCTTCGGCGTGCCGCTCAAGAGCTTTAGCGTGGAGGGAGAGTTCACTCGGAAGGGCAACTTGATGGAGGGCTATTTCTGGCAGCCCGGCAATCCGTCCCTGCGCTTGCCGATCCTTCTCACTCGAAGGGCCGATCTGCCCTAAAGCGTGTGGGGAAGCCGTGTGGGGAAGAGAAGATTTAGGTCCACTTATCTATATGATTTTGTTAATTTATTTTGAGATCCATCGGCTTGGCGTCCCCAAGGGGATTTGAGCGTCCCCAATGGTTTTTATTATATTTCAATAAGATAGATTAGGAATTTCTACCTTTGTTAACCCGGTTTGTTAACCCGGTTGGCTTGGGTCGAATTGGCGTCCCCAAGATCGGCCCCGGCGTCCCTCCTGGCATTTGATCCCGAATGGAAATTGTGGCAGAATCAACGAAATCGCACCCCGTTGAGATTTGGCCCACATGACTAAATCCGAATTGGAACTGCAATTCCGCCGCGTCATGCGCGATAGCATGGCAGCTCAGGAAGAACGTGATCCTAGTTGGTTCGAGTTGCGCTGCAAGGCTAACGAGCTTCGCAGCGAATACTGCGACCGCTACGGCGGCGGCACGAATTACCCGACCCTAGAGGCCTAGCTTCTTCCGAGCCTGCCGCCGCTTCTTCTCTTCCAGGTCCTTGAGGAGATTGCGCGACCACTGACGGGCCTCGTCCAGGCTGATCTGGCCCACGTCGCCGATCTTGGGGCGCTTCTCTCTACCGTCCTCCCGATAGTACATGCCGAACGTTTTCAAGCCGCCCGGCATGACCTTGAGGAACAGCCCTTTCACCTGCGTGTCCCAGAGAATTACCGGGACCTCTTGGGGCTTGGTCTCTTCTACTAGCTCGGGGGTCAACTCGGTTTTCATCCCTCCCTTGTCCAAGCCCATTGACAGGGACTCAAGCGATTCTCATATGTAAGTGCGACCTGGGTCGCGACCTGGGTCGCCAATTCAAAATAGGAGGGATCGCACCATGAAGAAGTTTCTGTTGATTGCCCTGGCCTTGTCGTTCCTGTCGTCCCCGGCCCTGGCCGTGGGTGAGAAGGTCTCGTGGAATGCCAGCCACAACCGAGACCGCTTGCTAGTCAGCGGCGAGTAAAAGATCAGGCCCCTTCACGGGGCCTTTTCTTTGACCTATGATGAGAACATATCAGGAACACAAATTGAGTACGCGGGTATGACGCACGAACCGGAAGGCACCCTCGGCGACCAAGTTAAAACGCAAATTGCGTTGCGATGCGTGGTTTGCTTGCGTGTCTCCGTGATTGAGCTGAGGCCGCACATTCTGCGCCTGGGGTCCACCTACTCGTTCCGCCGCTTCTGCCAGCGCCTGCGCTGTCAATGCGGCTCAAAGGGCTCGGCATGGCCCACCACGATTGAACCCACTGGAAGGGAGACGTTACCACGATGATCACTGAACAAAGCATCTTCAGGACGGCGGACGAGATGATCCGCATGTCCGGGTTTGACACGGCGAAGGAAGAGGCCCTCACCTTTGCTAATCAGCTCTTGGAGAAGCGTGACATGGAGGGGCGCCGCGTGTGGCTCCAGGTGCTGGACGCCATAGAGGAGTTGCAGCACCCACATTGACCCCTTGAAGAACAAGTTTGCACTTCCTAAGTGTGAACTTGTTCGAGCCGATATCTCACATGCTTGGACGTTATCGGGACTCACCAGCGGTTCGCCGTGTGGTCGGGGGAGGTCGAAGCTCCCCAGTCTCACCAAGGTCACCCGACTTTGCCCCACTGGGGAACGTCTAACCATAGGATATCACCATGAGTACAACTCATCTCCGCTCGTCCATCTTCCGCCGTATGAATCATGTGGACGCCTCTCAGATTTTGGACCGCGAACGGGCCATAGCTGAGGAAGCCCTGAATTCGCCGGTTGCCGCCGCTCGTCGCTGGGCTCGGAACCGGCTCGCCCGCATCAACAAAATCCATGATGAGCTATTCGGCACCGGCCCCAAGGACCTCCCGGGCGACAACCTCAAAGATTATGAGTTTCGCCTTTGCGTGAGGTTTGAAGTTTCCCACACGATCCGAGCCGCTTCGTGGCAAGACGCAATGAAGCAAGTTGACGAGATTGGGGAGGAACTCTCAATCAACAATGGATTCGGCCAAGAATGGCTATTCGAGAACGCATATTACGCTGAGTTAGATGGTTGGGAGACGCGAAGCATTACCTATGCCGATCATGAGATGCAGAAGCTCCACGAGCTTTCGCAGAACGTGGAGGGCTGAGCCATGAATGACAATTTCATTCAGCAAATTCGCCAAATTTGGCCGATATCTCGCCGGTTTGAATCCCCTTGGAAGTTGGACGCTGCAAGCTGTGAGGTTACCGGTGTAACTTTGCATGAGGACCGAATTGAACTTACAACTCAACACGTCGTGCCTGACACATTAGAGACAATATCCGATTATGAACCCAGAAGAATATATCTAGGCCTAGGGGACTCGATAGAAATCTGGAACAAGCTTGCACAGTATTCCGGAGAATTGCCCGCATCGATTGGCGGTGAAATTGTGAATGATGCGCTTCTGGCGCATGAGAAATTCGTTCGGCATCTCGTCATAAGCTCCCTGGTCGAGTCCTCCTCTTCTGGAATCCTTCGCAGCACGTTGGAGGACTCGGTCTTTCGTATCAAGAAAGACAGGAGTTTTCACGGACACGATTGGAGGGCGTCTGTCGACAAAGCACTCAATGATTTGCACCGTGCAGGCTTTATCTGTGTGACAAAGAAAGAGCCTCAGAGATATTCCCTCACCGCTGCTGGTAGAAAGTATGCCTCGGAGATCATCGGAGGTGCAGCATGAGACGCATACGCAAAGCCCCTGCCCCGCTCCGGGTGTACTCGTATGATCTCCGCGTCTCCTTCAGCATCGGCCACAGTATCGCCGCGTCATCGCAGGAGGAGGCAGACAGGAAGCTCATGGAACTCCTACGTGGTGGCCATGACTTTGACGCGACACTTGGTCTTCTCCTTGAGCATGCGCGGGAGCGTGATTTGCCGGTGTACGCGGCCGATCTCGAAGGATGTTCCCTCCAAGTGGTGGAGGTGTTGCAGTAAACAGGAAGGGCCTCCTAGGAGGCCCTTTTTCATGGGAGCACTCGCGTATCGCGGAAGAATGGTAACGTCCGTACTGGGAGTTCTATGGTTTGGAGTGTCGCCCGCAAGTCCGCGTCTTTGCCACGGTCAATCAATCCCTTGCAATGCGTCTCTATCGCTTCGTTGAGGTCCCTAGCCTCAAACTCCATGGGTTCACCCTTTGGGTCCGCTGCGCCATCATAGAACCGAATTCTAAACAACATGACTCGCCCTCCCGACCGAACTATCCACATCGGCACAAGATAGCACATAATACCCGCTTCGGTGGAGACAGGGAACGATCATGGCCAAGAAATTAATAGACGCGAAGAACCCGGACAACATTTTGCAGTGGGCGCAAGACTTCTCGGACGCCCACGCGATCCTGGAAGCTCATAACATCGCGACGCGCGTAAAGACGGCAACAGACTCCACACTTCCCGGAGCGTGTGATTTTTCGTCCACGGTTTGTCTCGCCTTCTCTCAGGAGTGCTACTTGAAAGCGCTTCTCGCTATCAGCAAGGGCGAGTATCCGCGAGAGCACGATCTGAAGAAGCTGTTTAAGGCCCTGGCTCCGGACGTACAAGCGCGTGTCTGGGCCGCGCTACGAAAGCACGATCCAGGCTTGAACGATGCCGGGTTTGACAAATGCATGACCGAGAACGCCAATGCCTTCGAGATTTGGCGATATGCCTTCGAACACTTGGATACGGAATTTTCGCACTTCACGAGCTTCGCACTCGACCTGAATAAGGCACTGCTTGACGTGTATTTAAATTTCTACCCAGAGAATCCGCCAACCGGCTTCGGTCAACCTTGATTGGAGCTTCCGCCAAAACAGAAAGGGCCTCGTGTGAGGCCCCTTTTCAATCCGCTGAGTTCCCCTCATTCAACATGAGATGACGAATTCCGTTCCTAGTGCAGTTGGTCTTGAAGCGAAATCGCGTCACGTGATCATTGCCGAACGCGTCTTTATACATGATATCGCCCCAACACAGCCCGAACGCGATTCCGTCCAGAAGATCATTTAAATAAAAATCTGGACCCACTTTCAAACCCATTTCTAGCTTGAATGTTCCTCCAGGCATAAGCACACCACAAATGAACTCTCCCTCATCCATGGCCGAAAAATCGTGATCCTGGTGGTTTGTAACTAGAGCCCGATTTGAAATCCTCAGATTATAGGCTGGCGTATTCCCAAAGTTTCTAATCTCAATCGATTCGATGATCTCACGAGCGCCCGTCGCGCCAGACACCCTTTCGATTCCAATATATGCGCGTAGTTGATGCTTCGCCGTGTCGTCCGCGCCTTTCACGAGTCTCCAGGTCGCGGCCCACAGCGCGGCAGTGAATGCAGCTACCAAGAAATCGCCGAAACCTATCTCACACTTCAACGATATAGGGCCGATATTGAGACACGCGCCTTCGCCGTGATATTCAAAGACGTGTTGCCCGGCATAAGCGGCGAAGAATGCGACTCCAATAAGGATCACAAGGAAGGCCGCACACCATCCATTGCAACTAGATTTCTCATGCATGACTCGATGATCCCCAAGAACTCCCACGAGACACTTTTGTTGTTCAGATCCGTGGAGACCGCCAAAGCGGCCAATCAGGAAGCGACATCTTTGAATACTCCCCGCGTCTCTTCTCAAGCTCCACCCATACAAATTTGGGGACTTCCAGCGCCTGAGAGCTATAGTATTCCAGCAATCCAAACCTTATCAAATTTCGTATTGGTTCTGGCTCTTCATCAAACTCAAATATCCGGCGTCCTCCTAACGTAATCATCGCAATGCATTGACTCTCTCGCTGCGTTAATCTCGTCAAGTATGCGAGAGCCTCCTTCTCTTTCTGTCTTCTCTCTCTCAACTCTCGCAAGCAATTGATAACGCTAATCGCGCTCAAGGTGATGAACGCGACACCCGAGAAGAGAAGGACGAGAGAGAGTGCGAACAGATATATCCGGTTTGGGTCTGCTGTATCGAAAGCCGGAAATGCGATCAGCATGAGAATCGCTAGAGCGGAACTC
Organism: Dongiaceae bacterium; assembly: GCA_035539215.1. Classification (GTDB taxonomy): domain Bacteria; phylum Pseudomonadota; class Alphaproteobacteria; order Dongiales; family Dongiaceae; genus Dongia_B. The sequence goes on along the minus strand of DATLIX010000012.1, from coordinate 33,324 downwards.
ACGAAGAGCACCCCGCTGAATACCTTGGACTTCAATATCTCTGTGCCGAACTCAGAAATAGCTTTAAAAAGCTCGGTCAACTTCGCCTCCCCCAATCATGTGGAGGCTAGCATATCAAAGAATCAGGAGATTCAATCATAAGAAGTTAAACGAGTACGCGCGGGTAGTCACTCCGCCTCACTTCTTTTTGTTGTTTACAGCGCCCCGCTGAGGGGCTGGCGGAGAGTAGCCCCTGGGATATACCTTGCGCTCTCTCACGAATGTTGAGCCGTTCTCTCGCACGTACCAGATATGCCGGATTGGACCACCGCCCAGGCGGGGCCGATCCATCAGAGCCTCTGTGAGGATTTCCCCACACTCCTCACAGCATCGCACAAGCTCAATTCGATCCTGCACCACGCTAGGCCTGGACTTGACCGGCACCCGGTCAATCCAGACCCGGCTGATCAGGGTGAGCGAGTGAATGTGTTTGGTCACTCGGTCTTGTCCTGCGCGAGCTTTGCCGCCTTATGTCTGGCAAGCGCCTTATGTCCATCACCGGGCTCAATGAAGATTTCGCGAAGCTCCTTATCCGCGTACATCTGGTGGAATTCCTCAGCGAATCCTGAGAATTTGTCCCCCATGGTGTCCGCGAGCTTCTCTCCGCACCACTTATGAAACGCGCGTTCTTTCTCCAGGCTCGCGAGCTGGGATCGCTCTCTGTTTTCCTGATTCCGCAAAGCTAGCCTGAACAACTCTTCAGTCTGCTTTAAAATGCTCTTCTTCATATCGTTATCTTCGCTAAGAAGGGTTTGCATCCGCTTTGGCTCGAAGAGCTGAGCAACGATCCACAAGAAACCAAGCATCTCGGAGTAAGTGAGCGTTCCGGCTTTGACGTTCAAAGCCTCACTGTTCAAGCCCCTTACTTCGCGCAAGAACCCCCACAATACGATGGAACAATCCGCTAGCTCCTGAAATGTTCTCAACTGGCGCACCTGAAAGAATGCTGAGTGTGATTTGCTCTGATGTGCGGCTCGTATACGGGATATGATCAATCGCAGTAGGAATGTGCTGGAGAAGCTCTTTAATCTCGTCGTCACTCGCGTTGTTCTCTAAGATCGCCTTGAACAGATGCTTCAGAACCTCTTTCTTTCCGTTCTCATTCATTGGGTGTTTCCTCATTAATCGTTTCAATCTTGTCCGCCTTATGCTCCTCCAGCATCACCTTGAGTTTTCGAACTAGCTCTTCCTCTGCGGGCTCGGACCATGTGATCCGCTCCAGGATCACGCCATGCTCATTGCACGGGGGAAGACTGGGCGATTCCTTCCGCCCTGCCTCAGCGTTCGGGATGACGCGGCTCATGGGTATTTGCTGGCCACGCTGAACTCGCGGACCACTCGGGGTTATGTCGTACAGGGATCTGCTCGGGGTGACTCCAGGGTCTAATTTCATGCTTCAGGTTCCTTCTTGTTCAACGTGCGGGTTCGAAGTGTGGTGATCCTGTTGGTTCTGGTGATCCCGCGCTGATACATGTATTCGCGCAAATACCCGATGGTCCAATCGTGGCCCGTCTTGGTCTTGATCTGATTCTGATTGAGATACTCAACAATCTTTCGCCCTGGCATCCGCAGAAGCGGGAAAAGGATTTGCTGAAATTCCAGGTCAAACTGGCTAGGGCGTCTTGCTCGGGTCATTCATCAGTCACTCACTCAGTCACTGGAGTACTTAGCCCGGTCATGTGAGAAACATGTCCAAACCCGCTTAATTCGGATGATTTTAAAAAAACCCTTCGTGATCCCCACAGGCCCCGAACGATTCCAATTTTTTCCCCAGGCCACCGCCACCGGGTGGGGCTTGGCTCGCGGGTCCTTGGCCAGCACGTGGGTGAGCGTGCGTGAGTGCGGGGAAATCGCTGCGAGAGAGCTAGAAACTCTTGGTCCTGGACCTCATCGTCCCTATATAATTCATGACAACGGACCATGAGGGTTTTACAAAATGGCCAAGTATGTGAGCTACATTCGCGTATCCACGGACAAGCAAGGCAAGTCAGGCCTGGGCCTTGAGGCACAGCGTGAGGCGGTGGCTCAGTTTGTGCGGGCTCGTGGTGGTGAGATCATCTCGCCTGAGTACCGAGAGATCGAATCCGGCAAGGTCAATGATCGCCCCGAGCTGACCAAGGCGTTGAAGCGCTGCAAGCTCACCGGGGCAACGCTGGTGGTGGCGAAGCTCGATAGGCTCTCGCGTGACCTGGGCTTCCTCATGACCTTGAGGAACTCAGGGGTGGACTTTGTCGCCTGTGACCTGCCAGAGGCCAACACCCTGACAATCGCGGTCATGGGCGCAATGGCACAGCACGAGCGTGAGCTGATCAGCCAGAGGACGAAGGCAGCACTTGCCCAGGCGAAGGCCAGAGGGACCAAGCTGGGCGGGTTACGTCAGGGTGCTGCGGATATCACCGCGTACAAGGATCGATCCACCCAGGCACTACAGGCCAAGGCCGATGAATTCGCGGAGTCAATGCGTGAGGTAATCGAGCCGCTGAAGGGCCAAACGCTCCAGGCGATAGCGGATCAGATGAACACGGCGGGGTACAAGACACCACGCGGGAAAATCGGCTCCTGGACGCCCACCACGGTTCGCAATGTCCTAGCCCGCCTATGAGATCAGCGGGCTTCCTGAGCCGTCCCAGGGGCCTTCGCGGCCCCTTTTTCATGGGATCAAACAAATTTCTACTACCATACGGAGCCCATTTTTCAGGTCAATTTTGACCCAAATCCGCTTGATCACCCATCAAGGGCATTCCCTGGACAGGATAATTTCGCATCGCCGGTAAATACTGGGAGAGCCGCAAAGGCCACCAAGGGAGATTACCGAAATGTCTGATATTGAATTCCTCAAGCGTATACACACGAACTCACCAAAGGATCAGGGTGAGGCAAGCTTCTTCAAATTCTATCGTGAGAACCTCAAGATCGTGGAGCGATTCCTGGAGCTGGCCGAACTAATGCGGCAGTTTCAGCGCCACTACCGGGCAAGCGCGATTGTGGATCGCATCAGGTGGGATCACGATATCCGGGGCGCTGATGGAAAGTTCAAGATTGCGAATTCCAGGAAGGCCTACTTGGCTCGCTTGGCCCAAGCCTTAGAGGTGGTCCCCGAGGGGTTCTTCACCACGAAGGAACTCACCCGGTCCAAGCGTGAGAAGTTTACACTGAAGGCCTTCAAGCGTATGCGTCACGACACTGAGCGGGACGACTGAGGATTAGTGGTCTAGCACAAGGTAAAGCCAATGAGCGACAAGTCCTCCTAGACCCGCGAAACTCATCGAGAGAATCCCTGATATGAGTGCAAGTACAGCAAGTGCGCTCCACATTTGACTATCGCTGTCCGTCTTAATTGGGGAGCGGTTCCAGTGTGCGGCCATTTTCGCGCCAAGCCAAATACCCATAGCCACTACGACTTGATCAGGCCTGATTATTGTTAGCAGCGCAAACACGGTCCTTTCAATGTTCCCGGTAAGGCTCGGATCTACCCTTGCGGATGAATGAAGCCAAGGAAACGCCTGCTCCGTATTCCTTTCAGGGTTCTCATCGTTCCAACGGTCAATTATCCGCTGTTTCTGCGTACGATGAAAATTGCCAACAACCGCGCCGCCCAGCGATAGCGCTATCGCGGCTCCCGCGAGTAACGCCACCAATGCAGGCCAAAGCACCTGGATAGCCGTACATACATATGCCATTGCAAGCCCCCTGCTCCTACCGCCGAGCCTGCTACGTTCATTTTATGGCGTCAAGTCTCGCTTCAACAGCACTAACAGGGCACCCTCGAATTTCCGGATGGTCCGTTTCAAGTCCCGGATCACATCGCGAAGCCGGTTCAAGGCCTCTGCTGTTCTGAGATTCGCTTCTAGACATTCCCGCTCATGCTTGGTCAATCGCTGCTCAATCTGATCCATGCGTGTCTTCTCACCCTCGTGGCGGTGCTTCCACCAAAGGAAGCTTCCTGCGGTTGCTGCTATCCCTGTTATTCCGACTTTTGCCCAATCCAGGGCAGTGTTCCAATCCATTTCTGATGTCTCCTTATGCGTATGAGATTCTCTTTTTGAAGGGTTGATAGGTGTTGAGCTTTCCGCCCTGGACCGGCACATACAGGGCTTGTGGGTCTGGTGCTGCATCCGCGTGAATGTGTTTCACATTAAGCTCGTGACAACAGGAGGCAAACGCGTCTAGGTGGTCATCGTGTTGGCAATTGGGGAACTCGCTGAGCTGCTTCACGAAGTCCCGCAAGCGATACGTGCGGGATTGAATGAAGAGCTTTTGCTTCAGAAGGAGTGTTTCCACATATCTTGCGATGAACCCGTTCTTGCCCTGGCCCTGGGTCTGCGCCTTGCTGCGAGAGCTTTCAACCACGATCAAACGACGTTGCTTGCGCTTGGCTGCTTCTCTAATCGCGTTCGCGATAAGCGGGTTGAAGTTCACCTCTACATGGATGCGGTCCAAGTGGTAAGTCTGTAGCAGGTCTATAACCTTGTCGCACATTTTGTCGTAATTCGTGCCGTTCTCCATGCTCACCGCAGGCATTGCTTCCCGCTCGAACAGATAAACGGATTGATCCACGTCACAGTATCCCACGATCCGGAGAACCGAATCATCGTGGGACTTGCTCGCAGCGCTTGAAGGATCGAAATACGCGACGAGCTGAGTTAGTTGCTTGCCACCTATCCGGTAGGTCACCCTGTTGCTTCTTGGATCGCCCTGGATTGGGATGAACTTCTTGATCTCGATATTCTCGGAGAATTCCTGCAATAGATTGCGATCAAGCCTCGTGTCCCAGGCATTGGACGGGATCAGGCAATACTGAGCCGCGAACCCCTGAACTCCATATTCTGATTTCTGCAGATCCGCCCATGCCGCGTCCTGCCTGATCTTCCCGTCTATGAGAATCTCAGGGTCTAGGTCCATCTGAGTTTTACGTCTGGCTTCGTCGCGCCACACTGGCCAGTAGTTGCATTCCCATTGATTGTTTTGCTTCTTCAGGTACTCGTACACCCGGTCTTCCGCGTGCGGTGTTCCGATATACAAGTGATTTGGACTTACAGCGGCGAACTCCTTGATTTTCTCGCGGAGCTTCTCTTGCTTCTTCGCGGTCTCTGAGGTCTCGATATCATCACCGAGTAGTCTGTCTGCGTGAACTCCGGTGAAATCGGATTGGAGGCTCGTACACTGGACTGAGGTGTGAAGGCCGATCATCGGCGATAGAACGGAGAAATCCTGCTTCTGCCAGTTATCCGCCTTTGTGCCTGGGTAAAGGTGTTGCACGAGTGGCCACGCCTCAATCAGCCTTTTGATAAAGCTGGAGCGCTTGCTTGCTGCGTCTCTGGTGGCCCGGACCACCACAATGGACGTGTTTGGGTCCTTGAAGAGCCAGAACAGCAAGAGGAGACCGGCAATGTAGGTTTTGCCCCGGTGTCTATAGGCTTGGAGCTGGCGACGAATTGCGGAATCTGTCCGGTCCAACCACCTGCACATTTCGCGGTGAAATTTTGGGGTTTGGCGCTTGCCATGCCAAAGGTTGAACTCCGCTAGGAAAGCTTCGAAGTCGTACCGGTCAATATCGATGCTTTTCATCTCTAGGAGGCGGGCTTTGTAGGACTCAAGGGTTTCACCCGGAACCACGAAGAATTCCTTCTCTTCCTCCTCCTTGGTTTTGCGCTTCGCGAGATGGTGTTGAACTTTTGCCATGCGGGGTTACCAGATCAGGACGACGAGGCCGGGGTTTCCTGCTGTGCCTGTTGTGGTGGTGCCTGTTCCGCCTAGTCCGGCTGATCCCGCGTAATCCGGGTCACCGTTGCCGCCCGCCGTGGTGCCTGAGCCTCCCGCATATGTGATGTTTGAGCCCGAGCTGAATGAACCGCCCGAGCCACCGCCACCGCCTGCACCTGCGTTATTACCTACCGATGTGCCGCCTTCGCCACCGAAGTAACCAGCACCACCGCCACCGCCTCCACCGTTATTCGCCCCTGAGGTTGCTTTTCCGCCTGCGCCGCCTCCTGGGGCACCACCCGCGCCTCCGTTAGCGACTGCTCCACCTGAGCCAGCACCACCCGTGAGTGACGCGCCATCGCCGCCGTTGCCGTTTCCAGAGCCACCAGCGGCTCCCTGTGCGCCTGCTCCGCCTACGCCACCGACCGATGCGTTGCCGCCTGTGGTGCCGCCTGTGCCTGCTCCCTGGCCACCTGGGGCTCCGTTGCCACCGTTGCGGTTGCTGAGATCGCCGCCGCCACCGCCACCTCCGGCTCCAGCAATCGCGAGAACCGTGGAGCTACGGAGGAACGCGGAATAACCGCCACCACCACCGGCTCCGCCTCCCCAGTTCCCAGAGGACCCGACACCGCCAGCCTGTCCAGGAGCACCCACCACCACAGTGAGCGTTTCACCGGCCTTCACCGCGATATCCGAGATTACATAACCGCCGCCGCCACCGTTGCCGCCGTGGCCACTGGAGAAGCCACCTCCGCCTCCGCCGCCTGCGGCCCATACCTTGACTCGAAGAACTCCGACATTATCCGGGACAACGAAAGGGGTTCCCGTGGTCGCTGTCGCGAATGATTGCTTGTTCTGAAAGCTCTGCTCTTCGTTACCGATGATGATTGCCATTTACTGATGCCCGATGAGTTCAACCTTCAGGCCTATGGCAGTTCCATCTCCTAGGAGCGGAACATCGAACGAGATTTCATCGTCCGCACTCAAGCTCGTGGTACTGAGGACTGGAGGAGTTGCGGCAGTGAGCGAAGTTTTCTCCGTGTTATCGATGGTGATTTTTGTGCCGAAAATGCTTGTGCCGCTCTTCTTCACGTCCACAGTGAGAAGAGATCCGCTAGTTTGCGCTGTATTGAGTGAGGCCTTCACTGAGGTGAGCGTGAAGTTATAGGGCATGCGGAACGTATACTTGCCAGTCCCAGAGGTGACGTTTGCCGCGTTGTTCGTGACATTCACGATGAACGATTCCGTCTGAGGTACAGCGGCGATTGCAGCCGCCAATCCGTCCGGCGTCACTGCGGCTTGAATTGCACTGCCCGCTACGGCTTCTGCTGTGGTTGCGTATCTGGTGATGCCCACCCGGCTCGTGGTCGCTTGCATCACCCCGCCCGCGTCTAAACGGGTAACGTTGATCAATTGAGAGCCATCTGGAGCCCACCCGAGGATCATATTCGCTTGACCCTGGGGAATGGCGGTGCTCGTCACACCACTGACGGAATCCGCTAGGCCGAATGTACGAGAAAGCTTCGTGGTGATCTCTTGGCTAACCAGACTGAGCCTATCAAAATCCGCGTTGATCAGATCTGAGCTGATTGTTCCTTGCTGTGCGTAGTTCGTGGCTCTGGCTTGGCTCGTGGTCCTGGTGAACACAATGGGCGCCAGATTCGCGGGTGCCACATTGAACGTGACTGTTCCGCCTGTGTTTGAGCCAGCGCCTGAGACGGTGTAATCCGTACCCATGGTCATCATTGAGCCACTGACAAAGACGACAAGGTCAGATGCGTTGATAATCTCGAATGGATAGGTGAACGCAATTTGAGCGCCGTTTCCGGTCAGCTCCGCGCGTGATCCATTGTTCAGTACTGTCATGAGAGAAACCCTCGAAAGATCTTCGAGGGTATTTATCGATATGTGGAAAAGTGAAACGTCCGGACCAGGAGATGGTACCGGACGTTCCCTGCATAGGACGTTTCTTGTGAAGAATGCGAAGCGTATTTTTCTGAGGTATTCGCCCCGCAAACTTATTTAGGTGAGAAAGAAAAACGCCCGGCCTTAGTGGAGACTCAGGCCGGGCAGTATAGAGAATGAACATCAATGTCTGATCGTGTTCAGAACCTATTTAGGTGGAATCGCAAAAAGAAAAAGAGCCGCAGGAAATTCGGGTAACCTGCGGCTCTCATCTCACAATCTACAAGGAAACCCAACATGGCTGAAGGGTTCGACCATGGCAATCACTCCACGATCAATCTTATTTATGCCGCGTCTCTCGTTTTGGTGTCCGAAGCGATGCTGTCCAAGACTTGATCCATCGTGGAATCGATTATCTGGTTTGTCTCATCGCTATCCTGGATCAACGCTTGGAGCGCCTCATGAAATGCTCGCCTCTTCAACTTCAGCGGAATCACGCGGCTAGCATCTCGCTTGTATTCCTCCCGTGATCGCGGCTGCATCTGCTTCACCACTTCCTCAAAGTGAGAGGCGAACTCATCGCGAGCGGCCCAGGCCGCATTCTCAAGTACCCTTAGATCAGCTTCACTCTCTGCAGGCGCCGGGATCGCGGTGGGCTCGATAGCTTGGGACGCTTCAATCTCTTCCGACTCTGGTGTGGAGTCCAGCTCTTGTTCGACCGGGTGAGTCTTCTTCTTGAGCTGAAGCGGCTTGAGTTCACGCATCACCGCGATTTGCTCAGCGGTGAATACCCCGGTCTCAAGCAACTTGGCACAAAGCGCTTCGTGGTATTCGATGAGATCTCCCTTCGTCGCGGTGGTGGCTTTGTCCTGGCGAAGCTGATCACGGATGAACTCCAGGCGCTTCTCCTGAGGCACGCACCAGCGTGATCCCGCTGTCTTGTCGCGCTTGTCCTCGCTTCGCTCGAATAGCGGGACGCGGTAGTAATCGCAAAGCTGGTCCAGGAGCTGCAGACCCTTTTGGCTGAGTCTATCGTTATACACGAAGCGGTAAACATCATTGAATGTCTGACGATCCTGCGGGTTCAATTCGAGCTTGTCCAGGGCGAGCAAGCACTGTGTCAGGCCGCGCCATTCCTTCTTGCTGAATTGCATGCAAGCTTGTTTCTTATCTGACTGGGGGAAACGCATGTTCGTTAGTCCTTCTGTTGGCGGACGTGAACGAATGCGACAAATCAAGTGTAAACATCTGAGCAAGTCCTCTGGGTTTTCATCATCGTCTGTCCCTTCGATTCGATGTGCCCCCCAGGTGGACACGCGAATGTTTACACCTGAGGGGCTGATGAAAACTGAAGGGCTCAGTAACAGGCCGCTAAGCCTGTCAGAAAGTATTTAGGGCGGTAGCTACTCCGCGCGTACTTTCTTATGACGAATGTAGAAGAGTGACGAAGCGCGACAAGGGGAGCGGCGCGGAATGCCCGCCATCATTGATATGATCCCCCACATGGCCCGGCACTGGTGTAAACATCGAATGCCCTGCTCACCTAGTGAGATCAAATCGAGGCCCCTGCTCTGCCTTCATATCGATGGTCCTAGACCTAGGTGAGATCGAAGGGGCCGGAGGCGTGGCGAGCGAAGCGAGCTGACTAAGCGAGCGGCCACGAAGCGCCGAAGGCGTTGCGGAGTGGCGCGAAGCGTCGAGGGGATAGTTATCCCCTTAGACTATGGCCGGACATAAAGGCTTTAGCCTCGTCCGGACATAGTCCTTGAATTCAATCGGATGATCCGGGACCCAAAAAGGCCTGAAACTTGTGTAACCCATTGTAATCGGCTCAGAAAAAAAGGACGATTTTCTGTTAAAACCGTCCTTGAAAAGAACCCTTCCGGACGATTTTTCCGGCAATTCGTCCTTTTTCGTCCGGGCCTGAAATAGGTGTAAACTTCTGCCGGGCTCACGGCATAGCGATTCGCTCAGGAGGCACTCATGGCGATCAACAATGACCAATGGACCACGGCAACGGTGGAGCAAAAGCTTGACCTGTTGCGGGCCGAGATCGAAGCGGTAGACGCTCACGCGGTGAACCTTACAAATGCGATCCACGGCACCTTGAACGGGCTTGACCGCGAGATTGCCGAGATCAAACGTAAACTTCCAAAGACACCCACGGTTCCGCGCTAGCAGGGCTCACCATCGGCGACGATTTCGCCACGCCATGATCCGCAGGAGCAGAAGCAACACGGTGTAAACTTCTCCGTTGATCATCGCGTGATCTCGTCCAGTGAGTTCCCGATGAACCGGCGAAGCTGGCCACCGATACGCTGTTGATGAGCTTGGCGAAGTGCGTTCGTGTGGGCCTGCCGGTACCCGCGATGATCAAGCATATCCGCCACACTGTTTACAACTAGGCTGCGCCAAATCGCAGCGGTAAACAGGAGGTTCTGTCCAGGCACGTCCCGGAGCAATTCGTTCGAAAGTTTACGCAAGTTCTTGTCGCGGGTCTTGGTGTTCCCCTGTAGCTCGCCGATCAAGGCGCCAGCACTGCCGCTCATCAGATTGACGATTGAACCCGCGAGCGGTCCAAAAAAGTCAGTGCTCGATTGCTGCCGCTGTTGCTTCGCTCCAAGGATTTGGCCCAGGACATCAGAGCCGAACCGCTGCATCATGAGCTGAAGCGGCAAGCCTCCGGGAATTTGCGCGATTGCCTTGGTGATGAATTCGGGATCATCCCACTTGTACAGGGCGTTTCCCTTCGCGGCCTCTCTGGCTTGCATCCCAATCATATTAACCGCAGTGGCCACAACCGCGAGTGCGGCAAGGCCGGTGAGCTTCGATGTTGCTGAGATGCTCGGATTCATAATCGTTGCGTAAACAGTGCGACGATGAGCAGCCACGGCAAAGCTTGAAAACTGCGTGAGTGTCTTTGCGAGTTCCGCACGAACTGAGCCGGGTTGACCACCCAGGGACAACAGCTCCTTATCCGCGAGCCCAGGTGTGAGAACTCCCCGTTCTACAGCGTCTTGATAAAAAGCCACGAGGCGTTGTTTCAGGCTCAGGCCCTGGGTGTTTTCGTCCGGGAGCTTGAACAGGTTTAGCTCACCATCCTCCAGGTGCGTCTTGCCGAGCTTTGCCCAATCGGATTCCCCAATGTTGAAGCGTCCAAGCTGGTACTGGAGTTCCCTGGGTAGGTCTGCGAACTTCGCCCCGTCTTGGATGAACCCACCCAAGTGGGCATCCATGATGCGGGTGGCCCCGCTCTTCATGATCCCGGACCACAACTCTAGACCCCGGAAACGCATGATCAGATCTGTCATCTTCGCCACGTTACTGCTAAGCCTGTCCGTGGCGTCACTGCCTATCCCAAAGCGGTTCGCCACGTGAGCGTTAAGCCCCTCGCTCCACGCCCCTAGGTATCGCGCGTAATCGCGATTGCCCTTTCCCGCACTGCTCAGAATCTTTCCGATGCTCTCAAATACCCCGGCTCCGTAGAACTGTTTCATCGCATGCACCAAGACCGGGGCGTCTGTGAATCCGCTGAGCACGGCCATTCCAAGCTTTGACGCGGTGGTCACGTTGCGAGCGATACCCAGATAGCGAGAGAGCTTCTGATGTTCAGGAACCCATGTGTTCGTCATCTGCTTGAAGTGTGAACCCGCACGCTCTAGCGCCTGATCAGAAGCACCTTGCCGCTTCGCGTAGGCTTGGAGCTTCGTAAAACCTTGTCTGAAGTCAGGACCGAACAAGCGAATCGCTGCTTCTCGCTGTGCAAGCGATTCTATCCGCGATCTCATCGTGTCAAAGAAATTGCCGGTTCCGAACTGGTCATTCACGGATTTCCAAGCCGCTCCCCGCGCGTAGTTCAGGGCCGGAGCTGTATCCGTGCCGAGTTTCTCACCAAGGATATCAGGATCAAGCACGCCCTTGTTCTGTATGACTGTGTCATAGATCGCAGCGGCCAAGGCTTGGCGGTGTGCAAGATCGCCATGTGTCGCCGGATCGAGAGCCCGGCTCATCGCTTTCAGGAACTCTTCGCGCTTTCCCTGTAAGAGATTGTAGTCAAGACGCGTGGGCAAACCTGCGCTTGCCCAGGACTGGCGATCACCCAATGAATTGAGCTTGGCGAGTTGCTCCTGTTTCACCCGATAGAGGATGCGGGCCACATCCGCCGCAAGGGATTTCTGCACTGGCTGCTTCAGGTGGATTTGCTGATATGCCGCAACGGTTGCATCCCTTAGCCGTGGATCACGTGCAAGGCGGTTGCTATTTCCAAGCAACGCGTCAAGCTGCTTCGCCACACGTTCACCCGCGTATCCCGCATAGATCGCCTTGGTGGTGGCTTCGAGATTGCGACCTGTGCCCAATGCGTGCTGAAACACCATCCCGTCCAGGGCTTTCCCCGCGTTCGTGCCCTGTGCCACCGCCTGATCAATCGCCTTCATATTTTCAACGTGTTTGGCTTCATTGGCGATCTTGCGAGCCGCACCACGTGCAAAGGCCTTGGTGTCACGCGCAACGACTTGGTCAAGGAGCTGCTCAATCACCTGGGACACCTCTGATCCACTCTTCGCGTTGCGAAGCTGTGCCAGGATTTGACGCGAATCAGTGCCATTGCGATCAAGCGCGTTGCTCAGATCTTTGTACAGGCCCTGAACCTTTGCCCATTCGGCAGCATCAACCGCAGCACCCAGTGTATTCTCAAATGTGATTTTGCATCCTTCGCTCATCTTATTCCGCCTCTAGCAAGCACAGGATTGAATCAATCAAGGCTTGTTTCTTGTTTGCCAGTGTCTGCGCTTCTCTCAGTATGTTCTGCACCTCAGGGCTTTGCTGTGCGAGTTCGTCTAGTCCAAGGATTTCCCGGAACCTTTGAAGATCATTCTTCAAGCTCTCCGGGGTGACCTCGTGTAATCCTTCTTGAATGTCCGCGATATCGTCTGTTCTCGTGTACCCATCTAGGGCATCACTTGCCTTGATCCTCGCGGCTATCTCGTCCGCGTTCAAATCGATCCCCTCAGGTACTTGATACTGTTCGGGATAGCTCTTGTACGTGAACGTGGGACGCTCCTGCGTTCCCTCATGCATGTAGGACCACAGCAAATCGCCGATCTCACGCTTGCTCGCATCCGGAGCAAAATCAATGCCGCGATCCCTCGCCAGATAGCGAAGCATCGGGGTCTGTGCGATCCAATCCACCGTATAGTTCCATTGATCGTGAGTGAGCTGCCGGAGCTTTTGCAAGAATGGCTCAGCTCGAATATTGCCGGTACGGAACCGCTTCACATCCGCTTCCATGATGGTCCGGCCTCGCAGAGACTTTTGATAGAACTCGCGAAGCGGGACCTCTTTGATCTCACCCGCGTGGCCTGGACTCGTGCGGGCCTGCAATACCCCTGGAGGTGTCGCCGCCTCTGGCATACGGGGGCCTTCCGCCCGGCTATCCGCCTGAGCTTTCAGGGCCTGCTCAACGATGGCTTGTCTGATCCCCACGGAGCCCGCACTGTCCGGGGATGCAGCGGGAAGCTTCACCCCCGTGGGTGCCTCCGCCTGATACTGTACCCCTTTGATCTCCTCTTGAAGCTTCGCGCCGAGTGCCATGTTTGCCTCGCTCACCTGAACCTCAGGCTTTGCAAAGTTTGTGTCCCGGAGAATCTCACCCGTTTCCGGATCGATCACCACGCGGTTACCTGCCCGGTCCGTTATGACCTGTGAGGGTCTCGGGCTCTCGGGATTGACGAACTGATTACGGAACTGCTCATCCGTGAGTACCTTGGGTGCCTTCCCGCCTTGGTCCTCTATCTGTGGAAGTGGCTGAGCCGGATTGTCCGGTGGCGGTGTGTACGGCTCGGGGTTGCTCGGGATCACATTCCCCTCGTGGTCCACGTCCAGGCCGATATCAAGGCCGCGTGCTCTTTCCCCAAGGCGTCCCAGCCCGTGGCCTGCGGCTCCCAGGAGCCCGCCAATAGTCGCCTGAAGAGCGAATGACCTAGCGATCTCCCGCCCCGTCTGTGGCATGCCCTGAGCCCGATCTAGAGCCGCTCCGCCTATGATGTTAGGCGCGGTGATCACTGAGTTAGCGACGACACCGCGAAGGATCGCTCGTCCCAATGACGTGGCCTCTGCCGCTTCTCCTACCCCGATGAGGTTGAGCGGATCAGGAAGTCCACCCACGACGTTTCCGCCTAGGTACGCGAGGTACCCTCCGGTGGTCCGGGATGCGAGAAGTTGATTTTCCATTGAGCGATCACGACGGGCGGCAAGCGTAGATAACAGCGCCTCCTCAGTCATGCCGGGCTGATATGAGAGCCCCATATCCCCGTAACCCGCCTCGTTGAACTGATCTTGCGTGAGTGCGGTTCCCAGCTTGGTCCCGAGATACGGAGAGGAGCGGTTGAACAGCCCGATTGAAGTATTCTCCAGGCCCCGCTCCACACCTTGCGAGAACATCTCTGTGAGTGTGGGAGCTGGACCATAGCCCGAATCCGGCAAGGCAACGGTATTTGGAATGAACGGGAGAAAGTCCGCCATTAGTTAGCGTCTCCGAAATCGATAGAACGCCCGATGGCGTAGTAACTCCGCGCCGTGGTGCCGTTCCCGTCTTCGCCGTCTATGCCGTTGTGCAAGTCGATTGCTCCGCCCACACCAAGCAAGTGGGACGCCGCGAGTAGTCCAGCAACGTCCTTGGCTGGCGTACCGGAAGTGATCAGGCCTTTGCTCTTCAAGTTCAGATAATTTCGATAGGTGAAGTCCCTGAACACACGATCCTGAAGCGCTTTATCCCTCAAGAATCCTGCTTTGCCTCCTGGGATGGTCCAGGAGTTCGGATCATCGAAAATCTGTTTCTGCGTGCGGTTCCCCTTCAAGGCCTCCTGATTGATCAGGCCCGCGTCCGCCAGTGCCTGCGCTCCCATTTGATAGCGTCCCAGGTAACCCCCGGCATTCTGAGCTGAGTAGTTGTCGCCCCGCTCACGCTTGGCGATTGCATCCGCGTATTTCTGGAATTGCGGAACCGGCTGCGTCCCCACGAGAGCTTCTGAGAAGCTCGTGTAATTCTTGCTCGGATAACCCACGGCGGATTTTACCGCGTCCACACCTACGGTGCGGGTAAGACGCTCAAGTGTCTGGAGCGGAGTTTCCTGAACACCCGCAACTGTCTGTCCTCGCTGTGTCGGATCAGCGAAGGCCTGAGCCACAGCTTGCCTTGCCGCTGGGGCCTGCAATGGCGCGAACTCCTTAACGCCACTCTTCGCCAAAGCCTGAAGGGACCAATCCGGAACCTGTCCGCCACGAATAACGGCGCTCACACCGTTGAGAACCGCTTGGTCCCCCTGATCGGTGGTGAGACGCGAGGCGACTGGATCAGGGACAAGGCCCTGTCTGTCTGCGACTTGCCGGGCTCGCTTCGCCGTGATCAATGGGTTCTCGGTCGCGGGAACCGTCTTAAAGCCAGCGCCCTTGCCTCCGGTTACCGCAATGGTCTTTGTTGTTTGTTCCGGGCTCACGTCTACGGGATTGCCGAATGTTTTGGACCGGGCGGAATCGCTGCGGTCCTGTTCCAACGGAGCCACTTGAACCGAACCATCCCAAGGCCCCGGCTGTGCATGGTTCGCGGTGTTCGCCCGGTAGTTCACGGAGTTGCCACGAATGGTCCCGTCACGCTCCACGATCAAGAGCTGTTTCCCCTGTGGGGTTTGTTGGTAGTAGGCCTGTCCCGAATTCCTATCGATCAACGCAAAGCCACCATCTTGGGGGATGATGCGGGTGGAATTCGGATCAGCGAGAGCCGCTCCCATTTGCGCATTTGTGTAAGTGTTATCCGGTCCTAACGTGATGTTGTTCCCCAGCGGGCTCGCGGCGATCCGATCAAGTGTCTTGTTTACGGCCTTCGCGTCCACGTCTTGAGGAACCAGCAAATTCTCCCCGTTAAGCCGGACCTGTTTCATTCCGGAGGTCAACACACTCAGAGTTTTCCGCGTGGCTGCGTTGTCGTTGAGACCCTGTCCCAAATACATGCGGTACACGTTCGCGAAGTTCGCTCTCATCTGTCCAGCTTGCTGCGGTGAGGTGAATACTGTCTTATCTGGGAAAGCCGCATCAAACGCGGTGTTTACGTCTTCCTCTTTCGCGTAGGTCTCCAAATTCTTGGCGTTGTGCTCGGCAAGCAAGACTGTAGCAGCGGCGTCAGCTTGCTTTTGATTGACCATCTCCGCAGCCATGCGCTGTCCCGGAGTTAGCTTAAACGCGTCCGCGATCCTCGCGAAGTTCCGGGGATATCGATTATAGACATCCGCCAGTACATTGGCCTGAGTGGCCGCATCGGGTGCGCCGTCCAGCGTGTTCTTGTACCGATCAAGCATTGCCTGCGGCAGAACCAAAGCATTAGCGTTGCCGGTCTTACTCACGATATCGGCACGAGCTGCATTCAACCCCTGATCCGTACTCAAGTCGTAACGCTGATACGTGCTCGGGGCATACGCTTGCGTTGCGGCCCATGGATCTGTCTGAAACGCTTGTATCTTTGCGGCCTGCGCCTGGGCGAGAATTTGCGAGGTCCGCAGGAGGTTCGCTTTCTCCACGGGATCAGAACCCGTGTAATTTTGATATGCCTGCTGAGCCCGGTTCACCATGGCCTGTCCCTGGCTGAGGCTTCCAGTCTTCAGCACCTTGACCAGTGCGCCATTAGCCTGCGCCTGTCCTAGCTGAGTGGTGTTCGCTTGGATTTGCTGATCCGTATATCCGAACTTACGCATGGTCGCTTGAATCGTCGCGATATCCACCGGGATACTCTCGCCGTTCCGAGCAAGCTTCAAATAAGCGTCCAGAGTGGTCTCATATGCGGCGCGATCACTCGCGGAGGCCTCGCGGTTCAGGTTGATCTGGGAGTGAACCTCTGCGGCGATTTGCTGACGCTGATCAAGACCGAACTGCTTCATAGGTCCATTCGGGTCTAGAATCTCCTGCGTGATCTTAGAGGGGTCCGCACCCTGATTGACCTGAAACAGGTAGTTGGATTCCGCCGTTCTCTTGAGCAAGTCTTTCTGTAATGCGTTTGCCTCTTCCGGCGAATAAATCCCGATCTTTGCAGCGGAGGCAATCTGCGCTTGTGCCTGCGTGATCTGCACTTGGCTATCCGTGGTTAGGCCTTTCTGCAAAATCCGATCCACGAGGCCGTTCACATTGGTCTGTAGGTTCGTATTGACATCAACGATGTTCTGAGCCTTCTGCCTCTCGAATAGGCGATTGCTGATATCGTTCTGCACACTCGTGACGCCAGAGTTCCACATCTCTTGGAGCTGCGGTTGAACCTTCGCGTTCACGCCTGTGAAGAACTGCTTTTGCACATCTGGCAACGCCTTGTTGAACCCTTCGGGATCATACTGGTATTGCTGATTAAGCCGGTTCAGTGTGGTTCTGAGCTGAGCTTCCTTATTCATTCCGTATGCCAGATCAGCACCCGCATTATATCCGGCATCACTCGAAGCGTTCCAAAACCGGATCGGCTTATTCATGAGCGTGCCGTCTTTCCGAGCTTGCTGATCCTGATAGCCCTGGACCTTGGACTGTTCGAAGGCTTCTCTCTGGCCTTGCTGGATCATCTCGCTTCCTGCCTGAGCAAGTCCGGACCAGTCCACGGGCTGAACTCCCTGGGCTTGCTGCGGCGGTGTGGTGTTGAAAAGTGATCCTTGATAGGTGGGTACGGTTACCATAATTCAATCTCGATTAGTTCGGGGTTCCAGAGCCTGCGGCGGTTGTGGCCGTGCCAGCGGAAGCGCCTGCGGCTCCTACTGAGCCCGCACCAAACATGTTTGAGGCCTTTCCTGCCGTGCTCAGCACATTTGAGAACGCAGAGTTCCACGCTGAAGTCACAGCGTTTGCTCCGCTCGTCTCCAGCGATGATGCTTGGTTTGCGCTTTGTAGGTCCGCCGCGTATTGGTCGCGGCCTGATTGCTGCGCTGAATAAGCGGCTGTGTCAGTGGGTGTGCCTAGGACCGAGTCCAAGCCTGCCGCCCCGTATAGATTCCTTTGCTGCTCCTCCAGGGCCACGAGCTGGCGCTTGCGGTCCGCGTCCTGCACTACCTGTGCCGCTTCAACGTATTTCGCCTGCTTATTCGCGGCTGATTGCTGCGCATTCCCTGCCTGAATACCCTGAACACCACTAGCCACAGCGGCAGCGGCCATCAACGCGACACTCACAGCGACAAATCCACACATTCACTTAACCCTCATAGCGAAGCCACCTGAGCCCGCTGTATTCAAAGCCCGCCTCACGGAACCCTAGGTTCTTGTGCCAGTTGAAGCGCCTCTTGTTTTCCATATGAACCGCCACGATCACGTCAAATCCTGGGTACTCTTGAGCCAGTAGACGAGTGAAGGCCCTTGCGTACTTACCCATGAGGCTCGCGTTCTCGTCTGTGAGACGGGTTCCAAATCCCCACACGTTCACAGCGCAACCCCGAACCCAATGACCAAAGCAAAACGCCGGAGTCCCATTGACGCTTGAGCACATGGCGTGCGCCTCCGGGTGGAAAAACTGATCAATCGACGCAAACGGCAATGCCAGCATTTCCTTCTTGTCGTCGTCACGCATCCTTGCCCAGACGTAGCGAAGCTGCCTCTTCCGGGCTTTCTCCACCTTGATATTCACCGGCCTCATGAGTTGCCCGCCTTGTACGTAACGGTGAGGTTCAACACGTTCATGGGAACCGGGGCATCCGTCCTAAGCTGAACAGTCGGGTCATACGTGGCGCCATTCACGTTCGAGATAGCCATCTTCGCAATACCCGTCTTCAAAGGGGTTGTGGTGTCGAATGTGTCTTTATCGAACTGGCGGAAGATCACAGGGCGATCATTCACAGTCGCGTCCAAACTCCCGTCAAAGGTGATAATCGCTTCGATCACGCGGGTGGGCCTGCCCTTCAAGGACATGCTCGCGAGTTCCGGTGCAATCGGCATTGTCTCTAATCGCGTTTCATATCGGAATCCCGCGAAGGGTTGAGCCACCGCTACCGGCAAGGTGAAGTTTCCAGAGTTGTCCGTGGTGAAATCACCGATAACCGCGAGCCCGTTATCATCGGAGATGCTCACCCGGATATCCGTGTTCGCAATGCCTTCAGTGAAGCTATAGGGGCCGGTGCTCGGGGTGGTGTTCGTTGCTTGCTCCCAGTGGTCCAAGTAAACATCCTGCTGATTCTCGAACACCTCCAGGAAAAAGCGCTGGCTTCCGTTGATTGTACGAGAGACTAGGAAGTAAGCCTCAGCGATCACGCCCACAGTGGCGTCTTGCAGGGAGTGAGCAACGGTGCAATCCCAGAAAGATCCGTTCGGGGTGTCCCAGGTGGCCCAAGCACGAACCGAACTTGAGCGATCATAGGTGAGAGTGCAGCAAATCCCATTGTTGCAGGGGACGAAAAGAATTGAACTCTGCGTGTCGCGGTAGTTCGGCAAATATGCGAGACGGCGGGGCAACTCAAGGAGCTGCTCCAGGTCCACGAACAAGTCATGAGCGTACAAAGTCAGGCTCATGCTGTTATATGCGTCTTGGGTAAAATCGTAGGTGAACCGCGAAACTGTCTTGCGATCCTGGGAGATAAAGAGGACTTGGCCCCCGATATACTCCGGGGGAATATTGGCCGAACCCACTTGGGTTTGCTGATAGCAGGTGAGCGGCGCCGTGGGTGAAGCGGCTGCGTTATTTGTCGTGCTGGCGGAAAACTCACCATCCGATGCGAGCACGATCAAGCCGGTACGCGAAGGCAGAATGTTATAGATGGTCTGATTCTGTGCTGAGTTCGCGATGAACTTAAACGTCTTGGCCGCAGTGGTCGCGGAATCGTCAAAATTGAAGTAGTCACCCGTGTTCCGCGCTACCAGTGCGTTCGGAATGTCACGGATACCCGAGAATACCAAACGGTCCGCGTAGAACGTGGAGCATCCCGGATACCCATGAGCTGGGCTCCACATTTGTTCGGTCCAGGTGGTGCTTGCATTGGTGTTGCCCAGAGCCGTGGCCCCCACCGTGCCAGTCACACGCAGGCCGAACGCAAAGGTAACGTCCTTCAAGTCCAGGGTCGCACCATTGGTGACGCGGACACGGAAGCAGGTGTTCCCGGCATTCGTCGGAACGTCAAACCAAGAGACGGTTCCCGCTGTCAGAGTGACCCCGGTGAGCGTTCCCACCCGCACAGGTGCAGCGAATGCGGTTGAGCTGTCGGTCTCAAAGATCAGGTCAACCGTTGCGGTGGTGTTCACGTTGATCCCGACGATTTCCACCGCGTGCGAGGTCGCACCCCAAGAGTATCCAATCCAGCCATTAGCCCCGCAGTTGCACGCGGTACCCGTGGAACCGTCAAAGGCATTCGCTGCTGTGCCTGCGCTCCGTGCGGCGGTCCCACCTGTGGCATCCTGCGGGAATCCCGTAGTCGTGACGAATGGCTGATTCGTTACGCTTGGATCAGGAATAATGATCACGCCTTGTGCATAGTACGAGCTGAAATACGCGAATGTACCGTTCAGGGTCAATGTGATTGAGGTGTTCGCGGTGACCGCTGAAGGTGTAAGGGTCTGCGAGACGTTGTAGCGGAACTGAGGCAAGTGAATGAATGCGATATCCCCGATTCCCCAAGAGGTATCCCGTCCATTACGGAACAGCTTCTTCGGAGGGTACCGGGGATGCGTGAGAATGATCCGGTCTAGCTGCTGCGACCAGCGAACCCGGCGAAGATCTGCCTTAGCGTAGGGATGAACAATTGTCGCCTTGAACACGCGGTTACGGAAGATATACGCGGTCCCATTCGGCATAAACGCGATGACATATTCTTGGTCGCGGTTGAAGGAATAGGTCATGATCAGGGCATACTGAAAGTCCGCCCGTGAGATTCCGGTGAACTCGTAAACATTTCCCAGGCCACGGCGACGCTGTACGCCCCCGTGTGGGAGGATCACCACGTTATTCACATCGAGAGCGCCGCTGAGATACTCCTTTAGGTCTGTGCGGCCCCTCATGTACGGGCCAAGGTAACCGGTATTGAAGGAAACGAGCGGCTGTTTAAACGGCATTAGAGGCGGACTCCATATCTAGCAGTCTGCCAGCGGCTTTGACTGATCAGGGTTTGCGGTCCCTTTCCGATTGCATCGCGAGACGAAGCCATGGCGAATTTATCTTTGATCTCCTGGGCAAGACGATTCTGTGTGTTGCCGTCCCCCACGAGGGGTTCACACGCCTCATAGGCGAGCATCGCAATAAGGTAGTGAGTGAAGAGAGGCGGAAACTCCCGCTCATCGAGATCACGCGTATACTTCAAGAATACACGCTGGGACTTCCGGAGGACTCGTCCCGCCTCTTCCGCATAGGTCACGGTGGCCCCGGTTTGATCGATACAAGTGCCGCCGCTCACGTAGTCTGAGGGGAGCAAGAACCGATAGGCCCAAGTGGTGTCCGTGGGTGCCGCGAGTTCTCGCGAGAGTTCCACAGTGAATTTGTTGAAGCTCCAGTCATAGCTGGCGAGTGCGGCTTGTTTGGTCGGCTCATAGAGCTGGCCGAACACATCGGCCTCAAATGAACCCTCGTCCAGAGATTGGACTTTGGCCTTGCCTAGTTTGGTGCTTGCGGTGCTGATAATGTCGAGATTGTTCACGGGGATTTCCTCCGTGGATATTTAGGCAAACGAAAAGGCCAGCCGTTTCGGGCTGGCCCCTTCTGCGTTCTAGTCCGCGTTACGCGAGTAGACGGCGGAACTCCACGATCACGGCAAGGCTCGTGCTGGCGGAGAGGTTTGCACCTCCCACAGTAAGAACCAAGGAATCGTTAGCCGCATACGTGTAACCACGTCCAGCGGTAACGGCACCCGCAGTAATAGCGGTGTTCGTGTTCACTGCCAGATAGCCAGCCGAGGCGGAAGAAACCGCGTTCAGATAGCGAGTAGCAGAGCCGGTATCACCCACGGAAACCGTGGAGCTGGCCACTGCCGGAGAAACCACGAGAACGTCCAGAATCTGGGCGCCCTTGGCAATCGGAGCAATGGTCCAGGTCTCGCCAATGTTCAGAGCATTGGCCAGAGTGACAACAAACACTTCTTTGCAAACTTCGTAGTTCTGCAAACGAGAAGTGGAGGTAGTGTTAAGAGCAGTCATTTCTGTTTTCCTCCCCTATTAATCCGCAACGTTCGCAGAGACGATACGCGAGCTATCGAGCCCGGCAGCGCCCACATACATGTATCCGGCAATCTGCCAAGAAAGCTGCTGCGGTACCCAATCAAACTTGAGCTGGATGTCCTGGAACACGGCGAGTCCAACAGAGTTCTTCTGATAGCCAAACCGCTTGTGCTGGCCTGCCGTGGGAACCGGCAAGTAGTTGTGCTCGATCACGTTGAAGCCCTGAATGTTCGTGACGTAACCCTTGCGGACAACCTGATCTTGAATAGCAAAGTTGTTCGCGATGGTGCTGTCAGTGGCCATGTGCTTCATGCCACCCGTGTGGGTGACCATGTAGCGGTCCTCGTTTTCAACGTCGAAGGCACTGAGAGCCATTGCCATGGCATTCATGCCTGCGTTGTTCAGAGTGTTCGCGGTGGGCAGCGTGACAGTCTGTAGACCAGAGATACCGGACATCGCTGAAATGATGATTCCGTCAACCTGACGGCCAAGATCAGAAAGGATCTTCTTCGTCAGGACGTTGCGGTAATCGATCCGCGAGCGGGCCATATCGAAATTATCGATGATGAAAGCAGAATAAATCTGCTGGCTCTGGCAGGGGACTTTGACAGGGTTCTGCGAGTTGTATGTCACGGCATCCGCGCGGGACTTGCCAACGGTAGCAGTGCTGTTGTCAAAGGTAATGAAGTTGTAGATGTCGGCTCCCGTTACCTGCACTTCCTGCACAGTACCGCGAAGCTTCGAAGTCATCTGAGTTGCGAGAATGAGAGCCTCTTCGCTCCATTTCTGCGCGACAATTGCGTCAATCGACATGATTTGAATTCCTCCGTTTGTCGTTGAGGAACCCAATTCAGTGAAGTTCTCCGTTTCCGCTCAGGAGGGTCCGGGCTTGTGCTACGCAGTGAAGTTATCCGGCCTGATCCGAGCTTCTCGGGCTTGTTAATCAGCGTTCTGCGAGTATTTACGGCAGACATGAAAAAGCCCGCACAAGGCGGGCTCTCTCTTAGATAGCTCCGGCTCTGCGGAGCTTCATTTCCATGAGCTTGTCGATTCGGCTATGGACCTCCGCGTGGGCCGGATGACGCGGGTTATTATAGGCCTCACCACGCATGAGTTCAGAGATATTGCCCTGAAGGTCTCCGACCCGCTGTGCGGGAACATCACTGTCCGTAATCGGGGAAGCGTCCGCTGATTTCAAACGTAAACTATTGACGAAGTCCATTCCCTCCGGATGCATCGCCAAGGCATTCAAGACAACCGGGTCAAGATTTGCCTTGCCCCACTGGGTCGCCGCCGTGCGGTTCCGCTCGTAGTCCTTCCCCCACAGGTCTTTCAGGGCCTGGGATTTCTCCTGCATATTGCGATCATCAATCCCGTGGGTCTGCTTCATGAACGCGTACATGTTCTGCATCTCTTGGTGATAGAGCTGCAAACCCGCTTGCATCGCATCCTGACTAAGGTTGTGGGACTTGCCCCATTCCTGATACGCGGCTAAGCCATTTTCCACGCCATAGTTCAGGCCGAGTTCTTCCGCCTGCTTGTCGAGGTCCGCGTATGTCTCGGGTGCCGTCTGGATTAGCCCGCGTTCCATGGCCATGTTGCGAACCATGTCATCATCGAACTTGCCCGAGAGCATCTTCTCCAGGTTCTGATACGAGTTGATCAAGTCATCTTGATTCTTGAACTTACCCAGGATCAGCTCGGAAGCCGCATTATCTAGGAGGTTTCCCTCCTCACTCGGAGGAGACCGGTTCCGGGACGGGCTTAGCAAGTCCCGACTTGGACTTGTCACGCTGGAGTTTCCTTGAACGGGACTTGCGCTCGCCGGTGCCGCGCTGCTTTGCGCGTTCGTGCTTGATACTCCACTCGATACGTTGCTTGTGCTTTCTATGCTCATTTAGATTTTCCTCATCCTTAGCTAATTCGACCACCATAGGGGCCGGGGTTCTTGCATCCATCCGCTTAAGCCACTCATACAGTTGCAACGCGGCCTTCTCTGTCTTGAACAGGAGCTGGCGGAGAGATCCGCTCTTGCGGGTACTCCAAACTATTCCGTTGTCTCTCATCCATTTCTTGGGAATCTCAAACCTCTGCTCGTCGGAGATACCAAAGAACATTCCCCAAACGCGTTCCGTGATTGACACTTCCCAGAGCAGGCTAGTTGTCGCGGTCCTTGAAAGAACTGGCTTCGTCATCTGGATAACTTCTTGATCGTGTCGAAGAACTCACGGCGCCCAAGCACGTAGAGAGCCTTATCCTCCGTGGGTGGGTTCTCTTGGTGAATCGGGCTCACGAGTGCTTTGTATTCGAGGAAGTCCAGAACCGTCTGGCCCTCAGGGGTGGAGAACAGACGTTTACACGCGGAGAGCATATCCGCCTCGTCCACGCGAAGCCCGGACGGCAGCGTGATAGTCTTGATCAGGGGTTTTTGTGGCGGGGCTTTCCCGTGGGGATCATAGGCCATTGAAAATTCCAGTCAGTTACTCAGTTACTGAGCTATTTACTGTTGACCGGAATTTCCTGGGTTCTGTCCCTGCATCCCCTGGAAAGCCGTGAGCAAGGATTGAATATCGACGGAACCGCCGTGGGGATCGCCCTGTGCCTGTCCTGACTGGGTCGCGGACTGCGCCACTTGGGCCATTTGCTGCGTTAGTTGCTGGCGAAGCTGGTCCGCCTGTTGAGGATCACGCATCCAGCGAGCGGGAACACCCAGGGCCGGAGCGATTTCACGCAATGCCTTCTGAGTGTCAATCTCGGTGCCCACGGATTGAGGACCGAAATTCTGAGAGAGCTGCATAATCGTTTGAAGTCCGGCCTGGGCCTCAGCCTGCTTCAGCAAGCGGGTGAGCGCGGCGTTTGTATCCACCTGAAACAGCATGCTCAGGCTTTGCACCTGGGAACTGATCCCAAGGGATTTCAATTGAGCGGCATCAACCACCCGGAGTTCTCCACGGCGGAAAAGCCTAGCGCAGGTTTGCTCAGCGATTGGCTTTAGAAATTCGCGCTCGATTTTCAACGCGGGTTCACCGATGAGGGTTTCCCATTGCTCCTTCAGGTACTGGATGGTTTCGGCTTTCGCATACTGAATCCGGTCAGAACTCGGCATCTGTGGCGCCACCATGTGGGCGTTGATCTGCTGTCTAATGCGGTCAATGCTGGTGAAATTCAATTCTGGACGCCCAGGGAACTCCAGGGGCTGGAATGGCTCGGATTCGTACCCAATCACGCCACCCGGCTGGATTAGGTCGCGGATTTGAGCGAGGTCTCCCATGGATGCATTCTTGCCCTGCCACATCCCGTTGGCGGCGAATGCCAGGAACACAAGAGAGTCCTTGACCATCTGATTGACGCTGCGAATATCCGGGAGTGCTGTTCTCGCGGGTGAGTTTCCCCAAGGCGAGCCCGTGATGGTGGACCACCTCGCGACGATGAACGGGTTCATCTCAAGCTCTGCCTGATTGATGATCTTGCACCGGCTCCCATAGGTCACCCGATAGTCAAACTTGCCGGTGTCCTCGTTCGGAATCACCCGTTCAAGGATCGTGAATTTCTTCACCGGGGAAGTCTTCGCCTGATCTTGAAGTTCACTCGGAAGCTTCCACGAGGACTTCCGCATCAACATGCGTCCGGTCATTTGATGACGGCGAAACACGCTATCAATTTTGCTCTTCGTCTTATCCAGGAGGATATAAAGCTCATCGACGGGAACCGGAATGTAGCTGAGCGGCTCGTCCGGTACGTCATGCACCATCACGCAGTAGGTTCCGGCGCAAATCCCGTCATTTAACGCCTCTGTGGTGGCGTCATAGAAGTTCCGGTTCACGAAGTGCGAATGTAATTTGATGTTTGCGTCTTCCAGTGCTGCACCCAGCGAGCCACGCAGGGCCGGAGCATTCGGGAACGTGTCACGAATGGTGATCTCAGCCCACGAGGAACTCTTCGGGACGAGGTTTTTCATACTCCAGGTATTCAGGTTACGCATCGCAAGCGTTGCTGTGGAGTCGTACTGCTGAGTACGATCAAGCGGGCTCTCATCCTGGGAGAGATCAACGCGGAATCGACGCTGAGGAAGAACGAAGTTGTAAACGTCTTTCAGCTCGGGTTCGTGAATAAGGCGTTCTTGCTTGGCTCTCTCGAATAGCTTCTTTACGTCGTCTTGAGAGATCACAAGTTATAGCCCCCGTTCTGGTTATTCGGGACACCTAGGTATCCGGTTTGCTGACTAGCGAGAGCAGCACGGCCCTGAAGGGCAGCGGCTCTTGCACGAGCATCGCTATCGGCCTGGGCAGCGGCTGTATCCTCTGCCTGAACCGTGGGCTTTTGCACCTTTGCGACTTTGGGAGAACTGAAACCACACATGACTTTTTACCCCAGTAGATTCCAAGACTGGAAACCCGCGCGACGGCGGAGATTGCGGAACGGATCGTTCTGATTGCCCGGTCCCGAATTGCCGGAGCCACCAATCTGGGCACCCGGATCACCAATCGTTCCCAAGTCCGCGTTGTCCACGAAGCCGGGGCTTGAACCGTTGCTGGTCTGTCCCTGCTGAAGCAAATTCGTCGGAGTAGCTGGGGCCGGAGTTGAGTTGATCTGATTGATCACGTTATTCATGAGAGAGCGCATGTTTGAGTCTGGGCTCGGGCTCGCAGGGCTAGAAACAGAGCTGACGGGCTTGCTCGGGGTCGTCACGCTGTTTACGCTACGTCCGCCTCCGCCATCACCATTACGGCCAGCTCCGCCACCAGTGCCATTGCCTCCTGTGCCACCACCGGCCCCAGCGCCAGGACCGCCACCGGCAGCATTGCCACCGGGTCCTCCACCATCAGATCCGTGGCCCGTGTTGCTGCCGCCGTTTCCGGGTCCGTTACCTGCGGCATTGCCGCCGTTCTTCTCGCCCACGAAGCTCCAAAGGCCAGTGGACGGGTTCACGGTGCCCTCGTTGCCGAGAGCCCGCTTGATCTTGGAAAGTTCACTCGGATTGATCTGGATTAGAACTGAGTCTTTCACTCCGTCCTTCGGATCAGTCATACCCAGTGAAGTGAGATGTTTGATTGCTGCTTGCGTTACCGCATCAATGGTTTTCGCCATAAAAAAATACCCTCTGAAGAGAATTCAAAGGGTATTTAGGCGAGTGGCTCTATTACGGAATTCATCAGCAAGAGCAACACATGAAGTGTGTTAGGCTTTCAGGAGCTAGAGGGGTATTGTTTGATGACGGCTGGATTTGGAGTGATCTATGGCATTGATTGCGTACATGGATGAAAGCGGAACTCACGACGGCTCACCCTGTACCGTATTTGCTGGCTGGATAAGTGAGGAATCCTCGTGGAAATCCTTTGATGCTGCGTGGAGCGTTCTCCTCATTCGCCCTTTGCCGGGTATTCGCGCAATTTCTCACATTCACGCGGTTGACCTCTACAAAGGCAGAGGAGAATTCAGGGGATGGCCGGAGAAAAGCCGGATTGCGCTGGTCGAAGCGGCACAAACCCTTATTTTCCGCTATGTGCGCTTCAGTGTCTCGCTCATCTTAGACAACTCTGACTATGAAAAATCATATTCAGCCGTACACAAGAGAGAGAAGAGGAAAACGGGTATCGACTCAAAATACGGGGTCTGTGTTCGCATGTTCTTTGCGACAATCGCACAGATTATGGAGAAGCACTTCCCCACAGAGACGATTAGGATTGTCGTTGAAGGAGGCCATAAAAACAGAGGTTGCACGGACACGCTCTTTGAGGAGTTGAAACAAGTAGCTCCTGAGCTGGCTAATTTCATTTCCTCTGTTGATTATGGCGAGAAACGTGCTTGCCCTGGCGTTCAAGCGGCGGACTTGTTGGCTTATCCTGTGTTTCTTGGAGAACGCGATGGGACCGCGAAATTTGAGGCGCTTGACTATTCGCTTGGTGAAACCATGCCGCTGGATAAGATCGTGAACTATCGATACCCGCTGACAGAAGAAATTCTCGTCAATCTCCTAAACGGCCAAACAGACTATTCCGCTTTAAAAAGGCGCATGAAAAGTGATGCGGATCGTATGAGTGATTAGTACGAGACCTTGTCGATTGCCTGTTTCAGCGTGGGCAGTCCTCCAAAGCTCCCATAGGTGCGGCCCACTGAGCCGTTACTGTGTCCGGTCAAACTGTCGTGGATATCTTCGGCGAGCAACGCACGGCGGCACGCGGTCTTGAATGTGTGGCGCAAGGAATGGAATGAGCCGGGTATCTCCAGGCGCTTCAGGCGCTTTGCAAATCGCTTGCCCACAGCATCACCCAGGAACCCGCGCGGGTTATGGTCCACGTCAAACAGTCGTGCGCTTTGCTTCCGCGCTCTCATGTAGTCGAGGAAGCCCGCTTCTAACACGGCCTTGTGCAAGGGTACCCACCGGGAGGAAGAGTCCGTCTTGATAGAGTTGTCCCCGTACTCGTTCACGTCCATAAACCACGTGTTGTTCTCGCAGCGAATATCACTGGGTGAGAGCTGGCAAATCTCCTCGCGTCTCATCCCATGATAGGCCGCAATCATCGTGATCCAAAAATCAGTAAGGCCGAATTCGCCCTGTGACTTGCCCTTGGCTAGGTCCTTCAGGATCACTCTCATCTGATCCACTGTGAACTCTGGACGCTTGGACTTCGCCGGGTTCACCGCGACACTTGCTGCCCTTCCCTCTGCCGGGTTGATCCGGACGAGCTTCTCAGTCTTTGCCCAGGCGAACACCGCGCTCACGCATGCGGTGGTTTTGTTGATCGCCGCTGGCTTGAGCCGGGCTCTCTCGTCCTGGAGCTTCGCCTGTTCTGGCAAGGTCAACTCCCGCTCCGGCTTCGTCATCCGCGCGGGGACCTGCAACAGGTAGTCCCGATATTCCGTAAACTTCTGCTCCGTGACCTGGGAGGCCCGGACCTGATCCACCTTCGTTCCCCACATCGAGGCGAGGCGCTTAAAGGCAAACTCAAATTCCGTTCTCTGCTTCTCCGGGGTTTGCTTGATCCGAAAGTACTTGTCCAGGAGCGCACGAAGTGAGATCACCCCCATGGTGTCCTCAGCGCTCTTCTCCGTCATCGCCAAGGCTAGTTCATCCTGGGATCGCTTTTCGATCTCAGGTAACAGACGAAGCGCCAACTCCTCCACGAGCCCCGCTAGGTGGACCCGCTGATCTCCCTGGATTGGGGTTCCGGTCCGGGCTTCGATCCGCTCCAGGATTGTCTCGGGGAGATCGATCCCCGCCCGCTGGAGGTTCTGCCTTCGCCGGAGGTCCCACCCGCCGCGATCACTCATGTACTGGGAGATGTCCTCTCCTGGCCGGGGTTCGGCTCCCGCATCGATGGCCCGGAATGGACGAAGCTCCCCGGCCTTCCGCCGCACCAAGTCTTGATCAAGGATTTCCCGCTTCGCCGCTTCCAGGATCACGGCGGGGTCCACCTGCGGCGCTTGCCCGGCAATCCTGGCCCGCTCCAGGTCAAACCGCTCATCCCATTCCGTGGCGAGAATACGGGCTCTCTTGCCCGCCTCTTTGGGCTCTGTCGTCTCCAGTGACTTGGTGATCTGCTTCCCGAGCACGCCCTGGAGATCAGCGGGAACTCGCCGGTAAAAGTAGTAAGTCCGCCGTCCGGGTTTGCGCCAAAGATAACCGCTCATGGTTCGCTCTCCTGTCGCGAAGACATGGAGATGATAACCCGGTTTTGAAACCCTGTGAATCCACTGATAACCCGGTTTGTTAACCCGGTCAGTTGACCCGAGAGCCTGATTTTATTGGGTTTTCTGAGGTTTCAACGGCTTAGAAAAGCTTGGCGTCCCCAAGGGGATTTGAACCCCTGTTCCCGCCGTGAGAGGGCGGTGTCCTAGGCCACTAGACGATGGGGACCCGAAAATGGGCGCCTGGCCGCGAGGCCCTTCTGATAGTGGATGGGGCGGCCGGGATCAAGCCCCTATTTCCGCCCGATCCCGCGCCAGCCCGAAAATTCGCGGCCGGAAGCTACTGGAATCGCGGTCTTTTCGCGCCGCCGGCGTCAGGCCGCCACGTTATTGAGGCGCTTGGCCGTCGCCAGGAACTGATCGACCGCCGACTGTTCGGTATTGAAGGCGGTGACCAGGCGGATGGTGCCGGCCGGCGAGCCGGGCCAGTCGTAGAAGGCGAAGCCGGCCTCGCGCAGCGCCTCCACGGTCGGCACCGGCAGCTGGATGAAGATTTCGTTGGCCTCGACCGGATAAAGCAGCTTCACGCCCGGCAGGCCGGTCAGGCCCTGGACCAGACGCTGCGCCATGGCATTGGCGTGGCGGCCGAGGCGCATCCACAGGCCATCGGCGAAATAGGCATCGAGCTGTGCGCTGACGAAGCGCATCTTGGAGATGAGATGCCCTGCCCGCTTGCGGTGAAAGGCGAAGGTCTTGGCGAGATCGTCATTGAAGAAGACGACGATCTCCGCCGCCATGGCGCCGTTCTTGGTGGCGCCGAAAGACAGCGCGTCGATGCCGGCCTTCCAGGTGATCTCGGCCGGGGCGAGATTGAGATGGGCGACGGCGTTGGCGAAGCGTGCGCCATCCATATGCGTCTTCAGGCCATGCTGCCTGGCGAGGGCGCAGATCGCCGCCACTTCATCGGGGCGGTAGACCGTGCCGCATTCGGTCGCCTGGGTCAGGCTGAGCGCCGCCGGCTGCACGTGATGCACATCGCCGGCGCGGCCATCGGCCAAGGCGGCGGCCACGGTCTCGGCCGTCAGCTTGCCATTGGCCCCCGGCAGGGTCTTCAGCTTGGCGCCAGCCGTGTACATTTCCGGGGCGCCGCATTCGTCGACGGCGATATGCGCCTCTTCATGGCAATAGATCGCGCCATAGGGCGGCGTCATCACCGACAACGCCAGGGCATTGGCCGCCGTGCCGGTGACGATGGGGAAAGCCGTCACCTTGCGCTCGAAGATCTCGGCCAGATGCTTGTCGAGCTTCGCGGTCCACTGATCGGCGCCATAGGAGGCGCTGGCGCCGGTATTGGCGGCGCCGATGGCGGCGAGGATTTCCGGCGCGATGCCGGCGACATTATCGCTGCAAAAATTCATGCTCTTCCCCTTCGCAGATATGGGCGGCGGTGACGATGGAGAACCGCCTTGCCGGTACTGTTGATGACTTCACGCGTGATGACGCTTCACTAACGATGACAGTGGACACCATGAACAGTGAGGTGCCGCGAACTCTGGGGCGCCGCCAGCTAGGGCGCCTGGAAGGTGAACCGGCCGATCAGGCGGCCGCTTTTGAGATCGGCCACCAGGATCAGCCGGCATTGATCGGACGGACCGCTGGTGACGACGATCAGGCGATCGCCGCTGGCCGTTGCGCTGGCAACCTGGCACGCCGCCGGCACCGGCAGGCTGGCCGCGCCGAAACCGCCGGGGATCGTACCAGCGATCGTACCCGGGATCGTCGCCGTACCGAGGGCGCCGGACTGGGTGCAGGCGGGTGCAGCATGCCGAGCCTTATAGATGACGCCGGCCACGGTGGTGACCATGGCCAGCACCAGCAGGATGCCGAGAATGAGGACCACCCATTTCAGCATGCGCATGCGCCGCGCAAGCTGTGCTGCTTCTTCCACCTGCTGATCGCGGAACGTCGACATATTCTTCTGGCAACCTGACGCTATTCTGATACCTGTTCCGGCCGCATCTTCCCTTGAACGCATCGTCCGTGAAAGAGCACGACCAGAGTGACTGAACCCACCTCGCCCCGACCGACGGCCATTCCGCCCGCCCCGGCAACCGAAGCAGCCACCCGGGCCGCCTTCGTCGTGCCGGCGGAACTCGGCGGTGAGCGGCTGGACCGGGCGATCGCCGTCCAGGCGCCGTCCCTCGGCCTGCCGGCGCTCTCACGCAGCCGGGTCAAGGCCTTGATCGAGCAGGGAATGGTGACCGTCATCGCACCGGAAACGACCAACGCGGAGGCCGGTTCGGACAAGGCGGCGGTGACCATAGACGACCCATCCTATCGGGTCAAACCGGGCCAGGAGATCGGCCTTACCGTGCCGCCGGCCGAAGACGCGGTGCCGCAGGGCCAGACCATTCCGCTCGATATCGTCTATGAGGATGCCGACCTTCTCGTTCTCAACAAGCCGGCCGGCATGGTAGTGCATCCCGCCCCGGGCAATCCCGACCAGACCCTGGTCAATGCCTTGATCGCCCATTGCGGCGACAGCCTGTCCGGCATCGGCGGGGTGAAGCGGCCGGGCATCGTGCACCGCATCGACAAGGATACCAGCGGCCTCATGGTGGTGGCGAAGAACGACGCCGCGCATCAGGCCCTCTCCGCCGCCTTCGCCCGTCATGATATCGAGCGCAGCTATCAATGCGTTACCTGGGGGGTACCCCAGCCGCGCGAGGGCAGGATCGAGGGCAATATCGGCCGGGACAGCCACGACCGGAAGAAAATGGCGGTGCTCAAAAGCGGGGGCAAACACGCCGTGACGCATTACAGGGTAGTGAAACCACTTGGCGATGGCGCCGCTCTGGTGGAATGCCGGCTGGAAACCGGCCGCACACACCAGATCCGCGTCCATCTCGCGACCCTCGGTCACGCCCTGATCGGCGATCCGGTCTATGGCCGGGTAACCCCCGCCCGGCGCAGCCGGTTGAGCCCCGCGGCCCGCGCGGCTGCGCTCGCCTTTCCGCGCCAAGCCCTGCATGCCGCCAGCCTCGGCTTCCAGCATCCGCGCACGGGGGAGATGCTCAGTTGGCGGGTGTCACTGCCGGCGGATATGGTAGAATTAATCGAGCAGCTGACGATCGGGCCGACCTGAAAGATCGTCAGCGATAGGCTGCAACTTGCCCGGTAAATGATTGTTATTGCACTGCAATCAGAACGGCGCGGCAGCGAAGTTCCGGTGAAAATCAGGCCATAGGTAGGGTGTGATACCGCTCACTGGGGCGATATCTTGAAGAAGTTGACTGCCGGACTATATTATTAAGAACTTCTGAAGCTTTCCGCGGTTTCTATCGCATGGCGCAGAAAATGGGGACTGCCGGTGGCGGGAACGGCCGGCAAATCCGTAGAAGTAATTATAGGGTGAGACAATCGGCATTCGCAGGCCGCCTAACGGGGCCAGCGGGCCAAGTGGAGCGTCCGGTCCGGGATGGCGTCTGACGACGGACCCGGAAGACGGACAAAACACGGGACGGAGCAAGGGGTTTTAGAATGGCAACACGTAATCTCCCCAGCTTAATGAGCGACAGCAATCTGGCGCGGTACTTGGCGGAAATCCGTCAATTTCCGATGCTGGAAGCGAGCGAAGAATTCATGCTGGCCAAGCGCTGGCGCGAGCACGCCGATCCGGAAGCCGCGCATCGCATGGTGACCAGCCATTTGCGCCTGGTGGCGAAGATCGCCATGGGCTATCGCGGCTACGGCCTGCCCCTGTCGGAACTCATTTCCGAGGGCAATGTCGGCATGATGCAGGCGGTGAAGCGCTTCGATCCCGACAAGGGCTTCCGCCTGGCCACATACGCCATGTGGTGGATCCGCGCCGCGATTCAAGAATACATCCTGCATTCCTGGTCG
>DATLIX010000011.1:0-16201 GCA_035539215.1 Dongiaceae bacterium | reverse complement strand
CGAGGCGCAGCATCGGGCGAGGGACGCCATCCGCGCCATGCGGTATGGCCATAACGACTATCTCTTCGCCTATACGACCGATGGCACGGCTATCAGCAATGGCGGCAAGCCGGAAATGGAGGGGAAGAATTTCATCGACCTCGCCGATCCGGACGGCGTGAAGCTGATCGCCGAATTGGTCAAGGCCGCGCAGAAGGGCGGCGACTATGTGCGCTACCGCTTCCCGCGCGCCGGTTCGACGGATCCGCTGCCGAAGCTCTCTTACGCGATGATGATCCCCGGCTGGAATTGGATGGTCGGGACCGGCGTCTATATCGACGATATCTCTGCCGCCTTCAGCGCGGTCGCCTGGCGTCTCGGCGGTCTTTCGGCTGCCGTGCTGCTGGTCGGCCTCACATTGGCCTATGTGATCGCGCGCGGCATCACCCGGCCGATCCGGGCCATTACCGACCGCATGGGCCGCCTCTCCGCCGGCGACCTGCAGATCGACATCGCCTATGCCGATCGCGGCGACGAGGTAGGTGACCTGGCGCGTTCCCTGGGCGTCTTCAAGGAGAATGCCCAGCGTATGGAGAACATGCGCCAGGAACAGGCGCTGGCCGATGAGCGGTCGCGCCAGGAGCGGCAGGAGGCCCTTCTGGACCTAGCCTGGAAACTGGAAGGCTCGGTTGCCGGCCTCATCAACAAGATGAAGCAATCGGCCGACCAGATGCAGCATATCGCCGGCGATATGAACCGTCTCACCGATCAGGCCTCGCAGCAATCGAGCCGCATCGCCGACAGCGCCCAGGTGGCCAGCAGCAATGTGCAGACCGTCGCGGTGGCGACCGAGGAATTGACCGCCTCAATCGGCGAAATCAATCAGCAGGTGACCCGTTGCGC
This sequence comes from Dongiaceae bacterium, assembly GCA_035539215.1. GTDB lineage: Bacteria > Pseudomonadota > Alphaproteobacteria > Dongiales > Dongiaceae > Dongia_B. Next base: position 15,319 of record DATLIX010000011.1, on the reverse strand, counting down.
CAGTGTCACGCGAGATGCCGTCAGCGCCACCCAGACGGCGACCAGCGAGTTCACTGCCTTGACCGATGCTGCGCGCAAGATCGGCGACGTGGTCGGCCTCATCAACGACATCGCCAGCCAGACCAACCTGCTGGCCCTCAACGCCACGATCGAGGCGGCACGCGCCGGTGAAGCCGGCAAGGGTTTCGCGGTGGTGGCATCCGAGGTGAAGCAGCTGGCAACCCAGACCAGCAAGGCGACCGACGACATCGCCGAACTGATCAACAGCATCCAGAACATGACGCAGCGTTCGGGGGCGTCGATCAATCTCATCGCCGGCATCATCAAGGATGTGAACGAGATCGCCACGGCGATCGCCTCGGCGATCGAGGAACAGGGTGCCGCCACGTCCGAGATCGCCCGCAACATCGAGCAGGCTTCCACCAGTACGGGCAGCGTCTCGGTCACCATCACGGAACTGAGCCAGGCGACCCAGCATGTGGGCCAGTCGGCCGGTCAGGTGCTGGCTGCCTCAGGCGACGTCGCCCAGGACGCCAGCGCCCTGCAGGTGCAGGTCGCCGATTTCCTGCAGCAGGTACGCGCGTCCTAATTAATCCGCGACAATGGGCGGCCGTTCAGGCCGCCCATTCATACGCCGCCATGCTGAGGCTGCCATGGGCGAAGCTGCGGTGTAGCGTTTTCGCCTTGGCATCCGTCACCGATGCGGCACCCAAGGCGACATAGAGCGGCAGCAGATGGTCCTCGCTGGGATGGGCCAGCGTGCCGCTGCGGATCTCGCTGCGATAGGCAATCAGGCGATCGACGTCGCCCTCGATCAAGCGATCATGCAGCCAGTCGTCGAATTCCTTGGCCCAGGCCGGCGCGGTGCCGCCATTCCATTCGACCGTCCGCAGATTGTGGACCGCGCCACCCGAAGCGACGATCAGCACGCCCTGGTCGCGCAACGGGGCGAGCGCCTTGCCGAGCGCCACATGCTCGGCGGTTGAGACCCGCGAGAGCATCGACAGCTGCACTACCGGGATGTCGGCCTCGGGATAGATCAGCAGCAGCGGGTTCCAGGCGCCGTGATCGAGGCCGCGGGTGGCATCGAGCTTAGCCGGCAGGCCGGCCTGCTGCAGCAATTCGGCGACATGCTCCGCCAGGGCCGGGGAGCCCGGCACCGGATAGCTGAGCTGATAAAGCTCCTTGGGAAAGCCATAGAAATCGTGGATCGTCTCGGGATGCGTGCCGGCGGTCAGGCTGGGTTCCGGCGCCTCCCAATGGGCGGAGATGCTGAGGATCGCCTTGGGACGCGGTAGTTTCGCGGCAAGCCCGATCATGAAATCGCGCGCAGGAATGTTCTCGAAGGGCAGCATGGGCGAGCCGTGCGAGAGAAAAAGGATGGGCAGATGCGTGTCTTTGCTGCTCACGATGGTACGGTTCCTTTGCGCCACCTCGGCCTGAGATCGATCAGGCCGGCCGGATGTAAGAAGTTTTCAGGATGGTGAAAAAGTCGCGGGCGATCTCGCCGGTTTCACGCGGGCCATAGCTCGAATTCTTGCGGCCGCCGAAGGGGGCGTTGTAATCGACTCCGGCGGTCGGCAGGTTGACCGCGCAGCAGCCGGTTTCGATATGCCGCTTGAAGTGGCTGGCATATTTCAGCGAGCGGGTGAAGAGCGCGGCGGTCAGGCCGTATTCCGTGTCATTGGCGACGCTCAGGGCCTCGTCGTAGTCGCGCACGCGGATGGTGGCGGCGATCGGCCCGAAGATCTCCTCGCGGTTGATCCGCATCTCGTTCCTGGTTTCGGTGAAGAGGGCGCAGTCGAGATAGTGGCCGCGGGTCATGCGGCTCAGCACCTCGCCGCCATAAGCGAGTTTGGCGCCTTCCCGCCGGCCAATTTCCAGATAGGAGAGATCCTGCTTGAACTGCCGTTCATCGACGACAGGGCCGATCTGCGTCTCGGTGTCGAGCGCATGACCGATCTTCACCTTCTTCAGGCGCTCGATGATCTTGGCGACGAAGGCGTCATGCACGCTGTCGACCACGATCAGCCGGCTGGAAGCGGTGCAGCGCTGGCCGGTCGCGAGGAAGGCGCCCTGGAAGGCGGCCTCGGCGGCGAGATCGAGATCGGCGTCCTCCAGCACGATCAGCGGGTTCTTGCCGCCCATCTCCAATTGCACGCGGCAGAACCGCTTGGCGGCGGCTTCGGCGATCACCCGGCCGGTGCGGGTCGAGCCGGTGAAGGTGATGCCGGCGACATGGCGGTGATTGATGAGGGCGGCGCCCACCTCGCTGCCATGGCCCATGACGAGATTGAAGACGCCGGCCGGGATGCCGCTCCGCGAGATGATTTCGGCCAGGGACCAGGCGCTGGCCGGCACCAGTTCGGCCGGCTTCAGCACCACGGCGTTGCCGAAGGCAAGGGCGGGGGCGACCTTCCAGGAGGCGACGCCGATCGGGAAATTCCACGGCGTGATGACGCCGATGACGCCCAGCGGTTCGCGGGTCGCCTCCATTTCCGTACCGGGGCGCAGGCCCTGCATCTTGTCGCCATGGGCGCGCAGGGCCTCGCTGGCAAACCATTTGAAGATCTGGCCGGCCCGCATCACCTCGCCGGCGCCCTCGGCCAGCGTCTTGCCTTCCTCGCTGGAGAGCTGGCGGCCGAGTTCATCCTTGCGGGCCAGCAGTTCCGTGCCGATCTTGTCGAGCGCATCGAAGCGGGTCTGCGGCGAGGCTTCGCCCCAGGCCGGCTGTGCCGCCTTGGCGGCGGCAACGGCGTCGTTCAGCTGCGCCACGCTGGCAAGGTCATAGTCGCCGACCGGCTGGTCGAGGTCCGAGGGGTTGTCATTGGTGACGGCGCTCTGGCCGGCCATCCAGTCGCCGGCAATGAGATTGGCGTGACGTTCCATGATGCGATCGCGGTTCCCTGACTGAGATGGCTTCTTGTGCGAACTCTAGTTCCAGCCCTCGACGACGCGCAGACTGCGTAGGCTGGCATGGCCTTCCTTGCCGATGATCAGATGGTCGTGGAGCTTGATGCCGACCAGATCGAGCGCCTTCTTGATCTCACGCGTGAGCAGGATGTCGTCGCGCGAAGGTGTGGGATCGCCGGTCGGGTGGTTATGGGCCATGATCACGGCAAGCGCGTGGAATTCCAGCGCCCGCTTCACCACCTCGCGGATATAGACCGGGGCGTGGTTGACGGTGCCGATATTCTGCAGTTCATCGGCGATCAGACGGTTCTTGCCGTCGAGGAAGATCAGGCGGAACTGCTCGACCTTTTCATGCGCCATCACCGAGTGGCAGTAATCGAGCAATTGCTGCCAGGAACCCAGCACCGGCCGCTTGATGATCAATTGCCGTTGCATCAGCTGGGCCGCATGCTGGACGATCTTCAGCATGGCGACGACGCCGTCGCCCACGCCTTTCACTTCCTGCAACGCTGGAGGTTCGGCGGCCAACACGGCGGCGAAGGAGCCGAAGCGGCCGATCAATTGCTTGGCGAGGGGCTTGGTGTCGCGGCGCGGAATGGCCTGCATCAGCACCAGTTCCAGCATCTCATATTCCGCCAGGGCCTCGGGGCCGGCGCTCAGCAGCTTCTGGCGCAGGCGCTCGCGATGGCCGAGCCAATGCGGCTTGTCGATGGCCGGCGCCGGCTCGTTGTCGAGCGCAACGGCGCTCTCCGACAATTCAGCTTCCCTCGCCGGAACTGGATCGAGGGGAAGCTGTGGCGGGCGCTGCATGATGCGGATGGATCAGGCGTTATAGGGCGGCTTGTCCCAGCCCTTGGGTGAGAGCGTGAAGATTTCGACACCGTCCTCGGTGACGCCGACCGAATGCTCGAACTGCGCCGAGAGCTTCTTGTCGCGGGTGACGGCGGTCCAGCCGTCATCCAGGATCTTCACCTCGTAGCGTCCGGCATTGATCATCGGTTCGATGGTGAAGAACATGCCGGTCTTCAACACCGGGCCGGATTTCGGCCGGCCGAAATGCAGGATGCTGGGGGAATCGTGGAACACCCGGCCAAGGCCATGGCCGCAGAAATCGCGCACCACGGAAAAGCCGAGCTTCTCCGCGTAGGTCTGGATGGCATGCCCGATATCGCCCACGGTATTGCCGGGCTTTACCTGCTGGATGCCCAGCATCATCGCCTCATAGGTGGCATCGACCAGCTTCTTCGCCTGCACGCCGACCTTGCCGACATAGAACATGCGGCTGCTGTCGCCGTACCAGCCGTCGAGGATCGGCGTCACGTCGATATTGAGGATGTCGCCTTCGATCAGCTTCTTGGGGCCGGGAATGCCGTGGCAGACCACATGGTTGATCGAGGTACAGATCGAGCGGGGATAGCCGCGATAGTTCAGCGGCCCCGGCGTGGCGCCGTGATCGAGGGTGAAGCCATGGCAGAGCCGGTCCAGCTCGTCGGTGGTGACGCCGGGCACGACATGGGGCGTGATGAAATCCAGCAACTCGGCGGCCAGCCGGCCAGCCTTGCGCATGCCCTCGAAGGCAGCGGCGTCGTGGATCTTGATCTTGCGATTGTCGTCGACCCAGTCGTCGGCGACATCCTGCTTCTGCATGGTCCTTTGTCCTCGAAACGAACTCTAAGCAATTAGCATAAAGCCCTGGCTGTTCGGCGCAACCCCCGAGACCGCAAGGCTGCTCTTTGCCGGGCTGCTTGTGGCTGCCTGGCGGGCCGACACGCCGCTGTCATCCGTGATGCAGGGTGGCTGCCCTGGATATGGGGTCGAATGCTGATTTTTGAAGGGGTTAGGGCAATTCGACTGGTATTTCTCCGGCCAATGACAGGGCGGCAGGCCGGCCATCGGTCCAAGTGAAGGCACAGCCATAGGCATGTATGTCCACCTGGCCTGCGACCTGACGCAATGTCGAGGCATAGGCGGGATCGATATCGGCGGCACAGGACACCCGGCTGCAGTCGTCCCGCTGCACCAGGAACAGCAGCACCGCCCGGTGACCCTGCGCCGCCAGATCGGCGAGATCGGTCAAATGCCGGGCGCCGCGTGTGGTCGGGGCATCGGGGAATTCGGCAAGCCCCCTGTGCCGGCTCAAGGTAACGCTTTTTACCTCGACGAAGCAGCTTGGCGCCGGGCCGGATTGTCCGCCTGGCTGGCGCAACAGCTGGAAATCGAGACGCGATCGGCTGCCGACCTTCACCTCGCGGCGGATCTCGTCATAGCCGGCAAGGGCGGCGATCCTGCCGGCCGCCAGGGCCTCGGCGACGATGATATTGGCATGACCGGTATTGATGCCGACCAGATGTCGCCCACCTGTCTCTCCTGGGGCGGCCGGCAGCGGCGCAATCTTTGCCGGCGCGGCCTGCGCTTGCGGGGCCTGTGCCTGCGGGGCCTGTGCCGGCGTGGTCTGTAGCGGTGCGACGAGTTCCGCCAGTTCCCAGCCGAAGGGCAGCTTGCGGCTGCCGCCCCGGTGATCGCTCAGCCAGCAAACGGTGCCGGCATCGGCCAAGCCCAGCATCGAGCCGGGATTGGGGCAATGCACGATCGCCTCGCTGCCATCCGGCAGGATCACATCGGCCAGGAACCGCTTATAGCGGCGCAGCAGCCGGGCGGGAATGAGGGGTGTCGGATAATCCATGGGGCAGCTTTGCACGTTCTCTGCATTAGCCGCGACTCGCCGATCGCGCCGCGGCGGGAGATGGTTGCAACAACCCGCCGTTCGCGGCAAGTTACACCCTCTTTCGGGAGTTCGATGACCATGTCGCCTCTGTTTCGCCATCCGCGTGCCGCCGCGCTCATTGCGGTCCTGCCGCTTGTCGCGACCTTGCCGCTTGCCTTGGCGGGCTGCGCCCATGACGAGAAGATCACCGTCTGGACCAAGCCAAATCTCAACGAGGATCAGCGTGCCAAGGATCTCAGCGCCTGCCGGCGTTATGCCGATCAGCAGATGGCCGGCGATCGCGGCGTGCAGCAGGATGTCCAGGTGATGAATGGCGGCACGGTGAGCGGCATCAAGCCCAGTCTCGGCCAGAACCTCAATGCCTACGGCGATGCCAAGCGCCACGACAATCTGGTCAATCAATGCATGACGGAGGCCGGTTATACGGCCGTGAAATGACAGGTGGTGACGTAATGGCAAGCGAGATGACCGTCGATATCGCCGCCAGGCCGGCGCCGCGCATCGTGACCGCCGCCGTGCTGGTAATCGGCAACGAGATCCTCTCCGGCCGAACCCGCGATGCCAATCTCAACTATCTGGCGGTCGGTCTCACCGAAATCGGCATCCGCCTGATGGAAGCGCGGGTGGTGCCGGATATCGAGGCCAGGATCATCGCTGCCATCGACGAACTGCGCGCGACCTATGATCACGTCTTCACCACCGGCGGCATCGGCCCCACCCATGACGATATCACCGCCGACTGCATCGCCAAGGCTTTCGGCGTCGCGCTGCGTCGCGACGAGCGCGCGGTCGATCTGCTGACGCGCCATTACGGCGGGCCGGAACATCTGACCGATGCCAGGCTGCGCATGGCCCATGTGCCGGACGGGGCGACCTTGATCGACAACCCGGTCAGTGCCGCCCCCGGTTTCCAGATCGGCAACGTCTATGTGCTGGCCGGTGTGCCGCGCATCTGCCAGGCCATGTTCGACGGCCTGAAGGGCCGCCTGGTCGGCGGCGACAAGGTCCTCTCGCTGACCGTCAGCGCCCATATCGGCGAAGGCGTCATCGCCCATGACCTCGGCCTGCTGCAGCAGCGCTACGCCGATCTCGATATCGGCTCCTACCCTTATTTCCGCCAGGGCCGCTACGGCGCCAGCTTCGTGCTGCGCGGCACCAGCCGCGACCGCCTGGAAGCCGCCGCCGGGGAATTGCGGGTCATCATCCGCAAGCTCGGCGCCGATCCGATCGACGGCGAGCCGCTGGAATAGGCCGTCCGATCAAAGGGAACAGCCGGTCCAGCGGCGATCGTCTTATGGACGGGCGCGGCCGGGGATGCTAGAGGAACAGCCGCCAGTCACCCGCATCGCCGCAAGGCCGATCGCGCAGCCCGCTTGGTGGAATTGGTAGACACAAGGGACTTAAAAACAAACACTTCTGTAGATACTGATTGAAATTCAAAGCTTTATCGATAAGTTGCTGTTTGCACACTCGTTGCACAATTTGCACAATCAGTGGACGTGGCGAAACCGGTAGACGCAGCAGACTTTAATTGGAGTGCCTGCGAGGAAACTCGCAGAGTAGAACCGCTCAAAGTCGGGGAACGCTAATGACGAAAGTCGAAGCCAATCCCGAGCCAAGCCTCAGACGAGGAAGGTGTAGAGACTAGACGGGTGGCACCTAAGGCAAATTGCTATGGTGAAGGGATAGTCCAGACCACAAACGCTTAAGGGCGGCGGCGAAAGTCGAAGTGGTATGAAAATCTGCTTCTCGCAAGGGAGTGCGGGTTCGAGTCCCGCCGTCCGCACCAACTAAAACAAACATTGAGTTTGTGGCGATGACACAAAAGCAGTGGCAGGTTGAAACGGAACAGTACGTTCCTCGCATCTTAAAAGCATTAGAGTTACACGAAGTCACGCTGGAAAAGTACGGCGGTTTTCCGGATGTACCTCTATCGGAGCCTCCTGATGAAAAGGCTCGCGCAATACTTCAACTCGCTTTGTTCGTCCTGAGCGGCATTAAAGTCGTCCAATTAATTCTCGATTCACTAATCCATCGATGGTCTATCGGAATGCTAATCAGCGCGCCGCTAGAAATTCGTTTGATTATGGAGTACCGCGCCGCGATCAGCTTTGGTCTAGAGATCGCGGCGCAACTCGAAGACAAAGAGAAGTATGAGAAAGCTTTTGAAAGGTGCATTCGCCTAACTACAGGATCGAAGACTCCCATACTGCTGCCGTGGGGCGAAATGAGCGCAGTGAAGTCATTTAGCACCATGGAGTTTGTGCGCCATCTCGAAGAGCTCGATAGCGGAGTCCTCGCCGACTACGAGTATCTTTGTGAATCATCGCATCCAAATGCGATGCAGCATATGTATCTAGTGATGGCCAGCAAGACATATGACAATTGGGGTAATGAGCAATTCAAAAAGCACGCCCATGAGATGCTTGATCGTTGCGTGGAAATTTGTATGCGGTCGGTCGTCGGTCTAGCTAAGAGCGCTCAAGATATGACCGAAATATGTGCCAAACATTTTCCGTCTAAGTAGGCGTTGGCATTTTTTTTAAGAGCGATGCGGAGCACAGACGGTGCTCGCAAAAAGCATCGCTCTTAACACAGAAATCCAATTAATTTCTGATATTTCTTTTTCATCTCAATGGATTGGGTAGGCTTGGTGTACTTAGAGTCCTTAAAATCGTGAGCCTTCTGGGCGTGTCGGTTCAAGTCCGACCGGGGCCACCAACTTTATGAAGTCGCTTACTTTGACTTGAATTTGGGATTCGTTAGAACGATTGCTGTGATGTCCTTGAAAAAGACGAGCACATGCTCTTTCTCAATAGGGGCCTCCCCCGGATGGGCGCTTTGACAGCGATAGTCGAAACAAGCTTCAAGCCTTGAAGCTTGATTTCCATCCAACCAACCAAAGCCCTCTGACAGCACAATCAAATCCGTGTCAAATATAGTCTGAAGCTCTCCTTTGGTGGAGTAGTTGAAGACTTTGTCCCAGCGCTTGAACTTGCCGCTTTTCTGATCTTTTATCTTGACGGATGTGTTGTGAATTGCCGTGAAACCTTCGGCAAGCATCCTTTCTTGTATTCTATCGATTGCTGCACACCATCCCATTACGATCGAAGCCTTGTAGAAACCCTGAAGGGCGCAATTGATCGCTTCTTCCAGGTAAGAAGATGTCTCGACCGAGGCAATGTCAGGCAACAAATTGCGGAGGTCCAGAAGTGCTTTTGGGTTAGTAGGAGGGGTTTGCTTGATTGGCAGTACGAACTTGTCATCAAATTTCGACAGGACACCGTTGATACATTGCAGATATGAGGACTTCAGATTATTCGGCCGACTAACTTGATGCAGCCTTTTCATATGAGCCGCTGTATCGACGATAGTCTGAGCCTCTATCCCGACTTTGTGTTCTAGTGGACTACGCAAGTTTTCGACCCAATAGGATGCAATCGTATCAGCTAAATCACGCGTGGGTTTCCTAGAGACGGTAGATGATTCCTGGTCGGCAAGAGCAAGTTTCAGCTTTTTCAAGCTCGCTTTAAAGAATTCTAGCCTGCCTAGTAAATCCTCCTTCATTTGTTACTGCCCGTAACCAAGTCCTGCATCAATTTTGCCAGCGCTTGCTCTCCACTAGGTGTGAGGACCCTAGCCTCTCCTTGGTACTCAAGTGGTCCTTTGAAGTATTCTTTGTATTTTTCGGATTTCAATCCAGTCGCGAAGTTAGGTCGGTCATAAAAGCCCTTCTCTTGAACAACTGAACGAAGCGTTTCGGGATCGGTCGACAGCGTTCCAGCAACTAGGCCATTTTTCAAAGCTAACAGGAGCGCCCATTCCAGCGTGCCTTTAGCGAGCTTGTTATGTGACGGCTCTACTAGAAAATGGACTTCATTGCCTTCGAGCATAACGACAGATTCAAGGGTTTTTTGTTCGAGTTTCGTCCGCTTCATGAAGGCTTTAAATGATCCGCTAGTCCGCAAGGGCGCTTCGCCCTGATTGCTTGAACCATTTTCGGATTCATTTTCGGCATCTTCCTTAATGTTATTCTTCGATGTCCCACCCGAGCTCTCTTTTAAAAGACGATCGAATAGCATCGCGAAACACTGGCTGCGAAACTCCTCAGGCACCTGGGATGAAACTTCGACAATTTCGACAAGCTCAGCCTTGAGTTTTGCGTAATCCATATTGTGCTCCCGCCAATAAATACTAGGACGTTATACCGTAATAATAGTAATCACGGAAGGAATTTGCGGGGTTTAATGGTTTCGCCGGCTGCGATTACCAAATTAGACCCGCTGGCGGGTCAATTTATCGCTGTGGCCCATACGTGGCCTAAAAGGTCCAATTGGACCACAGGGGTCATTAGCAATCATCTCTAACTACTTGAGAAAATACATGCAACAGCGGATCACATCCGACTTAAAATCCCTCGGAAGGAAACTTCCATGCCGGTTCGAGTCCGGCAGCGGGCACCAAAATCTGAGGCTGACCTGTGGAGCCAATCTTGACCGACAAGACGTCTGCAGAGATGCTCGAAGCGCATATTGCCGGTCGCCTGATCGCCGATGGCGGTGACCGTTCGCCCAAGGATGTCATCGTCCAGATCTTTGCACGGAACGCTGTCCAGGAGAGTTTCATCGTACCGGCAGTCGCCGAACCTCTGATCGTTTGGATCATCCAGGGATCGGCGACGGTTGATGAGCGCGATCTCGGCGGCGCTTGGATGGCGAGCGAGGTCAAGGCGGGCGATTTTTTCCTGACCGACACTGATGAGCCCTATGAGCTTCGCTGGCGGTCTCATGACGGCACGCCATTCGAGGTCATGCACGTCTATCTCGGACTCCCCCTGCTCGACCGAGCGGCGCAAGAGATCCATGGAACGGCCGGTCGGCCGATGCTGCGCGATGTGTCGGGTGCCCATGACCCCCAACTCGGTTTGCTGATCGAGACTCTTGCGCGCGAGATTAGAGGACAAGCGCAGCCAAGCGCCCTGCTTTTGGAAAACATCGCTCAGGCTATGTCAATCCATCTGGTGCGGCACTACACGGACCTGGGACGTTCCAATCTGCGCCGTCGGAGCGCCATCCCCGCCTTTCGCCTGCGTCGCGTGACGGCTCTCATGCAGAAAAATCTGGCGAGCGACTTCGATCTCGGTCTGTATGCACGCGCCGCCGAGATGAGCGAGGCCCATTTTAGCCGAAAATTCAAGCGATCTACCGGCCTTGCGCCGTCACAGTATTTCATCAGCATGCGGATCGCCCTGGCGCGCCAGCTTCTGCGTGAGACCGATCGCTCGATCATCTCCATCGGCATGGAGGTCGGGTATTCCAGCCCAAGCCATTTTTCCCAGGTTTTTCGTAAGGAAACCGGTGTATCGCCCGCCGCCTATCGCGGCGATTAGGCAGGCTATTCTCCCACCCTCCGCGCATTTGAGCAAAACTCCGACAGGTTCATCGTTCGCCCGAGAGAAGTGCGCTTGGCCCAATGGCATATCGGTCTTGCGTCATCAAGGCGCGGCCGGGGTCGCCCTAGGGATCAGCGATTTCGGCCCCTCTGATGGTCCCTTTAGGAGATTTCCCATGTCGAATATCGTGACTTCCACGAATGAAGTTGCGGGCAAGGTCGCAATCGTGACGGGAGCCGCCAGTGGCATTGGCCGTGCCATTGCTGAACTCCTCAATGCCCGCGGTGCCAAGGTTGTGGCCGAGGACATCAATCCGGCGGTCAAAGAGCTTGAGCGCGATGGATTGGTGAGCCTTGTAGCGGATGTCACTGCCGACGGAACGGCCGAGAAGGCCGTCGCCCTCGCCATCGACCGCTTCGGCACGCTGGACATTCTCGTGAATAATGCGGGGCGCATCATCTACAAGGAGCTGGTCGAGATGACTCGCGCCGACTGGAACTGGCAGATGGAGACGAACGTCACCGGTGCGTTCCTGCATTCACGCGAGGCGGCCAAGGTAATGATGGCCAAGAAATCCGGGTCGATCGTCAACATCGCGTCCTACGCTTCCTACTTTGCCTTCCCCGGCATTGCTGCCTACACCGCCTCTAAGGGCGCGCTCGCTCAATTGACCCGCACGCATGCCCTCGAGGCGATCAAGTGCGGCGTCCGCGTCAACGCGATCGGCGTGGGCGACGTGGTGACCAACCTTCTCAATCATTTCATGGAGGATGGTCGCAACTTCCTCGCTCAGCACGGCACCAATGCACCAATTGGTCGTGCCGCCGATCCGGCAGAAATCGCCGAGATCGTCGCCTTCCTCGCCTCGGATCGTGCGAGCTTCATCGTCGGATCGGTGGTGATGGCAGATGGCGGCATGAGCGTCGCGATCGGTTAATCCTGTCTAGCGGCCGGCAAAGAGGAAGGCCGCTCACCCGTCGGTACCTTGCCCATGGCGGGGGCTTAGGTCGCTCGACCACGCGTTCGGTCGAGGGGCGGCAGAACCCGAGCCGCTCCTCCCGTGGTTGAATAGGTTTTGCTAATCCCGCCAATTTGGCTGGCAATGTCGTTCTCTGCAGTTGCCAGTATGCTGCAACCGACTTCGATCGAGCCGCGGTCGATCGGCGCGCGCCTAATTCTTCGTCCCCACCAACTGTTGCGCCATCGCCTTGATCAAACGCGGCAGGTCGTAGGGGAAGCGGGCCGTGATCAGGTTGCCGTCGATGACGCAGGGCTCGTCGAGAACGATGGCGCCGGCATTCTCGAGATCGATCTGGATGTTCCAGACGGCGGTGGCGCGTTTCCCCTTCAGGATCCTGGCGCTCACCATCACCCACTGGCCGTGGCAGATGGCGGTGGTCGGCTTCCCCGCCTCGTACATGGCGCGCACGAAGGCCCGCGCCGGCTCGTCCATGCGCAGGGCGTCGGGATTCCAGCAGCCGCCGGGCAGCAGGACGGCATCGTAATCCGCCGCCTTTGCCTCATCGGTGTAGCGGTCGATCTTCAGCCAGCCGGCGTTTTCCATCAGGCGGATCGCCAGCACATGGGTGGCGCATTGCGGCGGAAAGCGCAGGCCGAGCGTCGGATGGAATTCGCCGATGCGCGGCGAGACCACATGGACGGTGGCGCCATGCTCGGTGAGCCAGCGCTGGGCGCCGATGATCTCCACTTCCTCCACGCCGTTGGTGCAGCAGATGGCGACGCGCTTGCCCTTCAGCAGATTGGGGTCCGATGGCGGGTCGAACAGGAAGCTGTTGAGTTCCCGGTTCAGCTCGCCGTCGGCGGTGACCAGAAGTTCCGTCGAGATGGACGGAACCGGCGAGGAGGACATCAGCTGCTGCAACCGGTTGAAGGCGGTGTGTGGAGGTGTGCTCATCTTTCCGCTCCCTGGAAGAAGTCTTTGTCTGAAAAGCATTGCCCGCGCTGATCGAAGCACCGGGCGGGGTTCTTTTCAATTGAAAGATGGGGTGTTGTTCCGGGGGGCTGGGATTGCGCGGGCAAGACCGCGCCGCCCTGCGCTCCGAAACGCGTGCCGGCGGGCGCGGGAAACGCTATGCAGCCGCGCGGCGCATGGCCAGGCTCTGCCGGCCATGCCGGGGGATTCAACAACAGGCAGCCCGAAAAAATATCAAGCTGCCGCAACGCGATAGCCGCTTGCCGCAGGCGCGGCTCACGCGCTCTTCACGCCTTCGAGGAACTGCTGCACCTGCTGGCGGAGCTCGGTCGATTTCGCCGTCAGTTCCTGCGAGGCGGCGAGCACTTCCTGCGCGGCGGCGCCGGTCTTGTCGGCCGCCTGGTTGACGCCCGAGATGTTCTGGTTGACCTGGTTGGTGCCGTCGGCCGCTTCCTGGACATTGCGGGCGATCTTGTTGGTGGCGGCGTCCTGCTCCAGAAGCGCGGCGGCAATCGAGCCGATGTTCTCGTTGATCCGCGCGACCGTGCTGGCGATGGTGCGGATCGCCTTGACCGCTTCGGAGGTGGCGTTCTGCACGGCGGAGATCTGGCCGGCGATTTCATCGGTCGCCTTGCCGGTCTGGCTGGCCAGCGATTTCACTTCATTGGCGACGACGGCGAAGCCCTTGCCGGCATCGCCGGCGCGCGCCGCTTCGATCGTGGCATTGAGGGCCAGCAGATTGGTCTGGCCGGCGATATCGTTGATCAGCTGGACCACGGCGCCGATCTTGTCGGCGGCGCTGTGGAGGCCTTCCACCAGCTGATTGGTGGCATTGGCCTGGTCGACGGCGCTGTTGGCGATGCGGACGCAATCATCTACCTGGCGGGAGATCTGCGACACCGAGGTCGTCAGCTGCTCGGTCGCCGAGGCGACCGCCTGGACGTTCAGCGAGGCTTCGCTCGAGGCGGTGGCGACGGCGCCGGCGCGGTTCGAGGTATCGCTGGCATTGACGGTCATCGAATTGGCCGTGCCCTGCATGCGCTGGGCGGCATCGCCGACGGTGCGGAGCACGTCGCGCATGGCATTCTCGAAATCCTCCGTCAGGCCGTTGATGCGCCGCACGCGCTCCTCGCGGCGGGCCTGGGCCGCCGCTTCGTTGGCGGCCAGGTCGCGCGCCTTGACCATGCTCTCCTTGAAGACGCCGACGGCCCGCGCCATGGCGCCGATTTCGTTGTCGAGATCGGCGCTGGGCGGCGTCACGTCCAGATTGCCGCGCGCCAGCTCGCCCATCACCGAGGTCATGCGGCCGATCGGCACGGTGAGCACGCGGATGATGAGGAAGGCGACGCCGATGCCGGCGATGAGGCCGATGGCCAGCAGCACGCTCATGACCAGTTGCAGATTGCTCGACGCCTTGATCGCACTCTCGCCGTCGCTGGCGAGCAGGCCGGCCTGGCGGTCCACCAGGCCCCCCTGGCGCACGCCATCGCTGTTCAGCGGGCCGCTCAGCAGGTCGAGGATGCTGTTGGCCTGCGGCGTCACCTCGGCGTTCAGGGATTGCTGCGCCAGATTCCAGCCCGGCGAATTGCGGATATCGATCAGCTTCTGCGGCAGGTCGGCAAACTGCTCCTGCGCTGCGACCAGCTTCTTGAAGGCGGCGGCCTGCTCGACGGTAAAGATGTCCGACATGTCCTGCAGGGCCTTGATGCGGCCGACGGCGAGCTTCCAGTTCTTGTCGAACGTCTCCTGGAACTGCGGGTCGCCCGTCATGATCAGCGAGCGCAACGCGGCCTGCCCCAGTGACAGCGCCCAGCGCAGATCGCCCATGGTGATCAGCAGGCGCTTTCTGTCGTTGGCCGAGGGTTGATCGAATTCCCCGTTCAGCATGCTGGTGATGTTGCGCGACATGACCAGGGCGATCTTGTCGCCGTCGCCATTCAGCATCTTCAGCGCCGGCTGTTCGTCGGGGCTGTTGGCCAGGCCCTCGGCCTTGTCTTCGGCAGCGGAGAAGGTGGTGAGCAGATCCTTGACGCGGGCCCAGTCCGACTTGTCCTTGTCGTCGGTCCAGGCCTGGGACAAGGCGTCGATCGCCGTCACCCGGCCCTGGATCCGCTTCCAGATCTCGGCCCGGTTATGCTTGAAGGCGGCGTTGCCGGTCAGCATCCAGTCGCGCAAGGCGGTCAGCGAGCCCTGGACATTGGCGACCAGCTCGTTCCCCTCGATGGTCATCGGCAGCCGCTGGTCGACCATGCGGACGGTGATGGCGGCGTTCGCACGCACCTGCCAGAAATTGATGGCGACGACCAGGACCAGCATCGCGGTGATCGACCCGAAGCCGACCAGCAACCATGTCTTG
>DATLIX010000010.1:0-20224 GCA_035539215.1 Dongiaceae bacterium | reverse complement strand
CGATGCCCGCGCCGCCTTCATCTTCGATGGGGTCTCGGCGAGCGAAAAGATCGGCGATTTCGGCAATCTCGGCGGTGCCGCCGGCTATGAACTCGACGCCGCGGACACACGGCTCGGCACGCCGCCGCATGCCCTTGTCGTTGGAAAATCGGTCGAACATACCAGCATCTATGCCCTGACGCCGGAGGAACTGCTTTACGTTCATCCCGGCATCGACGGCATCGAGAATGATCGGGTCCGGGCGGAACTCGTCTTCTTTGAGTGCGCCAAGGGCGGTGCGGTCTTCTCCACCGGTTCGATCACCTGGGCCAGCGCGCTTGCGCACAATGACTACGACAACAACGTCTCCCGCATCACGGGCAACGTTCTGCGCCGCTTCATCGATCCGTCGCCCTTCCCGCTTGATTGACAGACAAAGGCGCCGCCGGTTCCTTACCGGCGGCGCCTTTCAGTCAGACATGACTGGTGACGGGTCGATCAGCCGCCATAGACATCGAAGCTGAAATACTTCTTGGCGATCGCATCATAGGTGCCGTTGCCGCGCACCGTCTTGATCGCGGCATTGATACGCTCCTTCAGATCCGTATCGCTCTTGCGCAGGCCGGCCCCGACGCCATAGCCGAACAAGGGATCGTTCGGTGCGGTCGCCTTGACCTCGATATCCTTGCCCTGATCGGATTTCAGGAAGGCATCAAGCGCGATCGAATCCGCCAGCACCAGATCCACCCGGCCGGCGATCAGATCGGCATTGGCATTGTCCTGCGTATCATAGAGCTTGATCTGCGCCGCGCTGCCAAAGACCTTCTGCACATAGTTCGCGTGCGTGGTCGCCGTCTGGACGCCGATGATCTTGTCCTTGAGCGATTGCGGATTGCTGAAGTCGATCTTGATCTCGCTGCCCTTCGCACCGATGAAGACAGCCGGGGTCTGATAATACTTGTCGGAAAAGTCGATCATCTTTTTACGTTCGTCGGTGATCGACATCGAGTTGAAGATGATGTCGATCTTCTTTTCCACGAGTGCCGGAATGATGCCGTCCCAGGCGATCGGCGTCAAAACGCACTTCGCCTTCATCTGGTCGCAGATGGCATTCAGCAACTCGACCTCGAAGCCGCCCCAATTCCCCGCCGCATCCTGGCTGTAAAACGGCGGATAGGGCTCCGGCGAGAACCCCACCTTGATTGTCTCTGCCGCCTTGGCGAACGGCGTTCCGACCGCCAGCACCATGCCCAACAGGGCCGCGGCGATCATCCCCTTCTTCAACATTCTCTTTCTCCCAGAAGTCATGTTTCGACACCCATCCACGGGCATGAGCCCGAATGATAGTTTTCTAACTTATCATCAGTTGTCAAACTATTTCTGACTTTATGGGATCAGAGGTGGCTGCCGCCGGGCGTTTTCTTCCTTGTTTTGGGGGCGATGACTACCGGCCGTTTCAGGCGCGGCGAAGTT
The DNA here is from genome assembly GCA_035539215.1 of Dongiaceae bacterium. Taxonomy (GTDB): domain Bacteria; phylum Pseudomonadota; class Alphaproteobacteria; order Dongiales; family Dongiaceae; genus Dongia_B. The sequence goes on along the minus strand of DATLIX010000010.1, from coordinate 18,772 downwards.
TTCCCGCCACCGCACTGATGCGATCGAGGGCCGCCAATACTTTATCCGGCTCGTAGCCGAGCGTGATCCGCAGATGCTGTTCGGCGCCGAGGTAACTGCCCGGCGCCACCAGCACGCTCGCCTCCTTGCGGATCGCCTCGGCAAGATCGAAGGAGGAGATCGACAGATCGAAACGGACGAAGCCGAGGCTCGTCGCCGCCGAGGGCAGAACGCTGAAGACATTACCCTGGCCGCGCAGCCAGCCTTCCAGCACCTGCCGCCCGGCCTTCGACAGATCGCGTTGCCGCCCGATCAAACGCATGCGCTTTTCCGGCTTCAAGGCGATCGCTGCCAAGGTCATGCTGGGGGCAGCGGCGGCGATGACGGCATATTCATGACGGCGCCACAGATCCTCGATGACATCCGTCTGCGCCACCGCCCAGCCGATACGCAAGCCGCTGAGGCCATAGGCCTTGGAGAGGCTGTTGGTACAGATCAGGCGGTCATAGCTGCCCCAGAAACTCGGCGTCTCCGTGCCGCCGGCGCCGATCTCGGTACCGCAATAGACTTCGTCGGCATGCAGCCAGGTACCGTGTTTAGCGCAAACGGCAACAATGCGGCGGCAATCATCCGGCGTGAAGATCGTACCGGTCGGGTTGTTCGGATTGACGACGGCGACAAGCTTTGTCCGCGCAGTCACCAGCCCATCCAATTCGTCGAAATCAGGCCGCCAACCGTTTTGCGGGTCGAGCTTCCATTCCTTGACCACGCAGCCGAGATTGTGCGCCATGCCCGATATCTGGCGATAACCCGGCGAGACGACGACCACTTCATCCCCCGGCTGCAGCAGGGTCGCCGCCACCATGCTGTTGGCCTGCGAGGCGCCCACGGTCACCAACACGTTCTCCCCCGTGGCGCCGGGATAAAGCGCGGCGATGCGTCGGCGCAATGCCGATGTGCCATTCACCTGCGGGTAGAAGAGCCCCGTCGACAGCAGCTCTTCCTGCTCATCGGCTGTCAGCCAGTCCCGCGTGCCGAGGCATTTGACGCTGCTGTCGGCGAGGTTGATTTCCACCTCATGCTCATACAGCGACTGGTAATGCTCCAACTCGAAAGGCTGAAACGTGGCGGCCATTTCTTGCTCCAGGAAGATCAGAATGTGGAAATCGTATGAAAGATGATGCGCAATATATTGCGCATGAGCGGGAACATGCAATATATTTCTCATAACGGACCATGAGGCGAGGCAGCGGATGACATTGCAGGAGACGGTGGGCAGCAATATCCGGCACCGGCGCCAGAGCCTCGGCCTCAGCCAGCAAGCTCTGGCCGATCGCGCCGGCCTCAGCCGCCGCATGATCACCCTGATCGAGACCGGCGATGGCAATGCCAGCCTCGCCACGCTCGATCGGTTGGCCGACGCACTGCAATCGACCTTCGCCCAGCTGACGCAGGCACCGCCGGGCGCAAGCAGCCAGCAGGATGAGGCGGCAGCCATCTGGCGAGGCAAGGACGAGCGAAGCAAGGCCCGCCTGCTGGAAAGCTGTGCTGCCCAACAGCAGGTCGAATTGTGGTCCTGGTCTCTCGCGCCCGGAGAGCGCTATCAGGCCGAGCCCGACCGGCCGGGCATGCGCGAACTTATTCTGGTCATCACCGGTACGCTCGATCTGGAACTCGGCGGGACGATTCATCGGCTGCGCGCCGGCCAATCGATCAACTTCGCCAGCGACCAAGCCTATGCCTATGGCAATGCCGCGACGACGATGCTGCGCTTCGTCAAGAATGTGGTGCGGTGACGGTGATTTGCTAAACTTCGCCCCTGCAAAGAGGGAGTCACGATAGATGGCGCGTAAGGCCCAATCCACCGCGAAGGCCACGGCATCGGCCAGCAAGGATGCAGCAAAGAAACCTGCGGGGTCGGGTGTTGGCGGATCGGGCGTTGGGGGGCCCGATAGGGCCGCCGCGTCGGCCGTCAGCAAGCCGGTACGTGACGACTTTGCCGATTACCTGGTCGATGCCCTCGCGGAATTAGGACCGATCCAGACCAAGCGCTTCTTCAGCGGCACCGGACTTCTGCTCGACGGTGTGCAATTCGCTTTCATCATCCGCGGCACGCTCTATATGCGGGTCGATGAAACCGGCCAAAGCGCCTTCCGCACCGCCGGCTCGCAGCCTTTCAGTTATCGTACCAGCAAACGCGAAGTCGCTTTGACCGGCTACTACGCCGTTCCCGCCGGCATGCTCGAAGATGCCGACGAACTGTGCGACTGGAGCCGCCGTGCCTTCCGCATAGCGCAGATCGACCGTGAGATCAAAGCCGCGAAGGCGTCACGGCGCGGCCAGAAGAACGCGCGAGGCTAGATCCGCACGCCCGTTTCGCGCCAAGAGAAAGGGCCCCATCACGGCAGTGACGAGGCCCTGACACATATTCCACCCTGACGTGATCAGGCAGCGCGCATCTTGGCGAGGAAATCCTGCACCTCGTGGCGCAGCCGCTCAGCCTGCTGCCCCAGCGACTCCGCAGCGATCTTCACGCCGCCGGCCGCCGCTCCCGTGGCATCGGCTTCCGTCGTCACCCCGGCGATATTGCTGGAGACGTCGCGGGTCCGCGCCGCCGCCATCTGCGTGTTGCGGGTGATTTCCTGGGTTGCCGCCCCCTGCTCTTCCACCGCCGAAGCAATCGATGTGGCGATCGAGCTGACATCGTCGATGGTGCCGCCGATACGCTTGATGGCTTCCACCGCCTCCTGGGTAACGCCCTGCACCGCGGCGATCTGCGAGGCAATTTCCTCGGTCGCCTTCGCCGTCTGATTGGCGAGGCTCTTCACTTCGCTGGCGACGACGGCAAAGCCCTTGCCCGCCTCACCCGCCCGCGCTGCCTCGATCGTGGCATTCAGCGCCAGCAGGTTGGTCTGGCCGGCGATGTCGCTGATCAGCTTGATGACATCGCCGATGCGATTGGCGATCTCGGCCAAGCTCTGCACTGTCCGGTCGGTCGCCTGGGTCTCTTCCACGGCACGCCCGGCAATGGTTGCCGCCGAGGTGACCTGGCGGGCAATTTCAGCGATCGAGGCCGACAGCTCTTCCGACGCCGCCGCCACCGCCTGTACGTTGCTTGACGCTTCCTCCGAAACGCTGGCCGCCGCTCGCACCTGATGGTTGCTGCGTTCCGCGGTCTTGGACATGGTGTCGGAAGTCGTCAACATCTGCTGCGATGCCGAGCCGACAGCGTCGAGCACATCACGCACCTGCCCCTCGAAGGTGGTGATGTAGCCGGCGATCGCCTGCTGCCGTGTCTCGGCCTGCACGCGCCGCTCCTGCTGCTCCGCCTCGAACCGCGCCTTGTCGGCGGCGTTCTGCTTGAACGTGCCGAAGGCGCTGGCAAGCGCGCCGATTTCATCGCGCCTTCCGGGATAGGAGGCTTCGGCATCGAGATCGCCGGCAGCGATACGCAGCATCGCCTCCTTGATCTCGTGCAGCGGACGCACGATCCGGCGATTGATCAACACATTGCTGCCAAGGGCACCGAGTACGGCCAGCAGCACCAGGCCCAATTGCACGGCGAGACTGATGGTGGCAGTCGATTGTTCCGAAGCGGCGCGTTCCTTCGCCGCCTCCAGCCCCGCCTCGGCCACCGCCAGCAGCTTGGCAAGACGGGCAACGGTCATCACCGTCCATTGCTCGGAGGTCATTTCCGCTTTGCCACCGGATATCACCGCCGCGAAGATACGATCGCGCTGCGCCGAGTAATCGGCATCGAAATAGACCTTCTTGGCGTCATCAATGGCGGCGCGCAGCTGCGCCGGCAATTGCGAACCGAAAACGAGCCCTTCCAGCGCCGACCAGGCAGTTTCCGAAGCCGTCACGGCTGCCTGATACTTCTGCGGCGCATCCGCCGACAAGGTCATGCCGGCAACGCCGTTGGAAACGATCAGCGATGCGTCGCCGCCGGTGTTTCGCACCATCCAGGCCGTCTGCCTGACCAGCAACATCTGGTCGATGAAGGCATCCTGCTGCTTGACGGCCGCCGAAAGGCGATCCGATACTTGATTGAGAGAGTTGAGCAGGGCCGTCGCCTGTTTCTGGTAATCGTCGGCAAGGCCGGCCTTGCGTGCATCCTTGGCCTTCTGCACCTCGTCCCAGGCTTGATCCTGGATCGCCTTGACCGTGGCGACCGTCTGCTGCAGCGAGGGCAGCAGGCTGCCCTTTTCGGGGAAGTCGATATCCGGCAGCAATGCCATGAGAGATTGCAGAGCTGGCAGCTCTTCATCGCGAATGCCCTGCAGCCGCTTCTTGGTATCATCGGCAATCGGCGTGGCGGCATTGAGCGTCTGGATCGTCGTCGAACGATCGGTGCGCAGGTTGTGCATCGCGGTGAAGGCAAAACTCGAGGCCTGGGCCACACTGGCAATGTGCTTTGCGAGCAGCAATTGTTGCCAGGAGCCCCAGGCGCCCAAGCCAAGTAATACGACGATCACCACTGCGAGCGCTGAGATCACCGTTCGCAGAATGGTCCTGACTGATACCGCATTAAGCACGACACTGCCCCCGATCGAAAGAAATTGGCAACTTTCATTCGATCTACGCAAAGCCGGGTAAAGAAACCATTGACTGGATGGCAAGGCGATGACGCCGATCCGCCCGAATTCCCATCAGCGGAATTTATACTTAGGATCGGCTCGTCGTGTTCTGCAGATCCGTACTGAAGGGTATTATTTCCTTCTCCTCCTGCATCATCTGTCCTGCCCCGCCCTCGCCGTAATGAAACGTGCGGTTGACAAGCAGCCAAACATGACTGTACCATTCGGTACACTAAATCGACTGCCTTCTATCATTGCCCCCTGCGTTATTCATCTACGGAGATCACGATGACTGAATCCCGGCCGCCATTTCCGCCTTTCACCCGCGAAACCGCCATCCAGAAGGTCCGCATGGCAGAGGATGGATGGAATAGCTGCGACCCGGCGCGGGTCGCTCTCGCCTATACCGAAGACAGCTATTGGCGAAATCGCGCCGAATTCGTCCAGGGCCGCGCCGCCATCGTCGAATTCCTGACCCGAAAATGGCGCCGCGAGCTGGATTACCGGCTGATCAAGGAAGTCTGGGCCTGGGAGGGCAATCGCATCGCCGTGCGCTTCGCCTATGAATGGCATGACGATTCCGGCAACTGGTATCGTTCCTATGGCAACGAGAACTGGGAGTTCAACGAGCAGGGACTGATGCAGAAACGTTTCGCCTGCATCAATGACCTGCCGATCAAGGAAAGCGACCGCAAATACCACTGGGATCGCAGCAAGCCGCGGCCGGCCGACCACCCGGGCCTGTCCGATCTCGGGCTCTGAAGAGCGGATCAGCATGACGAAGATGCGCGCCGAGCGCGAGGCTGTGATCCCCGCACTCGGCGAGATCTTTCGCGAATATGGCTTTGAGGGTGCCAGTCTTTCGCTCATCACCGACAAGACAGGCCTCGGCAAGGGCAGCCTTTACCACTTCTTTCCCGGCGGCAAGGAAGAGATGGCGACGGTGGTCCTGGCCGAGATCGACAACTGGTTCCAGGTCAACGTCTACCGGCCTCTGCTCGACGGCGACGATCCCAAAGCCGGCATCGATCATATGTTCGCGGCTGTCGAAGATTATTTCCGCGCCGGCAAGCGGGTTTGCCTGGTCGGTGTCTTCGCCCTCGACAACACCCGCGACCGCTTTGCCACTGCGGTCAAAAGCTACTTCGCCGATTGGGCGAAAGCTCTTGCCAAGGCGCTGACCCGTTGCGGCCGCAGCCCGGCCGAAGCACGGGCACTGACGGAAGATATTCTCGGCGGCATCCAGGGCGGGCTCGTTCTCGCCCGGGCGCTGGATGACCCGGCGATCTTCACCCGCACCTTGAAGCGCCTTCAGGCCTCCCTTGCGTGACGCGAAAATAGATCAGGCCCCGTTAGGGGCCTGATCGCTGCTTCGCTTTCGCTTTACCCACCTTTATTTGGCGAATTCTGCCTTCACTTCGGTCCAGAGATCGGAATAGCTCTGGCGCTCCTCGTCCGACAGCGGCGCCATGTATTGCAAACGCTTCATCGCCGCGGCGTCGCTATGGATCTTCTTGGCGACATCGTCATCCGGCAATTTCGCATTGGCCTTTGGATTGGCCGAGGCCGGCGCACCGACCTTGGTCGCCCAGGTGTAATAGAAATCGGGATCGGTCATATAGGAGATGAACTTCTCCGCGCCATCGACATTCGGCGCCTTGTTGGCGATGGCGAGACCGTCGAACCAGCCGATGGCGCCTTCCTTCGGCACCACATATCCGACCGGCAGCTTGAAGTTGCTCTTGCTGCGGGCAGCCGACCCACTCCAATACGGCGAGATGTCGAAAGTCTTGGCGGAGAACAGCTTGTTGAACTCGTCTTCGGAAGACCACAAGGTCGCCACCTGGGTCTTCAAGGCGAGCAGCTTTTCCTTGATCTTCGCCATGTCCTTCGGATGGTTCATATCCTGGCCCGTGGCGATGGCAGCGAAGGACACCGCCTCGATCGCATCGTCGCGGAAGGCGACGCGCTTGGCTTCCTTGGCATCCCATAGAATCTCAATACTTTGCGGCTTCGACTTGAAGATATCGGTATTGTAGGCGATCGCCGTCATGCCCCAGACCCAGGCAATGCCATAGGTCTTACCGCCATCATTGAGCAGCTTGGAATCGCGGAAACCCGGTGCGAGGTCCTTGAAGGTGGTGATCTTCGACGTCTCGATCGGCTGCACCAGGCCTTCCTTCGACGCAACACCGTTCCACGCGCAATTGGTCAGGACCACATCATAGGCACCGGGATTGGTGCGCAGCTTGGTGATCATCTCCGGCTCGGAGTTGAAATAATCGTGCACCACTTCAATGCCGGTCTTCTTCTTGAACTCCTCGAGCGCCCAGGCTTCGTCGGTGCCATAGCCCTGCCAGTTCAGCACCGTGATCTTGCCGCCATCAGCGCGCACGATGCGCGGCGCGGCGATCGTCGCCAGTCCCAAGGCTGTCGAGCCGGCAACAAAACGGCGCCGTGTCATCTTACCGCCCAGCAGCGGCATCTTCTTCACATCTTCATGCGCGGACATTGAATCCTCCCTCTGTCAGCATGTTATTTGTGTCATAGCCTCATCGTTTCCGGCAATCGACTTCTTGCCGGCTATTCAGGTTGTCGAAAGTACCCGTCATGGGGAAACTCCCGCTCCCTCCTCCACCGTCACCCCTTAGGCATTACCTCCGGCACACGATCCGCCGGCGGCGTGTTGCGCGACCGTCCGACCCGCACCACGCCATCGATGATCACCATGCCGATTCCCGGCAGGTCCCCCTTGCGCATCGAATCCAGCAGGTCACTGCCACTGCTATGCTGGGCGCGATCCATCAGCACGAAATCGGCCGACCGGCCGGTTTCGATCAAACCGCAATCGAGTTCGCGAATGCGCGCCGTATTGCCGGTGGCAAAGCAGAAGGCGATCTCGACCGGCATGTCGCCGATCGAAGACAGCAGCGCGATCATCCGCAGGATGCCGAGCGGCTGCACGCCGGACCCGGCTGGTGAATCCGTGCCGAGAATGACCCGATGCAGCTGCTTGATTTCCTTTGCCGTGCGCAGCGCATGCAGCCCCGCCAGCTCATTGCCATTATGGACGATCTCGATCGCGCGGCTGCACTGGCTGCAGAGGCATTCGATCTGCGACAGGGGCAGCGCGGTATGACCGCCGTTGATATGGCCGATGACATCGGCATCGGCTGCCAGGATGACGTCCTTGTCGATATAGCCGGAACCCGGCACCGACGGACCGCCGGTGTGGATGGTGGACTGGATGCCGTATTTGCGCGCCCATTGCACCATCTTGCCGGCTTCCTCGCCGCCCTTGACCGAACCGAGGCCGACCTCACCCAGCAGTTTGACGCCGGCCCTGGCCATTTCGGCGAAATCTTCCTCCACCATGCCCTTCTCGATCACCGGGGCGCCGGCATGAACCTTGACGCCGCCGGGACGGAAGGCATCGAAGGCACGCTGTGCCGTGATCGCCAGGGCCTTGACGCCAACGACATCCTTGGGCCGCCCCGGCAGATGCACCTCGCCGGCCGAGATCATGGTCGTCACGCCGCCGTTGAGAAAGGAATCGATCCAGCCGAGCTGGCTCTGCCGCGGCGTCCAGTCGCCGAAAACCGGATGCACATGGCTGTCGATCAGGCCCGGGGACAAGGTGCAGCCTTTGGCGTCGATTATCGACGTGGCACCGCTGATATCGGCATCCTTCTCCTTGCCGATGAAGGCGATGCGACCGTTCACGGCCACCACGGTATCGGCCGCCAGGATCGGCTTCTCGATATCGCCGCTCAGCAGCAGGCCGATATTACGGATCACCAGTTTGCCGCTCGGGCTCCCGGATGCTGCAGCTTCCGCCATGTCCTTGCTCCCTCTCCTGCCTAGCGCAGCCCGTCTTTGCCTTCGATCTCGCTGACCTGCAACCCACCGACGCGCGGCAGCGGCCGGCCGCTATCCGTCACCACCACGGCTACCAGAATTTCGTTCGGTCGCGGCGCATCGGAAACGCGCACTTCCATGGCATCGAAATGCGAACGCACGAAGGCTGCATCCTTATGACCCAACGGCACATCGATCGGCGCACCGATCCCGGCGCGCTTCTTGGCAGAAGGCACCAGCGCAGCACCCTTTTCCACCGCGACGCGCAGCGGCTTGCCGAGTTTCGGGTGCAGAATGGCGGCTGCATGTTCCAGCTCACCGGCCTCGCCGACGATGGCGGCCTTGCCGTAGCTCTCGGCCGCACCGGGCTGGATGCCGAGCGCCGCCACGGCGCGGCGCCCCAGCAGATCACCCAGTTCCTCGCCGATATCCATCAAGGATGTCAGGTCCTCGGCATATTTGCCGGCGAAGGGGTTCTCGATCACGGCAATCGCCGCCGCTTTGCGCACGGGCGGGTTCACTTCCTTGCCCATCTCGCTACGAGTCTCTTCGACCTGCACCACCAATTTGCGGATCTTGGCTGTCATCGCAATCCGTCCTCTCCCTTGATCTCCGAGGCTTTGAGCCCACCGACGCGCGCATGAATGCGGGGTCCCGTCGTCATCACCAGGATGACGGCAATTTCATTGGCTGCGGGCGCATCGACGACACCGACCTCCAGGGCCGAGAAGTGGCTGCGCACATAGGAGGCGTTGATATGGGTCACCGGGATGTCGATGCGCGTCCCCGGGCCGCCGACCTTCTTGGTCGACGGAACGATCGCCTTGGCGTCCCCCAGCAGCTCCCGCATCGCGTAGCCGCCTGGCACGTGCCACAATGCGCCATGCTCCAACTCGCCAGCCGCGCCGACGATGGCACCCTTGCCGAAACCTTCAATCTCGCCTAGCGCCACCCCCATCGCCTGTACCAGACGCCGCGACATCTCCAAGCCGAGCGGCTTCAGCGCCTCCATCATCGGCAGGATGTCCTCGACATAGCGCCCGGCATAGGGATTTTCGATCACCGCCGCAACCGATCCCTGGCGCAACGGTTTTGCGGCAACTGGTCCGCCTTCGTGAAAGACCTCTTCCACATAGGTCTGAATCTTCCGCAGCTTGACCTCAACCATCCTTACACTCCACTTACCGATGCATCAGGCCGCAAGATGCCGGCGCAACAGCGATCCGCTCAAGACGATCTCGCCCTGCAGCGCCAGGACCGCCGCCTCGATCATACCAGACCGGCTCAATTCATCCGCCACGCAGCGACCGCGATCCAGCGCGGCCGCGACTTCCGATGCTGCCAAGGCCGGCACCTCCGTCGTCACCAATCTGTCGCCCAGATCACTGTCGGGATCGATGCTGTCGGCCGGCACCCGGACAATACCAGGATGTTGCGGCAAATCGACCGCATTGGCGATCATGGTAGCCGCGGCATCCGCTGTTGCCGCGTCTCGCGCCAGTACCGTTACCGCATCGGCAATGCCGCGCGAAAAGCTGCGACCACCGCGACCCTTGCCGGGCGCGCCGGAGGTGGCAATGCCGCCGATCCGCATCTCCGGGACCAGATGAAAGACACCGGTCACGCGCGGCGCGAGCAGGTCGGTGACCAGGCCGCATTCCAGCTGCTGGCGCGCCGCCAGCCAGAGCGCGATATCACCACCATTATTGACATAGGCCTTGGCAAGATCACGACCTTGCAACAACGCCGCTAGAATATGGTCGGCAACCGCGCCGGCAACCGCCGCCATCGGCGTGATGAAATCCGCGCGGTAGGGCCAGCAGGCTGCCACCATCTTTCGGGCAACCGATCCCTCAAGCTGAGGCTTCGCTCCCGCTATAGCGAGCGCCCGGCGCAGTTGCGCGAGTTCCGTGACGAGATCAGGCAACACCGATTGAAATGCCGCCGTCGCTTGGCGATACCCCACCGCAATCTCTGCCGGCGAACCCCAGGCCTCGATGACCAGATCGATCGGACCGTGTTGCAGATGCAGACGGCGGCCATCCGGCATCAGGGCGGCTTGTATCGTCATGGCTCGCCATCCAGTGGATCTAGCGGCCAGGGCTGATCCGGACGCCAGGCGACCGACCGCATCTGGCCAGCATGAACATCCGCGAGAGCCCGCACATAGCCCATATGTCCGCCCATCGCCTCATAGTCACCGCGCCGCATGGTGAATTCGATCGGCGCCACCAGCGCCGGCGTCGGCACATAGCCGAAGGCATTGTCCGGCAACTCTGTGACGTCGACCATCAAAGTGATGCCGCCGCCCGGCCAGACATAGACCGGGGCGCCGCCGCAGGTGACACGCGTCAAAGCCCGCTGCACCGAACGGGTCAGACGAATGGGGTTTTCCGTAACACCCGCCCGCAGGCTGCCGCCGGCACCGCCCATGAAGAGGACCGTGCAGAGCGCCGGCTCGCAATTCTCGCCGATGCGTTCAACCACCTTGGCAATCGGCGCAGGCATAGCTTCCGGCTGCGGCTTCAGATCGCGATCGAGCACGAAATAGGCGTAATGCTCGCCGGTGGTCGAGACCATCAGCAGGCGCAGCCCAGGCCAAGCGGTTTCCGGCGAGATCTTCTCGATAATCGTCAGCGGATCGGCGATGTCGGTGCCGCCCCAGCCGGTGCCGGGATTGGCCACCTGGAAATAGCGGCCCGGCGTCGACTTGCGCCCCCGCACCCGGATACCCGCCGGCTTCATGTCGAGGAAGCGCCCGGCCTGATGTTCGGTAAGCACGCCGGTGATATGGTCGTCGACGACGATCACCTCATCGACATGATCGCGCCATTGCTGGGCGAAGATGCCGATGGTGGCCGATCCGCAGCCGACCCGCATGCGACGCTCTTCCTGACCGTCGATCACCGGCGGCTTGCCCGCCTGCACCCGCAAAGAAGCACCGCCATCGATCGTCATCTCAACGGCGCCCTTGTTGCATAAAGTCAGCAAGGTGTCGCAGGTGACAGTGCCTTCCTTCTTGCTGCCGCCGGTCAGATGTCGAACGCCGCCAAGGGCCAGCATCTGCGAGCCATACTCCGCCGTGGTGACATGGCCCACCTGCTCGCCATTGACCCGTACCGCCGCCTGTTCGGGACCGATGAAGCGGTCGGTGTCGATCTTCACCTTGGCGCCGCAATAGCTGAAAATGCCCTCGGTCACCACGGTGATCATATCGACCCCGGAAGCTTCCGAGCCGATGATGAAGGGGGCCGGCTTGTAATCGGGATAGGTCGTTCCGGCACCGATGCCGGTGACGAAAGTCTCGGCCCCCGGCACCAGTTGTCCGTCCCAATCGCGGCCGAGAAACGGTACCAGCGCCCCCTTCTCGTCCAGTAGGCGCTGTGTCACCACCATCGGGCTCAGCCGCACCAGGCGGCCGTCGACATTGCCATAGCGATCACAGGCCCCCGTCTTGCCGAAGCGGATGCGGCAGAGGACGGGACAGGCATCACAGGTGACGATCTCGTCAAGCGACTTGCTCTTCGCCGCCGCTAGCGCCTGTTCACTCGGCGCGTCGGTCGAGCCGCGGGTATCCGGCAGATCGCTGGCGCTGGTCATTCGGCCGCCTCCCGCACCCGACGCAAGGCGGTCCGCAGACGGTCAGGCGTCGCCGGTACCTGTGTCATGCGCGCGCCGGTCGCATGGCGAATGGCATTGAGAATGGCCGGCGCCGTCGGGACCAAGGCCGGCTCGCCGATGCCCTTGGCGCCGAATGGTCCCAAAGGCTCCGGGTCCTCGACGATATAGGTGTCGATGGGCGGAATATCGCCGATGGTGGGAATGAGATAGTCGTGCAGGTTTTCCGTGCGGCCGGGGATGTATTCCTCCATCAAGGCGAGGCCCAACCCCTGCGCGACACCACCATGCAATTGCCCTTCGACCTGGGTCGGATTGATGGCCCGGCCGACATCGGCGGCTGCGGCGATGCGCAAGACCTTGGTCGTGCCGAGATCGATATCGACCTCGACCAAAGCGAGCTGAGCGGAAAAGCTGTAAGTCGCATAGGGAACGCCCTGCCCGTCCGCATCCAGCGGCGAGGTCGGTGGATCGAAGCGTCCCTCACCCAGCAGCAGATCGCCATGTTCATTGATGGTCGGCAGACGGGACAGATTCAACTGGTGCTCGATCTGACCATCGCTGACCAGCCAGCGACCCTCGGCATAGCGGAACTGTGCCGGCTCGGCGATATTGGCAAGCCGCAGCATCTGGCGGCGGAGATCTTCCGAAGCCAGCCGCAAGGCGGTGCCGGAAACGAAGGTCTGGCGCGAGGCCGAGGTCTTGCCGGCATCCGCCGTCAGATCGGTATCGCCGGCGACGAGATCGATCAATGCGACCGGGACGCCCAAGGCGTCGGCGCAGATCTGCATCATGATGGTGTTGGAGCCCTGGCCGATATCGACCGCGCCATTGTAGAGCACCAGCCGTCCGTCCTGCCGCAGCCCGACACGCATGATGGAGGGATTAGGCAGCGAGGTATTGCCGATGCCATACCACCCGCACCCTACCCCCACGCCGCGCCGCAGCCGCGCCGCCGGATCGGCGGCCGCCTGTTTATTGTACGCCGCGGTCTCGGCACGCCATTGCTGCCATTGCGGCCGCAAGGTATCGAGGCAGGCGCGCAGGCCGACGCTGGCGGCGAGGCGCTGGCCGCTGGCAGTGATCGAATCCCTGTCGAGCGCATTGCGATAGCGCAGCTCGAAGGGACAGGTATTCAGGCGCTCGGCGATATCGTCCAGCAGCGTCTCGAGGGCGATCGCCGATTGCGGCACGCCGAAGCCGCGGAAAGCGCCGGCCGGCGTGTCATTGGTGTAGATCGCTCTTGTGACGCAGGTGATGGCACCGACTGCGTAAGGGCCCGACGCATGCACGGGCACGCGATTGGCCACGGTCGGTCCCCAGGAGGCATAGGCGCCGGTGTTGAAATCCCCCTCGAAGGTGATGGCTTTCAGGCGGCCATCGCGATCGGCGCCGACGGCGATGTCGATCACCGCCGGATGCCGCTTGGTGGTCGAAGCCATGGATTCCGGCCGGCTATAGATACAGCGCACCGGCCGGTTCAGCTTCCAGGCGGCAATCGCGATCATCGGATGCAGGGAGAGATCGAGCTTGCCGCCGAAGCCGCCGCCAACCGCGCTGGGGATGATGCGCACCTGCTCAGGCCGTAGTCCCATGATCAGGGCCACTTCGTCGCGGTCCATATAGGGCGTCTGGGTCGTGACAAAGATCTCCAGCCGATCACCGACGCGCCGGGCATAGCCCGCTTCAGGCTCGATATAGGCATGCTCGACAAAGGCGGTGCGGAAGCGGTCGCGCACGACGATTGCCGCATCACTGAGCGCTGCCGCCGGGTCGCCCGAATGCAGGCGACCGGACACCAGGACATTGCCCGGCGATGTGCCGTGCAGCTGCGCCGCGCCGGAGGCCAAGGCCGCCTCGATGCCATGCAAAGGCGGCAAGACCTCCCAGCTGATTGGCAGATCGCTATCGGCGATCGCCGCAACGGCGGCATCTTCGCCTACCAGCGCACAGAGCGCCTCGCCACGGAACCGTGTGTAACCATCGGCGAACACCGGCTGGTCCTTGCCGGTCGGATAGACCCCGAATATGTTCTGCCCCGGCACGTCGGCCGCGGTCAGAACCGCTGTAAGGCCATGGCTTGCGGCAAAGCCGGCGAGATCGCCGAAGCGAAACCGTGCATGATGATGCGGCGAGCGGATGATGCGCAGCATCAGACTGTCGTCCGGCCAATCATCCGCGCCATAGCGCTCGACGCCGGTGATCTTGGCAACACCGTCAACCTTGGCCATGCGGGCGCCGACGGCTTGGTCGGCACGGCCGGCATCGACCGTGTCCGGCTGTGCGTTACTCGATTGCGCGACGGCAAGGACGGCTTCCACAATCTTGCGATAGCCGGTGCAGCGGCAAAGTACGCCGCCCAGAGCATCCAATACATCCTGTTCGGCCGGCCGCTCCTGCCGATCCAGCAGATCCTGGGCCGCCATCAACATGCCGGGCGTACAGATACCGCATTGTGCGGCGCCGTGGTCGAGAAAGGCCTGCTGCAAGCGACTGAGATTGCCAGGCTCGCCCAACCCCTCCACGGTACGCACCTGGTGTCCTGCAGCTTGCGCCGCCGGCACCAGACAGGAACAGACCTGCCGGCCGTCGAGCAGCACGGTACAGGCGCCGCAATCGCCGGCATTGCAGCCGATCTTGGTACCGGTCAGTCCCAGATCCTCGCGCAGCACATCGGCCAGCCGGCGCATGGGATCGACGGTTACCGCCGCGGCGCGGCCATTGACAGTGAAATTGAGCAGTTGGGTCGACGGTTGATGCGTCATGGGCGGAGCTCACTGAGAAGGCGGCGCAGCAAAATCAATGCGGCCTCCCGGCGGTATTCCGCCGTGCCGCGTACGTCATCGATCGGCGTCAAGCCCGCAAGATGATCGGGCTGCACCAAGGCCGCCAGATCATCATTGGCGGCGCATCCAGCCAGCGCCTGTTCCAGAAGCGGCAGGCGCTGCGCTACGGGTCCGCAGGCGCCGATGGCCACGCGTGCCGCCGCGATATGACGCGCGGCCGTCTTTTCCTCGGCAGTCCATTCGATGACGGCGCCGATCATGGCGATGGAGATGACGAGATAGCGGCGGGCACCGAGTTTCAGGAAGCGCGCATTGCTCGGCCGATCATTTTCAGGAACCAGCAGGCCAGTGACGATCTCATGCGGCTTGCGCACGGTACGACGGTTGCCGGTGACGAAATCGGCCGCGGCGACGAGGCGCTTTCCCGCCTGCGACCGCAGCTCTACCTGCGCGTCCAGGGCCAGCAGGTTAGGAATGCCGTCGGCGGCCGGCGAAGCATTGCAGAGATTACCGCAAATGGTCGCGACATTCTGAATTTGCGCGCCGCCAACCGCGCGCGCGGCTTGCCGCAAACCATCGAAGCGCGCGGACAAGTGGCTGGCGGCGATTAAATCGGTCCAGGTCGCCAGAGCACCGATGCGCCAAAATCCGCCGTCACGGCGAATCTCACGTAAATCTGCAAGGCCGCTGATATCGAGCACAGGCTCCGTCATCGGTCTGCCCAGGCGCGCTGGATAGAAATCCGTGCCGCCGGCAATGATCGACCAGTTTTCATTGCCGAGGGCGGCGAGCGCTTCGGGCAAGGCGGTCGGCCGAAAATAGGCTGCCGCCGTCATACTCCTGCTCCATCGGCCAGCTTGCTGAGCAGAGCCAACAATTCCTTGCGCTGGCCGGCACTCAAGGCCGCCAGCGTGCGTTCAGTTGCTTCCATCGCCCGTGGGATCGCTTCGTTGATCAGCTCGAGTCCGGCTTCGGTCAGGGTCAAACGCGTGGACCTGGGATCGGTCGGATCGGGTGCTCGCCCAATCAGGCCGCGCTGGTTGAGACGCTGCACCACGCCGAGAATGGTCGCGGGATCCATGGCAGTCAGGCGGCCAAGCCGATTTTGCGACACGCCGCCGGTTTCACGAATCTTGGCCAGCGCCGAGAACTGCTGGGGCGTCAGAGCATACTCGCTGAGACATTCAGCGAAGATCGCCACATGGCGCTGATGGGCACGCCGCAAGATGAACCCGATCTGGGCATCAAGTTCATAGCCATCGGCTGCATCCGCAGCCTGCTGCCGGGTTGCCTCTGTCGACACGCCATTCTCCCGTTGAGCGGATTGCCTCCGCAGCCCTTCGAGGGGCTTATTGTTTGTATACAAACAGTATCACCGGAAATGGCGGCGTCAAGCCTCATCCGCTCGTCCATACGCGGCGTGGCGGATCTCGTCCTTACGGCCTGCGCACTGGCCGCTGAAGGCAGGATTCCAGGCATCGGCGGTATAACATCACTTCTTGCGCCCCTGCTGGTCACCCCGCACGTTATGCCCGTGCAAGGACGCCACAGGATTGGCGAGGATGGCGCTGCAATGCTATGGTCCGACCGGGAAAAGCTGGGCTTCCCCCTCTGAGGAATCCGGCGGTAAAAGTGATACAGGTTTTCTTCTGTCCATCATTGGGGAATGGGTCGTGCTTTATCGTCTGAACAGACTGTCGCTGGTATTCGGACTCTTGCTGTGTCTGGTGCCAAATGCGGCGGCTCTGGCGCATGCAATTCTCGAAACCAGCCAGCCGGCTGAAGGTGCGGCAGTTCCTGCCGGCGATATCGAGATCATCCTTAGCTATAACAGCCGCATTGATCCTGCGCGTTCGGCCGTGACATTGACGATGGCGGGCAAGACGGTATCCAAGCTCACCCTTACGCCGGGCGACGCGCCTAATATCGTCAGGAGCACGGCGCATCTCGCAGCCGGCAAGTATGTTCTCCACTGGCAGGTTCTATCGCTGGACGGACATATCACGCGCGGCCAGGTTTCTTTCAACGTCACCGGCTCCTGATCTTGTCATTGCTCGTCGACGTCTTCGGCTATCTGGTCATATTGATTCACGGGCTGACGATCGTCAGCCAATCGATGACTCTGGGCGGCATTTTCTTTTTAATTTTCCTGCTGCGGCCGGTTGCACCTCTTCTGGGCGAGGCCGGGGATACGATCCAACGCCGCGTTACGCGGATGACGATTGCCGCAGCCTTCGGCCTGATGGTCAGCGAGTTACTGGCGTTTTCGTTGAACGCTGCCGTGTTGAACAGTACCGTCGATATTTCCGTCGTCGATATCCTCACCGCCACCTTTGCCGTCGCCGGGGCGGTCAAGATCGTCGCTGCACTGGTTCTGGCAATGCTCCTTCTCGCCAGGGGCGCAATGGCGCCGCGGTGGCTGATGCTCGTCGTCATCGCGGTTGAGCTGGCCGCCGCCGTATTCACGACCCATGCGGCGGCGCGTCTGCAGGACCGGAACCTGCTGCTGGTCACGGAATTTCTTCATCATCTGGGAGCGGCCATATGGATCGGTGGCATCCCCAGCTTTTGCGTCGCCTTGTGGCAGCTGCATGACGGCGCCGTCTGGCGCGCGGTTGGCGCCCGCTTCTCGCGGATGTGCATGATCGGCGTGGCCTGCATTCTGGCCTCCGGCCTGATCATGAGTTTCTTCTATATCGGTTCCTGGCAGGGACTCTACGGGACAGCCTACGGCGTGATGGTCGGCACGAAAATCTGCCTGTTCATTGCCCTCATTCTGCTGGGTTTTGGCAACTTCCGGCTGATCGAGCGGCTGCGTCGCAATCCGCAAACGCCAATCAACCGCTTGAAGCGTTTTGCCGAGGTTGAAATCGGCCTCGGTTTCAGCTTGTTCTTTGCAGCCGCGTCATTGACATCGTCGCCACCGGCGATCGACCTGACGCAAGACCGCGTCACCTTCCACGAAATTCTCGAGCGGAACCGGCCGGTCTGGCCGCGGCTGGCATCACCTGATCACGACACGCTGGCCTTGCCGGCGTTGCAGGCCAAGCTGGATGCGGAGGCAGCCGCCGCCAAAGCCAAGCCGTCGCCGGCCTTCGTTCCCGGCTCCGGCGACCTGCCTGAACGCAACGCTGCCGATATTGCCTGGTCCGAATTCAACCATCACTGGGCCGGTGTCTTCATGTTGGCGATCGGTATTCTGGCGCTGCTGAACCAGGCGGGCCTGCGAATGGCGCGGCACTGGCCATTGATTTTCCTGGGCATGGCCGGCTTTTTGTTCCTGCGATCGGATCCCGAGGTGTGGCCCTTGGGCGAAATCGGATTCTTTGACAGCCTGCGCGATGTCGAAGTACTGCAGCACCGCTTTTTTGTCCTGCTGATCATCGTCTTCGGCTTATTCGAGTGGCGTGTCCGCGCCTTCGATTGGAGTCACCGTCGCGCCGCTTTGGTCTTTCCCCTGGCCTGCGCCGTCGGGGGAGCCGCTTTGCTGACCCATAGCCATGCCATCGCCAACATCAAGGATCAGCTTCTGATCGAACTCACCCACACCCCTTTGGCACTGCTCGGCATGGCCGCCGGCTGGGCGCGATGGCTGGAGCTTCGCCTCGATCCGCCGGGCAATCGAATAGCCGGGTGGGTCTGGCCGTGCTGCTTTGTGCTGGTCGGGCTGGTTCTGCTCTCCTACCGGGAAGCCTGATCGGAATTACCGCATCACGCGTCGCCGGCCGCAACGCCCGTGCCAGAGATTGCTATGGCTGAGCGGGCATATCCATCACCCCGCCTGGAACCATCATATTGAGGTTCAGGTGATACATGATCCAAAGCGAACCCGCGATCACGATGCCGACGATGAGCACACCGAAAGCAAGCGCAAGGGCGTTGTTGGTATTGTCCGGCCCGGTCGTGATGTGCAGGAAGAACGCAAGATGCACTCCCATCTGTCCGATGGCC
>DATLIX010000009.1:0-4598 GCA_035539215.1 Dongiaceae bacterium | reverse complement strand
CCGGCAATGACAATAAGGGACGGAGAGCAGTAGGACGAGAGGAACGACGATGAATTTCGGATTGACCAGCGAGCAGCAAATGCTCGTCGACAGCGCCAAGGCCTTCGTCGAGAAGGAATTGATGCCCTATGAGAACGAGGTCGAGCAGACCGACGAAGTGCGGCCTGACCTGATCAAGCAGATCCATGATCGCGCCATCCATTCCGGCTTCTATGCCGCCAACATGCCGGAAGAACTCGGCGGCGGCGGCCTGGACCATGTCGGCCTTGCCTTGCTGGAGCGCGAACTCGGCCGCACCTCCTTTGCCCTGCAATATGCGGTCGCCCGCCCCAGCAACATCCTGCGCGCCTGCAACGACGAGCAGAAGGAGCGCTATCTCCTCCCCGCCATCCGCGGCGAGCGGGTGGAGTGCCTGGCCCTCACCGAGCCCAATGCCGGCTCCGATCTCCGTTCCATGCAGACACGCGCCGAGCAGCAGGGCGATGATTTCATCATCAACGGCAACAAGCATTTCATCTCTTATGCCGATGTCGCCGATTTCATCGTGCTCTTCGCCGCGAGCGGCGTGGAAGAAACCAAGCGCGGCCCGAAGAAGCTGATCACCACCTTCCTGGTGGACAAGGACGCGCCGGGCCTGACCGTGCGCAAGGGGCACAAGTCTGTCTCGCATCGCGGCTTCCATCACTGCGAGCTGTTCTTCGACAATTGCCGGGTCAACAAGCGCCAGGTTTTGGGCGAAGTGCATCACGGCTTCGATGTTGCCAATACCTGGCTTGGCGCCACCCGCCTGACCGTGGCGGCGCAATGCGTCGGCCGCGCCTATCGCGCCCTCGAGATGGCGATGCAATGGGCGGCGACCCGCAAGCAGTTCGGCCAGACCATCGGCAAGTTCCAGGGTACGTCGTTCAAGCTCGCCGATATGGCGACCGAGATCGAGGCGGCGAATTTCCTCACCCTGAATGCCGCCTGGAAGAGTGACGAAGGCACGGTGACGGATAGCGACTATGCCATGGCCAAGCTTTTTGCCACCGAGATGCTCGCCCGGGTGACGGATCATACCGTGCAGATCTTCGGCGGCATGGGCCTGATGGAAGAAGTCGGCGTCGAGCGCCTGTGGCGCGATGCCCGGGTCGAGCGGATCTGGGACGGCACCTCGGAAATCCAGCGCCATATCATTTCCCGCGCTTTGCTGCGTCCCTACGAGCAATAACGCGTTTTATCGGCGTATCTGCGCCTGCCATCAGCCGTCCGGCGTCCGCGCCGGGCGGCTTTTGCTGTCATGGTAAACACGACGTAAACACGTGCGGCGCAGACGGGAAATTTCCACTTCCGGCTGCTAAACGCACACTCGGCTATATAAAAGAAGGCGCGTAAGTCATGGCGCCAGCGATCCGATCGCCGCAAATTTGATTCAAACGCGACGAATACAAAGAGATCGCTGCATGGCACTTACGACATCCCAGAATGCTGACGAGCCCTCGCCTGGCGCGGACAAGTGCCCCGCCGCGAACGGCGCCATGGGCGATGTTGCGCCGGATGAAGCCCGCAAGACGATTGACGCCCAAGCCCAGGGCGATGCCGATCACCCGGCGGCGTCGATGGGCGGCGGCGGCAACGTCATTGGCCTCTCTGCTGCGGAGATATGGGACATGACCGACGGTGAAACGGCCCTGAAAATCGTCGGCAACGGCGCCGACCGGGTGGTCCTGACCGGTGACGGTTCCCGCCATTGCTGGCAGCAAACCGGCAGCCATGAAGGGTTCAACATCTATGCCTGGAGCGATCCCGATCACGCCGTCATGGTCGAGATCAGCCAGGTCTTGCGGCAGACTGCCGGCTAGAGCGCGATGCCTTCAGGTTGAAGCAAAGAGGTTTCAACCTGAAAGCTGAATCGCCCTCTGCCATATTGAAGAGAGCCGGGCGTCGCCTGATCCGAGGAGACGGGCCCGCTCGGACAAAAGGCGCCGACCCATGCGGTCGGCGCCTTTCCATTTATCGGCAACGGTCAGCTTCTATTTGCCTTTGAAGTTGGCCTTGCGCCGCTCCGCGAAGGCTCGCACACCTTCCTTCGAATCTTCCGAATTCAGTGCCCGTTCATAGGCCGGCAGCGTGCCGCCGCGCAGCAGATCAAAAGACTGCTGCAGCTTCAGGCATTCGATCTCGCGCAGCGATTCCTTCAGCGCCTGGATGGTCAGCGGTGCGCCATCGGCAATTGCGTCGGCCCATTCCCGCGCCGTTTCCATCAACTTCGCCGCCGGCACCACCTTGTTGATCATGCCGTAATGCGCCGCTTCCTGCGCCGTCATGCGGCGGCCAAGCAGCAGCATTTCCATGGCGATGTTATAGGGCAGGCGCCGCGGGATACGCTGAATGCCGCCGGAATCCGGCAGGATGCCGATCGGCAATTCCGGCATGGCGAATTCGGCGTGATCGGCGGCAATGATGAGATCGCAGGCGATGGCGATTTCCAACCCGCCGCCCAGGGCATGGCCATTGACGGCGCAGATCACCGGCTTGTTGAGATCCCACAATTCGGTGATGCCGCCAAACTTGCCCGGGCCGTAGTCGATATCCCACCACTTGCCGACTTCCTGATTGGCATTGGCGGCCTTGATGTCCCAGCCGGCACAGAACACCTTCTCGCCGGCCGCCGTCAGAATAGCGACGCGCAATTCCGGGTCGTCGCGCAATTGCACAAAGGCGGCGCCCAATTCGCGGCTGGCGGTGACATCCACCGCATTCACCTTCGGCCTATCCAGGGTGATTTCCAGCACATGGCCGCGCCGCACCAGCTTGACCTGTTCACTCATCTCGCGCTCCCCGCTTCATGCAGTATGGCGGTCAGACATAGCATGCGGCCCCGCTGCAACTTGACGCTATTCGACAGCCGGGCGTGGAAATCCGACGGCCAGGGTGGCGCGAATGGCGGGGTCGTTCACCGCTCGCCGTCCTCGTCCCGGCACATGTGTCGGGGAAAGCCCGATCGGCGGATTTCCAAGGCCTGTGATCAAGCGCACCAATGCGGCCGCGCATCGCCTTTCTGATCTTCTCCAGCTCGCTGCGACCCCCTAATATCCGGGCGAACCAGTACGATTCTTGGGGGAATAGAATGAACACCGAACAACCGGTACCCGCTTTGGCGGCGTTCCATCTGCGCGCCGCCGCCATCTATGCGGTGATCGGCATGGCCTTCGGCATCCATATGGGCATCGCCCAGGATTTCAGCCTGATGCCGGCGCATGCGCATCTCAACGTCATCGGCTGGCTGTCGATCGCCGTCTATGGCTTGGTCCTGGCCAAATTCCCGGCCGCTGCGGCATCCCGTCTGGCCAAGCTTCAAGCCATTGCCGCCCATCTCGGCCTCATCGTTTTCGTGCCCGGCGTCGCCGTCGCGATCTTGAGCAATCATGAGATGGAGATATTTGCGATCATCGGTTCGCTGCTGGTGCTGCTGGGCGCCCTCCTGTTCGTTCCGCTGGTGTGGTCCGCCACCGGTCGCCGGCGCTGATTACCCGCTCGACGCTGTGAATAGGCGGTAGCTGAGCCAGATCACCTCACAGGGCGACGGCCGGTTATCCTGCGGGAATCCTTGGATTTCTGCAGGATAGCGCCTCCTATAAATAACACTGAAATTTAGTTGTTATATTTTTTTACACATCAGTTAGATGTTTTATCTTGCTGCATAATTTACAGAATGCCATGTATCCATAAGAAAATCTTGTCGTCGACCCGATCGGGGCCGGCGGCGGCAGTCGATTGGATGGGCCATGTCATTCTTGGGCAATCAGGCACCCGCGGCGGCAGTGAGCGCCGCGAGCCAGGACGCTGAACCGGCCGTTGACCGGGCGACGGTGCTTGCCGCCAGGGCAGCCGAGCTCAACGCCCGGTGGCAGGGTGCCAGCGCCACCGAAATCCTGAAGGATTCCATCACTGAAATCTTCCCGGGACGCCTCGCTGTCGTGTCGTCCTTCGGCGCCGATGCGGCCGTGCTGCTGCACCTGGTCGCGCAGGTCGATGCCAATGTGCCGATCCTGTTTCTCGATACCGGCAAGCATTTCACCGAAACGCTGATGTATCGCGACATCCTGGTGGGCCGGTTCGGCTTCACCGATGCGCGCGCGCTGGAGCCGGATACCGCCGACCTGCGCGATCTCGATCCCGCCGGAGATCTGTGGTCCACCAACCCCGATATCTGCTGCCGCATCCGCAAGGTCGAACCGCTGCAGCGGGCCCTGTCGGGAGTCGATGCCTGGGTGACCGGCCGCAAGCGTTATCAAACCTCGGCACGTGCCGGCCTGCCCTTTGCTGAAGTGGTGGACGGCCGGATCAAGATCAATCCGCTGGCGAGCTGGAGCGAGAGTCATATTCGCGACGCCTTTCGCGATTTCAAATTGCCGCAGCACCCGCTGTTCGATGAAGGCTACCGGTCGATCGGGTGCGAGCCTTGCACGAAACGCGTCGCCGAGGGCGAAGACAGCCGCGCCGGACGCTGGGCCGGCAGCGAAAAGACCGAATGCGGCATCCATCTCGGCATGAATATCTGAAGCCCCCATCCACCTGATCGACTTCCAAGAGGAACTGAGCCGTGAGTCATCTCG
>DATLIX010000008.1:0-7048 GCA_035539215.1 Dongiaceae bacterium | reverse complement strand
TCCAGGATGCTGGCGACGGATGAGCCGTCGACGGGTGCTGGAGCGGCCCATTGGATGAGTGTGAGTGGCCATGAAACTGACCATTGATCGGACCGCCCTGTTGCGTTCCCTTGCCCATGTGCAGAGCGTCGTCGAACGGCGTAATACCATCCCCATCCTCTCCAACGTGCTGGTGGAGGCCAAGGGTGACCGTCTGAGCCTGACCGCCACGGATATGGATCTGGCAATCGTCGAACAGACGGGCGCCCATGTAGCGACGCCAGGCGCCGCCACGGTGCCGGCCCATACCATGTATGACATCGTCCGCAAGCTGCCGGATGGTGCCGAGGTGCAACTCGAACTGGTGGCCGACGGCGCCCAGGTGGCCCTGAAGGCCGGCCGCTCGCGCTTTACCCTCGCGACTTTGCCGAAGGAGGATTTCCCGGCGACGGCCGGTGGCGATCTGCCGCATCGGTTCCCGCTCTCCGCCATCGATCTGCGCGGCTTGATCGACCGCACCAAATTTGCCATTTCGACGGAAGAGACCCGTTACTACCTCAACGGCATCTATCTGCATGCCTTCTCGACCGGCAAGCAGAAATCGCTGCGCGCCGTCGCCACCGACGGTCATCGCCTGGCGCGGGTGGAAATGCCGCTGCCGGAAGGGGCCGAGAACATCCCCGGCGTGATCGTGCCGCGCAAGATGGTCAACGAGATCCGCAAGCTGATCGAGGAAGTCGAAGGCATGGTGGAAGTCTCGCTGTCGGAATCGCGCATCCGCTTCGCCTTCAACGACACCATCCTGACCTCGAAGCTGATCGACGGCAGTTTCCCCGATTATCAGCGCGTCATCCCGACCGGTAATGACAAGGTGCTGGAAGTCGATCGCCGCAGCTTCCGCGACGCGGTCGACCGCGTCTCGACCATTTCCAGCGAGAAATCCCGCGCCGTCAAACTCAGCCTCAAGGTCAATGCCATGACCTTGTCGGCCACCAGCGCCGAAAACGGTACCGCCGTGGAAGAGCTGGAAGTCAAATACGAAGGCGCCTCCCTGGAAATCGGCTTCAACTCCAAATATCTGCTGGATGTCGCCGATCAGATCGAGGGCGAGGGACTGCAACTGGTGCTGGCCGATTCCGTGGCGCCGACCCTGGTGCGGGATCTCGCCGATGCCATGGCGCTCTATGTCCTGATGCCGATGCGGGTGTAAGCTCCTTGTCTCAACCGGGACAAGGACGCGTACCGCCTGCAGCGATGGTCGATCGGAGCCAGATGAGCGATGTCGCCCGAAACAGCGAAACCGCCGGGTTGGGCGAGGCCGGGCTTGGTGATTCCACCGGCCAGGCGGAAGCGCGGACCGGCTTCACGCATCTGACCCTGACGGCGTTTCGCAGCTATCGGCAGGTGGCGCTGGATCTCGATCAGCGGCCAGTCGTGCTGACCGGCGCCAATGGCGCCGGCAAGACCAATCTCCTGGAGGCGATCTCCTTCCTCGCCCCCGGCAGCGGCTTTCGGAGCGCGAAACTGGCCGAGGTCGATTGCCGTACCACCGGCAATCAGGGCGAGATGGCCTGGGCGGTCCATGCCAGGCTGCAGACGCCACAGGGCGAGCATCTGCTGGGCACCGGCCGCGATCCCCTGGGCCCGGCGCAGATTGGCCGTGACCGCCGGTTGCAGCGCCTGAATGGCGCCCCGCTGCGCAGTCGCGCGGGCTTCGCCGAGATCCTCTCGGTGCAATGGCTGACGCCGCAGATGGATCGGCTGCTCGGTGATGCCACGGGATCACGGCGGCGCTTTCTCGACCGCCTGGTGGCCGGCATCGATCCCGGCCAGGCCAGCCGGCTTAGCGCCTATGAGACCAGCCTGCGCGAGCGCGCCAAGCTGTTGCGCGGCGAAGTGGCGGCGGGCGCCGCCGAAATCGGCGCCTGGCTTGGCGGGCTGGAAGCGGAGATCGCCGGCCTTGCCGTTGCCATCGCCGCCGCCCGCAACGATACGGTGGCGCGGCTGAATGACTTCATGGCGGGAACGGCCGGCTGCATGTTCCCCCTGGCCGGGTTGGAGATCGACGGAGCCGTCGAGACCTGGCTGAAGGAAATGCCGGCTTTGGCGGCCGAAGATCGGCTGCGCGACTGCCTAGCCGGCGCCCGCGCCGAGGATGCCGCCAGCGGCACCACGCGCTGGGGCACCCATCGCAGCGATCTTGCCGTCACCTATCTCGGCCGCGCTTTGGGCGGCGCGCCTTTGGCGGCAGCCGAGTGTTCGACCGGCGAGCAGAAAGCGCTGCTGCTGTCGATCATCCTCGCCCAGGCGCGCCTCACCCGCTATCTGCGCGGCCAGGCGCCGGTTCTCCTGCTGGATGAGGCGCTGGCGCATCTCGATGGCGCTCGGCGTCTGGCCTTGTTCGAGGTGGTGCTTGAACTTGGCGCCCAGGCCTGGCTCACCGGCACCGAGCGCGACTGGTTCAAGCCGCTGGCCGGTGCGGTTCAAAGTTTTGCCGTCGCCGACGGCAAGGTTGCGCAAGCAGCCTTATAGATGCCGCCACAGGGCGCATCCCGGGACCTAACCCGAAGCGCCTCGCAGGTTGCGGCGTATCACATGATGTATCGATTGGATTGAAGATGTCTGAGAACGAAACCAACGGCAACGGCAGCGAATATGGTGCGGATTCGATCAAGGTGCTCAAGGGCCTCGATGCGGTGCGCAAGCGGCCGGGCATGTATATCGGCGACACCGATGACGGTTCGGGCTTGCATCACATGGTCTACGAGGTGGTCGACAATGCCATCGACGAGAGCCTCGCCGGCTGGTGCGACCGCGTCGATGTGATCCTGAACGGCGACGGTTCGGTAACGGTGCGCGATAACGGCCGCGGTATCCCGGTCGACATCCACAAGGAGGAAGGCGTCTCGGCGGCCGAGGTCATCATGACCCAGCTCCATGCCGGCGGCAAATTCGACCAGAACTCCTACAAGGTCTCCGGCGGTTTGCACGGTGTCGGCGTCTCCGTCGTCAATGCCTTGAGCGAGCGGCTCGATCTCACCATCTGGCGCGACGGCAAGGAACATTTCCTGCGCTTCCGGCATGGTGATGTCGAAGCGCCGCTGGCGGTGGTCGGCGATGCGCCGATCATCGACGGCAAGCCGAAACGCGGCACTGAGGTGACCTTCCTCGCTTCCAAGGAAACCTTCACCAAGACCGAATACGATTACTCCACCCTGGAACACCGCCTGCGGGAACTGGCCTTCCTCAATTCCGGCGTGCGCATGTTCCTGACCGATGCGCGCGGCGTCGAGCCGAAGCAGGTCGAATTGTTTTACCAAGGCGGCATCGAGGCCTTCGTGCGCTATCTCGACCGCAGCAAGAACGCGCTGCACCAGCCGATCGTCATGCTGGGCGAGAAGGACGGCATTACCGTCGAGGTGTCCATGGAATGGACCGACGCCTATCACGAGACCATGCTGTGCTTCACCAACAACATTCCGCAGCGCGACGGCGGCACCCATTTGGCCGGCTTCCGCGGCGCTCTCACGCGCCAGGTCAATAAATATGCCGAGGATAGCGGCATCGCCAAGAAGGAGAAGGTGGCGCTGAGCGGCGACGATGCCCGCGAAGGCCTCACCTGCGTGCTGTCGGTCAAGGTGCCGGATCCGAAGTTCTCGTCGCAGACCAAGGACAAGCTGGTCTCCTCGGAAGTACGGCCGGTGGTCGAGAACATCGTCAACGAGCGCCTCAGCCAATGGTTCGAAGAGCATCCGACGGACGCCAAGCGCATCGTCGGCAAGGTGGTGGAAGCCGCCGCCGCCCGCGAGGCCGCGAGGAAGGCACGCGAGCTGACCCGCCGCAAGGGGGCGCTGGATATCTCCTCGCTGCCCGGCAAGCTTGCCGATTGCCAGGAGCGCGATCCGGCCTTGTCCGAACTCTTCATCGTCGAGGGCGACAGCGCCGGCGGCTCGGCCAAGCAGGGCCGCCACCGCAAGTCCCAGGCGATCCTGCCGCTGCGCGGCAAAATCCTTAACGTCGAGCGGGCGCGTTTCGACAAGATGCTCTCCTCGGCGGAAATCGGCACGCTGATCGCCGCGCTCGGCACCAGCATCGGGCCGGAAGAATTCGATATCGAGAAGGCGCGCTACCACAAGATCATCATCATGACCGACGCCGATGTCGACGGTTCGCATATCCGCACGCTGCTCCTGACCTTCTTCTACCGGCAGATGCCGCAGCTGATCGAACGAGGCTATCTCTATATCGCCCAGCCGCCGCTCTACCGCGCCGCCCGCGGCAAGTCGGAACGCTATCTGAAGGATGACCGGGCGCTGGAAGATTACCTGATCAGCGCCGGCATCGATGGCGCGCTGCTGCGCCTGGGCAACGGCGCGCAGATCGCCAGCGCCGACCTCCGCCGCCTGGTCGATCTCGCCGCCCAGGCGCGCGGCCTGATGCAGCCGGTGATCCGCAAGGTGGGTTCGTCCGACGTCGTGGAGCAGAGCGCCATCCTCGGCGCTCTCAATCCGCAGGCGGCCAGCGATCCCAATGTCGCGCTGGAGATTGCCAGGCGCCTCGATGCTTTGGCACCCGCCAATGAACGCGGCTGGACCGGTCTTGCCGATCAGGATGGCGGACTGGCGTTCCGCCGGCGCCTGCGCGGCATCACCGCCTCGCATGTGATCGATGCGGCCTTGATCCGCGGCGCCGAATGCCATCGCCTCGACGGGCTCAAGGCGGAGCTGAAGGAAACCTATGACAGTGCGGCGACGCTGGTGCTGCGCGACAAGGAGATCACCATCCACGGCCCGATCGGGCTTGCCGAGGCGGTGATGGAGCAGGGCCGCAAGGGCATCACCATCCAGCGCTACAAGGGTCTCGGTGAAATGAATCCGGAACAGCTCTGGGAAACCACCCTCGACCCCGAGGTGCGCAGCCTGCTGCAGGTCAAGGTCAGCCATGCCGACGAAGCGGAAGAGATCTTCTCGACCCTGATGGGCGACGTGGTCGAACCGCGCCGCGATTTCATCCAGCAGAACGCGCTCAACGTCGCCAATCTGGATGTCTGACGCCAGTGGTGGTTGTTGTTTTGAGTAACTGATCGTCTCGAGGGTGCTATGGCCCAACCTGTGTCGCCTAGCCGCAGGAGGCCCGGAACCCTGGGACGACCCAAATATCGCCAATCTCAGGGAATTGGTGCCAATATTTCGCGTCCGGCGGCCGCTTCGGGATACCAGCGAATATGCCACGCTGCGTTCTGGCATTGAGCTAAATCAAGGTTGCACCGATCTTTCTGGTGTAATAGAAACCGCATGCTCGTCATTGCTTCGCACCTTCTCAGGACATTGACCGCCGCGCTGGCTGTGGTGGCGTTCGCCCTGCTGCCTATAGCGGGAACTGCGATGGCTAATGAGCCGCATGGGGGCATGCACAACGTTACCGGCTGTTCGAGCGACCTTCATCCTGGAATGGGTCAACAGCATGCAATGCCGGGCTCCGAGAACGCAGAATCTGCGGGCTGCAGTCATTCCCCGGTCCAGAAAGACAATTGCTGTTTCGGGACGTCCTGTCCCTCCGTGCAGATGCTGGAGTGGCCGCGCTTCACAGTGCCCGTGCCAGGCCTAGCACCGGCCGTCGAGCCAACAACCACAGCTACGAGCGAGCGGGGCCTGCACCCGGCTCCTACGCCGCGACCTCCGCGTCTATCCATCTGACACAGTCGGTTTGATCGCTCGGCTCCGACCGAAATCGGGGCGACGTATCTATCCAATACCGCGAGGGCGCTAGAACGCGCCTTCGGACCCGTCAGATGAATAGGAACATTCCATGAATCGGAATCTATCAAGACGCAATTTTCTTGCGTATTCAACTGCGACAGCCGCGGCAGCAGGTTTGGCTTCAGCTTTCCCCTCCCTCCGGAGTTCGGCCGAGGCAGCTTCGCCGACTGAACTGCGGATCGTGCAGCGCAATTTGGAAGTCCTTGGAAAGCCAGCCAAGGTCTTCGGAATCCAGCGCGCCAGCGGCGAGCCGGGCCTCTTTCTTAAACCCGGCGAACGCTTCAATGTCGTTCTGCAAAACCAAGCAGGCGAGGACACTGTCATTCATTGGCACGGCATGAAGCCTCCATACCTTCAGGACGGCGTCGCCGATGGGAAGCGGCCGCTCATACCAACAGGTAAATCGGCCTCATATGATTTCATCCCGCAGACCGGTACGCACTGGATGCATTCGCATCACGGGCTTCAGGAGCAGTTGCTAATGGCTGCGCCGCTGATCGTGCGCAGCAAGGAGGATGTGGCAGCGGACCTCCAGGAGGTCACCGTCTTACTTCACGACTTTACCTTCAAGAATCCGGCTGATCTCTTGGGCAGCCTGACCAAAAGCTCCGCCAGCTCTCAAGGTATGAACATGCCGGGCATGGATATGTCCGGCGGATCGGCGTCCAGCACGCAGTCAAGTCAGATGGCCATGGGCTCGATGTCGGGGTCTATGCAGATGGATCTGAATGACGTCGACTACGATGCATACCTTGCCAACGACCGGACACTTGAAGATCCGCAAGTTATTCAAGTCGAACGCAGTGGTCGCGTGCGCCTGCGTCTGATCGATGGAGCCACGTCCACGGCGTTCACCCTCAATCTCGGAGAATTGTCCGGCGAGTTGATCGCCGTGGATGGCAATCCCGTCAAGCCGATCAAGGGCAATCACTTCGGCGTCTCCATGGGGCAGCGGCTCGACATTCTGATCGATCTGCCTGGCCCAGGCGCCTTTCCCATCTTGGCTCAACGGGAAGGTGATTTCGCTCAGACGGGTATCATTCTTGCGTCGCCAGGCGCAAACATCACGAAAGTAGCCAGTACCGGCCCGCACAAGGGCGGTATCCTTGACTTGTCGTTGGAAGCAACGCTGCAGGCATTGCAGCCACTTGCCCCCCGCACCGCGGATATCACCCACAAGGTCGCTTTGACCGGATCCATGGAGCCCTACGTCTGGTCGATCAATGGCCTGACCTGGGCAAATCATCGGCCGCTTATGGTGAGCGAAGGCCAGCGGGTTGTCCTGGAGATGACGAATCAGACCATGATGG
>DATLIX010000007.1:0-4105 GCA_035539215.1 Dongiaceae bacterium | reverse complement strand
CTTGTCGGCGACATCGAGGAAGCCTTTCACCCGCAGGATGTCATGGCGCTCGATCGTGGGCAGCAGCTTCTGCAGCAATTGGTCCGGCGAGGCGAGCTGCGGCAGGTCAAGATGGAAGCTCTCGAAATCGTCATGGTCGTGTTCGGCCTCGAGGTCGTGATGCGACGGCCGGCTGTCGAGATCATCCTCCGCCCCGGCACCGAGGCCGAGCAGAACGGCGGGATCGATCTCACCGAACTTGGCCGGCAGGATCTTCGCCCGGCGCTGCAATTCCTTGTTGATGGCGGCCTCGGCAGCGACCCGGTCGCCGGCCGACATCTGATCGGTCTTATTGAGGACGATCAGATCGGCGCAATTGATCTGGTCTTCGAAGAGCTCGGCCAGCGGGCTGTCGTGATCGAGGTTGTCGTCGGTGGCACGCTGGGCATCGACGGCCTGCGGGTCGTCGGCGAAGCGGCCGGCCGCCGTCGCCGGCCCGTCGACCACGGCGATGACGCCATCGACGGTGACGCGGGTGCGCACTTCCGGCCAATTGAAGGCGCGCACCAGCGGCTTCGGCAAAGCCAGTCCCGACGTCTCGATGATGATATGTTCCGGCGGATTCGGCCGATTGAGCAAGGCCTGCATGGTGGGCACGAAATCGTCGGCGACGGTGCAGCAGATGCAGCCATTTGCGAGCTCGACGATATTCTCCTCCGGGCAGCCTTCGATCTTGCAGCCCTTGACGATCTCGCCATCGACGCCGGTTTCGCCGAATTCGTTGATGATGAGGGCGAGACGCCGGCCCTTGGCATTCTTCAGCAGATTCTGAATGAGGCTGGTCTTGCCGGCACCGAGGAAACCTGTCACCACGGTCGCGGGAATTTTCGTGCTCATCTCATTACCTTCTCATCACGCCGCGGCAGAAATACCGCGGCCCATGTCAGTCAAAATCTATTTCAGCCGCAGCGGCAGGCCGGCGGCGACGAAGAACACCTGATCGGCGGCGGCGGCGACCGCTTGGTTGAGGCGGCCGGCATGATCGCGGAATCGCCGGGCCAGGGCGTTATCCGGCACGATGCCGAGGCCCACTTCATTGGCAACGAAGACGACCGGCCCGCCCAATTGCGGCAGGCAGCCCACCAGTTGCGCCGTTTCCGCGGCGATGTCGCGTTCCGCCCCCATCAGGTTGCTGAGCCAGAGGGTCAGGCAATCAACCAGCACCGCATCGCCCTTGTCGGTCTCACGGCCCAGGGCCTCGGCCAAAGCCAGCGGTGCCTCGACGGTACGCCAGCCCTCACCGCGCTGCGCGCGATGCAGGCGCACCCGTTCGGCCATTTCGTCATCGAAGATTTCCGCCGTCGCCAGATAGGCGCGGTTGCGCGGCACGCGATCCAGCAATTGCTCGGCAAAGCGGCTCTTACCCGAACGGGCGCCGCCCAATACCAGGGTCACCGGCGGCAGCTGACCCGGCATGGCCGTGTAATCGATCCTGGTCGGCGCAAGCGACATCGATCAGTCTCTCCCTCCCACCGAGGTGGCTGAGTTGCATGGTCGCCGCCAAGGTTTCCTGGCTCGATCATCGTCCGGTTCGCACCGGATCGCCGGAACGGCCTTCCCAGTGCCTTGGCACCAGTGGCGCGATCTTTCCGACGGCCCACCGGTCTGCGACCGATGTGCCGATGATCCTACAGTTGCGGGGGCAGCGCTGGCTTTGCGGGCGGCACGACACGCGCTTTCGCCCGGCGACCAGCTTCCCTCCTGCGGCGGCGCCAACCTAACCAACCCCCACCGGCATTTCCACCTTAATTCCGCTGCGGCTATTTCCCGGCAGAGCCGGCGGGGCGATTCCGCTGATGCCAGGCAGGCAGGACGAAATGCTGTTGGGCTAAATGGTGCGAATTTATGACGAAAATCAACTTTTCATAAAACAATATATGATAATGTGATATTCGCTTTCGGCTATCCCTAGTATTCGCGAGTCGAACGCGCGACATCTTGTTGGCCGGCAGACCACATCTACGGCTAACCATCGGAAGAATTTGACTAAAAATGGATGAATTTGAGTTCGGCACAGGTTCGTTCACGGCTGCCAGCCTGTTGCCGCTCGGCTCGCCGGCGCCGATGATCGTCTGTCGCCGGGAAAGCGGATTGCTGCTGCGCGCCAACCTGGCCGCACGCAGCCTGCTGCGGCTGGAAACCGATCTGACCACCCTGCCGCCCTGGTCGCTCTGGCTGATGCTGGAGGCGGCCACGATCGGCGACGAGATGATGCGGCGCCTGACCAGTGGCGATCTCATCGAGCAGGTGGAGGCCGGGTTGCGGCGTCCGGACGGCAGCCGGGTCGAGGTTCTGCTGTCGGCCAATAGCGTCTGGTATGACGGCCAGCCCGCCGTCATCGTCAGCCTTGCCGATATTACCGACTTGAAGCGGCGGCAGGCGGAGCTGGCGGCAGCCCGGCAGCACCTGCTGGATGCCGAGGAAGCCAGCCGCAGCAAGAGTGCCGTCCTGGCGGAAATCAGCCATGAACTGCGGTCGCCGCTGAATGCCATTCTCGGCTTTGCCGAAATCATCCGCGATCGCCATCTCGGCGATCAGGCCCTGGACCGCTACAGCGAATATGCCGGCCTCATCCATAATGCCGGCACGCTGCTGCTGTCGCTGATCAATGATCTGCTGGATCTCTCCAAGATCGAG
This sequence comes from Dongiaceae bacterium, assembly GCA_035539215.1. Classification (GTDB taxonomy): domain Bacteria; phylum Pseudomonadota; class Alphaproteobacteria; order Dongiales; family Dongiaceae; genus Dongia_B. Next base: position 1,429 of record DATLIX010000007.1, on the reverse strand, counting down.
GCCGGCAAACTCAGCCTGCAGCGCGAGCTCTTTCAGGTCTCGTTGTTGTTGCGCGACTGCGCCATTCTCGCGCAGCCGATCATCAATCGCCGCAACCTGCAGCTGGATCTCGCCTTGGACGAGAACCTCGCTCTGATGGTCGATCGCCGCCGCTTCATTCAGATGATCCTCAATCTGCTGAGCAATGCCGCGAAATTCACGCGCGCGGGCGGCCGCATCCTGATCAGCGCGCAGCGCCTCGACGCGCAATACATCGCCGTCATGGTCAACGATAACGGCATCGGCATGAGCGCCGAGGATATCGCCGTGGCGCTGCAACCCTTCGGCCAGGTCGCCCATGCCAATGAGACGACCGAGCTTCCGCCGGAGCAAGCCGGCACCGGACTTGGTTTGCCGATCGTCAAGTCCCTGGTCGAACTGCATGGCGGTCGCTTCGTCATCGACAGCCTGCCCGGTAGCGGCACGACCATCGCCTTGCTGTTCCCCGCCGCCATCAACGAAGGCATCTGACGTCCCGGCGCCGGCGGTGCGCCTCGCTTGCTCCCTTGGCTGCCGCTCGCCCGGCACCTCTCTCCCCCTACCTCCTCCCGTCCGCCACCTCCCCCTGTCCGCCACCTCCCTTGTCCGATCAGCCGGGCCATGACAATCTGCCGCCTTCGAGCATCAAGGACGGCCCGCCGACATGTCCGCCAAGCCCCGCATCGCCTTTCTCGGAACCGGTTTGATGGGACAGCCCATGGCCGCCAATCTGTTGCGGTCGGGCTATCCGCTGCATGTATGGAATCGCCGGCAGGACAAAACCCGGTCCTTGACCGCTTTGGGCGCCGAGAGCCACCCGACCCCGGTTGAGGCGGCATCCGGAGCGGAGATCATCATCACCATGCTGCTGAACGGCGAGGTGGTGGAGACGATCCTGGGCGAGATCGAAGCCGGCTTACGGCAAGGCCAATTGGTGATCGATATGAGCTCGATCGCCCCCCGCATGGCGCGGGATCACGCGGCGCGATTGGCCGCGCACGGCGTCGACTATCTCGACGCGCCGGTTTCCGGCGGCACCGTCGGCGCCACCGATGCGACATTGGCGATCATGGCCGGCGGCACCGCCGCCGCTTTCGAGCGTGCGACGCCGGTCTTCGCGGCGATGGGCCGCGCCACCCTGGTCGGGCCGCATGGCGCCGGGCAACTGGCCAAGCTTGCCAATCAGGCCATCGTCGCCATCACCATCGGCGCCGTGGCGGAAGCGCTGCTGCTGGCAAAGGGCGGCGGCGCCGATCCGGCCGCGGTGCGTGCCGCCATTGCCGGCGGCTTCGCCGAAAGCCGCATCCTCAACCTGCACGGCGCCCGCATGCTGACAGGCAATTTCACCCCGGGCGGTACCATTGCCACCCAGATCAAGGATCTGAAGAACATCCTCGACGAAGCGGGCGAG
>DATLIX010000006.1:0-21847 GCA_035539215.1 Dongiaceae bacterium | reverse complement strand
TTTCGGGGAAAAATGGTGGGCGCACAAGGACTCGAACCTTGGACCCGCTGATTAAGAGTCAGCTGCTCTACCAACTGAGCTATGCGCCCCCGGGATCCCTACGAAGCACCGCGTCGCCGCGTTGTCCGTCAATCCGGGCAGCGATATAGCAAAGCGTTTTCAGCTTGTCGATACCTAATTGTCACGATTTTTCTTTTTATTGATCAGGCGGATAGCTGCCCGGCGGGAAAGGCCGATTCCAGCCGTGACGTCAGTCTTCGTCGCTGCGGCGGCCCAGGCGCATGTCACGGTGGATATAGACCGACATAATAAGGCCGAAGCCGATCATGACGGTGATCATGGCGGTGCCGCCATAGGAGATCAGCGGCAGCGGCACGCCGACCACCGGGATCAGGCCCATCACCATGGCGGTGTTAATGAAGAAATAAAGGAACAGATTGGCCGCCAGGCCGAAGGCGACCAGACGCCCGAAATGGCTGCGAGAGCGGAGCGCGATCACAACCCCATAGAGCACCAGAAGGCTGTAGAGCCCCAGCAGGACGACGCCGCCCACCATGCCGAATTCCTCGGCAAAGGTGGTGAAAATGAAGTCGGTCTGGTGCTCGGGCAGGAAATCGAGATGGCTTTGGGAGCCCTGCATGAAGCCCTTGCCGAAGAGCCCGCCGGAGCCAAGGGCGATCTTTGACTGGGTGATGTGATAGCCGGTACCGAGTGCATCCTGTTCGGGATCGAGGAAGGTCAGGATGCGATTGCGCTGGTAATCATGCAGCAGGTTCGGCGCATGCCAGGCATAGTAGCCGCCGGCGACCGCGACGGCGATTACCAGGGCGAATTTCCACCAGCGCACGCCGGCGGCGAAGAACATCGCGCCGGCCACCATCATCAGCATGCCGGCGGTACCGAGGTCAGGCTGCTTGAGCACCAGGCCGGTCGGCAGAACCGCCATCAGAATCGGGATGACGAGATAATGCGGGCGGCCGATATCCTCATAGGTCTTACCATGAAAGTAGCGGGCCAATGACAGGACGAGGGCGATCTTCATCAGCTCCGAGGGCTGCAGCTGGATGAATTTGAGATCGATCCAGCGCGTCGCCCCCATCCCGGTATGCCCAGCGACATCGACATAGATCAGCAGCACGAAGGAGATCGCGTAAAGCGGATAGGCGACCTTCATCAATTGCCGCAGATCCACCATCGCCACGCAGAGCATCAGCACGAGGCCAGCACCGAAGCGCGCCATCTGCCGATCCATCCAGGGATCGGCGCTGCCATGCGCTGCCGAATAGAGAACGGCGAAGCCGATCGAGGCCACCATGCAGATCAGGATGACCATGCTCCAGGAGACTTCGCGCAGCTTGGTGCCGATCGTCATCTTGCGCTGATCGCGGGTCACATGCAGTTGCAGGACCATTAGCGGCTCCGCCCCGGGCATTTTATTTCAGGGCATTTCATTGCGCCCACCCTCGGCATTGGGGTTGCGGCGCGCCGGATCACGACGCTGACATTCGATCATGATATCGCGGGCAATCGGCGCCGCGACCGCCGAACCACCGCCGCCATGTTCCACGACCACGCAACAGGCATAACGTGGCGCATGAACCGGGGCGAAGCAGACGAACAAGGCATGGTCTCGCTGATTCCAAGGCAGATCCTCGTTCTTGCGCACGCCGCGGCTGCGTTCCGCCATGCTGATGCGGCGGACCTGCGCCGAACCCGTCTTGCCGGCGAGCTCCATGCCGGGAATGGTGATGCGGGAATGGAAGGCGGTGCCGCGTTCCTCATTCGACACGCGGTCCATGCCGGTACGAACGATCTGCAGAAAATCATTGTCGACGCCGAGCGATGGATAAGGACTTGGCCCCTCCACTTTCGCCTGGTCGGATTCGCCGGCGGGACGCATCAAATGCGGCTTGACCGCATAGCCGCCATTGGCGAGCCGCGACACCATCACGCAAAGCTGCAACGGCGTCGCCTGCACGAAGCCCTGGCCGATCGCGTTGACGAGCGTCTCGCCCTGATGCCAGGACTCGCCCATTGTCGCCTTTTTCCAGGCACGATCGGGAATAAGGCCGTTTTTTTCCCCTGGAAGGTCAAGCCCTTCGCTTAGGCCAAGACCAAAGGTACGTGCCATATCGGCGATCGCGTCGATGCCGATGCGGCGGCCCATTTCATAGAAAAAGCAGTCGCAGGAATTCTTCAGCGCATCCGTCATCGCCTGAGTGCCATGGCCCTCCTTGCGCCAGCAATGGAAGCGCGCATTGCCGAGCACGGTGACACCGGAGCAGAACACCGTGGCGTTGGGATTGATGCCGGCTTTCAGAGCTGCAAGAGCCGTCACGATCTTGAAAGTCGAACCGGGCGGGTACTGCCCCGCCGTCGCCTTGTTGGTCAGCGGACCGTAGATGTCGGTGCTGAGCTCCTGCCACTCGTTGCTGGTCAGGCCCCGATAGAACGCAGCCGGATCATAGGAAGGCGTCGACGCCAGCGCGAGAACATCGCCGTTGAAGATATCCATGACGACAGCCGCGCCTGCTTCCTCGCTCGCCAGACGCTGATGGGCAAATTGCTGCAGGCCGATATCGAGGGTTGTGACCAGATCGGCGCCGGGGACACCTTCCTGTCGCGCCAGTTCGCGGATCACCCGGCCGACCGAATTGACCTCCAGCTGGCTTTCCCCGGCCTTGCCGCGCAAGGGCATGTCGTATTGCTTCTCGAGGCCGTTACGACCGATACGAAAGCCAGGCAGTTGCAGCAGCGGATCGGCATCCTGGGTGAGGTCGTTTTCCGAGACCGCGGCGACATAACCCAGGATATGCGAGGTGATGCCGCCGAAGGGATAATAGCGCTTCTGGTCGACGTCGATGCTGATCCCGGGAAGATCCGGCAGATTGAGCTCGACCTGCGCCACCTGTTCCCAGGTCAGGTCCTCCTTGACGGTGATCGGCATGAAGGCGCGGTTGCGCACCCGTTCCCGCATCACCTTGCCGCGCTCCCGCTCCGTCATCGGCACCAAGCGCGAGAAATCTTCCAGCGTCTGCTCGAGATCCGTCGTCTGCTCGGCCACCAGCATCGCGCGATAGTTGGGAAAGTTACTCGCCAGCGGCAGGCCAAAGCGATCGAGAATCAAGCCGCGCGACGGTGGCAGCAGCCGGCGGCTGATGCGGTTCTCGTCGGACAGCATGCGATATTTGTCCGCCTCGACGACCTGCAAGTAATACATGCGGCCGACCAGGGTCGAGACCAACGCCAATTGCCCGGCGCCCAAGAGGGCTACACGGCGGGAAAAAACACGCTGGAGTGTCTGCGACTGCTGCTTATTCATTTCTCAGGCAGCAAGCTGCGTTGAAGTCGGTCAAAGACATACGACAGCGGCGGATAGCAAACAACATCAAACAGGTACAAAAACAGCGCCGGCCGGATATCGGGGAATTGCACATCCATCGCCGCGGTCAGCAACCAGCTGATCAGGACGGTAATGGCGGCCATCAGGATGAAGGTGCCCCAGATCACCAGGAACGGCATGTTGCGCAAGGCGCGGGCCTGGGAGCGCACGATGGCGTAGAGCAACAGCAGGGAAACGGTGCCGACCCCGGTCGGTGTTACGCCCAACAGATCGCCGATCAGGCCAATCGCCAGGACCGACCAGGCACTCATCAATTGCGGCTTCTTCAGCCCCCAGTAATACACCGAAATGATGACGAGGCTGATACCGACGGAACCCAATTCGGGGAAATGCCAGGGAAGCAGGCCGATCAGCAGGAGCAGCAGGGTCAAGCCGACAGGAACGGAACTGCGCGCCCATTTGTCGACCCGCTGCCAGAAAGGCGATCTGATCACTCGCTGCCGGCCGCTCCCGTCCGGGAAACCTGCTTGGCCGCCGCCGGCGCGCCCGAAGCAGCAGGCTTCTTCTTGCCGGTTGCTTTCGCCGTGCCGGCCACCGCGTTGCCCGGGGTTGTCAGCAAGCTATCGAGAATACCCTGCTGGTTGGGATCGTAGCCGGAAGTATCGATCTTGAGGTCGTCTCGCAGGATGCCTGGCAGCGCATAATTGACGAGCCGCAGATATTCGAGCCGGGCGAGATCCGCCAGGGGCTGCACGCGATAATGACCGCCGTCGACCTCGGCCACTTCACCGACCGGAAGCCCCGGTGGGAAGGCGCCGCCAGCACCTGACGTCACAATGCGGTCACCGATCTTGATATCGACGTCGCGCGGCAGGTAACGCAATTCCGGCATCGGCGAATTGTCGCCCGACAGCACCGCCTGATCACGGGTGCGCTCAATGATGACAGGGATACGGGCATTGATGTCGGTCAGCAACAGGACGCGCGAGGCACGATTACCGACCTCAAGCACACGGCCGACCAGACCGGCCCCCGTCATCGCCGCCTGCCCCTTGGCAACGCCCTCGCGGGCCCCCGCAAGAATGACAACCGAGCGGACGAAACCCGATGACGTATCGGCAATAATCGGCGCCGTCACGAAACTGGCGTTGGGATCCGGGGTGAATTTCAGGAGGCCGCGCAGCGATTCATTCTGCGCCTGCAATTCGCGCGCGACACGCTGCCATTCCATCAGCGTGTCGTTCTGCGCCTTCAGTGCGCGGTTTTCTTCCGCGAGGTGCATGTAATCGGTGATATCGGCGGCTGTCCGCCGGACTGTCTGGATCGGCGTGGCAACCGCATCCAGCAGGGGCGCCAGAGCGTCAATCAAGACCATGCGTGTACGCGACACCGCCACCGTATCAGCCTTGCCGATCAGCAGGGTCATGAAAGCAATTGTCAACAGGAGAACAAAAGCGAAACGCTGAAGCCAGATTTTCACGGGAGATGCTGCGCCGATTGTGCTCGCCCGCTGCTTCAAATCCCTACCTCCGCACCCTTTCGCAGAGCAACTGCCAATGATTCCCGGTGGTTACTGCATGTTCCCACAATTCGGGCTTAGGCGCAACGCATATCCTTACGGAATCCCAGCATATTCGCCGGGCGTAAGAATACGGCAATAAGATTAATACATGTTTATCAAGACGTGGCGATGGGCCTTGATGTCTTCCAAGCACCGGCCGGTGCCCAAAGCGACGCAGGACAGGGCGTCATCGGCGATCGAAACCGGCAAACCGGTTGCATGCCGCAACACGTAATCGAGATTGGCCAGCAGCGCGCCGCCGCCGGTCAGGACAATGCCCTTATCGACAATATCGGCGGCCAATTCTGGCGCCGTATGCTCAAGGGCGACCTTCACCGCTTCGATGATGGCGCCGACCGGTTCGGCCAGCGATTCCGCCACCTGGCGCTCGGTAATGACCAGTTCCTTGGGGACGCCGTTCATCAGGTCGCGTCCCTTGATCTCCATCATCCGGCCATCGCCGTCTTCCGGCGGACAGGCCGAGCCGATTTCCTTCTTGATGCGCTCGGCCGAGCCTTCGCCCACCAGGAGATTATGGTTACGGCGGATATAGCCGATGATGGCCTCGTCCATCTTGTCGCCGCCGACGCGCACCGAGCGCGAATAGACGATGCCGCCCAGCGACAAAACGGCCACTTCCGTGGTGCCGCCGCCGATATCGACCACCATCGAGCCAGTCGGCTCAGTCACCGGCAGGCCGGCGCCGATCGCTGCCGCCATCGGCTCTTCAATGAGGTAAACCTTGCTGGCACCAGCAGATTCCGCCGATTCCTGAATGGCGCGACGCTCGACGGCGGTGGAGCCGGAGGGCACGCAGACGATAATCTGCGGCCGCGCGAAGCTGCGGCGGTTGTTGTGAACCTTGCGGATGAAATGCTTGATCATTTCCTCCGCCACCTCGAAATCGGCGATCACGCCGTCACGCAAGGGGCGGATCGCCTGGATGTTGCCGGGGGTACGGCCGAGCATCAATTTGGCTTCGTCGCCAACGGCCAAAACGTGCTTTTTGCCACGCGAATCAGCGATCGCGACGACCGAGGGTTCGTTGAGAACGATACCGCGACCCTTGACATAAACCAGCGTATTCGCAGTACCGAGGTCGATCGCCATATCGGACGAAAGCATCCCGACCAGTTTTGAAAACATTAAACCTCACCCGTCGCAAGCTGGCCGAATATAACGACCATGCTCTTCCTATACGCCAACTGCCCTCCTGACCGTGGCGAAGCAATGAGCTTCCCCGGCAAGTAGGCATCCGACCGATACCAATCCGTGGATTTGTCGATCCAGAACGACCCCCGTATGAGGTCCGATTCTGCAAATACCGAACCGTCCTGGCCGCATTGCTTTTACCGCCCGTCCATGACGGCGACAAGAGGAAAGCGACTAGATTTCAAAGAAATGGCCGGACAGACGGTGTTCTCGCTCGGTTCGCGCGCTACCCGTAAGCGGCGAATTGCTGCTGGCGCGGCTCGCCCGGCGCTGCCTTTGCCGAAAAAGATCGGGCGGTACCGGCCTGCGCCGATACCGCCCGCATCCCCTGCCGGACGGCAGATTGGCGCTCTTAGTTCTTGGTCTTGTCGACCAGGCGGTTGGCCTTGATCCAGGGCATCATGGCGCGCAGCTTCTCGCCGACCTGCTCAATCGGATGCTCGGCCTGGCGGCGGCGGGTCGCCTTGAAGCTCGGCTGGCCGGCCTGGTATTCGAGCACGAAGTCGCGGACGAAGCGGCCGGACTGGATGTCCTCGAGAACGCGCTTCATTTCCTTCTTCGTCTCTTCGGTGACGATGCGCGGACCGGTCTTGTAATCGCCGTATTCGGCGGTGTTCGAGATCGAGTAGCGCATATTGGCGATGCCGCCCTCATAGATCAGGTCGACGATCAGCTTCACCTCGTGCAGGCACTCGAAATAGGCCATTTCCGGGGCATAGCCGGCTTCCACCAGGGTCTCGAAACCGGCCTGGATGAGGGCCACCAGACCGCCGCAGAGCACCGCCTGTTCGCCGAACAGGTCGGTCTCGCATTCCTCGCGGAAATTGGTCTCGATGACGCCCGAACGGCCGCCGCCGATGGCGCTGGCATAAGAAAGAGCGATCTCCAGGGCGTTGCCGCTGGGATTCTGCGCCACGGCGACGAGGCAGGGAACGCCGCCGCCCTTCACGTATTCGCCGCGCACGGTATGGCCCGGGCCCTTCGGCGCGATCATGATGACGTCGAGATCCGGACGCGGCTCGATCAGCTTGAAATGGATGTTGAGGCCATGCGCAAAGGCGATCGCCGCGCCCTGCTTCATGTTCGGGCCGAGGTCTTCGGCATAGAGCTTCGCCTGCAGCTCGTCCGGGGTCAGGACCATGACCAAGTCGGCCCATTTGGCGGCTTCCGCCGGAGTCATGACGGTGAGGCCGGCGGCTTCCGCCTTCTTCGCCGTGGCGGAACCGGCGCGCAAGGCAACGCGCACATCCTTCACACCGCTATCCTTGAGATTCAGCGCATGGGCGTGGCCCTGGCTGCCATAACCGACGACGACGATCTTCTTGTTCTTGATCAGATTGACGTCGGCATCACGATCATAATAGACGCGCATGGTTTGCTTCCTTGTTCCTGCAATCAGTTCACATTCGGTTCGATCAGTGTGGCCGCAGCGTCGGCCGGCTTTTGTCGGTGGGATTGGCGGGGGTTTTAAATCGCCTCGGCGCCACGCGCAATGGCGACGACACCTGTGCGGGACACTTCAACCAATCCCAGCGGCTGCATCAAGCCAATGAAAGCATTGAGCTTTTCCGTGGAACCGGTCATTTCGAAGACGAAGGATTCAATCGTCGAATCCACCACGCGGGCGCGGAAGATATCGGCAATGCGCAGGCTTTCGACCCGCTTCTCGCCGGTACCGCGGACCTTGACCAGGATCAGCTCGCGCTCCAGCGACGGACCATCCTGGGTGAGGTCGGTAACCCGGTGCACCGGGACCAGGCGCCGCAGCTGGTTCTTGATCTGCTCGATAATCATCGGCGTGCCGCTGGTGACGACGGTGATGCGCGAGAAATGCGCCTCGGCATCGACTTCCGCCACCGTCAGGCTTTCGATGTTGTAACCGCGACCGGAAAACAAACCGATCACCCGCGCCAGCACACCGGATTCGTTATCCACCAGCACGGATATCGTGTGCCGCTCTATCTGCCCCTGCTCCACGCCCGACTACTCCTTCATCAACTCACTGACGGCTCGTCTTCGCTCAAGATCGGCCACGCCGGCCGACCGGCTCAGACCAGCACCATGCCTTCTTCCGAAATCGGCTTCGCCGTCTGATCTTCCGGCCCCAGCAGCATTTCGTTATGCGCCGCACCCGACGGGATCATCGGGAAACAGTTTTCCTTCTCGTCGACGGCGACGTCGACGATCACCGGCCCCGGGGTCTCGATCATCTCCTTGATGACGCCATCGAGCTCGTTGACCTTGGAGGCGCGCAAACCCTTGGCGCCGAAGGCCTCCGCCAGCTTGACGAAATCCGGCAAGGCATCGCTGTAGCTTTCCGAGTAGCGGCCGCCATGCAGCAGCTCCTGCCACTGCCGCACCATGCCCATCCAGCGATTGTTGAGGATGAAGACCTTCACCGGCAGGCGGTACTGCACCAGGGTGGAGATTTCCTGGATGTTCATCATGATCGAGGCTTCGCCGGCGACATCGACCACCAGCGCTTCGGGATGCGCCACCTGCACGCCGCTCGCGGCCGGCAGGCCATAGCCCATGGTGCCGAGCCCGCCCGAGGTCATCCAGTGATTGGGCTTCTCGAACTTGAGGAACTGCGCCGCCCACATCTGGTGCTGGCCGACTTCCGTGGTGATGTAGAAGTCGCGCTTCTTGGCCGCCTCATAGAGGCGCTGCAGCGCATATTGCGGCTTGATGATCTCGCTGGTCGCCTTGTAGCGCAGGCAGTCGCGGGCGCGCCACTTGTTGATCTGTTCCCACCAGGCGCTCAGCGCCTTGGCATCGGGACGGATCTGGCGCGCCTTCCAGATGCGCATCATTTCCTCGACCACATGACCGACATCGCCGATCACCGGAATATCGACCCGCACATTCTTGTTGATCGAGCTTGGATCGATATCGACATGGATCTTCTTCGAATTGGGCGCGAAGGCGCTGATCCTGCCGGTCACGCGGTCATCGAACCGCGCGCCGATATTGATCATCACGTCGCATTCGTGCATCGCCCAATTGGCCTCGTACATGCCATGCATGCCGAGCATGCCGAGCGACAAGGGATCGGAGCCGGGGAAAGCGCCGAGACCCATCAGGGTCTGGGTGCAGGGGAAGCCGGTCAGGCGCACGAACTCCGTCAGCAATTGCGCTGCCGCAGGGCCGGAATTGACGACACCGCCGCCGATATAGAACAGCGGTTTCTTGGCGGTGGCCATCAGGTTGATGGCGGCCTCGACCTGCTGGCGGTCCGGCTTCACCGCCGGGTTGTAGCTGCGGTGACGCTGGCCGGCATAATTGACGTAGTCGCCCTTGGTCTGCTGGATATCCTTGGGCAGATCGACCACGACCGGACCCGGGCGCCCGCTGCGGGCCACGTGGAAGGCTTCGTGGACTGTGCGTGACAGGTCGTCGATCGACTTCACCAGGTAGTTATGCTTGGTGCAGGGCCGGGTGATGCCGGTCGTATCGGCTTCCTGGAAAGCGTCATTGCCGATCAGATGCGTCGGCACCTGGCCGGTCAGGCAGACCAGCGGAATCGAATCCATCAGGGCATCGGTCAGGCCGGTGACGGCATTGGTGGCGCCGGGGCCCGAGGTCACGAGAACGACGCCGACCTTGCCCGTCGAGCGGGCATATCCCTCGGCCGCATGCACCGCCGCCTGCTCATGCCGAACCAGGATATGCTTGATCTGGTTCTGCTTGAACAAGGCATCGTAAAGCGGCAGCACGGCCCCGCCGGGATAGCCAAAGATCACCTCAACCCCTTGGTCGATCAGCGCTTTGACAATGATCTCCGCACCCAGGATCGGTTCGCTGGCCATAATCTCGTCCTCGTTTGGGTCTGTTGCAGACGCGAATTGCCCTGCTTCGAGACAAAAATCGCTGTTCCGCGCGAAAAACCGCGGAAGCGGTGGGAAATTAGTGGCTGATCACAGGTCGGTCAACCCATAATCGCGAATATTCTGAAAGATTTTTCCAATATAACTTTCTGAAAATTTCATGTTTTCAGCGTCTGGCGATATAAAATTAGCATTCCGCAGTTGGTTGCGGAACCAGGTGGTCTGCCGCTTGGCATAATTCCGGGTCGCCTGCTGCGCCGCAGCAATCGCCTGATCCAGGGGAACCTGGCCGGCCGCGACACCGGCCAGATCGGCAAAGCCGAGCGCCTTGCCGCCGGGCTGCGCCAGGATCTCCTCCCCATAGAGCGCCAGCGCGGCGCTGGCCTCCTCCATCGCGCCCCGCTCCATCATCAGGGCGAAGCGGCGGTCGCAGGCGGCGTAGAGCTGCTCACGCGGCGGCAGGACGACCCAGGGATGAAACCGCAAGCCGACCGGCGGCACATTCGGCAACGCCTGCCAGTCGGCGAGCGAGCGGCCAGTCGCCTGCAGCACCTCCCAGGCCCGCATGACCCGCTGGCTGTCATTGGGATGCAGCTTGCCCGCCATCACCGGATCGATGGCGCCGAGCCGGGCATGCAGGGCGGCGACGCCGATTTCCGCCAGCAGGGCCTGCACCTCGGCGCGTTGGCCTGGCGTCACGTCCGGTATCGGCGACATGCCCTCCATCAGCGATCGCAGATAAAGTCCGGTGCCGCCGATCACGATCGGCAGTTCGCCGGCGGCGTGGGCGGCGGCGATCTCGGCCAGCGCCCATTCGGCCCAGCGCGCCGCTGAGCACAGCTCCGTCAAGGCCAGGAAGCCATAGAGCGCATGCGGTGCCTGCGCCCGGTCGGCGGCGTCCGGCTGCGCCGTGAGGATCGGCAGGTCGCGGTAGACCTGCATGGAATCGGCATTGATGATACGGCCATGGAAGGCGCCGGCGATCGCCAATGCCAAAGCCGATTTGCCGCTCGCTGTCGGCCCGCCGATGACGATGACGGGGAGCGGCGACACGACTCGCGCCGATGCCTTATACTGGTGGCCTTGCTTGTCTAAGAGAGCGCCCTTCGCTATATCCGATGTCATGATGAAATCCGTACTGACGCTGGTTGCTCCGCCCGATCGCTACCGCCTGTCCGACGCCGTTGTGGCAGTGGTTGCACAGCACCTTCATGAAGACGGCGCCGTCCTCGGCGAACCGGTCTGGCTGGCGGAAGATGCCGCTTGCGACATCCCCTTCGATCATCTGCCGACCGAGCGTGCGTATCAGCTTGCGGCCGCAACGCTAGCCGAACTGCCGGTCGATTACCATGCACAGCTTAGCGAAGGCCGGCGCAAGAAGCTGCTGCTCTCCGACATGGATTCGACCATCCTTGCCAACGAAACCCTGGATGACCTCGCCGAGCAGGCCGGGATCAAGGACGAGATTGCCGCCATCACCGCCCGCACTATGGCGGGCGAGTTGGACTTCGCCCAGGCTTTGACCGAGCGGGTGGCGATGCTGGCGCAGCTGCCGGAATCCGCCCTTGCCACCGCTTTCGACCGCCTAACCTATTCGCCTGGCGCAGCGACCCTGGTGACGACCATGCGCGCCAACGGCGCCTACACGGCCCTGGTCTCCGGCGGCTTCAGATATTTCACCAGCAAGGTTGCCGCCAAACTCAATTTCGATATCGACCTCGCCAATGATCTGGAAATCGCGGAAGGCCGGCTGACCGGACGACTTGCCGGGCCGATCCTCGATGCCAACACCAAGCTCGACACCCTGACGCGGCTCAGTGCGGAGAAGAACATCTCGCCGGCCGAGGCGGTCACGGTCGGCGATGGTGCCAACGATATTCCGATGTTGCGCGAAGCCGGGCTCGGCGTCGCCTATCAAGGCAAGCCGATCGTCCGCAAAGCCATCTCATGCCAGATCAACCACACCGATCTCACGACCCTGCTTTATTTCCAGGGCTATCGCATATCCGACTTCACCAATGAGAATGCCGCCGAGGCAGCCGCACGAGCAGGTGACGACGAGCAAATGACGACCGGCGGGTGATCTCGGGGATCACCCCATGCTCTGACCCGGCTCAGAACCCTAGCTGCCGATCTATGCCGGGTTCCGATCTATGCTGCGACGTTATCGAGCATAGCGAACACCTCATCCGGCACCTCCAATTCGGCCGCCGAGAGGTTCTCGCGTAGATGCGCGACGGACGAGGTGCCGGGGATCGGCAGGATATTAGGCGACCGGCGAAGCAGCCATGCGAGCGCCACCTGCATCGGCGTGGCGCCGAGGCGGCTGGCCGCAGCCGACAGCGTGGACGACTGCAGCGGCGTGAACCCGCCCAGAGGGAAGAACGGCACATAGGCGATGCTATTCCGGGCAAGATCGTCGATCATGGCCTCGTCATGACGATGCGCGATATTGTACATGTTCTGCACGCAGACGATGGCGGTGATCTTACGCGCTTCAGCCACCTGCGCGGATGTGGCATTGCTCAGGCCGATATGCCGCACCAGCCCCTGCCGCTGCAATTCGGCCAAAGCAGTCAAGGGTTCCTCGATCGAGCCCTCGACCGGGCCACCTATGTTGAACATGATCCGCAGATTGACCACGTCCAGCACGTCGAGCCCAAGATTGCGCAGATTGTCGTGCACCGCCTCCGTCAGTGCTTCGGCCGAAAAAGCGGGCAGCCAAGAGGCGTCCTCACCGCGCCGGGCGCCGATCTTCGTGACGATGGTGAGATCATCGGGATAGGGATGCAACGCCTCGCGGATGATCTGGTTGGTGATATGCGGGCCATAGAAATCGCTGGTGTCGATATGGTTGATGCCCGATGCGACGCCGGCGCGCAGCACGGCTAGTGCCGCTTCGCGGTCCTTGGGCGGGCCGAACACCCCCGGCCCGGCGAGCTGCATGGCGCCGTAGCCGAGCCGCTTCACGGTGCGGGTCCCCAGGGTGAACGTGTCGATCCTGCCGATGCTGGTCATACCTGACTTTCTTGCTTTGTTGCATTCCGGAAAGTATATGAAGCATCCTTCAGTTTTAGAATTCGCATTCCATGAGCACCCGCGCAGCGTCGCTAAAGCCAAGAAAAACCCCGGTTCAGAACCGCTCCGCAGCGACCGTCGAAGCGCTGCACATTGCGACCATTCAGGTTTTGACGCAGCAGGGCCTGAGCCGCTGCACGACGACGCGCGTCGCCGAGCGCGCGGGTATGTCGGTGGGTAGCCTCTACCAGTATTATCCGAACCGCGACGCGCTGCTTGCCGCGGTTCTGAAAAAGCACCTGGAAGGCATTGCCGGCGCCGTCGACCGCGCCTGCCGCGAACATCGACGCAAGCCGGTATCCGAGATGGCGTCAGCCTTGGTTACGGTGTTTATTGCCGCGAAGCTGCGCAATCCCGCGGAATCGAAGGCGCTCTATGCCGTCGCGGGGGAGCGAGGCGGCCCTGAATTGGTCGCCGACATCCATGCGCGTACGGTGGCGATTATCGCGGCGATGCTGGCGAGCGCCCCCGATGCGCATTTCGACGATCCGCACATGACCGGCGCGATCGCCTTCAGCGCTCTGGTCGGGCCGGTGCGGGCCTTGCTCGAAGGACATGTTCCCCCCGGATTCGAAGCACGCCTCGAAGGACAGCTTATCCGGCTTCTGACGGCATATCTTCAAACGAACCAGCTTCAACCACAGGGGGCAGCCAAGCGACGGAGCCGCCAAGCCCCTATGGGGCGTGGTTGAAGCCGACCCTAGAGTGGGATCGCTTCAGCGACGGGCCGGTTTTGTCGCCTTCTTCCCACCGCCGCGGCTCTCGTTCTCGGCCGTCGAACGACCGGGTGCCGCCCGCCGCAGCGGCAGGCGCAAGGGAGGCTTCACTTCCTTGAGCGCGAAGCTGCTATGGATCTCGCGCACCCCCGGCAATTGCCCCAGCTTGTGCAGGGCAAACTCGCTATAGGCGTCGAGATCCTCGGCCACCACCTGCAGCAGGAAATCCTGTTGGCCGGCGAGGATATGGCAGCCGACCACTTCCGGCAATTTCAGCACCGCTTCCTCGAAGGCCTTATGCGCTTTGGTGTCCTGGCTCTGGATCGCCACATTGACAAAAACGGTGACGCCCAGCCCCAGCCGGCGCCGATCGAACATCGCCTGATAGCCGCGGATGATCCCCTCTTCCTCCAGCCGCTTGACCCGCCGCCAGCACGGCGAGGGCGAAAGCCCGACCCGCGCCGCCAGGTCGTTGTTGCTCAAGCGACCGTCTACCTGCAGCGCCTCCAGGATCTTGAGGTCGTATTCATCGAATTCCATCTCGAGGCAGCTTCTTTCTCAAATTCAATAATATTGGGCACATTCTACCCTAATTTCGTGAAAGTAACGCAAAGAAAGCAAACACATTTCCAGGGAGCCGCCCTACCCTGCGCATCCCAAACCTGCCTCTTGCAATGGATGCTCCAAGATCATGCCCGCCTCCCAGATTGCGACGCTTGCCACCATTGCCGCCAGTTTCCTGGCCGCCGCCCTGGTGCCGGGCCCGAGTTCCGTCAGCGTGATGCGCACCAGCCTGTCGAACGGCGCAAAAGCGGGACTGGCAACGGCCGTCGGCGTCGCCGCCAGCAACAGCCTCTATGCCGCGGCGGCCGCATTCGGCTTGGTGGCGCTGTTGCAGGCTTCCGGTGCCGCCTTCGCCATCGTCAAGATCGTCGGCGGCCTCTATCTGCTGCATCTTGGCCTGCGCATGGCGATCAACCGCAACCGGCCGTCCGTGCAACCGGGCGCGGTGCAGGAGATGCCCGTTGGCCGGGCCCTGCTGCGCGGTGCCGTTATCGATCTCAGCAATCCGAAGACGATCATGGCCTTTCTCGGCATCTTCGCCGTCGCCTTCCCCGCCCACCCGTCGTTTCTCTTGTCGGTTCTGGCGGTCGCCATCGTCGGGACGATTTCCATGAGCTGGCACTGCCTGCTGGCCTATCTCTTCGCGCGGCCCGGCCTGCGGCAGCTCTATCATCGCGCCGGCCGCTGGATCGATCGCGTGGCCGGGGCAGTGATCAGTTCCTTCGGTGCCGCCCTGGCCGCCAGCAGCCTTTGAACCGCACCGGGCAGCCGCGCCGGGCAGCCGCGCCGGGCCAGTCTCGCGCTTCTGCCCCGAACTTGCCGCCGCGATGCGTTGGCGGCTGGCGCGGACAACAAAAAACCCGGCTTCTTGCGAAGCCGGGTTTCAAGCCTGCAGGTGTGGACCGCTATTTACCGATCTTGACCGCTACCCATTGTGAATCGCCCTTCCGATTAACCAGCAGGGTCACCACGCGATAGCCGTTGTCTTGCGCCGTTTTGACCCGCGCCGCGACATCCTTCGGCGAGTCCACCGCCTTCTGATCGATCTCGACAATGACATCGCCGGGACGCAAATCCTTTTCCGCCGCCGGGCCGTCCGGATCGACATCGACGATGACCACACCCGTGACGTCCTTATCGAGCTCGAAGTCCTGACGCTGCTTCGCCGAGATGGTCGCGAGTTCCAGGCCGAGCGATTTCAACTTGCTGCCTTGCTCGGAGGGCTGCTGCTGATCCTGATTGTCGCCGGACTGGTCATCGGCCAGGGCATCCGCCTTTTCGTCAAGTTCACCCAGCAGCACCGGTATGGTCATCTGCTGGCCCTTGCGCCAGATGATGACGTCGACGGTCTTTCCAAAGGCGGTTTCGGCAACCATGCGCGGCAGACCGCGCATCTGCGTGACCTCCTTGCCATCGAACTTCAGTACGACATCGCCCTGCTTGATGCCCGCCTTGTCGGCAGGCCCGTCCTTGGAGACGCCGGCGACCAGCGCACCCTTGTCGGAAGGAAGCTTCAAACCTTCCGCCAGATCGGGGCTGATCGACTGGATGCGCACACCGAGCCAACCGCGACGCGGATGACCAAATTGCTGGATCTGCTCGATCACCGGCTTTGCAAGATTGGACGGAATTGCGAAGCCGATGCCGACGGAACCGCCGGAAGGCGAGAAGATCGCCGAATTGATGCCGACGACTTCACCATCCATGTTGAACATCGGACCGCCGGAATTGCCGCGGTTGATCGAGGCATCGGTCTGGATGAAATCATCATAGGGGCCGGCATTGATATCGCGCTGGCGGGCCGAGACGATGCCGGCCGTCACGGAACCGCCGAGACCGAAGGGATTGCCGATCGCCAGGACCCAATCACCGATCCGCATGGCGCCGGAGTCACCCCATTTCACATAGGGCAGCGGCTTGCCGGCATCGACCTTCAGCAGGGCGAGATCGGTCTTGGGATCGCGGCCGATCAGTTTCGCCTTGAGTTCGGTGTCATCATGCATGACCACCATGATCTCATCGGCATTTTCGACCACGTGATTATTGGTCACGATATAGCCGGAAGGATCGATGATGAAGCCCGACCCCAAAGACGTCGCCTTGCGCGGCCGCGGCTTGGCGCCCTGGCGCTTGTCCAGGAAGTCGCGGAACATTTCATCCAGATCCTGCATCTGGCTGTCGGCGGTAATCGTCTGGGTGGTCGCCACATTGACCACGGCCGGCAACGAGCGGTCGGCCAGATCGGCGAAGCTTTCGGGCGCCGAGCGCGCCTGCGCCAGCTGCGGCGCCATGCCGACCCAGCACAGCATCAAAACCGCGGCAAGGCCCAGCTTCCGCCAGCCCCGCGGATCGGTGGCAAGACGCCCTATCCGGTCGACGGCAGCCTTGGCGCCGGTCTGACCGAGAGAAATTCGACGATAAATGGTCATGGTCAGCGCTGGCTCCGTCCGTTGCCTGTCAAAATCATTGTCCGCATGCCGCCCGGCTACTCGCCAACCGAACCGGCCCGCGGTTGAACCGGTATGCTACGCCTGCCCGCCGCGCCAATGCCAGCCGGATTAACAGATCCCGCCGACAATCTCCGCGGCACGTGCCAGCCGATCAACTGGCCGCGTCAGGGCTGGTTCCCTACTGCGCCGGCTTGATGCTGGGATTGGCCTGGAAATAGCGGAAGAAATCTCCGCTCGGCGCGCCCACATAGGTCGTGTTGTCGCCGGAAAGGCCGGTTTCCATAGCCTTCAATGACCGATAGAAATCGAAGAATTTGGGGTCCTGGCCATAGGCGTCGCTATAGATCTTGGCGGCTTCGCCATCGCCTTCGCCGCGCAGAATCTCGCCCTTTTTGCGTGCTTCCGCCAAGGCCACGACCTTGTCCTTGTCGCCTTCGGCGCGCAGCTCGCGCGCTTCCCGCTGACCTTCCGCCCTGATCTTGGTGGCTTCTTGCGCACGCTGGGTCCGCATGCGGTTATAGACTGCCTCACTGTTTGCAGTCGGCAGATCCACCCGCTTGAAACGCACGTCGACAATCCGAATGCCATAGGGCTTGGCGGTTTCGATCAGCAGATTTGTAATATTCTGCATCAGCTCGGCACGCTGCGGTGTCAGGATATTGGTCATGGACACGTTGCCGATGACGGACCGCAGCGCCGAGACGAGAACGCTGCCGATCTGGCTCTCGGCCTTACCCTCGTTGTTGGCGACCCGATAGAACACCAGCGGATCGTCGATCTGGTAGCGCACATAAGCGGAGATGACGATGCGCTTCTGATCCAGGGTCAGCAGTTCCTGCGCCGGCGCATCGAAATTCAAAATGCGCTTGTCCACATACAGCACATTTTCAATCAGGGGCCAGTGCAAATGCAGGCCCGGATTCTTGGTGATGACACGCACCGGGTCGCCGACGCGCAAAACGATCGCATCCTCCCATTGCGGTACCTGGAAGGCCGAGGCCGCGGCGATGAGCAAAGCCGCGGCGGCCACGACGCCGCCGATCAGAGCTTGAGAGGCCCGCGCCATTATTGCGCTCCTTGCTGCTGGTTCGGCGCGCCCTGCGCCCCGCTATTGGGGGCCCCTGCACTACCGGGTTTTGTCTGATTCTTGAGGATCTGATCGAGGGGCAGGTATGGGATAGCCCCACCCTTGCCGTCGCCGGTCACCAGCACCTTGTTCATGCCCGCCATGACGCGCTCCATCGTTTCGAGATAGAGGCGGCGCTCGGTGATGTCGGGACTGAGCTTGTACTGATTATAGATCGACAGGAAGCGCTGCACGTCGCCCTGGGCATTGGCGACCTTTTCCTGCTTGTAGCCTTCAGACTGGCGCACGATCTGCGCCGCCTGGCCTTCGGCATCCTGCGTCACCTGGTTGAAATAGGCCTGGGCTTCATTGACCAGGCTCACCTTGTCAGCCTTGGCTTTCTGCACGTCGCGGAAGGCATCCACCACTTCCTGCGGCGCATCCGCCTTCTGCATCGATAATTGTTCGATGCGGATGCCGGAGTTGTAGGAATCGAGGATGGTTTGCGCGAGCTTTTCAGCCTTACCTTCGATCTGGCTGCGACCGTCGGTGATGGCATATTCGAAGGTCGACTGGCCGATGATCTCACGAACGGCTGCTTCCACGGCATTCTTGACCGTGAGGTCCTTGGTGGTGCGGTCGATATCATTGATGTCGCCGATGGGATCACGGATATCGAACAGGTATTTCTCGACATCGTCGACGCGCCACAGCACCACCGCCTGGATATCGACGATGTTTTCATCGCCGGTCAGCATCAGGCTTTCCTCGCTGACATCGACATCGCCGCTATTGCCGAGATTGCTGCGGAAACCGATTTCGACACGGTTGCGGGTGTTGACGTCGGGGGTCACGACTTCGCCGAACGGCGCCGGTACATTCCAATGCAGGCCAGGCTGGGTGAAGGGCGGGTGATATTTGCCGAATACCAGCTCGACGCCGACTTCGCTGGGGTTGACGCGGTAAAAGCCGCTGACCAGCCACAACAACAGGGCCAAGCCGATAAGGGCCGCGATCGCCGGAACGCCGCCGATCCCGCCGGGGAAAAGCGTTTTCATGCGGTTCTGGCCGCGACGCAGCAATTCGTCGAAATCCGGCCCCTGCTTGCCGCCGCCGCTATTGGGGTTCCGCCCCCAGGGTGTCTGTCCGCCACCTTGACCACCGGACCCGCCGCCGGAAGAGCCGCCACCGCCGGATCCACCGCCCCAGGGCCCACCCTGATTATTCCAAGCCATTAATGACCCCAATTCCTTTCCCTGCAGCTCCGGCACAGAATGACTTCTGCGCCGCAACGGCGGCCACGGGTAGCAGGCCCTATGCAAGAGCCTATCCTGGCCTTATATGACAGCGTTAGTTCCGTCGCAATCGCAACCGGCCCAGACAGGTCGACCCGTCAGGCGGCCGTCGCTCATATCGTGATAAAATTCAGGTTTTTCAAGCATGACCACTGTCTCTCAGGAACAAGTTTTGGCAGCGCTGCAGCGGATAGCCGCACCTCAGGGTGGCGACCTCGTCAATAACGGCATGATTTCAGGCTTGGTTGTGCGCGAGGGACATGTCGGCTTTTCGATTGAAGTCGACCCGCGCGCCGGCGCCGGCCTCGAACCCTTGCGCAAGGCGGCCGAGCAGGCGGTGGAAAAATTACCCGGCGTGCTCAGCGTGACGGCCGTCCTGACCGCCCATCGGGCGGCTGGTGGCGCGCCGGCGGCATCGGCCCGGCCGGCGGCATCCCAGGCCCATCAGCATGCGCATCCGGCCGGCGGCCAGCAACCGGGCCAGCCTGGCCAGGGCAAACAGGGTTTGCCGGGCGTTGCCCACATCATCGCCGTGGCCAGCGGCAAAGGCGGGGTGGGCAAGTCCACCACCGCCGTCAATCTGGCGCTGGGCCTGGCGGCACTCGGCCTCAAGGTCGGCCTGCTGGATGCCGATATCTATGGCCCGTCGCAGCCGCGCCTGATGGGGATTTCCGGCAAGCCGCAAAGCCCGGACGGCAAACGCCTGGAGCCGATGACCAATCACGGCATCAAGGTGATGTCGATGGGCTTCATGATCCCGGAAGACACGCCGATGATCTGGCGCGGCCCGATGGTGATGGGTGCGTTGACCCAGTTGCTGCGCGACGTGAATTGGGCGCCGCTCGACGTGCTGGTCTGCGACCTGCCGCCGGGGACGGGCGATGCCCAGCTGACCATGGCGCAGAACGTGCCCCTGGCAGGTGCCGTCATCGTCTCGACGCCGCAGGATATCGCCCTGCTCGACGCCAAGAAGGGCCTCAATATGTTCCGCAAGGTCGATGTGCCGGTGCTCGGCATCATCGAGAATATGAGCTATTTCTGCTGCCCCAATTGCGGCCATCGGACCGACATCTTCGCCCATGGCGGCGCGCGCCGCGAAGCGGAAGCGGGCAATGTGGATTTCCTCGGTGAGATTCCACTCGATATCGCCATCCGCGAGACCTCGGATGCCGGCCAGCCGATCGTCGTCAGCGATCCGTCATCGCCCCATAGCAAGGCCTATCGCGAGATCGCGGAAAAGCTCTGGAACAAGCTGCAGGCCGGCACCGGCCGCGCCGCGCCGCGCATCGTCATCCAGTAACCGGATCAGACGCCGCAGCCGGGCTGACGGCAACAGCGGTCAGCCTTCAAGGAGCTGTTGCAGTTCCGCCCATTCGCGCTTGCCGAGGCCGCTATCGGCCTCGGTCACGGTTTCGCCCTTCAGGCGGCGGCGCACCACTTCCATGGCGTTCTTCGACAGCGTCACCGCATGCAGGCGGTGCTGGTCGAAGGCTTCAGCCGTCAGCGGCACCCAGCGGCGCAGGATATCCAGCATCGCCTCGGCATAGACGCGGATTTCGTATTGCGCGTGGGCATCGGCGCGCAGGCTGAGGAAATGCATGAAGTTCTGGAGGTCAACCTTCCAATACCACTGGGTATAGAAGTTGAGGCTCAGATTCATGCGGGCGAGCTCCCGCGCTAGGCCCTGGCGGCCGGCATCGACCGTGGCGCCGTCCTCGGTTTCGTTCAGCATCCAGGCGTAATCGTCATAGGCGCGCTCTGAATCGGCCTTCAGCAGCTCCAGCACGCGGGCCGCCTCGGCTCCCTGCAGGACCTGGCCGCGGCCCTGGCGGTTGCTGGCCGATTGCGCCGCCAGTTGTTCCGGCGCCGGGATGTAGAATTCGCGGTCGAGGATCGAATAGCGGGCGGAATATTCGTTCACATTGGCCGTGCGGTGACGGATCCACTGGCGCGCGACGAAGATCGGCAATTTCACGTGAAACTTGATCTCGCACATCTCGAACGGCGTCGAATGGCGATGGCGCATCAGATACTGGATCAGGCCACGGTCCTCGCTGACCTTCTTGGTCCCTTTGCCGTAGGAAACCCGGGCAGCCTGCACCACGGCGGAATCGTCGCCCATGTAATCGACGACGCGCACGAAACCGTGATCGAGGAGCGGCATCGCCTGATACAGGACATCTTCCAGCGCCGGCACCACGGCGCGACGGGTCGGCTGCTGATTGGCCCGCAATTGCTCGATATCGGTCTGTTGGTCCTGGGTCAGCGCCATGCCTGTCATCCACTTGCTGGGGCGCCATAACCCGACGCCTTCGACCGAGTTATGACCGATTCCCGATCCCCTGCCTAGACTGGCTCGCAGCCGGTAAAAAGCCTGTGTCCAGGTCATGTCCGCAGGGCAATTTCCGAGCCTTGATAATAAGTTAATCCCGCCCTATGTTGGTTCTGCTGCTTTGGCAGCTATGACAGTAGACGGTTGCGCGGAATAGGCGTTGCGGACCGGGAGGGCAGTACTCCCGCGCCTCCACCATTATCACCGGCCTATCGATCAGAGGGTCCGGCTTATGGGGGCGAAACAGGATCGACGTGCGCAGTAAAGGTCAACTTGCTGTTCGGCATGGTTCCGCCGTTATCGGGCCATTTTCACAGATGCCAACGATAACGTTGCGTCTGATCTTCGTCTGGCGGCCTAATAGCCCTCGCGGGCTATAATCTGCTGACGTAGAACGCGGTTC
>DATLIX010000005.1:0-4448 GCA_035539215.1 Dongiaceae bacterium | reverse complement strand
GTAATCCAGCATATCCAAAGTTGTCGCTTCCGGCGCCGATGGCTTCTCAGGATCATTTGAGGAAATGATCAGGATATTTAAATCATCACGCCAAACAGGAATTAAAGGATCCACTATTGAGCCATACTGACTTATACCCAGCTCTTCCTTGGTTGACAGATGGTGCTCTGCATATCGGATCATCTCATCAGCAGATGGCAGGATGCCACGCGTGGAGTCATCTGCTGCTGTCTGCTCGGCCGTCGCCATAGCCGCCAACAAGATTCCCACGATACCGCAAACGGTTGTTATTTTTCTCGGCAAACGGAATTCTGCAAAAAGCTTCATCGCTGGCTCATCCTCAATAGATTTGAAACCTACAGTCTTAACGTATCCATGCGGTGAAGGCCGCGGAGGTGCAAGGCTTTAGAAGCGGCACCAGAGTAAGCGCACGGCCCGCGCCGTGTGCGTACTATTGACCTCGCCGCCGACTTCCTCTAAACCCTCACCATCTTTGGGGAGTAGCCGCCCTTCTTGAAAGGGGTCTGCATCAACAAACTTGCTGTCATGTCCGGTCGCCGAAGGCCGGAAGGGCGCATGGTGCAGATGGCAGCCGATTTCAGGCCAACGGTCTGATCGGCGGTTGGCGAGACCAATGACGAAGCTGCGCCTGTAAGCCGGGGGCGCGCTGCGTCATCGGTCATGCCGGCGCAAGAACTGATCCGACGAGATCAGCCCAAAGGGTTCCGCGATGAGTTTTCCCGTTCTCCTGATCCTGGCCTTGAGCCTGTCGGTCGATGCCTTTGCCGCCGCCCTGGCCAAGGGCGCTGCGCAACGCGAGCATCGCCTGGCGGATGCGCTGAAGATCGGCCTGGTCTTCGGCGCCTGCGAAGCGATTACCCCGGCGATCGGCTGGTTCCTCGGTGCCGCCCTCAGCCATTATATCGACGCCTATGATCACTGGATCGCCTTCGGCCTGCTGACCGCCGTCGGACTGCATCTGATCAAGGAAAGCTTTTCGCCGGTAGAGGAAGCGGCCGAAGAGCAGCCGCGAAATGGCCTCAATCCCATGCGCCTGCTGCTGACCGGTCTTGCCACCAGCATCGACGCCACGGCAGTCGGCGTCAGCCTTGCCGTCATCGACGTCAATCTCATCTACGCCTGCGCCGTGATCGGATTCGTCAGCTTTGCCATGTCAACCATCGGCGCGATGATCGGCAAAGGGGCCGGCAAGATGCTGGGGCGCAAGGCAGAGGCGCTGGGCGGCATCGCGCTCATCGGCATCGGCACCGTTATCCTGATCGAACATCTGTCGGCCTGAGGCAGCGGATCGGAATCAGGTGCCGCGCGGCGCGAACAGGATGATGCCGGCCCCGATCAGGCTGAAAGCGGCACCTGTCAGATCCCACAGATCCGGCCGCACGCCTTCGACCCGCCACAGCCAGAGCAGCGACGCACAGATATAGATGCCGCCATAGGTCGCGTAAGCGCGGCCGGCGGCATTGCTGTCGACCAGCGTGAGCAGGCTGGCGAACAGGACCAGCGAGCCGAGGCCGGGGATCAGCCACAAAGCCGATTTGTGCAGGCGGAAGACAACCCAGAAGGCGAAGCAGCCAGCGATCTCCGCCAGCGCCGCGGCGAAGAAAATCACAATCGATAGCATTGCACTCCCCCATGATCCGCGCCAAGTGGATCACAGGCTCCCGCATCGAGGCAAGAGAGGGCGGTCGCTGCCGGTCGAAAGAGGCGATCAGCTCGTGGTGGGACGAAGCCGTGTCAGATCGCGTCGCCGCTGAGGCCATGCACGGCAATTTCCTGCATCGTGCGGGCAGCCTGGGCGCTGCCGCGGTGGCGGTGCGTCACCATGCGCTCATAGAGGCTGCGGATGGCATTGCTGCCGGTCCGCACGAAAAGGCCGGGGACCAAGGCATGGACGAAGCAGGCCAGGCTGGCGATGAACATCCGGCCGCCGAAGCTAGCGGCGACCGCCATATGTTCGAAATAGGTCTCGTCGACCGAGGCGGGATGATCGCGGAACAGCTTGTCGAACATAGAATTGCCCTGGTTCTGGATTCTGGCGTGGTGGAATAACCACAGTTATACACGGATTCCGCCGTAATTTTTCCCAAAAACCTCATTTGTCATGGTATTTTGTGGGAAATTTTCTCGTAAAAGCATAGAAGCATCGAAAATATGGAACTGGACCGGCTGGACATCAAAATCCTCACCGCGCTGCAACGGGACGCAACGCCGCCGGTTGCCGAGCTGGCGGAAACGGTCGGCCTCTCGACCAATGCCTGCTGGCGACGGATCAAGCGGCTGGAGGAGCTGGGCGTCATTCGCGCGCGGGTGGCGCTGCTCGATCCGCAGAAGCTGGGCCTCGGCGTCACCGTCTTCGTCGCCGTTCGCACCAACGAGCACAACGATGCCTGGCTGCAGCAATTCGCCGACGCCGTGAACAGCATCCCTGAAGTCGTCGAGTTCTATCGCATGAGCGGCGATGTCGATTACCTGCTGAAACTGCAGGTCGCGGATATCGCCGATTACGACCGGGTCTATAAGCAGCTGATCAAGAAAGTGCGGCTGACCAATGTCAGTTCCACCTTCGCCATGGAGCAGATCAAATATACGACGGCGGTCCCGGTGCGGCTGCCGGGGTAGGCAACCGCTGTAACGAGGTCACGCCAGCCGCAGCACCTGCACCTCGATATCACCGGTGACGCCATCGGCCTTGGCGGCGTCCTCATAAAGCCTGGTGAATTCCTTTGCCGTCATCTTATCGACGCCGCCGCTTTCCAGATTGACGATGCTCATCTGCGTGCGATCGGCTGTACCGTCGCCGACGATGCCGGTCAGCACCCAGACCTGACCGGCCTTGAAGGCCTGATTGGCAACGCCAAGCCAAAGCGGCCCGGATTGCAGCAGCAAGGCATGCCAATGATCCAGGGTCTGCCTGCTGCGGCCATCGACGACCAGCTCGGCATCGGCGGCAAAGCCTGCCAGATCGTTCTTGGCAAGACCGGTATCGGCATCGAAAAGATCGCGCCAGCGCTGCGGGTTGCGGATCTGTTGCAACACATTTCCCTCGCCCAGCGAGACTTCGCTTTGCCAGGCGGCGAGATTGGCCGCTGCCGCCAGCCAGTCGTCATTGGCGCGGCTGCGCTTGGCAGTTTGCGGTATGGAAAGAGCCGCGTTGAAAGATTTGGCGAAAGCGAGATGCGGCGAACACATCGTCATCGCCGTCGCGCAAGCTGCCTGGATGCCCAGAGATCTCCGGCTGATCGTCATCACACTCTCCCCCCTTTGAGCGCAATTTGAGCCTGTCTCAGCGGCCGCTTCAGGATAGCCGCAACCGGCGCGCTCCCCCGAGCCGCGCCGGTCACTTGTCGGCTTATCCCTGCAGCTTCGTCTTCAGGCGCTCGTTCAGCATGGCCGGATTGACCTTGCCGCCGGTCGCTTTCATCACCTGGCCGACGAAGAAGCCGAACAGCTTATCCTTGCCGCCACGATATTCAGCCACCTTGTCGGCATTCTTGGCAAGGATGTCGTCGATCGCCGCATCGATGGCACCGGTATCGGTGACCTGGCGCAGGCCCTTTTCCTCGACGATCGCCGCCGGCGCCTTGCCGGTTTCCACCATCGCCGCGAAGACGTCCTTGGCGATGCGGCCGGAGATGGTGTCGTCCTGGATGAGGCCGACGAGTTCACCGAGCCGCTGGGCCGAAACCGGGCTTTCCTCGATCGATTTGCCTTCCTTGTTGAGGACGGCGAACAGTTCGGAGATCAGCCAGTTGGCGGTCAGCTTGGGGTCACGCCCCTTGGTTGCCTGCTCATAGAAGGCGGCCGTCTCGCGCTCCGCCACCAGCACGCCGGCATCGTAATCGCTGAGGCCGAATTCCTTGACGAAGCGGGCGCGCTTGACGTCGGGCAGTTCCGGCAGGTCGGCCTTGATCTTGTCGACGAAGCCCTGTTCCAGGATCAGCGGCAGCAGATCGGGATCGGGGAAATAGCGATAGTCATGCGCCTGTTCCTTCGAGCGCATCGAGCGCGTCTCGCCCTTGCTCGGATCGTAGAGCCGGGTTTCCTGCTTGATCGTGCCGCCATCCTCGATGATCTCGATCTGGCGCCGGGCCTCGTATTCGATCGCCTGGGCGACATAGCGGATGGAGTTGACGTTCTTGATCTCGCAGCGCGTGCCGAGAGCATCGCCGACCTTGCGCACCGAGACGTTGACGTCGCAGCGCATCGACCCCTCATCCATGTTGCCGTCGCAGGTGCCGAGATAGCGCAGGATGGTGCGCAGCTTGCGCAAGTATGCCGAGGCTTCTTCCGAGGAGCGCATATCCGGCTCGGAGACGATCTCCATCAGCGCCACACCGGCCCGGTTGAGGTCGATATAGCTCTTCGACGGATGCTGGTCATGCAGGCTCTTGCCGGCATCCTGTTCGAGATGCAGGCGGGTGATGCCG
>DATLIX010000004.1:0-28733 GCA_035539215.1 Dongiaceae bacterium | reverse complement strand
GCTGGCGCCGACGGTGCGCCGCGGACTCTTCTCGCCCAGCGTCAGCCAGGCCAGGACGGCCGTGACGAAAGGCACGCTGGCATAGATCAGGGCGACATCGGCGACCGGGGCGGCCCGCAACGCGCTCAGGAAACACACCATACCCAAGGTCGACCAGCCGGCGATGATCCAGCCGGAGCGCTCCATCGGGCGCAGGCGCGGCCAGCCCTGATAGCAGCCGCGCCCGATCAGCAGCAGCAGCATGAAGCCGCCGGCGAACAGGCCGCGCCAGAACAGCAGCGACCAAGCATCGAGCGGAATGAGGCGCGTGAAGAAGCCGGCGGTGCTGTAGGCAATGGCGGAACCGGTGACGAGCGCCAAGCCCAGCCGGTGCTGCCCCAGCCGGTGCTGCTCCGGCCGATGCTGCTCCCGTCGATGCTGCTCCGGGCGATGTTGATTCGGGCGATGTTGATTCGGGCGATGTTGATTCGGCGGCGACATCGGCGCAACTCCCTTATAATACCTGCGACGGGCTCAGCCCGCTGACCTTGTCGGCTCGGCAACCCTAAGGAAGTGCTGCTGACATCGTCGTGTCAGCAATGAAGGCAGGATGGATAGATGCGTCGGGCGGACCGCCTCTTTGACATCATTCAGGCGTTGCGGCGGGCCAGCGGTCCGCTGACGGCGGCGCAACTGGCCGAGCAATTGGAGGTGACGGTCCGCACGGTCTATCGCGATATCGCCAGCCTGCAGGCGAGCCGTGTGCCGATCGAAGGCGCTGCGGGTCTCGGCTATCTGCTGCGCCAGGGTTTCGACCTGCCGCCGCTGATGTTCACCCGCGACGAGATCGAGGCCATCCTGGTCGGCGCCAGGCTAATCAAGCGGACCGGCGATCCCGGCTTGCAGGTGGCGGCGGAAGGCGTGCTGTCCAAGCTCAGCGTCGCGCTGCCGCCGCATCTCCGGGACCACCTCGATCTGGCGCCGGTCTATGTCTCGCCGGCCGGCGCGGTGACGCCGCAGCAGGCCGATCTCACCGATATCCGCACGGCGATCCGCGACCGCCGCAAGCTGCGCCTCAGCTATGTCGATGTCGACGGCAAGGCGACCGAGCGCGTCGTGCTGCCTTTGGCTATTGCCTATTTCGTCGAGGCGACGCTGCTCTGCGGCTGGTGCGAGTTGCGCCAGGGTCAGCGCAATTTCCGTCTCGACCGGATCCGGCGGATGGCGCTGCTGGAGGACAGCTTCGCCGATGATCATCCCCGCCTGATGGCGGAATGGCTGGCGAGCCAGCAACAGCCGCAAGCATGACCGCCTGCATGCTGACACACCATCATGCTGACACAACGTCGTCAGCAGCGTTCATCTAACCTGCCTCTCCACTCACGGGAGGATGACATGCAGGCAGAACCGCTACCGGCCTTCACCACGGCGTCGATGCGCTTCGAGGCGCTCTGGCTGGTGACCTTTCAGGCACCGCAGGAAGATGTCGCGCGGATCCTGGCGGCGGTGACCGCGGTGGCACCGCTGCAAATCGGCAAATACGACCGCAACGCCTTTGAAACGGCGACCGGTACCGAACATTATCGGCCGCTGGCCGGTGCCGCCGCCGGGGCGGAAAGCGAAACCCGGCTGCGCCCCGGTGTCGCCGAGGTGAGCTTCCAAGTGCCGCGCGACCGCGCTCTGCTGGAAGGGGTGGTGGAGGCGATCTTCGCCGTTCATTCCTATGAGGAGCCGGTCATCCTGGTGCGCGAGATTCTTGCCAGCCGTTCGCGCGGCCTGCCCGATAAAGACAATCCCCACCGCTGGTGGAACCAGGGCGGGGATTGGAAGAAAGCCGAGGCGGCGGTTTGAGCTGCCGCCTCAATACATGTGCTGGCCGCCATTGATCGACAGTGTCGAGCCGGTGACGAAGCCGGCATCGTCGGCCACCAGGAACAGCACGCCGCGGGCGATCTCCTCGGCTTTGCCGAGGCGGCCGACGGGAATCTTGGCGATGATCTTTTCAAGGACGGCCGGGGGCACCGCGCGCACCATATCGGTATCGATATAGCCGGGCGCGATGGCGTTGACCGTGATGTTCTTGGCAGCACCTTCCTGGGCCAGCGCCTTGGTGAAGCCATGGATGCCGGACTTGGCCGCAGCATAATTGACCTGGCCGTATTGCCCGGCCTGGCCGTTGATCGAGCCGATATTGACGATGCGGCCGAAGCCGCGCTCGCGCATGCCGTCGATGACGCAGCGGCACATGTTGAAGCAGGAACTGAGATTGGTGTGGATCACTTCCTCCCACTGTTCCGCCGTCATGCGATGGATGGTGCCGTCGCGGGTGATACCGGCATTGTTGACGACGACGTCGACGGGGCCGAGATCCTTGGTGATCTGGGCGATCGCGTTCTTCACCTGGTTGAAATCGGCGACGTCGAATTTATAGACGGCGATGCCGGTTTCCTTGTTGAAGGCCTTGGCCGCCTCTTCATTGCCGCCATAGTTCGCCGCCACGGTATAGCCGGCTGCTTTCAACGCGGTCGAGATCGCCGCACCGATGCCGCGCGTCCCGCCGGTTACCACTGCTACTCTACCCATGCCTACCTCCCCGGTTTGCTATTTGCCGCCGCCATTATTTCGGCGGCGGTCTCTGCAGCGTTTATCGCTCGACTACCCGGCGATCGCTCAATCGCCTGATTATCGCTCGACAGTGAGAGCGATGCCCATGCCGCCGCCGATGCAAAGTGTGGCGAGGCCCTTCTTGGCATCGCGCTTCTGCATTTCATGCAGCAGCGTGGTCAGCACGCGTGCGCCCGACGCGCCGACAGGATGGCCGAGGGCGATGGCGCCGCCATTGACATTGACCTTCGCGGTGTCCCAGCCGAGGTCCTTGTTGACGGCGCAGGCCTGTGCCGCAAAAGCCTCGTTGGCTTCGATGAGATCGAGATCCTCGATCT
Organism: Dongiaceae bacterium; assembly: GCA_035539215.1. Lineage (GTDB taxonomy): Bacteria > Pseudomonadota > Alphaproteobacteria > Dongiales > Dongiaceae > Dongia_B. The sequence goes on along the minus strand of DATLIX010000004.1, from coordinate 25,812 downwards.
TCCAGCCGGCCTTGGCCAGGGCGGCGCGGCTGGCGGGGATCGGCCCGCTGCCCATGATGGCGGGATCGACGCCGGCCGTGGCCCAGGAGACGATGCGTGCCAAGGGCGTCAGGCCGCGCTTGGCGGCATTCTCGGCCGACATCAGCACCAGGGCGGCGGCGCCGTCATTGATGCCGGAGGCATTGCCGGCCGTGACCGTGCCGTTCTCCTTGAGGAAGGCCGGGCGCAGCTTCTGCAAGACGTCGAGGGTGGTGCCGTGCTTCGGATATTCGTCGGCATCGACGATGGTGTCGCCCTTGCGGCCCTTCACCGTGACCGGCGCGATTTCATCCTTGAACTTGCCGGCCTTCTGCGCCGCTTCCGCCTTGTTCTGCGAGGCAAGGGCAAAGGCGTCCTGCTGTTCGCGGGTGATCTGCCAGCGCTGCGCCACGTTCTCGGCGGTGACGCCCATATGGTAGTTGTTGAAGGCATCGGTCAGGGCGTCATAGATCATGGTGTCGACCATCGGCGAATTGCCCATCTTCACGCCGTTGCGCAGATGCATGCAATGCGGCGCCATGCTCATGCTTTCCTGGCCGCCGGCGACGACGATATCGGAATCGCCGTTGCGGATCGCCTGATAGCCGAGCGCCACGGCGCGCAGGCCGGAACCGCAGAGCTGGTTGATCTGATAGGCGGTCTTCTCCACCGGAATGCCGGCGGCCACGGCCGCCTGGCGCGCCGGATTCTGTCCTTCGCCCGCCGTCAGGATCTGCCCCAGGATCACCTCCGATACTTCCGCCGGATCGACCTTGGCGCGCTTCAGCGCCTCGATAATGGCGATCTTGCCCAGCTCATGGGCGGTCAGGCTCGCGAGGGCCCCGTTGAAGGAACCGACTGGCGTGCGGGCGGCGGAGGTGATGACGACGTCGGTCATGTGAAACTCCTTGGATGGGATGGGTTATTTCTTTGCAATGCAATATCGACCGTAGGATTTCGCCGTCTTGAGTTCAAGGCGGAATATGCCCGGCCCGGCGCTGCTTCCGGCACTGCTTCAACGCGCCGCAGCACCAGATGTTCACGATGCCGAAGGTTCACAATACCCGGGCGTGCGATGCCTGCTCCTACGACCCTTGGTCCTGTGACGCCTGGTCCTGTGACGCCTGGTTCTGTGATGCCAGGTCCTGGGATGCCGGGACGCGCTGGTGGATCCACTCGACGATCTGTGGCCAGACAACACTCCGCGCCTTGCTTCCGGCCATCATGCCGATATGACCGGCGGGCGGGCGGGCGATGTCATGGTTCGGTAATGCTTCCGCCAGCGCCAGGGCGCTGCCCGGTGGCACGATGCGATCGCGATCCGGAATCAGGGCCAGGCTCGGCACGGCGATCTGCCTCGGGTCGATGATGTTACCGCCGACACGCCAGGAACCGTTTCTGGTGTTGTTCGTTCCGTACCAGCCGATCAGGCATTCGCGCGCGACGTCGGCTGCCAGACCGATACCGTCGTTCAGCCAATCCTCCAGCAAGGTGAAGCGCTGCACGGCCGCGTCGGTTGCGGTCTGGCCGCGGCTCAGCGCGGCGAAGGCCTGAAACTTGCGGGGTACCTGGAAGGGATCGAGCAGGGCGAAAAAGCTCTGCAGGAGATCGACCGGCAATTCGCCCAAGGCGGCCATGATCGGTTCCAGCTGCCGGCCGATGGTGGCGATCATGGCGGCCTGATCCGCCTGTTCGGCATGAAAATCCCAGGGTGTCGCCAGCAAAACCAGGCCCGCCGGCCGGGTCAGGTCTTTGGATTGCTGCAGCAGTTGCGTCAGCGCCAGGGCCAGCAGACCACCCATGCAATAGCCGACGACGAAGATCGGTCCGCCCGGCTCCTGTTGCAGCGCGCGATAGGCGTCCTGCAAACGGCCGGCGATGTAATCGGTCAGCGAAAAGTCGCGTTCTTGCTTTCCCGGCGCGCCCCAATCGACCACGAAGGGCTGGCAGCCCGCGGTGGCGAGGAAATCGAGGAAGCTCGCTTCCGGCGCCAGATCGAGGATGTGATAGCGATTGATCAGCGAGGGGATGACCAGGATGCGCGGCGCGCCGCTTTGTCCGGCCGGTGTCAGCCGGTAATCGAGCAGGCGCGTCGTGCCGGCTGACCAGAGCACGGGACGGGGTGGGCGATGCACCGGTGTGGGCTGCTGCCGGTAGGCGAGGGTGCCGCTGACGAAGGCATCGAGCCGCCGCAGGCCCTCTTCACTCAGAGCCCTGGCGAGGGCGGCCGGATCGGCCGCGTCGAGCTGCGGTCCCAGCACCCGCAGCGCCTGTTCCAGCTTCGCCGGCAGCGGCGGAAACGGGCTTCTGTCGCGCGGACTGCCGGGATTTGTGCGGGGGTTTGCTGCGGCTCCTTCCGGCTCCACCGGGCTCTCCCCCGGTCTCTGCGCCTTCAATCGCTGCCAGGCGAGCATCAAGCTTGGCAAGATGGCTGCGGAGTTGCTCCAGGTCGTCAGGGCGAGGCTCAGATGCAGCGGCAGCGGCTGCGGTCCCAGGCGATGCGGCTGCTTGATTTCGGCCTGCATCGTTTCGGCTTGCGTTTTGCTGCTCGGAGTTTGGCTGGGCACGCTGTTCTCCCGGCATCGATTGGTGGGGCATCGATTTGACGGCCGCCATCTGCTGCGACATGGCATTCGACCAGACCGTCATGCCGGTCTTCCACCATTCGGCCAAGGCTGCCGCCGGGTTCGCCGTTGCGGCCCCCGCGGTACCGCTGGAAGCGGTGCCATTCCCCGTTGGGCTGTCGGCGGATGCCGGCGCGCCGGCCGGTTGCTGGGGCGGGCTGGCGCCCTGCTGCATCATTGCCGCGGAGAGGCGTGCCATCTGGTCGGCCAGGTTGCGATCCGCGGCAACCGCCGCGACCTGATCCTGCCACAGATCCAGGAGTTTCTTTGCAAGATCGGCGAGATCGACAGGCGGGGTCTGCTCGGTCATGACGGCATCATAGGCCGGAGCGGCGCATCTTCGCAATGCAGCTACCGCATTGCCAAAGTCGGGCGAAAACCTGCTATGCTGCGCCCATGGCCGGCCTTCAGGGGAGGCGGAGCGGCCATATGCGCAGAGGCAAGAAGGATAGAATTCGATGGCTGTCGGCAGCGACACGAGCAACGACAAGACGCCGGTTCGGATTAAGAAATATGCCAACCGACGTCTCTACAACACAGCGACAAGCTCATATGTGACGTTGGATTATCTGGCCCAGATGGTGCGGGAGGGGCTCGATTTCACGGTGGAAGATGCCAAGACCGGCGAGGATATCACGCGCTCGGTCTTGACCCAGATCATCGTCGAGGAAGAATCGAAGGGGCAGAACATGCTGCCGATCAACTTCCTCAGGCAATTGATCAGCCTTTATGGCGACAATCTGCAGTTCCTGGTACCGCGTTATCTGGAACAGAGCATGGAGAGCTTCTCGCGCAACCAGGAGCAGTTCCGCAGCTATATGAAGGAAAGCTTCGGCGGGATGATGCCCTTCGGCCAGCTGGAAGAAATGTCGAAGCAGAACATGAATTTCTTCGAGCAGGCGATGCGGATGTGGACGCCCTTCACGGTGCCGATGACCATGCCCTCGCCGATGTCGTCGAGCGGCGGCGAGCCGTCGAAGGGCAATGCAGCGGGCGCCGCTGAGAAGCCCGGTTCCGCCGATGAGCTCTCCGATCTCAAATCGCAGATGCAGGCCTTGCAGCGACAGCTGGAAACCCTGAGCAAGGGCAACAAGACGGAATAGCCGGGGCGGGCCGCAAGGCTGCTTCAGCGCGCTTCATGAAAAACGCCGCTGGCATGGCCAGCGGCGTTTTGTTTAGTGCCGAAGATGGCTGCCGCGTGATCGGTCTCAAGCGTTGCCGAGAATTTCCTCGGCTTTCAGCGCGACCGGCTGTTCGCGGTCGCGGTTGAGGCGCCGCTCCAGCCAGTTGAGGAAGCGGGTCAGGATGAAGACCAGGATCACGTAGATGATGCCGGCGGCGATCAGCGGCTCATAGGTGCGGAAGCTCTGCTTCTGTAGCCAGCGCGCCGTGCCCATGACATCCATCACCGTGATGGTGGAGGCCAGCGAGGTCGATTTCAGCAGCAGCACGGTTTCGGTGCTCATGGTCGGCAGGCAGATGCGGATGGCGCGGGGCAGGGTGATGCGGCGGAAGATCAGCCAGCCGGACATGCCGAAGGCCTTGCCGGCCTCCGTCTCGCCATGCGGCACCGCCTGGATGGCACCGCGCAGGATCTCGCCGGTATAGCCGGCCGTGTTCAGGCTGAGGGCGAAGATCGCATACCAGAAGCCGTCCCGCAGATAGGGCCAGAGGAAACTGTGGCGCACCCAGGTATGAGGCAGGAGCTGGCCGAGGCCGTAATAGATCAGATAGATCTGCACCAGCAGCGGGGTCCCGCGCATCAGCAGGATGTAGATATAGCTGGGGATCCAGAGATAGGGTTTCGGCGAAACGCGGGCGACGGCGATCGGCACCGCCAGCAGGTTGCCGACGACGCAGCAGATGATCGTCAGTTCCAAGGTAACAGGAATCGCTTGCAGCAAACCTGGAATGAGGCGGTAGACGACGAAGCTGAGGACGTCGCTATTGGCAATCAAATCGAGAATGTCATTCATGATTTTGCCCTCAGCGCCGGATGCCGCGATTGAGCCGCTTTTCCAGGGCCGCCAGCGCCAGCATCGACGCGACTGTCAGGACCAGGAAGACGCAGGCGGTCGTCGAGTAGAAGAACAGGTATTCCTTAGTCGAGCCGGCGGCATTGGCGCCGGCGGAGAGCAGTTCGACAACGCTGCCGGTCACGGTGATATAGGCGCTGTCCTTGGTGATGTTGAGCCATTGATTGCCCATGCCGGGCAGGGCATAACGCAGCATCAACGGAAACAGGATGCGGCGAAAGCGCAGCGGCGCATGCATGCCGAAAGCCCGGGCAGCTTCCATCTGGCCTTTTGGCACGGCTTGGATGGCGCCGCGCAGAATTTCCGTCATATAGGCTCCGTAAATGAAGCCCAGGGCGGCGACGGCGGCGGCAAAGCCGCTGATCTGAATATCTTCCGTCGCGAACCCGATCCCGATCAGTAGGGCGGTCAGGGCCGAGGTGCCGGAATAGAACAACAACAGAATGAGCAGCAGTTCCGGAACGGCGCGGATGATGGTCGTATAGAGATCCGCCAGGCGCCGCAGCCAGACATTGCTGCTGAGTTTCGCTCCGGCGCCGAGCAGGCCAAGGGCAAAACCCACCAGATAGGCGCAAAGCGATATCTGTACCGTCAATCCGAGCCCGCGGAGCAGTTCGTCGCCCCAGCCCGTGTCACCATAGGCGAGAAGCGCCCAATTGGACTGGCTGCCCATATTACCTATTTCCCATCCCTGTTTACCGAGCCCGTTTTGCCGGAGCCCGTTAACCGGGCCTTGCTCGGACTTTCACGTCACGTGGATTGCTACGCCATCCTTCTTGCCAAAACACGCTCGGCCCCGATAGGGCATGAACAATCCGATGTTCAGTTCTTTGCGTCTTGTTGAGCGACTGTCAAGCAGCGATGCGACGAAGCCGGTTCCGAATGCGACGAATTCGCCGCTGCGTCGAGCCGGTGCAGCTTCGGTTCGGGGCCAAGCCGCGACAGAAATCCGGCCACATAAAAGCGGCGCCATCCAAGGATGGCGCCGCCTGTCAGCTTACGGCTGCGCGGCCGCAATGCCGTCGCGCTGGCTCAGGAGCCGGCGCCGTAGATGTCGAAGTCGAAATACTTCTTGGCAATCTGGTCGTATACGCCGCTGGAACGAACGCCCTTGATGGCATCGTTGAGCTGCGCCTTCAGCTGATCGTCGCCCTTACGCAGACCGCCGCCGACGCCCTCGCCGAGCAGGGGATCGTCGGGGATCGTCACCACCACTTCCATATCCTTGCCCTGGTCCGACTTCAGGTAGTCGGCGAGGGCCACCGAGTCAGCCATGACCAGGTCGACGCGGCCGGCGCTCAGATCGGCATTGGCGTTGTCCTGCGTGTCATAGACCTTGATCTCCGCATCCTTGCCGAAATACTTCTGGATGTAATTGGCATGGATGGTCGAGGTCTGCACACCGATGATCTTGCCCTTGGCGTCGGCCGGATTGGCGATCTTGCCACCCTTGCCGTCGGGATTGTCGACGATGCCGATCTTGGTGCCGGCGCTCTTCGGGCCGATGATCTCGGCCGGGCTGTTATAATACTTGTCGGTGAAGTCGATGACCTTCTTGCGTTCGTCGGTGATCGACATCGAGGCCCAGATCACGTCGATCTTCTTCTCCTGCAGGGCGGGAATGATACCGTCCCAGGCGATCGGCACCAGCTGGCACTTGGCCTTCATCTGCTCGCAGACGGCATTCATCAGATCGACTTCGAAGCCGACCCAGCGGCCGGAGGAATCCTGGCTGGCGAAAGGCGGATAGGGTTCCTGGGCGACACCGAACTTGATCACATCGTCGGCGTGGCTGGGCGTCGCTTGACCCGCCACCAACATGCCGGCGACACCGATCGCCGCCACCTGAACTACTCGCGCAAGGCGTTGAAACATAATTCCTCCCTTTGTCACTCTGACCTGCCGACTTGCGATCAGCAGCCGGTTCTGGAAATTTTACAAGGGAACAATTAGCACAGCTGCCGCGCCTGCGAAAGAATGTTGCGCAGGCTTTTTCACTTTCCAACAGGCGCGGAAGCCCGGCAGGCGCCGGGCTTCCGTCTTTGCGGGCGGATCAGCCCAGAGCCGGATCGTTTTAGATCGAATCACGAAGTGCTTCGATCTAAAACGTGGATCGCCCTCTATTGTCCGTAAATATCGAAATTGAAGTACTTGTCGTTGATCTTCTTATAGGTGCCGTCGGCGCGGATGGCCCTGATCGCGGCGGAGATTTCGTCGCGCAGCGGATCGCCCTTGCGCAAGGCGGCGCCGATATTGGCGCCCGAGGCCGGGTCGACCACCGCCTCGCCCTTCTGTTCGAAAGCCTTGCCCGGTTCGGTCGGCAGGAAGCCCTGCAGCAGGGCGATGCTGTCGGCGAGGTCGAGATCGATGCGGCCGGCCACCAGATCGGCATTCACCTGGTCCTGCTGCTCGTAGAGCTTGACCTCCACCGCGTCGCCGAAATGGCTCTGCAGCCAGTTGGCCTGGGCGGTTGCGGTCTGCACGCCGACGATCTTGCCTTTGAGGCCGTCCTTGGTGATCTCGACCTTCTGGTCCTTAGGGCCGATGAAGACCATGGCGGTCTCGTAATATTTATCGGTGAAATCAACCTGTTGTGCGCGTTCCGGGGTGATGCCCATGGAATTGAAGATGACGTCGATCTTCTTTTCCTTGAGGGCGGGAATGATGCCATCCCAGGCAATCGGCACCAGCTGGTAGGCCTTGCCCATCTTGGCGAACAGCGCATCCAGCAGGTCGACCTCGAAGCCCGACCATTTGCCCGCCGCATCCTGGTTCCAGAAGGGGGGATAGGGTTCCGGCGAGAAGCCAACCCGGATCGTCTCGGCGGCGGCGGCCGGCTTGAAGGGGGCGGGCGCGATGAGCTGGCTGAGGCCGATCAGCAAAGCTGCGGCAGTGGCAAAAAATCCGCGGCGGTCGAGCCGCAAGGTGACTGACACGATATTCCTCCTGGCTATGTGCGGCCTCGTTTCCGGCCGCTCCCGCATCGCTTCTTGCAAGCGGCGATGCTGTATACAGGATAGCAAGGGGCAAAAAGGCACGCCAGCATTTTCCTGTATACAGCTCTGCTGGAGGGATCCCAGGCGGAAGCAGTGGCGGCGGAGATCAGTAGCGGGCGAGGAATCCGGCCAGCCGGTCCATCGCCGCGTTGAGGCGGTCTTCGCTCTGGGCGTAGCACAGGCGCAGGAATTTTTCGCCGCCACGACCGAAGGCGGTGCCGGGGGCCAAGCCGACCCGGCCTTCGACCACCAGGCGTTTGCAGAAGTCCAGCGGGTCCGCCATGTCGGCTACCTGCAGCATGAGATAGAAGGAGGCCTGGTTGGGGACGACTGAGATGCGGTTCATCGCCGCCAGGCGCTCGACCACCAGATCGCGCCCGGCCTTGCAGCGCGCCACCATGGATTGGACGAAGGCCTCGCCTTCGCGAATGGCGGCGACGCAGCCCCATTGCAGGAAGGACTGACCGCCCGAGGTGTTGAATTCCAGCAGCCGTTCGAAGACCGGTGCGGCGTGGCGCGGCATGATCATCCAGCCGACCCGCCAGCCGGTCATCGCCCAGGTCTTGGAGAAGCTGTTGACGACGAACAGCGGATCATCCGGCGTGGCGATTTCCAGGAAGGACGGTGCCACCGGCCGGTCATAGACCAGGCGGTTATAGACTTCGTCGGCGATGATGGCGATGCGGCGCTGGCGGGCGAAGTCGAGCAGCGCCCGGCGCTGTTCCTCGGGCATCACCCAGCCGGTGGGATTGCCCGGCGAGGCGATGTAGATCGCCTTGGTGCGGGCGTCGCAGGCATCGAACAGACGCTCGATATCGAGCTGCCAGCCGGCGGCACCAGCCTTGAGATCGACCTGCCGCACGTCGCCGCCGAGGATTTCGATACAGGCGAAGATATTCGGCCAGACCGGCGTCACGCAGACCACATTGTCGCCCGCCGTCACCAGCGACTGGATGATGATCATCATGGCGTTCATGCCGGCGCTGGTAACGGCGATGCGCTCATCGGCGATCTCGACGCCATAGAGATCGCGGTGATAGTCGATCAGCGCCCGCCGCAATTCGGGAATGCCGCGCTTCTGGGTATAGAAGGTGTGGCCATTCTTGAGGGCCCGCGCCGCCGCATCGCAGATGAATTCCGGCGTCGGCATATCGCCTTCGCCGACCCACAGGCCGATCACGTCGGGTACCGCAAAGCCCATCTTCCAGACATCGACGATCTGCGAATCCTTGAGTTCGGCGATGTCGGGACGCAGCTGAAAAGCGAAATCGGTCATGATCGGTCCTTGGCATCTTTCTGCTGCATGGTACAGCGCCCCGGGTCGCAGCATATCGGCAGCTATGTATCGGGCCGCTATTTATCAGGCCTTGGCGGCGGTGCCGCGTCGCAACACGATGACGTTGCCGCAAAGGACCAGCACGATGCCAAGCCCCGCCAGAACTGTCCAGTGATAGCCTTCGAGAAATGTGCTGATCGTCAGCGCGACGAGGGGAAAGAGAACGGCGGAATAAGCGGCGCGCCCGGCGCCGATGCGCTGGACCAGGGTGAGATAGCAGCTGAAGCCGATGACGGAAGCGAACAAGGCCAACAGGAACAGCGACAGCAGGTAGCTCGGCCGGGTATCGAAGACGATGTCATTGCCGCCGGCCAGCGATAGCGCGGTTGCGGCGATCGCGCCATAACCCATGCCGATGGCGTTGCTTTGCAACACCGGCACCGCCCGGGTCTTCAGCTTGACACTGACCAGATTGCCGATTGAGGCCAGATAGGTACCGACCAGCGAGAGGCCGAGGCCCGCCAGGGTTTTCGACCCCGTATCCGCCTGCGCGATCTCCGGCCAGAACACGCAGCATAATCCGGCAAGGCCACAGCCGGCCCCAAGGGCGACGCGCCGGTCGATGCGATGGCGCAGAAAGACGGCGCCATTGATCAGGTTCATGACCGACATGGTGGAGAAGACGATCGCGATCAGGCCGCTGGTCAGGTATTTCGTCGACCAATAGAACATCAGGTAATTGAGGCAGAACAGGCTCAATCCCTGCAGCGCCATCCAGCGATGGTCCCGCCCCGGAAAATGCAACGACCTGCCGGTGACGAGGCAGAGCGCGACCAGCATCCCGCTCGAGATGAAAAAGCGGTAGCCGATCGAGAGGAGAGCCGGAATCACCCCGACCTGATATTCGATCCCGATCCAGGACGAGCCCCAGATCAGGACGACAATGACATAGAGCAGGCCGGTCGGCATGCAGCCTCGCCGCGCTGGAGAGTGATGCTTTCAGGTTGCGGCAAGAAGGCTTCAACCTGAAAGCTGAACCGCCCGCTATCATTTTGCCGAGAGACGGATATGCGCTGAAGTCTGTCGGCCATCTACTCTTTCGGCAGCGTGGTGGCGAGAGACGGACGGGCCGAGATGACCTTGTGCCAGGCCGCCAGCTTCGGGAACCGGCTCGCCCAGTCCTCGGGGCCGAAGCGGAAATTGAGATAGTCGAGCATGACGGCGCTGCTCAAGGTGCTGATATCGATGCGGTCGCCGAAGCTTGCGACCTCTTCTTCCAGCGCCGCGAGGCCGTGATCGACCTTGCTCTTCTGCGCCGCATCCCAATCGGCCGATTGCAGGTTCTTGGGCCGCAGACTCTCATAGCGGCGCAGCAAGGCGGCTTCCATGATGCCGTCGGCCAAAGCGTGGCGGCGCAGGGCCGTCCAGCGGGCCGATCCCGACGCGGGGAACAGCTTCGGTCCGCTATGCAGGCTGTCGAGATATTCGCAGATGACGATGGAATCATAGAGGCTCTCGCCGCTCTCCAGCACCAGCGCCGGAATCTTGATCAGCGGGTTGTGCTCCCACAGCTTCGCCGCCGGATCTGCCGTGACGGTGGGGATCAGTTCCAGCCGGTCATGCAGTCCGGTCTCGATCGCCACGACGCGCACTTTGCGGACGAAGGGGCTCAGTGGCGAGAAACGCAGTTTCATCATGGTCTCCAACTTGGGTGTGAGTCAGAAGCGGTCCTTGGCGCCGCGGATGGCGGCAAAGACGGCAACCGGATCGCTATCGCTCTCCGGGAAGTGCCGCATCAGGTCGGGCTGATCGGCACGCAGGAAGGGATTGCAGGCTTTCTCCGCGCCGAGCAAAGCGGGGATGGTGGGCCGGCCGGCGGCGCGCTCGGCCTTGACCGCGGCCGCCTTGCGCTGCAGGTCGGTGTTTTCCGGATCGATGGTGACGGCGAAGCGGCAATTGCTTTCGGTATATTCATGGGCGCAATAGACCCGCGTCTCATCAGGCAGCGCGCGCAGCTTCAGCAAGGACGACCACATCTGCGCCGGCGTGCCTTCGAATAGCCGCCCGCAGCCGATCGAGAACAGGGTGTCGCCGCAGAACAGGGCCGCGCTGTCGGCGAAGTAATAGGCGATATGGCCGCGCGTATGGCCGGGCACGAAGAACACCTGGGCGCGATGGCCGGCGATCTCGGCGCCGCTTGCCTCGTCGACGGCGATATCGAGGCCGGGGATCCGCTCGCGGTCATAGGCCGGACCGATGATCGTGGCGCCATGGGCCTGCTTGATGGCGAGATTGCCGCCCACATGGTCGCCGTGATGGTGGGTGTTGAGGATATGGCTGATGCGCCAGCCGCGCTTTTCCGCGGCATTGAGCACCGGCACCGCCTCAGCCGGGTCGACCACGGCAGTGGCGCCGCTCGGCGCATCGTGCAGCAGATAGACGTAATTGTCGCTGAGGACCGGGATCTGCACGATTTCCCAGGCTTTTTGCCCGGTTTTTCCGGAAGCGGCAGCTGTTTCGGCACTGGATGGCATCGCGGACCCCATCTATTGCGGCGTCGCCCGGCCGCACTTTCCGGCCACAGGCGAAAGCTGGTATGCCATAATCCGGACCGTCAGGTAATGCGGATTATGGCCGATGTGGCAGGATGTCGTCGACCTCAGGGACTTCTATTGCAGTGATTTGGGGCAGGTTGCGCGGCATCTGCTGCGGGCGCGCATCCGGGCGATGTGGCCGGATATCCGCGGCCAATCCCTGCTCGGCCTCGGTTACGCGACCCCTTATCTGCGGCAATTCGTCGGCGAAGCCGAACGGATCCTGGCCGCCATGCCGGAGCAACAGGGTGTGCTCCCATGGCCGCCCGAGGGGCCCGGTATCGTTGCCCTGGCCGACGAGACCGAATTGCCGTTCCAGGATTATTCGATCGACCGCGTGCTGATGGTGCATGCCCTGGAATCGGGCGAGCACCAGAGCGACATGCTGCGTGAGGTGTGGCGCGTCCTCTCCGGCGGCGGACGCCTGCTGGTGGTGGTGCCCAATCGCCGCGGACCCTGGTCGCATTCCGACAAGACACCGTTCGGCTTCGGCCAACCCTTCACTACCAGCCAGGCGACACGGCTGCTGCGCCAGCACTCCTTCACGCCCTTGCGGGTGGAGCGCGCCTTGTTCTTCCCGCCCTTGCGCTGGCGCACCTGGCTGGGCGCGGCCGCTGGCTGGGAGCGGATCGGCCGGCGCTGGCTGCAGGCCTTTTCGGGGGTCATCGTGATCGAGGCGACGAAGCAGCTCTACGGCGCCGTGCCGACCAAACCGCTCAAGCGGCGGGGGCGCATTGCCTTGCCGCTGCCGCAACCGGCGGTACCCAGCGCCCGCCAGATCCCATTCATCCAGGAATGAGATATCAACAAATCCCGGGTCGGTCAGCCGCGGCCGATAGACCCGATATGCAGATAATTTCGTTGTTTTACCCCGAAGAGTAGAGCGGGGCGGTGCCGTTGGCCGGCTTTCCGGTCAGAAAGCACTCGCCAGCAGGCCAGACTTGCGCATTTCGGGCTATTTTCGCCCTGGCAAAGCGGCCGGCCAGCGTCTATCACTGGGCGCCCGGGCAGTGGGGGCGAGGCGGTTGGTGTTCCTGGCCGGTTTGGCTACCATTGCAATGGCTTACCTATCACCAAGGACGGATTACGGATCGATGGCGAGTGTGGAAGAAAAATTGGTCGCCCTGCGCCAGGAAATCGATGCCGTCGACCATCAATTGCATGATCTGCTGATGCGGCGCTGCGAACTGGCGGTCCAGGTCGGCAAGGTCAAGGCGGAACGCCAGCCGGTCGGTAACAACCCGGCCGAAGGTGCGAAATTCATCCGCCCGGCCCGGGAGGCCCAGATTCTCCGCCGCCTGGTGGCGCGCCATAACGGCAAGCTGCCGAAACCGGTCATCGTCCGGCTGTGGCGCGAATTGATCTCGGCGTTGTTGCAGGTGGAGGGCCCCTTCGCCGTCGCCGTCTATTCGCCGGACAGCGAACCCGGTTTTTGGGATATCGCCCGCGACCATTACGGCAGCCGGGTGGCCGTTACCGGTTTCGACCGGGTCGGCATGGTGCTGGGCGCCGTCCAGGACGGCACCGCCACGGTCGGCGTGGTGCCGCTGCCTCGTGAGGACGATAGCGACCCCTGGTGGCGCCATCTGCTGGCGCAGGGTTCGGCTCATGTCATGGGCCGCCTGCCTTTTGGCGATGCCGGCAACCACCGCGGCAGCCCGGTGGAGGCCCTGGTCATCGGCCGGGCGATCAACGAGCCGACCGGTCATGACCGCAGCCTGCTGGTGATCGAGCCGAACCAGGAAATCAGCCGTAGCACCCTGAAGTCGGCGGTGACTAAGGCAGGGTTGGCGCCGACCTTCTTCAGTGCCTGGCGCAGCCCGCATGCCGGAGCCGATTTGCATCTGGTCGAGGTCGAGGGCTTCTATCCGACCGGGGCGCTGGCCGCGGAAAGTGGCGATACGCCGTTGACGCCGCTCTTGCAGGGCCAGCTGGACGGCGCGCGCGTGACGGTGATCGGCAGTTACGCCGTCCCGTTCTCTGGCCAGGAACTCGGCGCTGGCGGGCGCGGCTGAGATTGGGCCCTGCCAGGATAGATCCCGACCTGTGGAATACTCTCGTAACGAAGGATGATGTCAGATGAGTTTGGTTGTTCGTCCCGGTATTCTCGATATCGCCGCTTATGTGCCGGGCGCCCATCATCTGCCGGGCGAGGGCCCGATCTACAAGATGTCCTCCAATGAAAGCCCGCTCGGCGCCAGCCCGGCCGCCATGGCGGCCTATGGCAAGGCTGCCGCGGAAATCCATCGTTATCCCGATGGCGGTGCCAATGACCTGCGCGCGGCGATCGCCGCCAGCATCGATGCCGACCCGGCCCAGATCGTCTGCGGCGCCGGTTCCGACGATCTCCTGCAATTGCTGACCCGCGCTTATGCCGGCCCCGGTGACGAGGTGCTCTATTCGGCGCACGGCTTCCTGGTCTATCCGATCGCGGCCAAGTCGGTCGGGGCGACGCCGGTGGCGGCGCCGGAAAAGGACCTGACCACCGATGTCGATGCCTTGCTGGCGCATGTGACGCCGCGCACCCGCATCTGCTTCGTCGCCAACCCGAACAACCCGACCGGCAGCTATATTCCGACCAGCGAGCTGGTGCGCCTGCGCCAGGGCCTGCCGGACAATGTGCTGCTGGTGATCGACGCCGCCTATGCGGAATATGTCGGCAAGGCCGATTACGCCGAGGGCAATGATCTGGTCCGTGGCCATGACAACGTCGTGGTCTCGCGCACCTTCTCGAAGATCTATGGCCTGGCCGCCTTGCGTCTCGGCTGGGCCTTTTGCCCGCCGGCGGTGGCGGATGTCCTCAACCGGATCCGCGGGCCCTTCAACACCCCGGCCCCGGCGCAGATCGCCGGCGTCGCTGCCTGGAAGGACACGGGCCATATCGCTGCGGCGAAGGCCTATAACGACAAATGGCTGCCCTGGCTTGCCGATCGGATGCGCGAGATCGGCCTCATCGCCTATCCCAGCGTTTGCAATTTCCTGCTGGTGGGTTTCCCCACCGACCCCAAGCTGAGCGCCGAGGCGGCTGAAGCTTTCCTGCGCACGCGCCGGGTCCTGGTGCGCAAGATGGGCGCCTATGGCCTGCCCAATTGCCTGCGCATCTCCATCGCCGAGGAGCCGGCCCTCAGAGCCTGCGCCGAGGGTTTGAGCGATTTCGTCAAACAGGCGGCAACGCAATGAGCAGCCAAGAGAAGATCGTTTTCGACAAGGTCTGCCTGATCGGCATCGGCCTGATTGGTTCCTCGATGGCGCATGCCATGCGGGTACAGGGGCTGGCGAAGACCATCAGCATCTATGACATCGACCCGGCGGCCCTTGAGGTGGCCAGGGAACTGCGTCTCGGCGATGCCGTTTGCGACAGCGTCGAAGCGGCGGTGACGGATGCCGACCTGACGGTGATCTGCGTGCCGGCCGGCGCGGTGGCCGATCTGGCGCCGGAACTGGCCAAATATTTGAAGCCCGGCAGCATCCTCAGCGATGTCGGCTCGGTCAAACAGGCGGTGGTGCGCGATCTCGGGCCGCATGTGCCGGACAAGGTGCATTTCATCCCCGGCCATCCGATTGCCGGCACCGAGCATTCCGGCCCGCGCGCCGGCTTTGCCGAGCTGTTCCAGGGTCGCTGGTGCATCCTGACGCCGCTGCCGGCCACCGATCCCAAGGCGATCGAGCAATTGCGCAGCCTCTGGGAAGGCATGGGCAGCCAGGTTGAACTGATGGAGCCGGGCCATCATGACCAGGTGCTCGCCATCACCTCGCATCTGCCGCATCTCATCGCCTATACCATCGTCGGTACGGCGACCGGTCTGGAGGAATCGACGCAGAGCGAAGTAATCAAGTTCTCCGCCTCCGGTTTCCGCGACTTCACCCGCATTGCCGCCTCCGATCCGATCATGTGGCGCGATGTCTTCCTCAACAACCGGGACGCCGTCCTGGAAATGCTGGGCCGCTTCACCGAAGATCTGACGGCGTTGCAACGTGCCATTCGCTGGGGCGAAGGCGAGAAGCTGCAAGAATGGTTCACCCGCACGCGGGCCGTCCGCCGCAGCATCATCGATGCCAAGCAGGCCTAGGGTCATCTGAACAAAGAGGTCAAGAGATGAGCAATCATCGCCGCAAGACCTGCGCCACTATGGCGGAGGTGCGCGAGGCCATCGATGCGATAGACCGCGATCTCGTCGCCCTGCTGGCCGATCGCCTGCATTTCATCGCCGAGGCGGCCCGCATCAAGCAGCGCCGCGATCTGGTGCGGGATGATGCCCGGGTCGCCGACGTGCTGGCCAAGGTGCGTCAGGCCGCCGAGCAGAAAGGTACTGACGCCGATCTGATCGTCGCGGTGTTTCGTGAATTGGTCGAGCGTTCAATCGCGCGTGAATTCCAGCTGTTCGACGGCCTGCATTAACCGGTTTCTGTCATAATTCCCCGGTCCGGCCGGGCCTCGGCGAAATTTTCCAGTCTTTCCAAGGGATCTCGCAACGCGGCCCAGATAACGGTTCCGGCCCGGCTTGCGGTATTGCCCCGATCTCCTGCGGTGCAAGGACGCCGGTCGTAAAATTCACTTGCTTGCTGCAGGTTTTTACCCTAAGTCGCGGCTATTGACGCACACGTACGTGCCTATGGCCCAGGTTTTGCGACCGAGATATCGGTTCGCGTAAACCGGTTTCCAGTGGTTATGCAACGACGGGGCGTCCTTTTTGGCGTAACCGGCACGCTGGCCAACTGGAATGGCTTCGCCTCGGATGGAGCGAAGCAGGGCAAGCGGGTCGATTTCCCGAGAGGGGGCAGTCGATCATGATGACACTATGGGAACAGAACGGACGCGATCGCCACAGCGCACGCCGTCATCTTCCGCTATCGAAACGCCGGTATAGACCGGCCTTGACCGCAGCCGCCATGGTCTTGACCCTGGCGCCGCGCTCACCGCTCCTGCGCATCTGACAGACGCAGTTTGAGTTTCCGACGCGGCGCAACCGGTGGATGACCGGTCGCCGCGCAATACCCTGTTGATGAATTTCTTCCTTCGATTGCCTGTTTGAATGAGGTCGAGAATGACAAAAAAAATCTCGTTTGGCGGACGCATCCTGATGATCGGCTATGGCTCGGTCGGTCGCTGCACCATGCCGCTCTTGGAAAAGCATTTCGATATGCCGCTCAATCGCATCACGGTTGTTGATGCCGATGACCACAGCCATGACATCGCCCGCTTCGTGAAGAAGGGCGTCAATTACCTGATTCAGCCGATCGTTCCCGATAATCTGGAAGCAACGTTGAGCAAATTCACCGGCAAGGGCGATCTCATCATCAACCTGTCGGTCGATGTCTCGTCTCACGAGATCATGGTCTGGTGCCAGAAGAACGGCGTTCTTTATCTCGACACCTGCATCGAGCCCTGGTCGAACTACTACGACAACAAGTCGATCCCGGAAGAAGAGCGCACCAATTACTATCTGCGCCATAAGCTGCTGGAAGCCGCCAAATCCTGGCCGAAGAACGGCCCCAGCGCCCTGCCGACCCATGGCGCCAATCCGGGCCTGGTCAGCCATTTCATCAAGGAAGCCCTGCTCGATCTCGCCAAGCAGACCGGGAAGAGCGCGCTGGAGCCGAAGAGCCGCGCGGAATGGGCGCAGCTGATGCAGACCCTGGGTGTCAAGGTGATCCATATCGCCGAGCATGACCTGCAGGTCACCGATCATCCGAAGCGGCCGAACGAGTTCTGCAACACCTGGTCGATCCATGGCTTTGTCGGCGAAGGCTGCCAGCCGGCCGAACTCGGTTGGGGGACCCACGAAAAGGTGATACCGGATAACGGCCAGGAACATCAGGTCGGCTGCCAAGCGGCGATCTATCTGCGCCAGCCGGGCTGCGTCACCGAGGTGCGGTCCTGGACGCCCGTTGGCGGCCCGATGGTGAGCTATTTGATCACCCATGGCGAGTCGATCTCGACCGCCGATTACTACACGGTGTTCGAGAACGGCAAGCCGGTCTATCGCCCGACCGTCCACTATGCCTATCACCCCTGCGAAGATGCCGTTCTGTCGGTGCGCGAATTCCAGGCGCGCGGTTTCGAATTGCAGGAGAAGATTCGTCCGCTCAACCACGAAATCGTCGAAGGTATTGACGAACTCGGCGTGTTGTTGATGGGCGATTTCGGTGCCTATTGGTATGGCTCCCAGCTCTCCATCGAGGAAGCCCGTGAGCTGCTCGGCCCGGATTACAACGCGACCTCGATCCAGATCGCCTCGCCGGTTCTCGCCGGCGCCATGTGGCTGATCGAGAATCCCAATCGCGGCCTGGTCGAGCCGGAAGAGGTGGATTACAAATATATCATGGAAGTCTGCCGGCCCTATCTCGGCCCGGTGGTCGGTGAGCGGTCGGATTGGACGCCGCTCAAGAACCGCAACAAGCTGTTCCCGGAACCCGGTCTCGATTTCACCGATCCGTGGCAGTTCGAGAATTTCCGCGTTCGCCGCTGAACGGCAAGGCTGGAAAAGCAAGAAAGGCCGGGCATTGCCCGGCCTTTCTCTTTCATCTATTGGCCTCAGGGCCAGTTGATCGGCGGCAGCTTGAAGAGCTTGGCAAAGCCGAAGCTCACCACCCGGTCCTGGATCGTCAGGCCGATGGTCACTTCCGGCCGGCCATTGGCGCCGGGTTTCTGCAGGCCCTCGATGACGGCCTTGGCGATGCCGGCATCCTTGTGATGGATGGCGCCGCGCGCCGCCAGGAGATCGATCAGATCGCCAAGCCCGGTCGCGGTGATGGTGCCGGCGCCGACCGGTTGCAGATTCGCGTCGAGGGCCAGGGTGCCAGTGCCGGTCATCGCCACCGGACCCTGGGCATAGTCAAATCGGCTGAGCTCGATATCGCCGCCGGGTGTGCTCCACTGGCTGAGCGCGCTGGCGAGATCCTGGGGCGGTGTCCCGCCGGGTGGCAGCAGGGGACCCTTGATCGTGCCCGTGATATCAAACTGGGTGATCGGCCCTGGCAGCAATTGCGGCATGTCGGCCGGCAGGGCGACGTTGCTGGCGGCGATGGCGAACATGGCCGCCGGATCCTTGAAATCGCGCGGCGGCGTCGGCGGCAATTGAACATCGACATGCAGGCTGGCGGCCGACAGCACGTCCTGGCCGTTATCGAGCTTGCCGCGATTGACATCGATGGTGACGCCGGCCGGATTGCCGTTGCGCAACTGGATACTGCCATCCGCCTGATCAAGTGTTAGCCGGGTCCCCGTCGCCGTCGCATCTCCGTCAGCAGCGCCAGCCTGGCCGAGGCTGAGGCCGGGGATAATGACAGTCAGCGGGCTGTCGCAGAGCAAGCGCACGCGCTGCAGATCGATCGGCGACATATTGAGCTGCAGGTGGTCGGTCCGGGCGGAGAGGGCCGTGGCGCCCAGGCGCCCGAGGATGCTGACACCGGTGAAATCGGCCGTGAAAGCGAAGGGAAAGCCGGAAATGCCGTCCCATTTGAAATCGATGGTGGCGCCGGCGCTGCGCTGCTCGGCGGCCCATTGCTCGACCCCGGCTTGCAGCTGCTTGGCGACCTGCTGCCAGTAGACGGTATAGCCGCCGAGGGTCAGGGCCACGGCGAGGATTGCTGCCAGCCCCCAAAGCCAGACTCGGCGCCGTGACGAGGTCATTTCGCTGCCTGCATTATTGCGCCCCGCATCAAGCATTGTTATGGTTATCCGACTGCTAGGGGGCTGGCGGCGCCTTGTCCAGCTTTTTTGCGCCCGAAGCCCCGATGCGCAGGCCGATCCGCGGATCCGTCCGGTGCGGCGCAACAGGCTGAGGATGTGCAAAGGACATGCGGTCGTAACGTGATGCCGCTCCAGATATCCAGTTCGCCGGTTCGGGCGCGATCTTCCGCTTCAGGGCATATGTCGTCGAGATCAGCCTTCGCCATCCCGGCCTCGCCGGCTTGCCACATGATTTCTCCGGTGACGCCGCGCGGATGATGGCCCAGCAACACTGTCATCCTGCCCCGGATCCGGCCGCGGAACAGGAATTGGTCGATAGCCGGCGCATCGTGCCGGAGCCGGGCCAGGACTTCTATGTCTTCGCCTATGGCTCGCTGATGTGGCGGCCGAACTTCATCTATGCCGATGTCTGGCCGGCGACCCTGTTCGGCTATCATCGCAGCTTCTGTATCCGCTCGACCCATTATCGCGGCTCGGAAGAATGCCCTGGGCTGGTGCTCGGCCTCGACCGCGGCGGCATGTGCCGGGGCCGGCTCTATCGCATTGCGGCCGCGGAAGCCGCCGGGGCGGCCGGCTATCTGCATGACCGGGAAATGGTCTCCGGCTGCTACCTGCCGAAATGGCTGGTCCTGCAGCGGGCCGACGGCGTGCGGCAACGGGGCCTCGCCTATGTCGCGGACCCGCAGCACTGGCAATATGCCGGGAAACTGTCCGATGACGAGATCGTGGCGATGATCGGCAGGGCCTGCGGCTCGGCCGGCCGCAACATCGACTACCTGCGCAATACCGTCGAGCATCTCGATGATATCGGTCTCAAAGAGAGCCGGCTGCATCGCATCCTGCGGAAAATCAACCAGGTCTGCACCGCTGCCTGACCAGCCCTGCGCCGCTGCCGCTTGGCAATCCGACCTGGCCTCGCCTATCTTGCCGGCTCGGCAACAACAGGCGTGTCATGACAGCGCATCACCATCCGCTCGGTTCTTATTATGCGGCGACGGCTAATGATTTTGCCGCGCTGGAACCCTTGCGTGGCGATGTCGGGGCTGACGTTTGTGTCGTGGGTGGGGGCTTTACCGGCCTCTCGGCTGCGTTGCATCTCGCCGAGCGGGGCTACAAGGTGGTGCTGCTGGAAGCGGCGCAGATCGGCTGGGGTGCTTCAGGCCGCAATGGCGGGCAGATTAATACGGGTCTGCGTAAATCGCCGCAGGATCTGATCGCCGCCTTCGGGCTGGAACGGGCCAAGGCGCTGTTCGATCTCTCGGAAGAGGCGCGGGCCCTCATTCGCGACCGGGTGGCGCGGCACGACATCGCCTGCGACCTCAAGAGCGGTACCATGCTGGCGGCCTCCAAGAGCCGTGATCTTGCCTGGATGGAAGAGGAAGTGCGCTGCCTGGAGCAGCAGATGGATTATCACCAGGCACGTTTGCTTGACCGGTCGCAGGCACGGCAGATCATCGGTTCCGATCTCTATCATGGCGCTATCGCGGATCGTGGCGGCGGCCATCTTCATCCCCTGAACTACGCTCTGGGCCTGGCCAATGCAGCGAAGGCCGCCGGCGTCGTTCTGCATGACAAGAGCACGGTGACGGCGATCGACACTGTCGCCGGCGGCTATGTTGTTCGTGCCGGCCAGGGCCAGGTACGCACGACTTATGTGGTGCTTGGCTGCAATGCCTATCTCGGTGATCTCGAGCCGCGCATCGCCGGCAAGATCATGCCGATCGCCAATTATATCATCGGCACCGAGCCGCTGAGCGAAGCGGAAGCAAACGCGCTGATCGCCAACGACGCCTGTGTCTGCGATACCAAATTCGTCGTCAGCTATTATCGTCTCTCAGCCGATCGCCGGCTGCTGTTCGGCGGCGGCGAGACCTATACGCCGACGCCGCCGCGCGATATCGCCGCTTTCGTGCGGCCCTATATGCTGAAGGTCTATCCGCAGCTCGCCAACAGGCGCATCGATTACGGCTGGGGCGGCATGCTGGCGATCACCATGAGCCGCCTGCCGCATATCGGCCGCATCGGCAATCTGTTCTTCGCTCATGGCTATTCGGGGCAGGGCGTGGCGACCACCGGGATCGCCGGCAAGCTGATCGCCGAGGCAATGGCCGGCACGGCGGAGCGCTTCGATGTCTTCGCCGGCATCCGCCACCAGACCTTCCCCGGCGGCACAGTGCTGCGCCATCCGCTGCTGGTCCTGGCGATGCTCTGGTACGCGATGCGCGACCGGCTGTGAGCCCATGCGACTCTGGAGACCACGTGCCGAGACCCTGGACAGCGCTGCAAGGCAGGGCGGATGCTGCGGCGGCAGTCAGCCGTAATCGCCCGATACTTGCTCTATTTTCATGCGATTGCTCAAATTTTAAGCTTCCGACATTTTGTCGTAGCCGCAGGAATCCGCCATTTCTCAAGATAATGCTGGCCTCGGGACCATGGCATAGCGCATGCTAATGCTTCATCCTGGGACCGCTATCGGATCCCTGAGAAAGGCGGTTCGATGGCCTTCGATGAAATGCGCAACGGCTCGGGCGAGGTCCGGCCGACTTATGCCAGGATTGCCGACTGGCTGAAGACAGTCAGCGCCAACGATCTCGAGCGCCGCCGTTATGAGGCGGAGCTGTTTTACCGTCGCGGCGGCATCACCTTTGCCGTCTATGGCGACGAGCAGGGCGGCGAACGGATCATTCCCTATGACATCGTGCCGCGTATTCTCTCCCGCGCCGAATGGAGCAAGCTCTCGCGGGGTCTCGAACAGCGGGTCAGGGCGATCAATCTCTATCTCGCCGATATCTACGGCAAGCAGAACATCCTGCGGGCCGGGCTCATTCCCGAAGAGCTGATCTGGCGCAATGCCACCTTCCGCCCGGAAATGGCAGGGCTGCGCGTGCCGCACAATATCTACGTCCATATCGCCGGGATCGATGTGGTGCGGGTCGATGCCGATGATTTCTATGTGCTGGAAGACAATACGCGCACGCCGTCGGGGGTTTCCTACATGCTGGGCGGGCGCGAGATTTCCATCCGCCTGATGCCGGAACTCTACGCCACCCATGGCGTGGCGCCGATCGAGAATTATCCCAACGAATTGCTGGCGACCTTGCGCTCGGTGGCGCCGCAGCAGGCTTCCAACGATCCGACCGTGGCGCTGCTGACGCCGGGCCCGTTCAACTCGGCCTATTACGAGCATTCCTTCCTGGCGGACCGCATGGGCGTCGAACTGGTGGAAGGGCGCGATCTCTTCGTTCAGGACGGCATCGTCTATATGCGGATGACACAGGGTCCGAAGCGGGTCGATGTGATCTATCGCCGTGTCGATGACGAATTCATCGATCCCCTGACCTTTCGCGCGGATACCATGCTGGGCGTGCCGGGTCTGTTCGAGGCCTATGTCGCCGGCAATGTGACACTCGCCAATGCCATCGGTACCGGCATTTCCGATGACAAGGTGATCTATGCCTATATGCCGCAGATCGTAAAATTCTATCTCGGCGAGGAGCCGATTCTGAAGAACGTGCCGACCTGGCGCTGCCGCGAGGCCGATCACCTCGCTTATGTGCTGGATCATCTCGAGGAGCTGGTGGTGAAGGAGGCGCATGGCTCCGGTGGCTACGGCATGCTGGTGGGACCGCAGGCGAGTTCCAGCGAGATCGAGGAGTTCCGCGCCAGGCTGAAAGCAACGCCGGACGCCTATATCGCCCAGCCGACCTTGTCGCTCTCGACCTGTCCCACCTTCGTCGATCAGGGGATCGCGCCGCGCCATGTCGATCTTCGGCCCTTCGTGCTGAGCGGCGCCGATGGTGTGCGGATCGTCCCGGGCGGGTTGACGCGGGTGGCGCTCCGCGACGGGTCGCTGGTGGTGAATTCGAGTCAGGGCGGTGGCACCAAGGATACCTGGATCGTGGATTTCTAAAAAAGCCCGCATGGGCATAAAAAATCAGGGAGTGAATTACCCAATTGCAAGTTGATCAGCTGGAACCCTGCATGTTGCGCCGAACGGCAGACAGTCTTTACTGGCTTTCGCGCTATGTCGA
Organism: Dongiaceae bacterium; assembly: GCA_035539215.1. Taxonomy (GTDB): domain Bacteria; phylum Pseudomonadota; class Alphaproteobacteria; order Dongiales; family Dongiaceae; genus Dongia_B. The sequence continues at coordinate 2,544 of DATLIX010000004.1, read as the reverse complement.
GCGGGCGGATTACCTTGCCCGCATCCTGGAGGCCGCCGACCGTCTATCATCCCTGCCGAAAGCCGATCTCGAAAACTCCACCAACGAATGGGAAAGCGCGCTGCTCACGGCAGGCTGTCTCGATTCCTTCCGCGAGAAATACGATGTCGCCAATGCACTGACGGTGACCGAGTTCCTGGCTTATTCCAATGACAACCCCTATTCGATCCGCCGCTGCCTGGAAACCGCCCGCGCCAATGCCCGGGCGGTGCGCACGGCGCTGACCGCCGAGATGTGGGACGTGATCAACGGCGCTTGGTTGGAGCTGCAGGATCAGCGGCCGGGCACCATGGTGCCGGGGCAGAGTTCGCGTTTCCTCGACTGGGTCAAGGATATCTGCCTGCGGGTCGATGGCTCGGGCCACCGCACCATGCTGCGGCGCGACTCCTATTGGTTTGCGCGGCTCGGTATCTATGCCGAGCGGGCCGACAACACGGCGCGCATTCTCGACGTCAAATATCACGTGCTGCTGCCGAAAGCCTCCCAGGTCGGCGGTGGCCTCGATTACGCGCAATGGGCGGCGATCCTGCGGGCGGTCTCGGCGCTCAACAGCTATCACTGGGTCTATCGCGAGAGCGTCAAGCCCTGGCTGGTCGCTGACCTTCTCATCTTGAACGAGCAGATGCCACGCTCGCTGGTCGCCTGCTATGGCCAGATCGTCGCCAATCTCGACAACCTGGCGACCGCCTATGGCCGTGCCGGCGACGCCCAGCGCCAGGCGCGCGGGGTCTATCTGCATCTCGAGAACAACAGTGTCGATCAGATCTTTCAGTCCGGTCTGCACGAGTTCCTGAGCGAATTCATCGCCAGCAACAACCGCGTCTGCCAGGCGATTGCCGAGCAATATCTCATCTAGAAAGCCTTGTCCCTGCATGCTCATTCGTGTCCGCCACAAGACCACCTACAGCTACGAGCGTCCGGCGCAATCGGTCATCCAGTTATTGCGCCTCACGCCCCGCAACCACGAGGGCCAGTCGGTGCGCAAATGGCGCATCGAACTGGAAGAGGAAGGGACCTTGCGGTCCGGCCAGGACGCGTTCGGCAATGTCACGCATATGCTGTCGCTCGGTGGGCCGATCGAGAAGATCACCCTGACGGTGGAAGGCGAGGTCGAGAAGCAGGACACCAATGGCATCCTACGCCATTCGCTGGAACCTTTCCCGCCGGCCCTGTTCCTGCGCGAGACCGATCTCACCCAGCCCGATGCCGCCTTGATCGATTTCGCCAAGGGTTGTGCCGCCAAGGCCGGCGGCAGCGGCCTCAAGGTGATGCATGAGCTGATGGCTGCCATCAATCAGCAGGTTGCCTTTGATACCGAGCCGACCACGGCAACGACCACCGCGGTCCAGGCCTTCGAGATGAAGCGCGGCGTCTGCCAGGACCTCTCGCACATCTTCATCGCCTGTGCCCGCAGCCTCGGCATCCCCGCCCGCTATATCGGCGGCTATCTGTTGCGCTCGGACGACACGCCGAACCAGGAGGCGGGGCATGCCTGGATCGAGACCTATATCAAGGATCTGGGCTGGGTCGGCTTTGACCCGGCCAATGGCGTCTGCCCGACCGAGGCGCATATCCGGGTCAGCGTCGGCCTCGACTATCTGGGGGCGGCCCCCGTGCGCGGCTCGCGTTATGGCGGCAGCGACGAGCAGATGGATGTCGCAGTCGTCGTCGATCAGGCGGCGGGCGGCCCGACCGGCGTCCAGCAGCAGCGCCGGCCAACCGGCTTCGGCCGGCAGATGGGTGACCAGGTCCAGCAATAGCCGGTCGTTAGGCGGACCGACCGCGCTTCCCCGTTGTTCGCGCCGTCACGCCGCGATATAAGCGGGGTGAGCGCCGACGGAGTGGCAAGATGACTTACTGCGTAGGGCTGCGGCTGCGGGATGGCCTGGTCCTGATTACCGATTCCCGCACCAATGCCGGTATCGATAACATCGCCAGCTATCGCAAGCTGCATGTCTTCACCGAGCCGGGTGAGCGGCTGATCGCCGTCGCCACCTCAGGTAATCTTTCGATCAGCCAATCCGTCATCAGCATGTTGACCGAGGGGCTGGCCCATCCCGAGACCGGCGATGTCGAAAACCTGATGAACGTCCCCTCGATGTTCCGGGCGGCCCAGCTGGTCGGTCGCGCGGTACGAGAGACTTTCGCGGTCGATGGCAAGGCGCTGGAACAGCATCATGCCGGTTTCGATGTCGCGCTGCTGGTGGCGGGCCAGATCAAAGGCGGCCGCATGCGGCTCTTCATGGTCTATGCCGCCGGTAATTTCATCGAGGCGACCGAGGACACGCCTTTCCTGCAGATCGGCGAACACAAATACGGCAAGCCGATCCTCGATCGCGCCGTTTCCTACCAGACCGATCTCTATGACGGGCTGAAGATCGGCCTGATTTCCATGGATTCCACCATGCGCTCGAATCTCGCCGTCGGCCTGCCGCTGGATGTGCTGGTGTTGAGGCGCGATACGATGAAACCCGAACTCAGCTATCGCGTCACCGATCAGGACAG
>DATLIX010000003.1:0-11645 GCA_035539215.1 Dongiaceae bacterium | reverse complement strand
CTGCGCAACCCGGCCGCTTCCGCGAAGCTGTTCGGCAACATGATGCTGACCTTCGCCCTCGTCGAAGCGACCGGTCTGATCGCCTTCGTCGTGGCGATGCTCATCCTGTTCGTCTAAGACCGAATCATTACTTCTGGCCCTGCGCGGGCAGCCACCCGATCACGTCGATGACCCGGTTGGCTGCCGCGCCGCGGCGGAGAGAGAGCCATGCCTCAGCTCGACGTAACAACTTTCTCGCCGCAGCTTTTCTGGCTGGCGATTTCCTTCATTGTGCTTCTGGTCCTGATGTCGCGCCTGGTCCTGCCGCGCGTCGGCAAGGTACTGGGGCAGCGTGAGGAACGCATCGGGGGCAACCTCGAAAAGGCGGAAAAGCTCAAGGCCGAGGCCGATGCCGTCCTCGCCGCCTATCACAAGGCGATGGCCGATGCCCGCGCCCAGGCACAGGCGGCCTTGACGGCCGCCGGTGCGGAAATCGCGGCCACGGCCGCAGCCCGCGAAGGCGAATTCGCCAAGAAGCTGGCGGAGCAGACTGCGGCAGCCGAAGCGCGCATCAAGGCCAGCAAGACCGAGGCTCTGGCCGAAGTGCGCAATGTCGCCGCCGATCTGGCCGCAGCCATGACGTCGAAACTGACGGGCATCGCCGTCGGCAGCGGCGATACGGCGACCACCATCGACGCTGTCCTCAAGGAGCGCAACTGATGGAATGGATCAATAATCCGCATTCCTGGGTCAATATCGGCCTGCTCATCTTCCTCGTCTTTGCCGGCCCGAAGATTTGGCGCGGTCTCGCCAGCTTCCTCGACCAGCGGTCGATGAAGATCAAGGCGGATCTCGACGAAGCGCAGAAGCTGAAGGACGAAGCCCAGGCGCTCCTGGCCGAGTATCAGCGCAAGCAGCGCGATGCCCTGAAGGAAGCCGAGGAGATCGTCGCCAGCGCCAAGGTCCAGGCCCAGCGCGAGATCAAGGAGGCCGCCGCCAATCTGGCGGCGAGCCTGTCCCGCCGCGAAGCCGCTGCCCTGGAAAAGATCGCCCAGGCGGAAGCCCAGGCGGTGGCGGAAGTGCGCCGCGAGGCCGTCGATGTGGCGACCGCGGCGACCAGCCGCCTGATCGCCCAGGTCCTTGACGACGCCAAGGCCAGCGCGCTGATCGACCAGTCGATCGCCGAGGTCAACCGCCGCCTGCACTGAGCAGCGACGCAGAAAACGCAAAAAGGCCGGCCCATCGAGCCGGCCTTTTTGTTGCCTTCACCCAGACCCGCGGTGCGACAGCGTATGGGAACCGCCGCCAGTAAGGTGTTGACGCGAGTGCTTACCAGCTGGCTGATCCGCGTTGGCCCCGAAGGACCCGATGTCGTGCCCCTGCTCGGCCTCAATTTGAACGCGAGCAGCGAAAAGGCCCTCTTGCTCCGGCTTGGCCTGCTTGGCGACTCAAGAGGGGCTATATAGCCGGCTGATCGATCACCCAGCGACACCCCAACCGCTCTCCGGCAAGGTCCTGAGCAGGTCGATAAAGGCCCGTAGTCCGGCGGGGACTTGGCGATGGCCGGGATAATACAGGAAGAGACCCGGATAAACTGGGCACCACTCTTCCAGCAACGCACAGAGTTTTCCTGTCTCCAGGTGTGGCGCCGCCAAGCGCTGCGGAATGAAAGCAATCCCCAAGCCCGCCAGCGCGGCCTCGACCATCAGCTCCGTGCGGTTCAGCATAAGCGGCCATTTACGTCCACGGCAATGGCATGGCCGCGTCGCTCGAATTCCCACTTATAGAGGCGGCCGTTCGGGGTACGAGATCGGATACAGACATGCCGCGCGAGATCGTCCGGCGTTGTCGGGCGCTGGCGCGACGCGAGATATGACGGCGCTGCGACGGGAATCATGCGAGATGGTCCGCCGATGCGCACCGCGACCATGTCGAGGGGCACGGCCTCGCCCAGCCGGAAGCCGGCATCATAACCTTCAGCAACGATATCGACGAAGGCCGGCTGAGCGACGAGTTCCACTATCATTTCCGGAAAGCGTTCCAGAAAAGCCGGAATAACCTTCTGCACCAGCATCATTGACACCGTCTCTGATGCGGTGAGCCTCAAGTTGCCTTTCGGCTGATCGCGCCCCGCGTCGATCTCGGCCAAGGCATCATCGAGATCCTGCAGAATTGGCCGGAGGCGGGCCACCAGACGCTCGCCTGCCTCGGTTGGCGAGACGCTACGCGTCGTCCTGTTCAGCAACCGGGTCCCGACCCTTGTCTCCAAGCCGCTCATCATGTGGCTGATGGTCGATGACGCCATATCCAGTTCGTCGGCAGCTTTGCGGAAGCTTCTATGCCTCGCGATCGCCGCCAAGGCCCTCAACTCGGCCAGTGACGGCTGTTCATACATGGCAAATCCGCATCATGTCATCCAAGATTACCCCGCTTATTTCAATCAATCTATATACCCACATTTGCAGCGTATCCACCTTCCCTTTTGGAGATGACATGGCCCGTACTTGGCTCATTACCGGCATCAACAGCGGCTTCGGGCGCGAGATGACTGAGCAACTTCTCGCGCAAGGCGATCGCGTCGCCGGCACCATCCGTAAGCTGGATGCCGTTGACGATCTCAAGGCGAAATATGGTGACCTGCTTTGGACAGCCCAGCTCGACGTGACTGATGTCTCGGCTATCCGCGAGGTCGTGAGCAGGGCATTTGAAGATATCGGAAAGATCGACGTCATCGTGAACAATGCCGGCTATGGGCTGTTTGGCGCGGCGGAAGGGCTGGCCGACGAACAGATCATGCACCAGATCAACACCAATTTGGTTGGACCAATCCAGGTGACGCGCGCTGCCTTGCCATATCTTCGCTCCCAGGGCGGCGGTCGAATCTTGGCGCTCTCTACCTATGGCGGCCAAGCGACCTACCCGGGCGCATCGCTCTATCATGCGAGCAAGTGGGGCCTCGAGGGCTTCTTCGATTCGATTGCTGGCGAGGTCGCGCCCTTCAACATCGGCGTGACGATCATCGAACCTGGGGGTGCTCGCACCCAGTTCCGCAGCACCGCCGGCGCGTCCATGGGTGCTGAGCCTGAAGCCTATAAAGGTACGCCAGTTGGCATGGTCCGCACCGTTCTCAGCGATCCGGCTCGCGTTCCAAACGGGGATCCGTCTAAAATGGTCAAGGTCATGATCGACAGCGTAGATCAAACGCCGGCGCCCAAACGAATCGTGCTCGGTACTGACTCCTACACAATAATCCTGAAGGCACTCAGCGAACGGCTCGCAACCGTCGAGGCGCAGAAGGATCTCGCCGCTTCCACGGATTTTCCCGCGGGAAGTTGACACGCCACGCGAACGTAATGCGCGCGCTGATTCAGCGGGGTGCCGCGGCGGGCGAACCTATGATCAGGGAAAATCGCTGCTCGATATCAACGTCACCCAATGAGAGGTCGGACGGTGATCGTTTAATTTCGAGATCTACGATGGGCGGTTACCGCGTCGCACTACCGCCTGTTCGATGAGCTTGTCGAGATAGGCACTATCTGATGGCGCCGAAACCAGAAGTAAATCTGCGACCAGGGAAGAATGTGCGACGAGCGCGGCCGCTTCGATTATTGGGACGGTTACCGACCCAGCAGAAAGGGCTCTCTGGACCAGGGGCGTGGCTAATTCTCCATGCGTTCCGGTTGTGCTGTCTGGCAACGGCGGCAATTGACGATCCGGAAGCGAGGACTCTGCAACGATGCCTCGCTTCTCTTCTTCACTCCATCGCCGCTGCTGGCGGCGTGGCCCCGATGTTACTCCGCCCATCTAAGTGCCACTAAAGAAATAAATGGGCACTAAGCTGCCCAATAGGGGTATTTTAGATCGAGCAATATGGATTGGAAGGCGGCCGGGGCCGTATGCTCACGGTGGTGCCAATCCACCGCGGGTAAGACTCTGCGCGGCTGCGGCGCGCAGGTTCCCTTCAGGCCGCATTCAGCGCCGGCGCCCGCGTGCCGCGAATCTCAGCCAGGATGTGGCCGAAGAGGGCCACCAGGACGATCGCACCGCCGATCTGGGTGGCGTGGGATGGAACATCGTTCATGAAAAGCCAGGTCCAGAGCGGCGTCAACGGCACCTCCAGCGCCGTCAACAGGCTGGCCGAGGCGGCGGAGATTCGCCGGGTGCCGACGACATAGAGCGCCAGCCCGCAGGCATTCTGAACCACGCCGAACAGCACGATGAGCCCGAAATCGGTCGCCGTCACCTGGTGCAGGTCGACAAACCACACCGTCACCAGCGAGCAGAGAAAGGAGCCGCCCGCCATCGCCGGCAGCATCTGCACCGTGCGATAGTGGCGCATGATGGTGCCGAGGCCGGCAACCGTGAGCGCCATCATGACGGCGAGCGCCTTGCCCAGCAAAGAACCGCCACCGCCGCTCCCCGCCACCATATAGAGCACGCCGCAACAGGCGACGAAGCTCGCCATGAGCGTGCCCCAGCCGGCGCGCTCGTGGATGAAGAGATAGGCGAAGCCGGCGGTCAGGAACGGCGCGGTGGCATAGATCACCATGGCGTCGGCGACCGAGGCATAGCGGATTGCGCCCAGCCCGCAGATCATGCTGGCGCCCGCGAGCGCCGCTGCCGCCAGCGTCGGCCACCTTATGTTCATCAAGACGCGGATTGCCGCGCGCCGCTCAACTGCGGCGAAGATCAGCATCACCGATGCGCCGGATACCAGGCCGCGCAGGAAAACAATCGTCATCAGATCGGCTTTGATCGACAGCATGAACAAGCCGCTGAGCGACCACAGCAGCGCCGAAAGCGCAACATAGGCCAGGCCCAGCCGGCGCTGCTTTTGATCATCAAGGGTCACGGGAAGGACCTGCGCGAAGAGCCTGGAAGTTGGACGGGAAACATCCCTTATCATTCCCAGGACTTATTGCCAAAGGACTTATTGCCAATCGGGCCGCGGCCGCGGGCAACTTTTGTGACCGCACTTCGGATCGGCCGCGGCTATGCGTGGATCGATCCGACCGCCGCCACCAGCCGGTCGATCTCCTCTTCCGCGTTGTAGTAGTGCACCGAGGCGCGCACCACATCGGCCAGATGCCGGGCGGTCATGTCGAGATAGGTCGATGAGCGGCGGGAAACCGAGACATTGATCCCGCTCCTGGCGAGGCCTGCCTTGATATCGGCGGAGGCGACGCCTTCCCTGGTGAAGGTGACGATGCCGCCCTGCTCTTCGCCGATATCGCGCACGATGACCCCCGGCAGGGCCGCCAGTTTCTGCCGCAGGATCGCCGCCTTGCGGCGCAGATCGGCTTCGATCGCCGGCAGGCCGATCGCCAAGGCGTAGTCGACCGCGGCGCCGAGGCCGAGCACGCCGGCCACCGAACGCTCCCAGTTCTCGAAGCGCTTGGCATCGGGCAGCATCTCGTAGCGATCGGCGGCCACCCAGTTCGCCGCATGAAGATCGAGAAACGGCGGTTCCAGCCGGTCGAGCCAGGCCCGCCGCACATAAAGGAAACCGGTGCCCCGCGGTCCCCGCAGATATTTACGGCCGGTGGCAGAGAGGAAATCGCAGCCGATCGCCTCGACATCGACCTGCAGCTGGCCGACCGACTGGCAGGCATCGAGAAGATAGGGAATGCCGTGTGCGCGGGCGATCGCGCCGACCGCCGCCGCCGGCTGGATGAGGCCGCCATTGGTCGGCACATGGGTGATGGCGATCAGCTTCACGCGCGCATCGATCAGATCGCGCAGCGCCGTCACGGAGATCTGACCGTGATCGTCATTGGGCACGGCAAGGATTTCGACGCCCTGCCGCCTGGCGATCTGCAGGAAGGCGATGTAGTTGCTGGCATATTCCGCGACCGAGGTCAGGATACGATCGCCGGGCTGGAAGCGCAGCGAATAGAACGCCATGTCCCAGGCCCGGGTGGCATTCTCGATCAGCGCCACTTCGTCCGGCGCGCAATTGATCAGCCGGGCGATCGAGGCATAAACGGCCGCCTGCTGTTCCGCGGCCTTCGCCGCCGCCTCATAGCCGCCGATCATGCTCTCCAGCTGCACATGCCCGATCTGGACATCGAGCACCGGCTGCGGCGGCAGGGATGAGCCGGCATTGTTGAAATGCGCGACATGGCGGCAGCCGGGCGTCTCGGCGCGAAGGCGCTGCAGATCGATGCTCATGGATCGCGCTCCTCTTGAGTCGACGCTTTCAAAAAACAATATCCGCCGCCGGCCACAAGGTCACCGTGGAGCTGCCGAGGACGCGATTGTGATGGGCGATGATCTGCGCCGCCGTCAAGCCGCCGCCGTCATAGGTGGAATGGGCATCGGCCGCGAGAATAACGTCATAGCCGAGATTACGCGCCACGCGACAATTGGTGTCGATGCAGTACTCGGTCTGCAGGCCGGCGATGACGAGCTGCTTTACCCCCGCCTCCTTCAGCCGCAGATCCAATTCGCCGCTGACGAAGGCGCTGGAGGTCTCTTTTTCGACCACCGGCTCGCCGGCGACCGGCGCCACGGCGGGGTGATGATACCAATCGGGCGACAGGCGTTCGAGCTCGCTGCCCTCCTCGTGATGCTGCACATGCAGGACGGGGACGCCGGATGCCCGGGCGCGCCGCAGCAGATCGGCGCAGCGGCCGATGACGGTCTCGGCCTCATGCAGACCCTGCGGTGCGTTGATCAGGCCGAGCTGAATGTCGATGAGAAGTAGCGCCGTTTTGCCGCTGGATTGCGCCGTCATGATTGCCTCACTCACTGCACGCGATACGCCAAAGTCCAAAATGCGAATCGCCGTCTATCTTATGGAAGAGCGGCGGAGGCTTGCAACAATGCATGCGAAAAGTGGAGGGCAAAGCCCTCCACCATTCCGTCCGGGCATTTCCGCGTCGGTCTTGCGGACTATTCCGCCGCTTTCTTCGCTGCGTCGGGCTTCCAGCGCAGCACCGGATTGCGCGCGGCCAGGGTCTCGTCGAGGCGGCGGCGCGGCGTGTGATAGGGCGCGTTCTCGAAATAGGCGGCATCGCCCGCCTTGGCCCGTTCGGCCAGCCCCTTCACCACCTGGATATAGTGGTCGAGCCCGTCCTTGCTCTCGGTCTCGGTCGGCTCCATCAACAGCGCGCCATGCACCACCAGCGGGAAATACATGGTCATGGGGTGATAGCCTTCGTCGATCATCGCCTTGGCGAAGTCGAGTGTGGTGACACCGGTATCCTGCAGGAATTCGTCGTTGAACAGGGCCTCATGCATGCAGGTGCCGGGAAAGGCCGGCGTCAGCGTGTCCTTGAGGCCCGCCAGGATGTAATTGGCATTGAGCACGGCATCGCCCGATGCCTGCCGCAAGCCGTCCGCGCCGTGGCTCAGCATATAGGCCAGCGCGCGGGTGAACATGCCCATCTGGCCATGGAAGCCTTTCAGGCGGCCGAAAGCCGTGCCGCCGGCATCATGCTCCTTGAGGTCGAAGCCATTCGGGCCATGCGTGACGTAAGGCAGCGGCGCATAGGGCGCCAGGGCCGCCGACAGCACCACCGGGCCCGCTCCCGGACCGCCGCCGCCATGCGGCGTGGAGAAGGTCTTGTGCAGGTTGATGTGCATGGCATCGACACCGAGATCGCCGGGCCGGACGCGGCCGACGATGGCGTTGAAATTGGCGCCGTCGCAATAGAAGTAGCCGCCGATCGCGTGGATCGCATCGGCGATGTCGATGATGTCGTTCTCGAACAGGCCGCAGGTATTGGGATTGGTGATCATGGTGCCGGCGACATCCGGGCCGAGCTTGGCCTTGAAGGCCTTGAGATCGACCCGGCCGCGCGCATCGGCCGGCACCGGATCGACCTCGTAGCCGCAGGCCGCTGCCGTCGCCGGATTGGTGCCATGGGCCGATTCCGGCACCAGGATGCGCTTGCGCGCATCGCCCTTGGCCAGCAGCGCCGCGCGGATCGTCATGATGCCGCAAAGCTCGCCATGGGCGCCGGCGGCGGGCGACATGGCCACCGCCGGCATGCCGGTCAGGGTCTTCAGCCAATGCGACAGGTGGTCGATCAAGGCGAGCGCGCCCTGCACCGTGGAGACCGGTTGCAGCGGGTGCAAGTCGGCAATGCCAGGCAGCCGCGCCACTTTCTCGTTGAGGCGCGGATTGTGCTTCATGGTGCAGGAGCCCAGCGGATAGACATTCATGTCGATCGCGAAGTTCTTCTGGCTGAGCTTGGTGTAGTGGCGCACCACCTGCGGCTCGGAAAGGCCGGGCAGACCCACCGCCTGTTTGCGCTTGAGGCCGCCGAGGCGGTCCTTATGCTGCGGCACGGCCGGCAGATCGACCGCCGTGCGGCCGGACGCATCCTGTTCGAAGATCAGCGGCTCTTCAATCTGCAGCGCCTTGTTGCCGGAAATCGTGTTCATGACAGCACCTCTTTCAGCGCCGCTTCCAGCGTCGCGATATCTTCATCCGTTACCGTCTCCGTCGCGGCGATGAGCAGCAGGTTTTCCAGCTCAGGCTTATCGGGCGACAGCCGCGAGACCGGCACACCGCCGAGAATGCGGCGCTTCGCCAATTGCTCGACCGCGGCAGCGGCCGGTTGCGCCAGCTTCACGGTGAATTCGTTGAAGAAGGCCGGCGTCAGGACCTCGATGCCCTTGATCGCCGCCAGCCGGTCCGCGAGACGCGACGCCGTCGCATGATTGAGCTCGGCAAGCTGGCGCAAGCCGGCCTCGCCCAGCAAGGTGAGATGGATGGTGAAGGCAAGGGCGCACAGACCCGAATTGGTGCAGATATTGCTGGTCGCCTTCTCGCGGCGGATATGCTGCTCGCGGGTCGACAGCGTCAGCACCCAGCCGCGCCGGCCTTCGGCATCGACCGTCTGGCCGGCCAGCCGCCCCGGCATCTGGCGCAGATATTTGTCGCGCGTGGCGAAGAGGCCCACATAGGGTCCCCCATAGCCGAGCGCATTGCCGAGCGACTGGCCTTCGGCGGTGACGATATCCGCCCCCATCTCGCCCGGCGGCGTCAGCAGGCCAAGCGAGATGATCTCGGTGACCGCCACGACCAGCAGCGCCCCGGCGGCATGCACCGCCGCGGCGAGCTTCGTATAGTCGCGCACATTGCCGTAGAAGTCGGGATATTGCACGACGACGCAGGACGTGTCCTTGTCGACCAGCGCCATCAGGTCTTCGCCGCCCTGCGGTGCCGGCGGTGGCGTCACCACCTGAAAGCCGGTGTATTTCGCCAGCGTTTCGATCACTTCGCGGTAATGCGGGTGCAGGCCGCCGGAAATCACCGCGCGTTTGCGCCGGGTGATGCGGTTGGCCATCTGCACCGCTTCGCAGGTCGAGGTGGCGCCGTCATACATCGAGGCATTCGCGACATCCATGCCGGTCAGCAGCGCGACCTGGCTCTGGAACTCGAAGAGATATTGCAGCGTGCCCTGCGTCACTTCCGGCTGATAGGGCGTATAGGAGGTCAGGAACTCGCCGCGCTGGATCACGTAGTCCACTGTCGCCGGCACGTGATGTCGGTAAGCACCGGCACCGAGAAAACTCGGACAGGAAGCGGTACCGAGATTCTGCGATGCGAAATGCTGCATCAACCGCTCGACCGCGAGCTCGCCCTGGTGATGGGGCAGTTCTGCGATGGGCGCCTTCAGCAGCGCCTTCTGGGGAACGTCGGCATAGAGGCTCTCGACCGAGGGCACGCCGATCTTGGCGAGCATTTCCCGTCGGTCGGCTTCGGTCAGCGGCAGATAGCGCATGATGGAATGTCCGTTTGACTGATGCGTGTCGGCGACGGCCCCGCACCGTCGCCTGATCCGTTACTGGCAAAGCGCCTTATAGGCGGCCTCGTCGAGCAGGCCGGCGAGCTGGCCCTGATCGGCGATCTTCAATTTGACGAACCAGCCTTTGCCCTGCGCATCCTCGTTCACCGTCGCCGGGGCATCGCTCAGCACGGAATTGACCTCGATCACTTCGCCGCTGACCGGGGCATAGACCTCGCTCGCCGCCTTCACCGATTCGACCACCGCCATCTCCTTGCCCTGCTCGACCTTGCGGCCGACCTCCGGCAATTCGACATAGACGACATCGCCCAGCTGCTCCTGCGCGTAAGGCGTAATGCCGACCGTCACGGTATCCCCCTCGATACGCACCCATTCATGTTCCTTGGTGTAGCGCAGATCGCTCATCACTCACTCCCTGTTGAGACGTCTTCGACTGGCAGCGCAGTCATTCACAAAAAAGACAGCCGGCTTCGACTGGCGGCAAAGCAAAGCTCAGCCGCGCCGATAGCGATGCGGCACGAAAGGCATGGCAACGATCTTCGCCGGCAGGGCCTTGCCGCGCACCAGCAGCTGCACGGCGGTGCCGGGCGTCGCCTGGGCCTTGGCGACATAGCCCATGGCGATCGGACCGTTGACGCTGGGGCCGAAGCCGCCCGAGGTGATCTCGCCGATCACCTGGCCCGCGTCATCGGCGATTTCGGTATGGGCGCGTGCCGGTGCCTTGCCTTCTGGCAGGATGCCGACACGCTTGCGGCTGATGCCGTCTGCCCATTGACGCTGCAATTGCCCGGCGCCGGGAAAGCCGCCCTGCTCGCGCCGGCGTTTGGCAATCGCCCAGCTGAGATCGGCTTCGACCGGCGTCGTCGCCGTGGTGATGTCATTGCCATAGAGACAGAGCCCGGCTTCCAGCCGCAGCGAATCGCGGGCGCCGAGCCCGATCGGCTTCACCTCCGGCTGCGACAGCAGCAGACGGGCAAAAGCGACCGCGCGATCCGCCGGCACGGAAATCTCGAAGCCGTCTTCGCCGGTATAACCGGAACGGGTGGCGATGCAGTCCGTGCCGCCGATGCTGAGGTGACGCGCCGTCATGAAGGTCATGGCCGCACTCTCCGGGGCCAGGCGCGCGATGACGGCAGCGGCCTGCGGCCCCTGGATTGCCAGCAGGGCGCGGTCGGCGAGTTCCGTCACCTGGCAGCGGTGGCTGAGATTGGCTTTGAGATGGGAGAGATCCTGCGTCTTGCAGCCGGCATTCACGACCATGAAAAGGTGGTCGCCGGATTGATCGCTGAGGCGGCTGACCATCAGGTCGTCGAGGATGCCGCCCTGATTGTCGGTGAAAAAGCTGTAGCGCTGGCGGCCCGGTTGCAACCCCAGGAAATCCGCCGGGCAAAGCCGCTCCAGCGCGCTGGCAGTCGCCTCATGACTTTCCGCCTGCAGGCGCACCTGGCCCATATGCGAGACGTCGAACAGGCCGGCGGCGGCGCGGCAATGCAGATGTTCGGCGAGGATACCGGCGGGATAATTGACCGGCATCTCATAGCCGGCGAAGGGCACCATCTTGGCCCCCAGCTCGACATGCAGATCATGGAGCGGCGTACGGCTCAGTGGAGCGTTGGAATCCAAGATATCCTCCGACAGATATTGCGGGCACATCGCAATCCGCCTGGGATGATCCATACGGGATGGCGATGCGTCCCCCCTCTGTCCTTGGAACCTGAGAGATTGGCCTAGCGGCTATCCTGCATTGCCAGCAGGTCGGCCGCATCGGTTTACTCCGTCGGTGAGGCGTGCCCAGGTGTGGGGCCGCCCGCTTTCCAGAGTGTTGACCCCGCTGCGGTCCTTTTGCCTGAGAGTTTCCGGGGGCGGTTGCTCCTTCGGCGCCGGCCGATGATCGCTCTGGTCACC
>DATLIX010000002.1:0-16395 GCA_035539215.1 Dongiaceae bacterium | reverse complement strand
CTCGCGGGCTATAATCTGCTGACGTAGAACGCGGTTCGGGGGGCGCCGGGCAACAGAATGCCCCCCACTTGATCCGCTCGGCCACCCGCCCACAGGTCTCTGCCGGCTTGACCGCGACCCCTTTGGCATGGCTCAGTGGAGCTGAGATGAAATGCGCCGGTTTCGACCAGGTGCAGATGATAATTGAGTTGCTGGGAGATGCTGCGGCTGATGGCCAAAGACTGGTTAAGATATGACCGCCTGGTGGAAGATGCGCTGCGCAGTGTGGTGCGCCGGGCGCTGCTGGAAGTTGCCGCCAATGGCCTGCCGGGGGACCACCATTTCTATCTGACCTTCCACACCCAGGATCCCGGCGTCAGCCTGTCGCCGGCGCTGCGGGCGCAATACCCCAAGGAAATGACCATCGTCCTGCAGCATCAGTTCTGGGGGCTGGAGGTCACTGAGGACAATTTCACCGTCAAGCTGAGCTTCGGCGGTGTGCGCGAAACACTGGTCATACCCTTCCAATCGGTGGTCAGCTTTGCCGATCCCTCCGTCAAATTCGGCCTGCAGTTCGAGACGGCAGCCGAGGGCGAAGGCGAGGAATCCGATATCGAGGACGGCGAGATAGAGGATCAAAGCACGCCGGTTCCTCACGCTTCGCTTCCCGCCAAGGCCAAGGACTTGAACGACCTGCCAAAATCCGTGGCCAAAGACACCGGCGCTCCGGCAGCCGATGGCGACAAGCCTGCCGGCGCCAAGGGTGCCGAGGTCGTGGCCCTCGACGCCTTCCGCAAGAAATAACCCAGGCGTCCCAAACAGAGCCGCGTCTGCCTTTATCATCGGCGGGCCATCGCTTTTCGGCATATCACTTCCAAATTATTTCCGTCCGGAATTGACTTCCGATCTGGCGATAATGCCCGGGCGACAGCTGCTGCCGCAGCGCGCCGGCCACGGATAGGAGCGGCGCGGGCCTTTCAATGACCCGTGAAACGCGTTAAAACCAGCGCCATTACCCGCCCCACACAGGAGATCAGCAGAATGGCCAGCGCCAAGCAGAAAGCGGCGACCCGCAGCGAAACCGATTCTTTCGGCCCCATTGATGTGCCGTCGGAGAAACTGTGGGGGGCGCAAACCCAGCGCTCGCTGCAGAATTTCAAGATTGGCGGGGAACGCATGCCGGCGCCGCTCATTCGCGCCTACGGATTGCTGAAGCAGGCCGCGGCCGAAGCCAATATGAAGGCCGGTAAGCTGGATAAAAAGATCGGCAAGGCGATTACCGAAGCCTCGGCGGAGGTGGCCGCCGGTAAGCTCGACGATCACTTCCCGCTGGTGGTCTGGCAGACCGGTTCGGGTACGCAAACCAACATGAACGTCAATGAAGTGATTGCCAATCGCGCCAATGAAATGCTCGGCGGCAAGCGTGGCGACAAGAAGCCGGTCCATCCGAACGATCAGGTGAATTACGGCCAGTCTTCGAATGACAGCTTCCCCACCGCCATGCATATCGCCGCCGTTCAGCAGGTCAATGACACGGTGCTGCCGGCCCTCGCCCATTTGCAGAAGGCGCTGGAAAAGAAGGTCAAGGAATTCGCCAAGATCATCAAAATCGGCCGCACCCATTTGCAGGATGCGACACCGGTGACCCTCGGTCAGGAATTCTCCGGCTATGCCATGCAGGTGAAGCTCGGCATCGACCGCATCAAGGCCACTCTGCCGCGCCTGCAGGCGCTGGCCCAGGGCGGCACTGCCGTCGGTACCGGCCTCAATGCCGCCAAAGGCTTCGACAAGGCTTTCTGCGCCGAGTTAAAGAAGTTGACCGGCCTGCCCTTTGCCCCGGCCGCCAATAAGTTCGAAGCCCTGGCGGCACATGACGCCATGGTGGAAATCTCCGGCGCCTACAATGTGTTGGCGGCATCATTGATGAAGATCGCCAATGATATCCGCCTGCTTGGCTCCGGCCCGCGTTCGGGCCTCGCAGAAATTAATCTGCCGGAAAACGAGCCCGGCTCTTCGATCATGCCGGGCAAGGTCAATCCGACGCAATGCGAGGCGATGACCATGGTATGCGCCCAGATCATCGGCAACCATGTCACCGTCACCATCGGTGGCGCCACCGGGCATCTCGAACTTAACGTCTTCAAGCCGGTCATAATCTTTAACGTCCTGCAATCCGGCCGCTTGCTGGCCGATGCAGCTGTAAGCTTCACGGATAATTGCGTCAGCGGCATCACCCCCAACCTGCCGCGTATCAAGCAATCACTCGAACAATCGCTCATGCTGGTGACTGCATTGAACACGCATATCGGTTACGATAATGCAGCAAAGATCGCCAAGAAGGCGCATAAGGAAGGCACCAGCTTGAAGGAAGCCGGCATTGCGCTCGGCCTGCTCACCTCGGAACAATTCGACAAATGGGTGCGCCCGGCCGATATGCTCGGCCCAAAATGAGGTAGGTCCAGGACATGCCAGAACGGTCGCCGACCAGGATGGAGAAGCATTCCGTGACCATCGCCGGTCACAAGACGAGCTTCACCTTGGAGGCGGCCTTCTGGGATGCGCTGAAGGCGATTGCCGCCGAACGCCATAGTTCCGTGGCGCAAGTCGTCGCCGGCGTTGATCAACAGCGTGCCGGCGGCGGCGGCGAGGACGGTCCCAATTTATCGAGCGCCCTGCGCGTCTTCGTCCTGCTGCAGCAACAGGCGAAATTGCCGGCAGCGGCACCCCTCGCCGGCAGCGCATGACGTGGCGGCGCTTTCCGCGACTACCCAGCTCGTTGCCGAAAACGATCTGACGACTGCCGACCGCGCCCGCATCCGCAGCTTGCTGACTGCTGCCTTTCCCGATCATGCCGCCCTCTGGCTCGTGCGGGATTTTTGGGGCGGACCACTGGAATATCGCATCCTGCTGCAGAATGTGGCAGGTCAGCTGGCTGCCCATCTGGGATTTGCGCGCCGGCTGATCCGCGTCAACGACCGGAGCGTCGCGATCGCGGGTATTGCCGCCGTTGCCATCCTGCCCGACTTCCAGGGACAGGGTTTGGGCCGCAAACTCTTATCTGCATTGGGGGCGATCCTCGCCGAAGAGACGTCCATAGATTTCGGTTTCCTGCAATGCCGCTATGACGTCGCCGGATTCTATGAGAGGTCAGGCTTTCACCGTATCAGTCAGCCGGTACGCAGCTTTGATCCCGATCGCATGATCTGGCAGACCGATAGAACCGCGGCCTTGATCCTGCCTGTCGCAGCCGCGGAGGAAGACTGGCCGAGAGGCGGCATTGTCGACCTGATGGGGATGCCCTGGTAATTCACGCCCGCGCAGCGGGGACCTTGCGTTTTCCATCACGTCGTCCGTCTACCGAACAGAAATTTCATCAGTCGATTTGTCCATCGCCCTTCGACAAATCCCAGATGCTGATGAAACTGAAAGCCAGCATCAGAATGGTCAGGAGGAAAAACGTGGCGATGATCCTGCCGATCGTCTTCAGTATCTGCATTTACGCCTTCTTTGTCACGCAATGCCGAGCTGCCCTCAAAGCGCGGAGCTGCGACAATCTACATCAGGGTGAAGAGAGAGCACCCGCAGGGCGCCCAATTGGTACTGAGATCCGTTGCCCCGGGATCAATCCCCGACAAAATCCAGACACAGACGGCATCTGCGACGAGGGCCGCGGCAACCAGCGAAGCAAGGGCCATGAAGCCCTTGAGACCGATCTTCAGTTCCGCCATCAGATGCTCCCTCGTTCCGCCTTACCATGCGTACCGTTTGTGCCGTCGCGCATCACACGTGAGCCCGGATCGACAGCCACTGCCATCAACATCATTGGAACCCTGGGAGCTGTTCCACCGTCCCGGTTTTCCGTATGGTTTCTCGAAGAACGGACAGGCCAAAAGGCTTGATCAACGTCGCGTCTGCACCCAGCTGCCCCAATATGCCGAGGAACGCCTCGGTTAAAGGCTCCTGCGTGCTCGCGACGGCGATGACCGGGCAAGATGGGTGCAGTTTTTTGATAGCGCCCAGAACCTCGATACCATCCCCGCGCGGCATGAACACGTCCGTTACGACCAGCGACGGCCTTACGGCTTGAGCGACCACCAGAATATCTTCGCCGTCGATGAATTGGACGACCTTGTAGCCGAGTGCATGCAGTTGATTGCTGACCACGCCCCGCGCATCGGCGTCATCATCGACCACAAAAGCGAGCACTCTTTCCCCCAACCAGCGGCGTCAAACTGCACGGCGCTGCCAGTATTAGAGGAACCAACCTTAACCCTAGCTGAAATCAGAAAGGGGCCTACCATCCCCCACACACAATGCCTGCGGCAACCGAGCCACGGCGACGGACGGCACTGAAAACGTGGGAGCTTAGCGACGGTAGGCTGGTTCTATTGCGCGCTCAGCTTTTATGCGGCCTGACCGGCTCGAAACTACCAGCGAGCAACAGCTCGACGCTGAGGCCGCCCAATGATGATTCCCCCAGCAGCAGAGAGCCACCGTAGAGTTCGGCGGTTTCGCGCACGATATCCAGGCCGAGCCCGCTGCCGGGCTTTGTCTCGTCAAGTCTCAGCCCCCGCAGCAGCGCCAAAGAACGTTGCGCGGCTGGAATTCCCGGCCCGTCGTCTTCGATCAGCAGCCGGATCTTCTGCGTACCGCCGATCGCGCGCGCGAAGGCCGAAACGCGGACATGGCTGCGCGCCCATTTGCAGGCATTGTCCAGGAGATTTCCAAGGATCTCCATCAGATCTTCCTCGTCTCCCGCGAACGCCAAAGGCATCGGCATCACCAATTCCATACGCAAGGCGCGATCGCGATGCAGCAGCTCCATGGAGAAGACCAGATCGCGCAGAATGCGGGTGACATTGCAGTGGCTGCCGACGGCTCTATCCGGTCCGACCATGCGAATGCGAGCGAGCGTACGATCGATCTGGCGCGCCATAACGTCCAGTTGCTCGCGCATCACCGCTTTGCCGCCGCTGTCGCCCGTGACGACAAGCCCGGCGACTTCATGCCGTATCACCGATAAGGGCGTCTTCAAGGCATGGGCAAGATTGCCGGCCTGCATGCGGGCCCGCTCGATCAGTGCACTATTGTGATCCAGCACAGCATTGAGCTCTTCGGCCAGCGGGGCAACCTCCGCTGGATAACCATCGGAAAGATGCGCGGCAATACCGCTCCGAATCTGCTGCAACTCGCCTTGCAGCCGCCGCAATGGCGACAACCCAAAGCGGATCTGCAGCGATGTCGCGACCAGAAAAGCAAGCCCAAGCGCGCCAAGTATCAAGGCAAGGTGCTTGCCGAAGCTCGCAGTTTGACGGTCGATCTCGCTGCTTGGTCCACTAACGATAACCTGGAAAGGAATCGTGCCGCCCGGAAGGCGAATGCTCGCCGCGATGACGCGGACAGGAACGCTGCCCGGCCCGACGAGATCGCCTGCCCATAGTTTGGGTTCCGCGTCGACGAGAAGATAAGGCGTCTTTTTGCCCGTGACCACGACGGGATCAATCGAGCGGGACTGGGCAACGATCTTGCCCGCATGAATGACCTGCCAGTACCAGCCGGAAAACGGCAGGTTGAAGCGGGGATCAAGGGGTTCCGATGCCGTCTGCAAATGTCCCTGATCGCCGATCGTTATCCCCGCCACCAGTTCCTGCTGATATGCTGCAAGATAAGTATCGAACTGCTGCGTGATATGGTCGGTGAAGAGCCATTGCAGCAGGATACCTGCGAGCCCCAGGACCGGCAGCGCCCCCAGCGTCGCCAGCAGCAACAGGCGTGCGGTAAGAGTGGCCGGTACCGTGACGAATGGCTTTCTGCCGGGACGGCGCGGCTCGGCAGGCGGTTCTATCGCCGATGCGGACGTCCTCAGCGATGATATCGGCACATCATTCACTTATTTGCTCGCGCCGGTTGACGGAACCTGACCGACAGCGTCATGGGCGGGCCCTGCAGCCTGCGTCAGATCTGATGTATCATCGCGATCGATCACATAGCCCGCACCGCGTTTGGTTCTGATGAAATCCGTTCCTAGCTTCTTGCGCAGACGATTGACCAATACTTCGATGACGTTCGAGTCCCGGTCGAAGCTCTGATCATAGATGTGTTCCGTGAGGCTGGTCTTTGACACCACGGCGCCGGCGCGATGCATGAGATAGTTCAGCAGCCTGCCCTCCAATGCCGTCAACGGGACAACACAGCCGCCGCGGGTAACCGTGCCGGTCGCGGTATCGATCTGGACTTCACCACGGCGCAGCACGGGATGCGCCAAGCCATGACTGCGCCTGATCAAGGCTTCGACGCGGGCGATCAACTCCTCCATCTGAAACGGCTTGGTCAGATAGTCATCCGCCCCCGCCCGCAGGCCCTGCACTTTTTCCCGCCAGGAATCCCGCGCGGTCAGGATGAGCACAGGCATCCTGTGTCCACGACTGCGCCACCCTTGCAGCACGGACAGGCCGTCCAGCCGCGGAAGCCCCAGATCCAGCACAATCACATCAAAGGATTCGGAATCGCCGCGAAACGATCCATCCTCGCCTTCGGCAGCGATTTCGGCGACATAGCCCGCAGCGGACAAAGCCTCCGCGATCTGCTGGCTCAACTGATGATGATCTTCGACAATCAGCACACGCATCGTTCTTCACCCGGATCAATTGCCATGGCCGCCGGCTGACCCGCCAGGACCACCGGGACCAGCGCCGCCAGGACCCGCGCCGGCCGGACCAGCGGGGCCTCCGCCAGGACCGCCGCCAGGACCACCGGGGCCACCGGCCGGGCCGCCACCTGGTCCGGCAGGACCGCCGCCTGGCCCAGCACCACCGGGACCCGTGCCGCCTGCATTGCCGGGCGGCGCGCCTCCACCCACCCTGCCGCCGTTGCTACCGCTTCTGGGCGAAGCGCCGGCATCCGAGGCCGCGTCACCGTTGTCATGCACCGGTGCCATGCCACCGATCTGTGAGGGCTTGAGGCCGAATGCTTGTAGCAAGGCAGCCGAGGCCGTATCGCCGTCAGGTCCTTGCCCGCCGAACAGCGCGAGATTTGCTGCCGTAAAGTCGAGTTGGATCACCGCGCCTGCTTGCGTCAATAGACGGACATCGTAGACCCAGACGCATTTATCCTGGTCGACGCGCTGCGCGATGCCGATGTTCAACACCTGAGCGTCCGTCTTGGCGCGGATCTGTTGAAAAAGAGAATCGGGCGAAGCTACCGCGGCGTCGGCCGGCGCGGTCTGGCAATCACCTGCAAAGCCGGACCGGCCTGTCATGGCGATCGTCACGGCAAAGAGAATTGCCGCAGATCGATCCAACAGCCTTCGGGGGGCAGGTCGTCGCTGATCGGCTTGCTTGCCGCATTCTGAGGCAAGGCACCTGCCTGTCGGCACGACAATTCTCCTAATGCCGGGTGTAAAGATCCGTCGAGCGGCAGAACCGCCGTGGGTCGAGATGAATAAAGCAACATTTTGCCCGAACAAAGCTGAATCCCAGCTTAAAATTCGCCTCAGCCGGGCTTCATCGACCTTGTCCTATTCTCTTTTAACCCGCGAAACGGGCTGATCACCGGATGGCCGTAACAGGATACTGGTGCGACCTGGCCGATTAACCAAGACCGGCACGACGGCTTATAAGGTGCATGAACCCTAGATGATCAAAAGCTTTACGGCCGCAGCAATCCTCGCCGCGGACGGTTGGTCTGCCGATGCGGGGTTCCAGCGATGACAGAGTCCGCAGCATCTCAATCGCCGTTCCAGAAAGAACCCAAACGGGAACCGGGTCAGCAGTCTTCCGATGCCGGTACCCCCACCTCTGCCGGCGCCCTGCCGCCGGCGCCTCACCTCATGCGCCGGCGTATCCGATAATGATTGCGAGGTCTACTGCGTCGGCTGCTGATCCGTCGTCGTATCGCTGTTTTTCTTTTTCTTCTTTTTGCCAAAGGGCAGCTGAATATCGCCGACGCCAGGAATATTCACGGACGGCTTGCTCTGCGTCGCCGGTGCCGTCGTCTGCCCGTTCGTGGTGTCGGTCGTTCCGGCCGGGCTCGGCGTCGTGCCGGTGGCCGCTGGCGCAGAGGTTCCGGTACTCGGCTGGACGCCCAGCTTGTTCAGCAGCTTATTGCCGCCGGGGATTTGCTGGATGAGACCCGGCTGTACCTGTCCGTTGGGATCGACCCCGAGAATGCCGCTGGCGCCGGCAGAGCCGTTGCTGACAAAGTTCGGCCGCGGACTGCTCAGCGGACCCTGCAAATTGATGCTCATGAAGGCCTTATCCGAGGCTCCGCTGAAGAGATCCACCAGCATGGGCGAGAAGGCCAGCGATGTGAGATCGATCTGCCCCTTGCTGGTGCCGCGCGCCTTTGGATTGGCGAAACTGAAGTCCTGGGTATCAAGGACGCCCTTGGTGATGTTGAAGGTTCCCTTCAAGGCGTTGTCGACGCCGGTGAAATTGCTCAGCACGCCGGTGATCGTCTCGCTGATGCCCTGCACCGCCTTGACCTTCTGCCCGAGTACGCCGATCAGGGCGGAACCGACCTGTTGTTCGACCTGACCGATGATCATCATGGTACCGTCGAGACTGCCTTTGCCGGTCAACGAACGGACCAGTTCGGCCTGGCTGTTGCCGCTGCCGCCGAGCGCGAGATTGAGCGACAAGGGTCCTTTTAGCTGATTGCCGGCGATTCCGCCGCCCACCACCTGCCCGACCTGGATTTTGTCCACGATCATCTTTGCTTCGACCTTAGGCGTGCCGTTACCATTGACCGTGGTGCCGGAAAGATCGAAACCGCCGCCATAGATCTTGCCGTTCAAGGTCTCCATCGTCATCAACCCGTCCCTGATCGTGACCTTGGCGACCAGATCGTCGATGCGTTGGTCGGGCATGATCAGTGACTTCGCCTTGAGGTCAATATTGGCGTCCTGCTGCTTCAGCATCGAGAGATCGAGCGGTTCGGTCGACCAGGGACCGTTGCCGCCTCCACCGGCAGCAGGAACGGATTTGCCGTTGGCCGGCTTATTGGCGCCGCCCATGAAGGGGATGAGGTTGATCGTACCGCCGACGATGCTGGCATTGACCAGCGGCTTGGCGCCCGTCGCGTCATAGCTGCCCGTGCCGGTCAGCGAACTGTCACCCCAGGCGGCATCAAGCTGGCTGAGATTGGCCTTCTGCGTCGTGCCGGTCGCCTTAACCGCGAGCTTCAGCGGCCCCGCCTGCACGCCCGAACTAGGCAGGTCGGCAACCCGCAGCAGATCCGAGAATTGCGGGTGATTGGCCGTCAGCGCGATATCGAAGGCGATCGGCTTGGCCTTTGCCCGCACCGTCCCTGACACCGCCGCCGTACCGCCAAGACCCTGCAGCTTCAGATCGAGCAGCATCTTGTCGGCACCCCCTTTCAAGGTACCGGCGACACCCAGCGCACCGGCAGCCTGCGCCTTCGGTCCCGCGAGGCCGACCAGCTGCAACAGAGGGGCCGGCTTCTGCGCAGACAGATTGAGCGTGGTATCGACCTGCGGATTGTCGCCGGAAATGCCGCTCAGCTTGCCGGCCAGCTTTCCGTCGGCGCCGATGCCCGCGGCACTCAGCGCAACATCATAGGTAAGATCGGTATTGCTGGTCTGTGCCGAGCCTGTCACCGAAACAGCACCCAGCTGCTTCGCCGCATCGGCCGACGCCCCGGCGACCGCCGCCAAAGCGGCCGCATCGCGTGCCTTCAGATCGAAGGTGGTGTTGACCTTGGGAATGCCGCCATTCATCAGACCCGCCAACGTGCCCTTAGCGGAACCCTGTGCGCCGATCCCCGCAATGCCGATCGTGGTATCGTAGTCGACACTGTCGAGAGTGCCGCCGGCCTTGCCGTTCAGCGTCAAGGCGCCGAGCTTAGCCGCCTGGGCATTCCCGGCGCCGGCCATCTGCATCACGTTGCTGGCTTCCTTGGCCGTCACATTGTAAGTGGCGTCGAAATGCGGGTTGGCATTGAGATCGCTCAGTTTGCCCGAAACGGTACCCTTGCCGCCGATGAAATCCGCAACGCTGAGATCCTTGATATCGACCACGCCGCCACCGGAGGCGATCAGCAGGTGAAGGCCATTGACCTGCTGCTGGTTCATCGTGAGGCTGCCGATCTTGGCATCGATATTGGCATTCATATTGCCGAAGGGCGCCAGGGATTTCAGCGGATTGGCGGTAGCCGCCTTATTGTCGGCCGAGGCTTTGTCGGTTGAGGCCGTGGACGCCGTCGCCGGCGCCTTGCCCTTCGGCAGATAGCCATCGAGATTGAGTTTGTCGATCGCAAGGCCAAGACCAAATCCCATTTGCTGGCGCGCTTTGCCATCGGGCAATGCGATACTTGCGCTGCCCTGAATAGTCGACTGGTCGAGCTGTCCATTGAGTTGCGTCACATCGAGCTGATTGTTCTTGAAACCGATCTTGCTGGTCAAAGCGAGGCTGCGCAGCCGGTCTCCGGGAACGCTGTCGACCGCCCCCTTGGCAAAAGCATCGATGAGGCCGCGCAGGTTGCCGGCATTGACATTGACGCCACCGGTAAAGGCCGGCTGACCTTGATCGGCATAGAGAACGCCGCTCGCACCAAGTCCGGTTGCACCCGGCAATTGGGCCGTCAGGCTCTTGATGGTCAGCTGGCTGTTGGCCAGTTGCAAGGACAGCTTGGTATTGTCGATCGGCTGACCTTGCATCACGATCTGCTGGACGGTCACGTCGGCGCCGGCAGTGATGCCGCCCGGCAGGCTAAACGATGCCGCCGGCTTCGCCCCGCTCGCCGGCGCCGCAGCCGCCTGATTGGCCGAACTTCCACCCGCCGGCAGCAACTTGTCGAGATCGATGCGGCCCACGGCGATGTTGGCCTGGACCGCGACATCCTTAGCATAGTTGGCCGCTACGGCAGCCTTGGCGGAGAGATCCCCCAATTGCAGCGCCAGATCCTTGACCGTCGCTGCCGCACTGCCGGCGCTGACATCGCCATCGATGCTGAAAGCCTGGCTGAGAAGCGGCGGTTGTGCGGCCGATTTATCGGCGCCGGGCAGCAGCGCAAGAATCTTGGCAACACTATCGCCCTTGCCACTCAGCTTACCGACAACGATGGTCTTCTGCGGGTCATTGGCGGCCGCCGGGTCGGCGGTGCCCTTGAAGGCGATGGTCGCATTCGCCTCGCTCACCGACAAAGAAGCATCGACCGGCATTGGTGTCGTGCTGTCGAGCCTGCCCAGCTTGACATTGAAGCCCAGCGGCATACCGACGGCGGTGACGCCGCCACTGGCCGCAAACGGCCCTTGCAGGCTGTCCATTGTCAGATCGACGTTGAGGTTTTCGATTTTCTGCTCTGAGCCGCTGGTCGCATCGCGATAGATGATCGTCCCATCCTGTATCGATGCGCCGTCGACCGCGATATTCATGCCTGTCGAGGGAGCTGCGGAAGGCGGTGAAGCCGGTGCCGCCGCGCCGGACGCAGCCGGAGCGCCTGCCGGCTTGATCTGCCAGTTCGCCGAGCCGTCCTTGAGCTTTTCCAGAACGATGACAGGCTTCTCCAGCACGATCTCGGAGATTTCGATCTTGCCGCCCAGCAGCGGCAAGAGGGCGATTTTCACGCGGGCCTTGTCCAGGGTCGCCATGTCAGGCGTGCTGCCGCCGGCTGCATTACCGAACTTGATGCCGGCAACGGAAACCGACGGCATCGGCAGCAAGGACAGGGAAATATCGCCGTCGATGGTGAGATCGCGACCGGTCGCCGCCTTGGCCTTCTCAGCAATCAGTCCCTTGTAGCTGTTGAGCGGCACAAACATCGGCGCGACGAGCGCGATGACGATGACGGCGGCAACGACACCGGCAGCGATCTTGACACCTTTGCGCATGATTCCTCACCCTTACGACGACACATGATCAATGCTTCTTTGATAGAACGCTGCACGGCGGCTAGGTTCCACGCGGCCTCCCTTGCACATCCTACAATTAGGGCTATTATCAAAGCCAAGCTGTCACCACCGCAAGGTGATAAACTTCACATCACGGCGAATTTCATCAGCCGCGCGTCTGGCAGCAGCGAAGCCTTAAGGGGCAAAGCAACATGGCCGAGATCGTCAATCTCAACCGTTTCCGGAAAGCACAGAAGCGCGCGGCCGAGGAACGGCAAGCTGACGCCAACCGTACGAAGTTCGGCCGTACCAAAGCAGAAAAGCTGAATGACCGCCGTACTGGCGAGAAACAGCAGAAAGATCTCGACGGCAGGCAACGCGACGAATAGGTGAACGCGAGATCAGCGCCATGTCGCACGCTTCGCCTGAAAAAAGCGCCGCAACATTTCAGCGCTGCGATCCATATCCAAACCGCCGAAAATTTGCGGCCGATGATGGCAGGTGGGCTGCGTAAAGATTCGCGGACCGTGTTCGACCCCCCCGCCTTTGGGATCGCTGGCAGCATAGACAATGCGCCGCAAGCGGGCGAAGGCGATGGCAGTCGCGCACATCGGGCAGGGCTCGAGCGTGACGAAAAGGTCGGCATCAATCAGGCGCTTTTCGCCGCGCGCCAGGGCCGCCCGCCGAATCACCAGCATTTCGGCATGCGCCGTCGGATCCTGCCATTCCTCGACCCGATTATGGTCGGCGGCAAGGACTTTGCCGGTCACGCTGTCGACCAGCACCGCCCCGATCGGCACCTCATCGCGGTCCGCCGCCAGGGCAGCTTGCGCAAATGCCAGGGCCATATAGTCACCATCGCCATCCATAGGCGCATTGAGACCATGCTCGGCCCATCGGTCAAGGTCCATGAGGAGGGCAACCGGACCAACTGGCCACAGGGCGTGTTCTTCCGTCTGGCCCGCTTGGTCATCCGCTGTCTGTTATGGCTCTAAGTACTTGATTTTCGATGTCTGACCGCATTTTCAATAGAACGTCTGATAACCTCCCGCCCGCACGGTCTATCGAGACTTGTGAGAATCCGGCGATTGTGGTTTAGCTTCGCCTCATGACTCAGCAAGCTCCCCTGATCGGATTGACCCTCGACGCCGACGCGCCGAGCGGTTTAGCCCAGTCTCCCCGCTACAGCATTCGTGAAAACTATTGTGGAGCGATCGCTGACGCCGGGGGCATTCCCGTCTGCCTGCCGCATAATGTCACCCAGGTTGGCAGCCTGGCAGACCGCCTCGATGGCCTGGTGGTGACGGGCGGCGCCTTCGACATCGATCCCAGCCTCTATGGCGACAATACGCGCCATGCCACTGTTGCCACCAAGGCAGGCCGCACCGCTTTCGAATGGGCGATCACCCAGGCGATGCTGGAGCGCGACAAGCCGATCCTCGGCATCTGCGGCGGCGAACAATTGCTGAATGTCATGCTGGGCGGCACGCTCATTCAACATATCGAGGATGCGGTCGACGGGCATATTCTGCACGAACAGCCCAATCCGAGAGATACGGCCGGCCATGCGGTCACCCTGACGAAAGAGAGCCGGCTGCACCGTATCTGCGGCACCGACCGGCTGATGGTCAACAGCGCCCATCATCAGGCCGTCCGGTCCGTCGGTCCCGGCGTCATCGCCAACGCCATCGCCGATGATGGCGTGATCGAAGGGCTGGAAGACCCACGCAAGCGTTTCTGCATCGGCGTGCAATGGCATCCGGAATTCGTTGTCGATCCGGGTGATGCCAAGCTGATGAGCGCCTTCGTGGCGGCGGCGCGCCGATGACCGAAAAGCGCGATGGCCATGTGCAGGACAAGGTCGCGCCGGCAGAGACCCCGGAAGGCGAGCGCATCGCCAAGGTGATGGCCCGCGCCGGCCTCTGTTCGCGGCGCGACGCTGAAGCCTGGATCGCCGATGGCCGCGTCACGCTGAACGGCAAGAAGCTCACGTCGCCCGCCGTCAATGTCGGACCGATGGACGTGGTGCGGGTCGACGGCAAGCCCCTTCCCGAGGCGGAAAAGACCCGCCTCTTCCGCTATCACAAGCCGCGCGGCCTGGTGACGACGGCCAAGGATCCGGAGGGGCGTCCGACGGTCTTCGACAATCTGCCCGAAGGTCTGCCGCGGGTGATCTCGGTTGGCCGGCTCGATCTCAATTCCGAAGGATTGCTGCTGCTCACCAATGACGGCGAACTGGCGCGGCGGCTCGAACTGCCGGCGACCGGTTGGGTGCGGCGCTATCGCGTACGCGTCAATGGCCGCATCGATCCTGCCTCCTTGACCCGCCTTGCCAAAGGCATAGAGATCGAAGGCGTGCGCTATGGCGCCATCGAGGCCGGGCTCGACCGCCAGCAGGGCGACAATGCCTGGCTGACCATGAGCCTGACCGAAGGCAAGAACCGGGAGATCCGCAAGGTCTGCGCCTTCTTCGGCTGGACCGTCAGCCGCCTGATCCGCTTGTCCTATGGCCCCTTCCAGCTTGGCCATCTGGAAAAAGGCCAGATGGAGGAAGTGCCGGGCAAGGTCCTGCGCGACCAGTTAGGACAGCCCGGTGCTGTGCAGCCCTTGCGCCCGCAGCAGGCGGGCGGTGGCAAGGCACGGCCGCCGAAGCAGCGACCGGGCGACAACCGATCCGCGGCGCCGACAGACGAGCGCGATAGCCGCGTTTACAAGAACCGGGAGCAGGAGGATCGGGATCAGCGCGGTCGCCTGGCATCGCGCAAGGCAGATAAGCGCACAGCGGAACCTCGGCAGCCGGTAAGCGATCAGCGTCGCGGGAACGGCGATCGCCGACAGGATCGCGACCGTCCTCAGCAGCAGCGCGAAGAGCGTCCCAGCCGGTTCGCGGCACAAGCGGATCGCAAACATGATCGCCAGGCCGGACGGCGCGAGAGCGATCACGGCGCCGATCCACGCAAACATCAATCGGCCGAAGCTTTGGCAGCCTCGCTCCGCGACGCGCTCGACCGCGCCAGCAGGGAGGAACGCGCCGAGGCGCTGGAGCAGCGGCATGCACGACCGCAGGCCGGAAAGCCTGTGGAACAGAAATTCCCCGGCAAATCCCGGGATGAAACGAAAGCCGGCAACTTTAAACGGAGCGATCGCGGTTCCGGCACGGCTAAGCCGGGCAAGGGTAACTCGGACAGCGGCAAGACGCGACCGGCCAAGTCCGCGGCGGCAGATACGCGCCCGGCGCGGCCCAGCGGGAAACCCGATACGGCCTCTGGCAACCATCCGAGCGGCCGTTCCGCCAGCCGCGCCGGCGGCCCCAAAGGCAAGCATGCGCATCGACAGCGGCGCCCATAAGGGCAAGAAGCTGGTGGTGCCGGAGGGCCGCGATGTGCGGCCAACCGCCGACCGGGCCCGCCAGGCAATCTTCAACATGCTGGTGCATGGCGAGAATGTCGTGCGGGATGCCAGGGTGCTCGATGCCTTTGCCGGCTCCGGCGCGCTTGGCCTTGAGGCCCTGTCGCGCGGCGCCGTCAGCCTGGTCGCCTTCGATAGCGATCCGGCTTCCTTGAAGGCGATCCGCACCAATGTGGCCGGCTGTCGCGAGGAAGCGCGCACCGCCGTGCAGGCTGCCGATGCCACCAGGCCGCCGGCTGCGCGCGGCTTTGGCGATCGGGCACCCGCCGATTTGATCTTTCTCGATCCGCCTTACGGCAAGGACCTCGTCCCCGCCGCCCTCGCCGCGCTGGAAAAGAACGGCTGGATCTCCGCCAATGCGGTCATCGTCGCGGAGATGGATCGCCGCGATGCCTTCGATCAACCGGCCGGCTATGTGGCAGTCACCGACCGGGCCTATGGCAAGGCGCGGATCGTCATTCTGCGCAAGGAAAGTTCAGCCGCCTGAGGACGGCTCCACGAAGGCCGCAAGATCGTCCCAGGCATAGAGCAGGTTGTCGGAGCGCCAAAGCGGGCCGGGATCAGTGTACCGGCCGCTCAATTTGCCACCCAGCGCCTCGTAGAAGCGGATCGCCGGCTCATTGCCGGCGACGACGCCCAGAGCCATCGCCCGATGGCCGCGCGCCAGCAGCATCAGGGCAATCTGTTTCAACAGAAGCCTGCCGATTCCGCGCCGCGCCAATCTACGGTCGACGTAGAGGTGTTTGATCTCGTATCGCTCGCCAAAAAGCGGTTCCTGCGGTGCCGCCGCGTGCATGAAACCGATGATTTGGGTGTCGGCCTCAGCGACGAGCGTCAGCCTTCCCGGTATATCCTCGCCAAGCATATCCTGCCAATGCTGCAGGCGGCGCGCCTCGGTCAGGGCTGCAACCGCTGCCGGCGGGGCAAGGTGCCGATAAGTCTCATGCCAGACCGCCGCATGCAGAGCTGCGATCGCTTCGGCATCGGCGCGCATCGCCGAGCGCAATGAGATCGCGGTGGACATAAATCAGCGTCGACCGAACAGGCGCTCGATATCCGCGAGCTTCAGCTCGACATAGGTCGGGCGGCCGTGATTGCACTGGCCGGAATGGGGCGTCGCTTCCATCTGGCGCAGCAGCGCATCCATTTCCACGGCGTTG
>DATLIX010000001.1:0-4897 GCA_035539215.1 Dongiaceae bacterium | reverse complement strand
ACCCGGCAGGCGGACGATATCCAGCGCCTGCTTCACCCGCCGGCGGATTTCCTCGGCGGCAACCTTGCGATATTTCAGCCCGAAGGCGACATTGGCGAAGATCGATTTATGGGGAAACAGCGCGTAGTTCTGGAACACCATGCCGAGATTGCGCTTATGGATCGCCACCTCGTTCATGCGCCGGCCCTTGATCAGCACCTCGCCGTCATCCGGCGTTTCCAGCCCGGCGATCATGCGCAGCGTCGTCGTCTTGCCGCAGCCCGACGGCCCCAGCAGCGTGACGAAGGCGCCATCCGGCACGCTGAGGTCGATGCCGTCAACGGCAACGACATTGGCGGCGAAACGGCGGGTGATGCGATGCAGATCAACGGCATTCATGGGCGAAAGATCACAATCCGGCAGTGGCGGGGATGATGCGGATCGTCTGGGCTGCCGCCCTGTCCCCACGGCGGCAGCCCAGACGCGAATCACAAATCCGGGTTACGCACCCTTGGAAATGCGACTCCACTCCTTCTTGAATTCATCCTGGTTCTGGTACCAGTACTTGGCCTTCTCCCAGATATAGCCCTCGAACTTGCCGGTATCGTCATAGGCCGGCAGCTTCTTGATCTTGTCGGTCATCGGCACCTTGGTCGGATCCAGCGACGAGGGATAGTTCTGTCCTTCGGCGATGGCGATTGCCACCTTGGGCTCGATGCAGAAGTTCAGCAGCTGTTCGGCCTCTTCCATCGGGCTGCCCTTCAGGACGAAAAGACCTTCGAGCCAGGCGAAGCCCACATTGTTGAGGAAGCCGATGTCATGGCCGTCCTGCTGCAGGCTGGCGATACGACCGGACCAGCCGTCGGTGAGGACGATTTCCTCTTTGGCCAGAAGGTCGATCAGTTCCTGGCCCGAACTCCAATACTTGACCACCAGCTCACGCTGCTTGCGGCAGGCATCCCAGACCGCTTTCATGTCGGTCGCGCCCTGCGGGTCCTGGCCGAGATAAAGGCAGGCCATCCAGACGCGCGTCTGCGGGCTGTCATAGCCGGCCATCTTGCCCTTGTACTTTTCGTTCCACAGCAGCTTTACGCCCTGCGACTTCGCTTCCTCGTCGGAAATATACTTGCGGTTATAGGCGAGGCCCGTCACGCCGTAATCGAACGGCACCGCCGACAGCTTGCCGTCGGATTCGTTGCGGAAGGCCGTCAGCGTCGCTTCCAGCACATTCGCCAGATTGGGAATATTCTTCTCGTTGATCGCCGAGCCGAAGCCGGCCTGGATGAAGCGGTAATAGTCATAGACGCCGCTGACCAGGAAGACATTGTAGTCGCCCGGCTGGGCCGCCTTCACCAGCGAGAGAAACTCGTCGGTATCGCCGAATTCGCCTTCCACCACCTTGGTGCCTGTCTTGGCCGTGAACGGCGGGAAGGCGTTATTGTGGAAGGCTTCCGAGACGATGCCGCCCCAGCCGTCGAAACGAATGCTCTGCGCCGCAGCCATCGCATTGCGGCTGTATTTCGCCAGCGGCAGGCCGACGACGCCGACCGCGGCCGCCATCCCGCCGATGATGCGCATCAGGCTGCGGCGATCGATGTCGCCGCTTTCATAGGCTGCCAAGAGACGTTCGTATTTCTTGTCGTCACCGAACTTCATGTCTTCCTCCCACAACCAGTCCGGCACCATGCCGGGCTGTTACACCCCTCTATCTGCCGCGCGTGAGACGCCGCACGACATAACCTCCCAGCAGCGGCAAGGCGATGGTGATGACGATCATCACGGCGCCCAGCGCGTTGATCTCCGGACTGATCGATGTCCGCAACATGGCGAAAATCTTGGTCGGCACGGTTTCGATGCCGGGCTTTTTCCAGAACAAGGTCGCCGTGATGTTGTCGAATGACAGGGTGGCGGCAAACAGGAAGCCGCCGATGATGGCCGGCGATATCAACGGCAATGTGACATCCAGGAATGTCTGCAGGCGATTGGCGCCGAGGCTCATCGCCGCTTCCTCGTAATGCTGCCGCAGGCCGACCAGGCGCGCCTGCACCACCAGGATGACATAGGGCAAGGAGAGGACGGTATGGCCAAGCAGCAGCAGCAGGAAGCTGCGCGGCTGGTGCAGGAACTTGAGAAACATCAGCAGGGAAACGCCGAGCACCACTTCCGGCATCAACAGCGGCAGGCTGAGCAGGTTGCTGATGACAGCCTTGCCCTTGAAGCTGTAGCGGATCAAGGCGATCGCGGCCATCACCCCCAACAGGGTTGCCAGAAAGGACGAGCTTGCCGCCAGAATGAGCGAGGTTTCGAACGCGGCGATGATCGAGTCATTGTCGAACAGCTTGCCGAACCATTGCAGGCTGAACCCCTCCATCGGGAAGGAACCGGTACGGGCGGAGTTGAAGGCGAGCAGAATGACGACGACGATCGGCGCGAACATGAAAACATAGACGCAAAGCGTCAGCAGCCGCAGGCCGTTCCAGCCGAGCGACGCACCCTCCAGGCTTGGACGGCCGCTCATTTCGCGAAACTCCGATAGATGTCGCTCAAGCTCATGAAGCGGTTGTAGACGGCGACAATGATGGTCAATGAAGCCAGCAACAGCAGCGACAGGACCGAGCCGGTCGGCCAGTCGAGCTGGGTGATGACCGCCTCATAGATCAGCTGCGAGAAGAACAGCGTATCGGTGCCGCCCAACAAGCGCGGTGTTACGAAGCTGCCGGCCGCCAGGACGAAACAAAGCAGGCTGCCGGCGCCGAGCCCCGGCAATGACAGCGGCAGCGTCACCTCGCGAAAGGTCTGCCACGGGGTGCAGCCGAGCGTCCGCGCCGCCGATTCCAGATTGCGGTCGATGCCGTCCAGGCTGACATAGACGTTGATGATCATATAGGGGAGCTGGAAGTAGACCAGCCCCATGATGACCGAGAAATCGTTGTAAAGCAGCTTCAGCGGCTCGGAGATGATGCCGAGCGACAGCAAGACTGAATTCACAAAGCCGCTTTTCCCCAGCACGTTGATCCAGGCGAAAGTGCGGATGATGTAGGAGATCCAGAACGGCAGGAACAGCAGGAACAGCAGCAGCGCCTTGTTGCCGAACCGGCAGCGCGCCAGGAAATAGGCCGTCGGATAGCCGATCACCATGCAGGCAATCGTCGTCAGCGCGGACATCACGAAGGTTTCCCAGAGCGCGCGCCAGTAGAAGGAATCACCGAGCACGGACTGCCAGTTGCCGAACTGAAAGGCAGCTATGTCCTGGCCATTGGCAGCGCGCAGCCAGAAGGAATAGACGAAGATGAAAACAATCGGCGCGAGCAGCAGCAGCGCCAACGACGTCAGCGCCGGAGAAAGCAGAAGGAAAGGCCGATATTCCGCCCTGACCATACACCCCCCATGGGTCGCCAACTTCACCGCCGCTGATGGTCCGGGAGACCGGAGGTCACTTGCGTCATCGCAGCAGCGCACTGGCTTTTCAGATTTATTGCAGGCGATAATGCATGCATCATGATGGCTTGTCCATAAAGGGAGTGTACAGCTTTGGCAGCGAATGGCGCGCAAGCCGGCGAAATGACGGAGACCCGCCTGCGTTTTGCGCGCATGCATGGCTGCGGCAACGACTTCATCGTCATCGATGATCGCGCAAACAAATGGCGGCCGCGCCGCGATGCCTTGGCGCGCGCTTTGTGCGACCGCCGCAAAGGCCTTGGCGGCGATGGTCTGCTATTGATCGGCAGCGACACCGAGGTCGATTTTGCGATGACCTACACCAATGCGACCGGCGTCGACGGGGAAATGTGCGGCAATGGCGCACGCTGCCTGGTGAAGCGGGCACACGACCTTGGCATCATCGGCGAGAGCGCCACTTTCCGCACCGATGCAGGGCTGATGCAGGCCAGTTTGCAGGACGACAATATCCGTTTGGCGATGACGACCCCAAGCCTGGCCGAGTTGCATCTGACGCTGGAGGCCGATGGTCGGACCTGGCACGGCCACGGCATCAATACCGGTGTCCCGCATCTGGTGATCTTCACCGATGACGTTGCCGCCATCGATGTCCAGCGCTTCGGGCCGCCGCTGCGTCATCACCCGCATTTTGCGCGCGGCGTGAACGCGAATTTTGCCCAGCGCGTCGGTGCCGACCGCTATCGCATGCGGACCTATGAGCGTGGCGTCGAAGCGGAAACGCTGGCTTGCGGTACTGGTGCGGTGGCGATCGGGCTGATCGCTTCTCTGCTCGGTGAAGCGCAATCGCCGGTGACGATCCTGCCGAGCGGCGGCGGCGAATTGCTTATTGCCTTCAGGCCGCGGGAAGGCGGGCGGTTCGACGATGTGCAGCTCAGCGGGCCGGCGGAAACGATCGCCTGCGGCAGCCTGGACCGCGACTGGCTGGCCGCTCGCCATTTGCTTTAGCGGCATCCGCATTTGCAGGCGGCTCCGGGCAGGAGCCCGGCTTGAACGTCGCTACAGAATGCGGCAGTGCCGCGGCGCTATCTGCAGCGCGACCTTTTCACCGCGCCTCAGGCTACGATCCTTGAGGCTGACGAGGCTGAGCATTCTTTCGCCGCCGCGCAGCTCCATCTGATAGCGGGCCATGGAGCCGAGATAGTCGACATCGACGACGCGGGCCTGGAGGCCGGCCGCCTGCGCATCGGCGATGACGATCTTCTCCGCCCGCACCACGACACGCACCGGCTCGCCCGCCGTCACCGGGCGGGCCGCATCGCCGACCAGCAGGCGCTCGCCCCCCGCCATCTCGACGATGATCCCTTCATCCGTGACCTGTTGCACGTTGGCGGGCAGGAAATTGGCATTGCCGAGGAAGCTCGCCACGAATTCGCTGCGCGGCTGCTCATAGACCTCGGCCGGCGCCCCCATCTGCTCGATGCGGCCCTTGTTCATCACCACCACGAGATCCGACATGGCC